>CAKVAL010000005.1 GCA_934725085.1 uncultured Erysipelotrichaceae bacterium | reverse complement strand
CAAAAGAAGAATATAAATATAAATAAAAAGGCTGTCCAACCTTAAGTTTTAACACTTAGGTTTTTGGACAGCCCCTTTTTAAATACCCTAATTAATTTTTTCTTGCTTATCAGCCTTACCGATAAAGATATAACCTAGGATAAAGAAGAACGCTAGTAGACCAACCGCAACATTGATTGACTTAATGGTTACACCAAAGAAAGTAAAGACACCACCTGTCTTGATACCAATCTTCTTAACCACGAAGATTACAAATGAACCTAAGAAAGAAGCACCCTTGGCAAAGATATCATAGATACCGAAGTACTCACCGCTATTTTCGCTTGGAATAATCTTTGCATAATATGATCTAGAAAGTGATTGAATAGAACCTTGGAAACATCCTACGCCGAAGGCCATAATCGCAAATTGCCAGATATTTGTAAGAGTTAGAGCATAAAGACATACAGCCGTATAACCTATAATACAAATCTTAATAAGTTCAACGGTATCCTTTTTCTTACTTAACTTCGCAAAGAATAAAGAACCACCAAAGGCAACCACTTGTGTTAGTAATAAGAAAACTACTTGTCCTACTGTATTTAAGCCTAAGTCAGTACCTAAGTTGATACAGTTGTCGATGATAGTACCTACACCATCAATATATAAGAAGAAGGCAATTAAGAAATACAATACTTTCTTATCTTCCTTGGCAATTCTTCTTAATGTGTTACTAATCTTTTTGAATGCCTTTGAAATGCCACTCTTAGTATCTTCAACATAATTAACTTGTTTATAGTTTTTGATAAGAGGAAGTGATACAGTAAGCCACCATAATGCTGTTACTAAAAAGCCAATAATCATACCAAGTTTTGGTGAAAATAACATTAAATCTTCACTAACACCGCCACTTAAACAATAAGCGATAAGTGCCAACAAGAATGGGATGCAAGAACCGATATAACCCCATGCATAACCATAAGAAGATACTTCATCAGATCTTTCTTCACTGGTAATATCATTCAACATTGAGTCATAGAAAGTCAATGATGCTTGATAAGCAATCTTAGTAACGACAAAAATACCTAAAAAGATAAACCATGTATTAGCTAAACCATTTAAGATACAAGCGATAATACCAATCGCAACACTTGTTTGGAAAACGATTTTCTTTGTATCCTTATGATCGGCTAAGACACCACAAATTGGACCGATGAAGGCAACAAGTACTGTTACAAGAGAAGTTGCCAGTGCCCAATAAGCAGTAGCGTTATCGCTTGAGATTTGACCAGGTGCAGTTCCAATAGCTGTTTGTTTAAACCAAATAGGAATAAGCGAACAAGCTAACATTGTATATGCTGAGTTACCTACGTCATATAGTACCCACGCAAATTCTTTTTCATTTAAGCCCCTAAAAGCTTTTAAGTTGTTTAATTTCTTTAATAAATTCATAAATTTACCCTAATCTTGTAGATCCTTTACCTCATATTTCTTTTCTTCTTCATAACTCAATACTGGAAGACTTCTATAATCCTCTTTAGGAGTGAAGTCATGTTTGAAATAAAGTGGAAGTTCTTCTTTGTTGTTTAGATAATCGATTAAGTTTTGAGCCAATATTGGATAATGCTCAACCGCCTTATCAAAATATTTATCAAGTCTTAAGCTAGAATCTAAGCATCTAGGATCGTTTTTAGTAGTCAATAATAAATCCTTAAAGTCCTTACAATGAGCTAAGTCCATACCTGTATTTAAAATAAATCTTTTTATACAGTTGCTGTCTTTTAATAAATCAAGATATTTCTTTTGATCCTTAATAGTTTTGTATACCGTTTCTTCATCAACATCACCAAATAATTCAGAAATATCTTTTGCCATCTTTCTATCAGGCTTTAATGAGAAAGTTACTGATTTCTTTACCGGATTGTAACCATCTTTAATTAAAAGATAACGGTCAAATTGAGACTCAATCTTACCATGAGACACCTTAGAAGTTTCTTCTTTAATCTCGATGTAACCATGACAATAAGAATCCAAAGTAAAGTGACAAGTAAAGCCTAATAAGTAAGCTAACTTAGCATCCTTATCATCTTGATTCTTTAGATAATTAGATTTAAATATAGCTAAGATATCCTTGTAACTGGTATCGTGCATATCAGTTCCTTTTTGATTGATATCATTGTGCTTCAAACAGTTGTAATAAAAGAAAATGTCGGGTCCGTGGACACCATAATCAAATATGGGACGATTTTCATTAATGATTTTTTGAATTTCTACTGGTAATGTCTTGATACACTTATCCCCAAAACGCCAGTGAGCATACGTAGTTGGCATAATTTTCTCCTTGTTTAAGTCAATTTTATAAAATATCCACTCTAATTGAAAGTAAAGAGTGTGTAATTTTTCATTTAAAAGTAGCTATCATCCAAAAAATATACAAAAAAATTTATAGTTTTTTTACAAATTGAGTAAAATAGGAAATGTTAGTTGGAGGATATTTATGGCATTTGGAGATAGAAAAGATGGAAGACTATTAAGAGAACTAGACTCGCTACATTTTGTGACAGGAGTTATTTATCCTAATAGATGTGATAATGAAGCATTCATTTCAGAAACAATAGATTTAACTAATATTAATAAATACCTTAAGAAAAAGAATTATGAAGGTATCGAATATAAGTACAACTTATTCCAAATTATTGTATGTGCGATGAGTAAAGTTATTACATTAAGACCTAAGATGAACCGTTTTATTGTCAATGGTAACTTCTATCAAAGAAATGAAGTTAGTTTATCATTTGTGGTTAAGAAACAATTTAAAGATGGTGGTGCTGAGGCTTTAGCCTTTTTGCATACTAAATATGATGATAATATCAACACCATCCATGATGCAATTCATAAACAAGTTGATTTCACAAGAAGTGAAAAGAAGGATGCTTCTACTGAAGGGATGGACTTCTTTAATAGAATCCCTCGTTTCTTTGGCAAGTTCTTGTTACATGTGGTGATGTGGTGTGATAAACATGGTATTGTACCTACATCACTTATTCAAACTGACCCATATTATTCAAGTTGTGTGGTTTCAAATCTTGGTTCTATCAAGATGAAAAGTGGCTATCACCATTTGACTAATTGGGGTACTTGTTCCATGATTCTTTTGATTGGTGAGATTAAGAAAAGACCAGTATATGATGAAGATGGAAATGTGAAAATGGTTGATACAGTTGATCTTGGCCTAACAATCGATGAAAGATTGGCTGATGGTTATTATTATTCAAAGACTATTCGATTATTGAAGAAATTATTGGAAAATCCTGAATTGTTAGAAGAAAATTTAGCTCAAGAAGTAGATTATTAAGGAGTTATTATGAGTGAAATTACTGTGAAGACACCTTGGAAAAAGAATCTAGGTGATGTTCCGTTCACTATGGAATACTTTGATGGTTCCATGTATGAGATGGTTGAGGAAATTGGTAAGAAATATCCTAATTATGTGGCGTTTGACTTTATGGGTAGATCAACTACTTATAGAGAGCTTTTAAAAAATGTTGAACAATGTGCTAAGTCACTTTCAATGTTGGGTATTAGAGAAAATGACAAAGTTACTATTGCCATGCCAAATTGTCCCCAAGCTATTTATATGTTCTATGCGATTAATCTAATTGGTGCAGTATCTAATATGGTTCACCCTTTAAGTTCAGAGAAAGAATTAGAATTCTATATTAATGAATCAGAGAGTATGACTGTTGTTACTCTTGATCAGTTCTATCATAAGTTTGAGGCTATTAGAGCTAATACTTGTGCTAAGAATATTATTATTGCCCGTATTAGAGACGCTCTAAGTCAACCGCTTAGATGGGGATATATGTTAACTGAAGGCAGAAAAATTGAGAAGATTCCAAGTGATGCTCCAGTTATTTTTTGGGATGACTTTTTGAAATTTGGTAAGACAAGATTCTTTGATATTAAGGTAAAAAGAAAGTCTGATGATCCAGCTACTATCTTGTATTCCGGTGGTACAACCGGTGTTACCAAGGGCATCCTTCTTACAAACAAGAACTTTAATGCCTTAGCTACTCAAATCATCGCAACTAATCCAATGTTTAGACCAGGTGATAAGATGTTAAGCGCTATGCCTTTGTTCCATGGCTTTGGACTTGGTGTATGTATTCATTCAATGTTGGCTTTTGGTGGTAGATGTATTCTAGTGCCTCGTTTTACACCTGAATCTTATGCAAAGTTAATTACTAAGTATAAATGTAACTTTATTGCAGGTGTTCCAACTTTATATGAAGCACTTCTTCGTTTGCCTAAATTTGATAATGCTGACTTAAGTAGTTTAAAAGGTGTTTTCTCAGGTGGTGACTCTTTATCAATTGAACTTAAGAAGAAACTAGATAAGTTCTTATATGATCATAAGGCTGTAGTACAGGTAAGAGAAGGGTATGGCACAACTGAAACAGTTACAGCTTGTTGTTTAACTCCTACTCATATGCATAAGGAAGGTTCTATTGGTTTACCTTTCCCTGATACTTATATCAAGATTGTTAAGCCTGATACTGATGAAGAACTTCCATATGGCCAAGAGGGTGAAATCTTGTTGGCTGGTCCTACGGTTATGAAAGAATATATTAATCATCCAGAAGAAACGGCTAATACTTTAAGAAAACATAAGGATGGTTTAACTTGGGTTTATACAGGTGACTTGGGTGTTATGGATAGTGATGGTTTTGTCTTCTTTAAAGGTAGAAGTAAGCGTATGATTATTACATCTGGTTATAATGTATATCCAGCTCAACTTGAAAATATTATTGACGCTTGTGATATTGTGTCGATGTCTTGTGTCATCGGTGTACCTGATCCATATCGTATGCAAAAGGTTAAGGCCTTCATTGTCTTAAAGAGTGGTGTTCCTTCTAATGAACAGTCTAAGGATTACATCAAGGCGTATTGTCAAAAACATATCGCTAAGTATGCAATGCCTAGAGAAATAGAATTTAGAACCGAACTTCCAAAAACTCTAGTTGGTAAGGTAGCTTATCGTAAGTTGGAGGAAGAGGAAAACGCAAAAATTGAGGCTTAATTGCCTCTTTTTGAATACTTTGGTAAATATGACAATCTATTTTTTCTAATATAAATAATATAATCATATTAGAGGTTAAGTGTATGAGAAAAGAAGAGTTTAGTTTTTTATCAAGTGATGGTGTAACAAATATTAGAGCTATTAGATATATTCCTGAAGATAAGCCAAAAACTATCTTACAGATATCTCATGGCATGGTTGAATTTATTGATCGTTATGAATTATTAGCTAAATATTTAACTGATAGAGGTATTTTGGTTACTGGTAATGATCATTTAGGACATGGTGGTTCTGTTACTTCTGAAGATAACTGGGGTTATTTCCATGAGGATGAAGGATATTTAAAGGTCTTAGAAGATCTTCATCATTTAACTTTAATCACTAAAGAATTATATCCAAATATTCCATATTTCCTTTTAGGACATTCAATGGGTTCTTTCTATGCAAGACGTTATCTATTCACATATAAAAATGAACTAGATGGTGCAATCATCATGGGAACTGCTTGGCAGCCTAAGATTCCGGTTAAAACAGGAAAGTTATTATGCAATATCATCAAAACATTTAAGGGAAGTAAGTATCGTAGTTCCATGATTAATAACATGGCTCTTGGTTCTTATAACAAGAAGTGGGAACCATCAACTACTCATAATGATTGGCTTACAAAGGATGAAAAAATTGTAGACTGGTATTCTAATGAGCCTAAGTGTTCATTTATGTTTACGGTAAATGGTTACTATAATGTATTCTCTGTTTTGGATGATGTATGTGATGCAAGTAATATTGATAAAGTTGAAAAAGATTTACCAATTATTTTCTTAGCAGGAAATGATGATCCGGTTGGTAATTATGGTAAGGGCGTTACTAAGGCATTTGAAACCTTTAAATCAAAGGGTATTAAGGATGTTTCTATTAAGTTATATCCAACCGATAGACATGAAATATTAAATGAACTTGATAAAGAACAAGTTTATGAAGATGTCTATGAATTCATCATTAAGCATATGTAATTTTATTAGATGTTGACTTCTGTATAAGCAACATCTTTTATTTTTTCATGAGATGCGATAAGAATGATATGACCGTCACTCTTACCTTTTTCTATTATTTCATAAAACTCTTGATACTTAGTCTTGTCTAAATAGTTCAAAGGTTCATCATAGATAATGATTTTTTCTTTTCTATCAAGAGATAACAATAACTGTAATTTTTTAGTTTCACCACTTGATAAGCTTTTTACATCATCTTCTAGGCTGTGATTCTGGATTGGACAATAATCGTAATTACTTAGATTATCTTTGATAGTACCTTTTAGTTTATATAATTCTGAAGGAACATAATAAATGTTGCGATATAAGAAATCGAATTTGTCTTCAATTCTTTCTCCATCAACAATAATAAAAGAATTATTATCAAAATATATGCCACTCAAAATATTGAACAATGTAGTTTTGCCACTTCCGTTTTTTCCTTTGATTAGATATATGTTATTAGACTTTAAATCTAATCTATACTTATCAAGTATCTTTTTATCATCATAGGCAAAATTGATATTCTCAATACTAATTTCATTAAAGTTATCTTTATTTAGATTATTATGATGATAAACTTCAATGTTGATGACATCCAATACTCTTTTTTCACTAATTTTCGCCTTACTAATTTTCTTTTTTAAGCCCAAGAAATATTCGATAGGATCCCATATTCTAGATACAAAGATATCTAATGTGGTTAATTGACCGACACTTAATTCACCCTTAAGAGCTAAATAGGCCCCAAAGATATATACCGAAATGATACATAGGTTTAATAAACCACTCACAATAAAAATGTTGTATTTTTCATCACTTAAAGAATAACTTAACATTGCCTTATAACCATTATGATTTTTATTCATATAATCGTTAAAGATGATCTTTTCATTTCTCAAGGATCTTATCGCATGATTATTATTGAATGATGCTTCAAATTCATTGCTTAATTCTTCTTCGCTTTCCATATAAGCATTTGCCTTAGCTTCGATTTTTGGTATCAATTTAATGTTAGATAAGATAAAGAACGGCACGATTATCAACATCACTAAAGATATTTTGGTAGAGATGATAAACATGGATACAAATAATATGATTGTATAGATTAGATTGATTACTGTATCTATAAAATACTCAAAGAACATAAAAGACATATCTTCAACATCACTATTGTGTCTTTGAAGATAATAGCCTAAATCTTTTTTGTTGATGTTTTGATAGTCACTATAAAGAATTCTTTCAAATAAACTTTTCTTTAAGCCATATTGAATATCGCCACATGTTTTAACGTAGATGTAAGATCTGATATACATAAGTATAAGAAAGGTACATACAGAAAGTATCATACATATTCCATTTACTTTTAAGGCGATAATATCTTTGTTTACAGCACTATCAATAACTTTACCTGTAAAGATAGGTGAAAAGATTACGGATATCTTAAACAACAAAGATACAAACCCATAAAAGAAGAATAAAGATTTATTACTTAGATATTTTTTATATTTTTGCATACAACTCCTCGCTTATTCCCTTATTAATACAATCATACTCCTTTTTTCTACAATTTATTTTAGTTGAATCGTTTGAATTAATATATGCTTCAAAAGCGCATCCTGATAAACAAGCGGGTACCAAAGGGCATCCTTTATCCAAACATGTCTTGATGTTTTTAAATGACAGAAAACTTTCAATATTAAAATGCGGATTTAATAATTCATCAACAGCGCATTCAGTTCTTCCAATCATCGATAGGCATCTATAAATTTTGTTATCTGGGCATATGATTAAGCTATATTTTTCTTTAGCTAGACAATAACCATCTAAAGTATAAAAATCAGTGTGCTTAAAATTATATTTTATTAATAGATTGTATAGTTTTAAATATACATTAGGCCACAAATCTTCGTTTAGTATGCTTTTAACAATTTCTTTATGAGCAGCAGTGTCATGTAAAGTGTCTGTTATCAGCCCTAAAGAAATGTCAAATTTTTCCGGTGGGTATTTACTAGTTATAAATATTAGTAAATCCTCAATGAATTCAAAGTTATCATTGTTGATGTTAATTCTAAGATTAATCTTATTCAAAAAATTGTTATCTAATACATAAGAAATATTTTTCCATATAGTATTGAATGTAGGATGGCTGTTTATTAAAACCCTTCTTTTATCGTGAATATCTTTTGGTCCATCTAGTGTAATTTCTGCTGAAGTTAAGTTATAATTACTCAAAAAAATGATTTTTTCTTCATTAAGCAAATAACCGTTAGTTGTAATTGCAAGCTTATAGAGTATACCTTTCTTTTTGAAAATCTCATCAAGAGCGGGGAGTATTTTCTTTGTAAATTTCCAATTTAATGTCGGTTCTCCACCAAATAGTGTAACCTTTGCTCTTTTTATGCAATTATTTTGTTCTAAATAATCATTCAAATAAGAGGTGATACTGGTTATAGATTTATCATCAAAACTAAGCTTTCTATTTATACCTGATTCATAACAATATGAACAAGAAAAGTTACATTGATACGTTGTTGCAATGACTATCGAAATCAGATCATCATTATCATAATCTGCTTTTAATTTGTTAATATAAACAGCTTTTTCATCTATTGTTTCTTTTACAATAATATCTTGAGCTAATAATTCATTAAAAATGTCATCATAATTATCATTAATACATTCTTGTTTGTTTAAATTATCATTTATTTTGGCAAAATCTTTATTTGTTATTTTGATTAGAGCGCCATTATACATATTTCTAATTATTGAATAATCGTCATATTTAAAATTATAGTTGAAAATTGACCATTTATACATATTCTCCTCCTTAACTCATGAAAACATGCGTGACTAAAATGATGTTCACGCATGTTCTGATATTTTTAACGTCTAGATGTACAGCAAGGGTCTTGTCTACTTATATTAATATATAAGATAGTGTTTACAAGTTTTTCCTTTTCTTTTAAAACAATCATTGTTTTCCTCCTTTCTACTTACCAACAATCATTCTTGCATTTTTCAATAAAACCGCACGCGCTAATGTCTGTTGTTTCCTCACTAATCGGTTTATTCATGTTATAAAATAATACTGAGCTCGAAATATTATTAAATGCAGAAAAAACGATAAGTGTGATTTTAATACTTTGAATAAAATATTTCTTCATGTATAAATTATGATATTTTTATCTTGTTTTATTATAAAAAAAAGAACAAAATAATCATTTTTAATGAATCGTCATATCTATCGTTATATTTTGTTCATCTCATCTTAAAATGTTGTTAGATTTGGATGTTAAAATTGTTTTATGATTAACGATGTTGTAAATAAACGCTTTCTTGGCTCACTGGTTCAGTATTATAGAAATAAAAACAATTTAACAAGGAAAGAAATGATTGAACTAATAACATCTAGCAACCACAAATGTTCTTATAACACCTTAAGAAGAATTGAAAGGGGAGATGGCTCTTCGGATTCCTATTACAAAGCAATCATTGAATCTCTTGGTTTTGATTTTTGTGATAATAGCGAAGACTATATTGAGGTAGATGAAATGCTTGATAGACTTATTTTCACTATCAATGATTCAAAAATCAATGTTTTAATTTCACAACACAACAAAATACTTGAGTTAAGAAATAAATTTATAAATACTTTCTATATATCGGAATTAATAAGACTATGTTTAGCAGTGATTAATTTATATCTGAATGGCAAAGATAATGATGAAGAGTTAATTAGTGTTTTCAATGAGATTGATATTTTTGCTGATAATAAAATATTACTTTTATCAAATTATTTATTATTTAAACATTCTAGAATTGGAAACCATACCAAATTTGATAGTCTTTATTACGGAAAGTATCTATCCGGCAAAAAAATATTTTATCTAGATCAGATTAGCTATGATTTAGCCGTTATGAACTCTTATGATATTTTGAGAAAGAATGAAATTGATTATAAACAAATTAAAAACCCTATTTTAAAAGTTAGCGTTATAGAAACACTTGCTTGTTGTAAATTAAATCTAGGTGCGACATTAGAATGCCGAGACCATCTTATTGAGTGTATAAATATTCCGTATATCAAAGAGTATTTACCCCATATTAATTATCTTCATACAATTAAACGTTTAGGAATTGTTGAATTTGAATTAGGCAATTATAAGAATAGTTATAGGTATCTTTCAAGTGTTGCAAGTGAAAACTACTTGGTGCTTGGTATGAACTTTTTACTGCTATTTAGAGCCGCAGAACTGATTGATTATAAAGAAAATATTCTGTTGATTGTTAATGAATATAAAAATCTTATTTGCAATAAAACTTTAAAGAATATATTTTATTATTACCAAAGAAAATACAGCGGAGCTAATGAAAATGAATTAGAAGATTTGATATGTGAATATTTACCAAGTAGTTGTTTTCAATCCAGTATTTATTTAGATATTTTTTCAAATGAAATAAATAGCTTGGTATCTAAAACCAAACACTATTCTTCTTTATATAAATTTCTTAATAATTGAGTACTATAAAAGGCTGCGAATTAAATGCAGCCTTATCTAATGTCATCTAAATCAATATCATCTACTGGCTTAAAACCATTAGTCTTAGTGAAACTTATGTTTTGTTTAAAACGAGCACAGAAATCACTTGGATCAATGCGTTCAAAGTTAATGTTCTCAAAACCATCTCTAACATAAAGAATAGACATGATAGTTGATTGAGCGTTATTACCGGTTGAAGAATCAAAGAATTCTTCTTCAGCATTAACCAAGACAAAGTCTACAGGTAGTAGGGCAAATACTTCTCTTGCAATTCTAATAGAACATGAACATACATAGTCTTGTGCCAAATCGTTGAATTCGGTTTTTCTAAGATTGCAGTCAACTATTGAACCATCTTCATTTTGTTTATAACAAAATGTTGGTACAACATCCTTAATCTTCACTTCAAATCTACAAGATAAGATGTCTTTGTCATCAACACCAAATTCAAAATCACTGCCATAGGCTGAAATATCATTCAGTGTAGAATATTCTTCCATTACTTCAAGATAAGAATCGGTGTCCTTGTTCATAATACTTTTAGCTAAATTGATATCAGCTTGCCAATTAGCTTTTTCTTTTTCACTGATATTAGAAGGTACACTACCTAGTGCTAAGTTTTTCCAATCAATTGGATTAATTGACTTTACATGTAAAGACTTGATTTGTCTAATATATTCGTTATATTCCTCAAGTTGTTGGTTACTGTATGTTACTTTATTTGTTTTTTTACTTGTATTTTTAGTTAAAGAAGAACCTGATTTTTTAGTAACTTCTTCTTTTTCTTTCTTACCACCAAATAAACCACCAAAAGTATTAAAACTCTTACGGTAACCAACACCAGTACCTGGAATACCAGCAGATACTGTTGATTTACCTTTTGAGTTAAATGTATAGTGAGCTCCTTTTTTACCAACAGTAACAGAAACACCTGTTTTTGATACATTAAGTTTGACACCATTGGCTATTTTTATACTTTTTCTAAATGTTAATCCCATAAATAAAACCTCTAACACAAGAATACCATATAATAAAGAAAAAGGAGGCGATTTATGAATTTTGAAAATATCTATGAATCTTATAATTATTTAAAAGAAAAAGTTGAAATTAAGCCTGAAATTGGGATTATTTTAGGATCTGGTTTAGGCGATGTGGTTAATTTATTAAGTGATAAACAAATTATTTCTTATAAGGATATTCCTTTCTTCCCTTGTTCAAATGTAGTAGGTCATGAGGGTAATTTAGTTTTTGGCAAGGTAAATAATCTAAATGTCGTTATAATGCAAGGAAGAACTCATTATTATGAAGGAAAGGGTTTTGATCCTGTTGTTTATCCGATTTATGTTTTAAAACTATTGGGAATTGATAAACTAATTATCACTAATGCTTGTGGTGCTGTTAATGAAAACTTCAAGCCAGGTGATTTAATGTTGATTACTGACTATATCAATTTATTAGGTATTAATCCTTTGATTGGTGATAATAATGAAGACTTTGGGCCAAGATTCCCTGATATGTCAGAGAGTTATAGTAAAGAATTAATCAATAAGGTTAAAAGTATTGCTGATATTCATTTACAAGAGGGTGTCTATGCTTTCTTTAATGGACCATGTTATGAGACTGCTGCCGAAATTAGAGCCTATAAGATGATGAGAGCTGATGTAGTGGGCATGTCAACTGTTCCTGAGACCATTGTAGCTAACTATATGGGTATTAAAGTCTTGGGTATTTCTTGTATCACTAATATGGCAACTGGTTTGGCAAAAGAAAAGCACTCCCACAAGGAAGTGCTTGAAGTAGCTAATAGATCTAGTCTTAATTTATGTAACTTAATTAAGAACTTCCTATTATCTTTCTAATGCCTTCAACATCAAATCAGAAACACGCTTAGTATAAGCTAGAGGATCTTCAATTGTTAAACCAGCAATTAGTAATGCTTGGTCATACAATAAATTAGCATATTCGCTAAGATTCTTGTTTGTTTCATAAACTTTAGCTAAGGCCTTAAATAGCTCATGGTCTGGGTTGATTTCAAGAATCTTATTCGCTTGAATGTTACCTTGATTCATGGCATTTAAGGTCTTTGCCATATTAATAGAAATACCATCATCAGAAACAAGACAAACAGGAGAAGTCTTAAGTCTTGTAGAAAGTTTTACATCACTTACCTTATCCTTTAATTCATCCTTTAAAGTAGCCAACAAGTCCTTATTATCGTTAGACTTCTTTTCTACTTCTTCCTTTTCTTCTTTTGTATCTAAGTCTAAATCACCCTGTAATAATGACTTAAATGGTTTATCGCTATAGTTACCAATGATATTAGCCATGAATTCATCGACATTGTCAGTGAAATATAATACTTCATAACCCTTATCTAGTACCTTTTCAAGTTGAGGAAGTTCCTTGATAGCCTCAATTGTTTCACCAGTAGCGTAATAAATATCCTTCTGGTCTTCTTTCATTCTTGAAACATATTCCTTAAGAGTTACATACTTATCTTCCTTACTTGATTTAAAAATTAATAAGTCGATAAGTTCATCCTTATTCATGCCATAGTTATCATAAGTGCCAAACTTTAATTGTGTACCGAATTGTTCAAAGAATTTCTCATAAGTTTCTCTTTCGTTCTCTAGCATCTTGACTAAAGCTGACTTAATCTTCTTATCGATAGACTTCTTTAAAGCTGCCATTTGATAGTCTTCTTGTAAGATTTCTCTTGAAATATTTAAAGATAGGTCATCACTATCAACAACACCTCTAATAAAACGGAAGTAATCACTTACAAGTTCCTTAGCTTCATCTTTAATGAAGACACCTTTTGAATATAACTTTAGACCCATCTTATAGTCTGTTGAATAATAGTTAAATGGTCTAACACTTGGAATATAAAGTAGGGCGCTGTATGAAGTATTACCTTCAACCTTATAATGTAAAGTCTTTAAAGGTTTCTCAAAATCATAATAAGTCATTGAATAGAACTCGTTATAATCTTCTTCCTTTAAATCTTTCTTAGCTTTCTTCCAAATAGGAACCATTGAGTTGATAGTCTTCTCTTCGATTTCAGTCTTATCTTCCTTAGTAACTTCAACATCCATCACGATTGGATATCTAATAAAGTCTGAATACTTCTTAATCAAGACTTGAAGATTATTAGAATCTAGATAATCATCATATTTCTTTTCCTTAGTATTTTCTTTTACATATAAAGTAATAACGCTACCAAAGTCATCTTTCTTGTCAGCCTTTATTTCATAGCCATCCATGGTACCAATCCACTTATAAGCTTTTTCTTCACCTACCTTAAATGAAGTAACTTCGATCTTATCAGCTACCATGAAAGCACTGTAAAAACCAACACCAAATTGACCAATGATATCAACTTTTTCTTTTTCATCTAGATTTTCCTTAAATTCTAGAGAACCTGACTTGGCAATAGTACCTAGATTATTCTCTAAGTCTTCCTTAGACATACCAATACCATTATCAGAAATAGTAATAGTACGAGCTTTCTTGTCACAAGCTACCTTAATCTTTAGATCATCGGCAGTAACACTAGTATCTGTTAAAGATAAGTAATATCTCTTATCAATCGCATCAGAGGCATTAGAGATTAATTCTCTTAGGAAAATATCTGTGTTTGTATAGATAGAATTTGCCATTAGATCTAATAGTCTTTTTGATTCTGTTTTAAATTGTTTAATTGCCATACATTTTCACTCCTTTAGCACTCATATATTCCGAGTGCTAATATATTTATAACACTATTACTTGTAAAATACAAATTAAAAAGAAGTAGGAAAACCTACTTCTCGCTGCTTTCAACTACGCTTTCAACAAGTGTAACTTCGAATGTCTTCATTTGATTATCACGAGATACTGTAACACTTATTGTATCGCCAATTCCATAGCCATCTAATAATTTAGATAATTCTGAGAATGAAGATACTTTTGTATCGTTTATCGCAACAATTAAATCGCCAGCTTTAATGCCTGCCTTATCAGCAGCGCCACCTTTAACTACTTCTCCTACTAAGGCACCAGCATTAGTATAACCATTGTATTGAAGATAATTAGAGTCAGTAATGACTTTAACACCTAGGGTTGCACGGTTTTTAACATAGCCGTTAGTCTTTAGTTCTTCAACGATTTCTTTAACGGTATTAGCTGGGATGGCATAGCCCATACCTTCAACAGTTGCACTAGCATTAGCGCTTGATGATATCTTAGCGTTTACGATACCAACTAGATTACCATTTAAGTCAAATAGGCCGCCACCTGAGTTACCATTATTAACTTGAGCGTTTGTTAGAATTAGGTTCATTGAATAGTTACTAATTGTAACTTCTCTATTTAAGGCTGAAATAATACCATTAGTAGAACTTGTACCCTCACCTAATGAATTACCGATGGCAACCACTTCTTGTCCTAGATTTAATTCGTCAGAATCAATCATCCTGGAATATTTTAGACCACTAGCTTCAATCTTTAATAAAGCCAAGTCAGTTTTCGCATCACTTCCAACGATAGTTGCGTCGTATGTTGTACCATCATTTAGTTCCACTGATACGTTAGTAGCGCCACTGATGACATGGTTGTTAGTTACGATATAACCATCTTCAGAGATAATAACGCCAGATCCTAAAGATGTAGATTCATAAGAGCCAAAGAATGAATTGTTAGTTTGAGCTTTACTTGTGATTTGAACAACTGAATCAATCGCTTTCGCAACAACTTTTTCATAAACGCCACTTTCGTTATTAGTGTATTGGACTTCACTTGTAATTTCTTTGTTTTCATCAGTATTATTTTTATAAGTTAGCTCATAGATACCATAAGTACCACATGCTCCTCCTAGTAATGCAACAAGGAAGATGATAACTATTTGTTTAATTCCTAGTTTCATATAAAAACCTCCTATTTATATTGACTATTATAGGAGGTTTAATGTGAATTTAAAGTGAATTGTGAGTGATGTTTTCTAGAATTTTGTTAGCGCATCTTATACCATCTAAGGCACAAGACATAATGCCACCGCCATAACCGGCACCCTCGCCACTTGGATATAGGCCACTTGTGTTGATTGATTCTAGATTTATATCCCTATCGATTCTAACAGGACAGCTACTTCTGGTTTCAGGTCCTACCATAATGCCCTTGTCTACAAAGCCTTTAATCTTAGTATCAAAGAATAATAAGGCTTTCTTAAAGATTTTGTTATCTTCTTCTTTAAAGAAGTTATTGAAGTTATACAAGGTTGTACCTAAAGGATAAGAAGACTCAAAGTTTAAATCATTTAATTCATTATTTATATAATCTTTAATATTACATGCAGGAGCCTTGTATGAATTTGATATCTCATAAGCCTTTTGTTCATAATGTCTAAGATATTCAAAGCCACCAAGATTCGTGCCCGGATTCGTGCCCGAAGGATTCGTGCCCGAAAATTCTTCCTTATTCACTTGAATAAGAATAGCTGAATTGGCAATGCCAGAGTTTCTAGCTGCATATGACATACCATTAGTAACAATTCTTTCTTTGTCGCTTGATGCAGGTATTACCATGCCACCTGGGCACATACAGAAGGAATAAACACCTTTAGTATCTTTATATCTTAAGAAATATTCACAAGCATGTATTCCATCACCACCTTGATTCTCATCAATTAAACTTTGAGGGTGTTCTACTCTAAAGCCAATAGCCATATCTTTAGCGGAGATATGAACACCTTGTTTATCTAGATTCTTAATTGTTTCATAAGAACTATGTCCTATTGCCAATAGGCAAATAGGGGATGTGATGCTTTGTTTATTAGTTTTGATGCCAGTTACTTTATGATTATCATCTAACAATAATTCTTCTAATTGTTCTTCAAAATAGAAAGTAGCACCTTTTTCAATTAAATAATCAGTTATCTTTTCGATGATGATTCTGATATTATCGGTTCCGATATGACTATGTGGAGTGTATTTAATAGATTCATCGGCACCAAACTTCACAAAGACATCTAAGATATATTCTATGAAAGGGTCTTTGATTCTTGTGGTTAACTTTGCATCAGAGAAAGTACCAGCACCACCTTCGCCAAATTGAACATTACTATTAACATCTAGTTCTCCTGTTTTAAAGAAGTGTTCTACATCTTTGGCTCTATCTTTGATTCTCTTTCCTTTTTCGATGACGATAGGTTTTAATCCTGCTTCTACTAGTCTATAGGTCGCAAAGATACCACTTGGTCCATATCCTACAATGATTGGTCTTATATCACTTTTTATAGCACAAGCTTTAGTATCAACAGGCTTATATAAACTAACATTTTTAAGTTTAAGATAACGTTGTTCATTTTTTACTTCAGCCAATAATTGAACTTTGTATATAGCTTCCTTACGTGCATCGATACTCTTTTTATGAATTTTGTAGCTTATAAGATCACTTTCTTTAATATTCAATTTCTTTATTAGTAACTTCTTTAGAATCTTTTCATCTTCATGAAGTCCTAGTTTTATTTCACTTACTAAAATCATATTAACATTATACTGATATTTTCTTTGTGTACAAAGTAAAGTCTTTTTTAATAGATATGGAAGATAATGGTATATAATTTCTCTATGGCGAATAAAAGAACCGTTTCTCAAAATTATGTAAAAAAACAATTTTCAATCGTTGGTATTGCCTTGATGATATATGCCTTGATTGTGGTTTTTATACCCATTGGTGCTAAGATATGTGTTTCTGATGGCTTATTTCCTAGAATGGATAATCCAAAGTTTTCTTTTATTATTTCTTTTATAGGTTTAATTATAGGTACTGTTTTTCCTTTTATGATAGTTAGAAGAGTATTTGGTACTAATTTAAAAGAATTCACAAAGAAGACCGAAATTGATTTAAGTGATTATTTAACTAACTTTGTAGTTTATTTTGGCTTTGTTGCAGCTGCCTTATATGTAAATACAATCATCACAAAACTATTAGGTGTTCAAGGCATAATGCTTTCGGATGTTGGCATTGTCTTTAATGAAATATTAGTTGACAGTCCTATTTATTTGTTTACTTTCATTTTCTTATCACCTTTATTAGAGGAATATGCCTTTAGAGGTGTTTTACTTAATTCGTTAAGTAAATATGGAAGATATTTTGCGCTTATGATGACAACAATTGTCTATACTTTAGCCCACGCTTCTATTAGCGAGATGATTCCAAGTTTTGTGATGGGCTATTTGTTGGCAAAGATGACTTTAACTTACAAGTCAATTAGACCATCATTATTTACACATATTATGGGTAATGCCTTGTTATGTGCTTTCGCTTTAGTGCCTGAAAAGTATAGTATCTTCTCATTGGTCTTTATTGCGATATTGTTGATTTTAGCTATTATTCTAGTATTTAGTAAAAAATATAATATCATTTCAATCGGAAGTTCCGATTCTTCTAAAAGGGCTATTAAGTTCTTTTTATCAAATATTTTTGTGATTATCGCCTTATTATTGTTTGTTATGCATACTACTTTGATAACATTGTTGAAATTTTAAGGGAAATTTGTTAATATTGTAGTGTAAATAAGCAGAGAGAAATCTCTGCTTAATTTATTGTTTAGAGGTAGAATGTGGAAATTAAAGATTTAAACGAAAAGCTAGCTTATGAACTAGACCTACTAGGATATAAGCTATATGAGTGTTATTATGAGAAAAAGAATAACATTTTGCACGTATCAATTGATGCTTCATTAGATATGAATGAGATTGAAGAAATATCTAAGAAAGTATCAGAAATCATGGATAAGTATGACGGGGATATGGATGCTTATATGCTAGATGTAAGTTCATGTGGTATTGAAAAAAGGATTAGAAATGCTGATGAACTAAAGGAAGCAATTGGCTCATATATCCATGTTAAGGGTAAGGGTTTTAAGTATTATGGTGACCTAGAGGATTTCGATGGTACTGTTATTACTTTAAAAACTATGGAAAAGAATATTTCTAAAACAATTAAGATCAATTACAGCGATGTTAAAGCTGTACGTTATGCCGTTAAATTTTAAAGGAGAAGAATTATTATGAATGGCGTTAATTTAAAAAACAACAAGAACTTTTTGGAAGGTATGCGTTTATTCGAAGAAGAACGTAAGATTCCAGCTGAATTCGTGATTGAAACATTAAAGGAAGCAATTGTAAAGACATACCAAAATCATGTCGATGCTCCTGCTGCTAAGGTAAGAGTTGAGATTGATAGTAAGGGTATTCAAGCTTATCATGAATTGTTAGTTGTTGATGATGATTCAGATACTTTTGATGAAACATTAGATATTTTATATTCTGATGCGAAGGAAATTAAACCTGATGTTAAGGTTGGCGATACTATTGAAGAGGAAATTAATTTCGCTGAAATTAGTAGAACTGCAATCAATGTTGCCAAGAATATGCTTAAACAAAAGACTAAAGAGTTTGATAAACAAAGAGTTTATGATGAATACAAGGATAAGGAATATGATTTAATCTCAGGTGTTATTGAAACAGTTGAAGAGAAGTTTGTTCTTGTTGATATCAAAAATACTTTCGCTATCTTAAAGAAGAGTGATCAAATCCCTGGTGAAGTATATAGAGAAGGTAATCCTATTAAGGCTATTATCAAGGAAGTTTCTAAGTCTACTAAGGGTTCTCAAGTAGTACTAAGTAGAGCTGATGCTAAGTTTGTTGAAAGATTATTTGAAAAGGAAGTTCCTGAAATTCAACAAGGTTTAGTTGAAATCAAGGCTATTGCTAGAGAAGCTGGTGAGAGAACTAAGATGGCTGTTTATTCTCGTAATGAGGATGTAGATGCGATTGGTTCTTGTATTGGTCCTAGAGGTTCTCGTGTTCAAGCTGTTATCAGTGAAGTTAAGGGCGAAAAGGTTGATGTCTTTGAATGGAATGATGATATTGGCGAATTAGTTAAGAATGCTTTAGCACCT
Organism: uncultured Erysipelotrichaceae bacterium; assembly: GCA_934725085.1. Taxonomy (GTDB): domain Bacteria; phylum Bacillota_I; class Bacilli_A; order Erysipelotrichales; family Erysipelotrichaceae; genus Colivicinus. The sequence continues at coordinate 61,517 of CAKVAL010000005.1, read as the reverse complement.
GCTGAAGTAAAGGCTTGTTTCTATTCAAATGAAAAGATTGATCCAAGTTTAACTGAAGAAGAACTTGAAAAGTTAATTAAGCGTAACCAAAGACCTCTATGTGTTGTGGTAGATGATGATAAGTTATCTATCGCAATTGGTAAGAAGGGTAAGAATGTTAAGCTTGCTTATAAGTTAACTAACCGTAAGATTGATATTAAGACTGAGAAGGATGTTAGAGAAGCTGGAGTTGATATTGAAAGTGAAGAAGCATTCTTTAAGGAAGATCAATTAAAGATTAAGAAGGAAAAGGAACAAAAGGAATTCTTACAACTTCAAGAAGAAGCTGCTAAGCGTAAGGCTGAAAGTGGTGAAGAAGAAGTTGTAAATGATGATGCTTTTGTTGAATTTGAAGAAACTCTTGATGAAGTAACTATTGAGGATGTTCCTAACCAAGAATCTTTAGAAGAAGCTGAGAAGGAAGAAACTGGGCACGAATCTGGGCACGAATCTGGGCACGAATCTGTTAAGGAAGAACCTGTTGTTGAAGAAGAAACTACTGTTGAAGAACCAGTAGAAGAAGAGAAAGAGGTTGAATCTGGGCACGAATCTGGGGGCTCAAACCCTGGGCTCGAATCTGAATCTAAGCCTAGTAAGAAGTTAGTTCCTCATACTGATTATGTTTCTAAGTTTGAAGATTTTGCCGGTGCTGGTAAGAAGGAAGAAAAGGTTACTAAGAAGCGTAAGAAGAAGGATGATGATGATAGAAGATTAAGGGGTGAAAACCTTGAAAAGAAGGAATATGATGAGGATGTTAAGCCTACATATTCTGAAGAAGAGCTAGAGGAAATCAGACAACAAGAGGAAGAACTAGAGGAAGATTCATGGATCAACGATGATGACATTGATTTCGATGAATATGATGAATACTACGACGAGGAAAACTAATGAAAAAGATTCCAATGCGTAAGTGTCTTGCTAGTGGGGAATCTGTGCCTAAGAAGGACTTACTTAGAATTGTAAGAACTCCTGAGGGTGAGGTTAAGGTTGATACAACTGGTAAGTTGAATGGAAAGGGAGCTTATCTAAAAAAGTCTTTAGAGGCTCTAGAAATCGCAAAAAAGAAAAATCTTTTATCTCGTGCGTTAGAAGTGAATGTGGATGAAGAAGTTTATAAGGAAATAGAAAAGGTGATTAATGGATAGAGTTCTTTCTTTATTAGGATTGGCATATAGGGCTAATAAAATTAAATTTGGTGAAACTGTGCTTGAGAATATCAAGACTTGCCAATATTTGTTTATTGCGGATGATGCTAGTGATAAGACAAAAGAAAGATATATTAAAAAGTGTGATTACTACAATATTCCTTATACAACTGCTTATAGTAGCGAACAATTGTCTTTGTGTCTAGGAAAGAAGATGGTAAAGATAGTTGGTGTCTATGATAGAGGATTTAAAAAGTTGTTTATAGAAAATAAATAAAGGAGGGTATATGGCAAAACAAACATATAAGAAGCGAATCAATAACAAGAAGCCTAATAACAATAAAGCTAATTGGAATGAAAGTAAGAAGGAAAATACTGAGAAGGTAGAGAGCATTACTTATTCTGATGGTATTACGGTTTCTGAACTTGCAGGCAAAATCAATAAGAATTCAAGTGATATTATCAAGTTACTTTTCATGCTTGGCAAGATGATGACTATTAATTCTCCTTTAGATGATGAGAATGTTGAACTTGTTTGTATGGAATATGGCATTGAGGCTACTAAGGAAGAACCAAAGGATGATGAATCTTTAGCTGATGATGTTGAAGATGATCCAAAGGACTTAAGAGAAAGAGCACCTATTGTTACTATCATGGGTCACGTTGACCATGGTAAGACAACTCTTCTTGATACAATCAGAAAGTCTAATGTAACTGCTGGTGAATTTGGTGGTATTACCCAACATATTGGTGCTTATCAAGTTGATGTAAATGGTAAGAAGGTTACTTTCTTGGATACTCCAGGACATGAAGCATTTACCGCAATGCGTGCTAGAGGTGCTTCAGTAACTGATGTTTCAATTATTGTTGTTGCGGCAGATGATGGTGTAATGCCTCAGACAAGAGAAGCAATCGACCACTCTAAGGCTGCTGATGTTCCAATTATTATCGCTGTTAATAAGATGGATAAGCCAGGTGCTAATCCAGATAAGGTTAAGAGTGCTTTAGCTGATTTAGGTCTAATGCCTGAAGAATGGGGTGGTGATACAATTTTCGTAAATTGTAGTGCTAAAACAGGTGAAGGCGTTAAGGATATTCTAGAAACAATCCTTGTTGTTTCTGAAGTTAAGGACTTAAAGGCTAATCCTAATAAGCCTGCTACAGGTACCGTTATTGAAGCTAAGCTTGATAAGGGTAGAGGTCCTGTTTGTACATTACTAGTACAAAATGGTACTTTAAGACAAGGTGATTCAGTTGTAGTTGGTACAACTTATGGTAAGGTTAGAAGAATGGCTAACGACAAGGGTGAAGAAATTAAGGAAGCTTCACCAAGTACACCAGTTGAAGTTATCGGTTTAAATGAAGTTCCGGTTGCTGGTGATAACTTCAAGGTGTTTGAAAACGATAAGGATGCTAGAGCTATTGCAGCTGCTAGAAATACTAAGCGTATTGAAAAAGAGAGAAAGGCTACAAGTGCTATGTCTCTTGATGATTTAAGTGCTCAAATTGAGGCTGGTGAAATCAAAGAGGTTCCTGTTATCGTTAAGTCAGATGTTCAAGGTACTGCCGAAGCTGTTGCATCTTCATTAAGTAAGATTGATGTTGACGGCGTAAGAGTAAATGTTATCAGAAGTGCTGCTGGTTCAATTTCTGAATCAGATGTTATCTTAGCTTCTGTATCTCATGCCGTTATTTATGGTTTCAATGTTAGACCAGATGCTAATGTAAGAAAGAAAGCTCAAGAAGAGAATGTTGAAATCAGATTACATAACATTATCTATAAGGCTGTAGAAGAAATGGAAGCAGCTATGAAGGGTATGTTGGCTCCAGTTTATGAAGAAGTTGTAATTGGACAAGCTGAAGTTAGAAAGACTTATAAAGTTTCTAAGGTTGGCACAATTGCAGGTACTATGGTAACTGAAGGCAAGATTGTAAGAGATAGTAAGTGTCGTCTAATTAGGGATGGTATTGTTATCTATACTGGTAGACTTGGCTCTCTAAAGCGTTTTGAAAATGATGCTAAGGAAGTATTACAAGGTTATGAATGTGGTATGACTATTGAAAACTTCAACGATATCAAGGAAGGCGATATTATTGAAGCATACCAAGATCAAGAGGTAAAAGTAGACTAATGAGTAGAGTTGATAAATTAGATTCATTACTTCAAAAAGAAATATCTAGTATTATTCAATTTGATCTAAATAATCCTGAAATTGGATTTGTCACTGTTTCTGAAGTTAGAGTCTCACCTGACCTTTCTAAAGCTAGAGTCTATGTTTCTTTCTTCGGTAAGAACTATGGCATCGCAGCTTTAAAGAAGTCTAAGGGCTTTGTAAGAAGTGAGTTGGCAAAAAGATTAAAACTAAGAAAAATTCCAGATATTGAATTTGTTGTTGATGACACACTTGAAAAAGTTGATAGAATCCACGAAATCGTTCACGGAAAAGATTAATTGTTAAAGGCTTTGACTGTTATGGTTGAAGCCTTTTTAAAATCTGTCCGATTGAAAATTCAAAATTTGGGCGATTGTAATTACCGAATTTGGGCGATTAGAAATAAGAAATCCTTCTTATTTAAATTGAAAAAACAAGTGGTGTGCACTTGAGATAAAGCTTGGTGCTAATCAAATTGATGCTGCTGCTAAAAATTTGTTAGATATTAATCAAAAGATTAAAGATGAAAATGGTAAACCTGCAAGTGTGTTATGTGTAATTTGTGGTATGTCTAATGCTGCATATAAGCGTCCAGATGGTGTTTATGTAGTACTGATAACAGCACTAAAGAATTAAAAAAATAATCGTTCATAAGAACGATTATTTTGATAATGCTTCTTTTAAATCAGCCGCAAATTCAAGAGTTGCTTCCTCTTTTGTGCACCAAGATGTTACGAAACGACAAACTGATGACTTTTCATCATACTGATCCCAAACTTCGAATATATATTTTTGTTGAAGCTTTTTAATTACTTCATTATCTAAAATATAGAATTGCTGATTGGTTGGTGAATTAGTATAAGGCTTGATATTAAATGCCGAGAAGATATATTTTAAGGCATCAGCTGTTTTATTTGCATGTGCTGCAAGCTTTAAATATAAATCATCAGTAAATAAAGTCTTAAAGCTAATTCCCATGATTCTTGCCTTCGCTAACATCTGACCATTTTGTTTAAGATAATAACGGAAGTTTTCCTTCAATTCATCATTACAAATCACAAATGCTTCACCAAGTAGGGCACCATTTTTAGTGCCACCAATATAGAACATATCAGTTAATTCAGCGATATCCTCAAGTCTTAAAGTATTGCCGAGGCTTGCTAGTGCTGTTGAAAGTCTAGCACCATCCATATATAAATATAAGCCATACTTATCACAGATTTGTCTTAATAGTCTTACTTCATCAAGTGTATAGACAGTACCTAATTCTGTAGGGTTTGTGATAAAGACCATCTTAGGCTTAACCATATGTTCATCTGGATGTTTCTCAATAATCTTAACAATCTCAAATGGATCAATCTTACCATCTCTATTTGGAGTTGTAAGAATCTTATGTCCTTTAGCTTCAATAGCACCTGTTTCATGAACATTGATATGTCCTGTATCAGCTGAAATAACAGCTTCATAAGGTCTTAAGGCAATTGAATGAGCCAAGATATTACATGGTGTACCACCTGGTACGAAATGGATATCAACATCTTCATTCTTAATCGCATTCTTGATTAATCTTTTAGCTAATAAACAGTAGTCGTCATTACCATAACCAGCTTGTTGTTTATTGTTTGTTTTTATTAATTCTTCTAATATTTCTGGGGCACACCCTTCTAAATAATCGCTTTGAAAATTGTACATATAATCCTCTTTTCCCTTTCAATCATACCATATTATTTAGGCACATATCTTATATTAGAGACATTGTAGACCGTCACAAAGGCGCTTGGATCATTATGAATAATGAAGTCCATAAGTAACTGATATTCTCGTTTATCAACAATTGTCACAATTTCTTCATGTTCTTCTTTAGTATAAGCACCAGTACTTGTATACAAAGTAGCACCTGAATGTAAGGTATTAATAATAAAGTCTTTTATTTCTTCATTCTTATTTAAAGATACAATACATACTCTTCTTTTAATATTTTGACCAAAGATAAAGTAATCAGTTAAGATACCACAGAAATAAGTACCTAGAACTGATAAGATCACTTTACGTGGTGAGTAGACAAGGGCAGAAGACAAGGATACTACCATGCCTGATAAGCCCAAGGCTTTACCAATTTCCATATGTAAGTATTTGTTCATTATCTTGGCAACAATATCTAAGCCACCTGATGAGGCATTGTTGTTAAATAGTATCGCAATACCTAAAGATACAAGGAAACAATAGGCAGTAACATCAATGATGTCTGATCCTGTGATTGATGTTACATTTGGGAATAATACTTCAAGTATTGCCAAGATTATTGGCATAAGGATTGCTGTATATACGGTTTTAGCACCAAAATCTTTACCAATCAAAATAAAGCTAATCACTAATAATACTGCATTCATTATTAGAGTTAGCGTAGAAACCTTTAGTGGTATAAAGTGTGTTAAGACAATGGCTAGACCTGAAATACTACTAATTGATGTTTCTGATGGTATTAAAAAGAAATAGACGGCGCATGATACGATTATTGTTCCAAAGGTTAGAACTAAAAGTTCTTTGATTTTTTTCATAGTGTTCATGAGTGTATTATATATCTTTAATGGGAATTTAAGGTAAAATAATAAGGATGGTAAAGAAAAAAAGACATTTAAGAAAATCGATTAAATATGCCCTTGCTGGTTTATTAGGACTTTTATTAGTTGGAATTATTGTATTCATATTGAATTTTAACTTTAAGTTTGTAGGTAAGAAGTCAATTCATGATGATGCTCTTACTTATAAGACTAAGTCATGTTTAGCATTTTATCCTAACAGTGAAAAAGGAAAAGAAATAGCTAAAAACATTTGTGATAAAGCTTTGAAGGATACAATCTATGATTATGCCCTTGTTCCATATGGTGACTATTATCTTGTTTCTTATCATGATGGAACTAAATATTATGTTGATAAGGAATATAAAGAATTAGTTATCGATAATATCAATGAAGAGGGCAAGAAGATTATTGCAGATTATCTTCGTTATCAATTAAAGAAGGAAGAAAAAGATTTTGCCTATACTTTAGAGTTCTTGGAAGAATCTTTCTATCAAAATTTAGATTTAAGTGAAGTTACTTATAAGGTTGATGGTCCTGATTTATTGTGCCATTTTCCTAAGTATGAGGCTGATATTAGGGTACCTTTAAAATATATGCAGAGTGCATGTAATATCAACCTAGGCTATGAGAATGAACTATATCATAAGCCACACTATATTTCTAATAATCGTAAGATGATTTGTTTCACTTTTGATGATGGTCCAGATATGAGTTTAAAGACTAGTGGTCAAATAGTGGATACCTTATATAAGTATGATAGTTCAGCTACTTTCTATATTCTTGGAAGTAGACTTGGTGAGAAACAAATTAATTTCTGTAAGGAAAGTGTAGAAAAGGGGATGGAATATGGTTCTCATACCCAATCACATAAGAATTTAACTAAGTTGTCAGTTTCTGATGTGACTAATGAGATTATGACACCATATCATGATTTATATGACAATGAATATGGCTTTGGTTATCAGATGAAAACCTTTAGACCACCATATGGTGCCTATAGTGATACAGTAAGACAAGCTACCAATTTGACTGCTGTACTTTGGAATGTTGATTCTAAGGACTGGTCATATCGTACTAAGTATGATGCAAATGATGCGGTTGATGTAATCTATAATGAGGTTATTAAGGACGGGGATGAAAATGATGTAGTCTTGTTCCATGATATTTATCAAACAAGTGTTGATGCAGCAAGTAAACTTATTACATACTATATCAATCAAGGGTATCAAATAGTCAATGTATCAGAGCTTATGGAAGTTTTGGGTGTGACTGGTGCATCTTATTTTTCTGGTAAATAGAACACATAAACATCTCTTATGAGGTGTTTTTCTATATAATTAATATCTGATATGAATAATGATTTAACTAAAGGACCCGTTATCAAATCAATGTTGCTGTTTGCGATACCGATGATAATAGGCGATCTATTGCAACAGTGTTATAACATCGCAGATACTTTAATCGTAGGGCAAGTATTAGGCAAGAATGCGCTTGCTTCAGTTGGCTCATCTTTTACCTTGATGACCTTTCTAACATCAATAATATTGGGTTTATGCATGGGTAGTGGCGCTCTGTTTTCAATTTGTTTTGGTCAAAAAGATGAAGAAAAACTTAAAGAAAACTTATCAGCATCTTTCTTCTTTATCCTACTTATCAGCATCATTTTAAATATTATTTCCTATTTATCTTTAGACTGCTTAAAAGTATTCTTAAACGTTCCAGATGAAGTGTGGCTAGATATGAAAGATTATCTATTTATAATTTTTACTGGTATCTTAGCTATTTTCTTATATAACTACTTCGCTTCATTTTTAAGAGCCATTGGCAATTCAATTACACCATTAATCTTTTTAGGTTTATCTTCATTTGTTAATATTGCGTTGGACTTATATTTTGTGATTGGATTAAATAAAGGTGTTATAGGAGCTGCAAAAGCTACTGTAATAGCTCAATACTTATCAGGTATAGGAATATTATTTTATACGTTTAAAAAGTATCCTCAAGTATTTTCGATATGTAAAATATCTTATCTAAAACAAGAACGCATAAAAGAAATTGTATCTTATTCTATCCTAACTTGTCTTCAACAATCGGTAATGAATCTAGCTATTTTAATGGTCCAAGGCTTGGTTAATAGTTTTGGAACAGTTGTAATGGCTGCTTTTGCAGCTGCTGTTAAGATAGATGCCTTTGCCTATATGCCAGTACAAGACTTTGGTAATGCTTTCTCAACCTTTATTGCTCAAAACTATGGCGCTAAAGAAGATGAAAGAATTAAAAAAGGCTTAAAGGCAGCAGTGAGTATTTCAATAGGCTTCTGTTTAGTTGTATCTCTATTAGTATTTATCTTTGCCAAACCTTTAATGATGATATTTGTGAATGAAATAGATGTGATTAAAGAAGGTGTGCGTTATCTAAGAATAGAAGGTAGTTTTTATCTTGGCATAGGTTGTTTGTTCCTTCTATATGGCCTATATCGTGCAATTGGTAAACCTGCTATGAGTTTAGTCTTAACCATCATTTCTCTTGGCACAAGGGTCTTATTAGCTTATATCCTATCTTCTATAGTTGGTGTTATAGGTATCTGGTGGTCAGTTCCTATTGGCTGGTTCTTGGCTGATTTGTTTGGTTTTGGATACTATATTCTAAACAAAAAGAAATTATTAATCTAAATAATTATTTTGAATACTCTTTAAATATTCAACGTATTGATAAGCGATTGTCTCATCGCTTATTTTTATTTCATTGCCATAGGCTAGAATCTTAGAAAAGAAGATTTGATTAATAGATACAAACAAAGTAGCTTTATTCTTGTTGATGATAATGCCAGGGAAGTCATCAAGAAGTCTGTTTATTGTTTTGGGGCACGAATCTGGGCACGAACCTGATATGGTGATATTTACCTTAGTAGTTTCTTTAGTATAGAAAGAATTGCTTGATTCATTGACATGATCAATAATCTTTTTAGTTGGGATATTGATGCTATCTAATGTATCTTTAATAAGAACATTTTTAATATTATCAAAACGATAGTGATATATTTTGTTATTGTTTTGATAATGAAAATAGAAATAGTAATAGTCATTGGCGCGATGAATAAAGATAGGAAAGATATCCTGAATTTGGTTATTCTTAGTAGTGATGCTTATCATCTTATGAGTTCTAATAGCTTCTAAGATATCTTCCATTTTAGGAAGTAGTTTTTGAGTCTTTTGAGTATTTGTGTATTTAATCTCTTCTAATAGTTTTTCTTCATCACTAGAAATAAATGAATATAGTTTATTGTTTAGATCGTTTTTAAAAGATGTATCTAGATTCTTTAATGAATTGATAGAATCTTGAATGATTTTAATTTCAGATAGATTAAAGGGACAATCTAAAAGATAATATCCATTATCATATTCAACATTAATGTCGCATTCATTAAGTATCTTAAAATCATCATAAAGAGTCTTACGATTATCTACTCTAATATTCTTGTGTTCAAGCAAAGAAATGATTTCATCTAAACTTAAATGCTTGTCAAAGTTTGAATTTTTCTTCAGTATTTCAATCAAATATAATATTCTTTTCTTATTATTCTTTTCCATAACCCAATTATAGTATTGTCCAATTATTTGGACAATGACAAATTGTATTCATTATATATTAATGACACAAGGAGGAAAAAAAGATGTACGTGTTATGGACTTTGATGATTGGATGGGGCTTTTATTTAAATAAGATGGAGATTCTTGCGATACTCTTGTTTCTAATGTTTCTATTATTAAGTGATACAAGAAAAATTTGCTGGCGCTATATTGGTATTGCGATTATTACATTAGTATTTAATATTATAGTTTTCAATCTAGGATATTTTGATAAGAATCTCATATCTTACACTTTCCTAATAACTGAAGCACTAGTAAGTGCTAACTTATCAGAATATCTAGGTAGATTAAATGTGAACAGTCTTATGGAAATTTATCTTTTTGTTTCAGTAAGTTTCCTAACATTTGTAGGTATAACAATTTTATTATCAAGTGTAACAAGTGATTATATCTATATTCATAATCTATATGTCTATAACGCTTTAATCTTTGTGCCTTCCTTCTTGTTAGCGAGTAAACAATTATTTAAAAAATTAACTGCTTCTCGTATTAAAATGGGAGTATGGAATCACTAAAAGAATTATATAGAATAGGTCCGGGGCCCTCTAGTTCCCATACACTAGGTGTTAGAAATGCTTGTTTATATTACATAAACAAATATAACAAGGATGAATATACAGTTACTTTATATGGCTCTCTTGCCCTAACAGGCAAGGGCCATATGTCAGATAAGATTATTGAGGATACTTTTAAGCCTAAGAAAGTTACTATTATTTTTAAAAACGAGAGTTATGATGAGAATCCTAATACCATGGTTTTTGAGGAAGGTACTAGTGATGAGCTTGTAATTTATTCAACAGGTGGTGGTGCTATAAAAGTAAAAGGGGTTGAGAGTATTGTTGATCCAAATGTCTATCCTCACAATTCACTTAACTCGATTAATGAATTTTGTCTACATAATGATTTAGATTATGCTGGCTATATCTATTGTTTCGAGCCAACTATTAAAGATTATTTATTAGAAGTAGCTAAACAGATGATTAGAGAAATTGATAACGGTTTAGCAACAAATGGTGATTTGTCAGGACCTTTAAAGCTTAAAAGAGTGGCTGGATCTTTGAATAATGAGGCTAAGAAATGTAGTGATGAAGCTATTAAAGAAAAATTATTTTTAAGTTCTTATGCTTATGCAGCTTTAGAAGAAAATGCATGTGGAAAGATTGTTGTTACAGCACCAACACTTGGAAGTTGTGGTGTCTTAAGTTCTGTTTTATATAAATACTATAAAAAAGGGTTTGAATTAAGTGATTTGGCTGATGGTTTAGCAGTTGCCGGCTTATTTGGCAATTTAATTAAGACTAATGCTTCTATTTCGGGTGCTGTTGGAGGTTGCCAAGCTGAAATAGGCAGTGCTACTGCTATGGCTAGTGCCTTTGCCTCATATTTAGAGAAATTACCAGCTAAATCAATTGAATATGCGGCCGAGATTGCGATTGAACACAATCTAGGACTTACATGTGATCCGGTTGGTGGTTATGTACAAGTACCTTGTATTGAAAGAAATGGTATAGGAGCTTTAAGAGCTATTGATTCTATGTTGTATGCGAAGTATTTAAGCCATATTAAAGATAATATTGTAAGCTTTGATATGATTGTAGAAACTATGAAGTATACAGGGCAAAAGATTGCGATGGAATTAAGGGAAACTTCTCTTGGTGGTTTGGCTGAGGTTGTTCCTTGTAAGAAACCTGAAGGATGTTAAATAAAAGGAAACGAAATGTTTCCTTTTATTTAACGTAAATTGTTTTGATTACTGGTGGATTAACTGGCCTATCGTTGAAGCTTGTCTTGACACTAGCAAGTTCATCTAAGACTTCAAAGCCTTCTACCATATCACCAAATGCAGCATATTGACCATCTAAGAATGGTGTATCTACATGGCAGATAAAGAATTGTGATGATGCACTGTTTGGATCTTGAGCACGTGCCATAGAGATAGTACCTCTTTTATGCTTATGCTTATTCACAACACCGTTGCCAATGAATTCACCCTTGATTTCTTCATCAGAACCACCGATACCAGTACCTTGTGGGTCACCACCTTGGATCATAAAATCTTTGATAATACGGTGGAAGATTAAACCATCATAGAATCCTTCGTTAGCTAATTTTTCCATATTAGCACAAGTGATAGGAGCATTCTCTGGATCTAGTTCAAACTTCATCACTTTTCCATCGTTCATTTCAATTACTAACATATATAAATTCCTCCCCTTATAATATTAAACTATCTTTTTAAAATACAAAAGTTGTAATATATTACTATGAGGGTAAAGAATATGTTTTTTAAGAAGAATAAAGAATTGTCAATTTTTAAAGACGCCGTATTTGCGGTATCTGGTCTAGCTAAGGCTGATAATGATCCAAGTACTATTAACGCTACTATTGGCTCATTATGTGGTGAAGATGGAAAGATTGCCTGTTTTAAGAGTGTCTACAAATGTTACGATGAATTAACAAGTGCTGAAAAGACAGCTTATGCGAAAAGTCCATGTGGCAATCCTGACTTTAGAGAAGCTATTACTAAGTTCGTTTTAGAAGATAAGTGTAATGGTGAGGCAGTTGCGGTTGCAGGTGGTACGGGTGGTATCGCACTAGCCTTGGATTTATGTCTAAATGAAGATGATACAGTAATTATCCCTGAGATTGCTTGGGGTAACTATAGACAAATGTTAGTTGAAAGAAATCTTAAGGCTTTAGTTTATGATCCATATGATGTAGAACAACTATGCACATTAATCAAAGAGAATGAAAGACCTTTTGTGGTAATTAATTCACCATGTGAAAATCCATGTGGTTTATCTTATTCTTTTGATGATTGGAAGAAGATTACTAAGACTTTAAATGAAACAAAGGAAGCAATCCTTTTGAATGATATAGCTTATATTGATTATGCATATAGTCCTGATTATAAGGATTATTTATCTTTGATTGGTGAGATGGGTGAGCATGTTTTAACTTTTGTGGCTGCATCTTGTTCAAAGACTTTCTCATATTATGGCCAAAGACTTGGTGCTTTAATTATTATTAATAAAAACAAGGAATTTGTAGACTTGTTTATTAATCAATGTGAGAAGCATATCAGAACATCTTATGGAAGCTGTAATAATGGATCGATGATTGCGATCACTAATGTCTTGAATAATCATTTTGATGAATTTAAAGCTGAATTAAATGAATATCGTGATCTATTAAGACAAAGAACAGAACTATTCATTAAAGAAAGTAATGAAGTAGGCTTGAATCTATATCCATATAATGATGGCTTCTTTGTGACTATTAAGTATGATAATGAATTTAGAGATAAGCTACATGCTTTATTAATTGAAAACCATATCTACTGCGTAAAGGTTAATAAAGGAATTAGAGTAGGCTTATGTTCTACACCACTTGATAAGGTTAGCGGCCTAGCTAAAAAGATTAAAGATATTGAATTAAGTATTTAGTAACAATGGTGAGTATATGCTCACCATTACTTTTCTTTAAATGATATATTCAAATACACCTTAGAACTGTTTTTTAAGATATTTATGTATAATTAAGAAAAAGGGGTGGCTATTATGAAAAGAAAGATAATATTCTTAGTTCTATTACTAATTTGCTTAGTATCTTGTTCCAACAAAACAGTCTTAGAAGAATATACAGGAGAGTATTTTGATTATAACGACTTTAATACTTATCTTGCATATCATGGTTTTGTGGTTGATTCTATGAATAACAATGAAAACTTATATACATATACAATAGGTGATAATGAATATGAGTTAATTGTCTTGAATAATATTAAATATAGTTTGAAGGCTTATCCAGTAAATTTGTTGTTTAAAGATAAAGAAGGAAGTATTAACTTATATGACAAGTACTATGTCTTTGATAACTTATTATTAAGTAAAAATACTGATAAGAGAATCATTGAATGTTTAAAGAGTTCAAAGATAAAGAAGGATGAATTAGATTATTTTAAGGATGGAAATATTTTTACGATAGATGATTTTTTGGACTATCTTTCTTTAGATATTGTAGATATTAAAGAATTTGATGATGATTCTATTTTAAATGCTTATAAATGTGTAGAATTTACCTTTAAAGATGGCTCAAATATTCTTTTAAAACAAATAGATAAGGATTATCTTGGTGTAGAAAGAAATAATATTGATGACAAACTTGTGATGTTGCATGATACTGGATGTATTGGCTCTTACTGTATAAATGATGATGATTATATTTGGATACAGAATCTAATGTTGAAGGTCGTTGAAGATAATGGTGGTATTGAAAATAAATTTAGATCAATGAATTATTAATAATGGTGAGCATGTGCTCACCATTATTATTACTTATTGTTTATTTCTATTCGCATCAAGCCAATACTGTAAGATACGAACAGCTGCTTGTTGGTCAATAATCTTCTTTCTCTTTTTACGAGACATATCGAAGTTATTGATTAAGAATTCATGTGAATCTTTAGTAGTATTTCTTTCATCTTGAAGAACACACTTAATGCCGGTTTCTTCTTCTAGGACTCGTGCAAAATCAGCACATAATTGAGCCTTAGGACCTACATCATCATTTTCTAATAGGGGATAGCCTACTACAATTAAGTCTGGTGTATATTCTTTCTCAAAGAAGTCTAATAATTTATCAAAACATTCATCATAGTCATCTGGCTTGAATCTGATTGTCTTGACCGCTTGGGCAATAACCCCTGTATCGCTTTTGGAAATGCCACAGGTAACACTTCCTAAATCTAAACCTATATATTTCATATATCTATCTATTCGTCTACATGGGCAAGCCCCATTTCAATAATTTTATAGACATGGTCATCATCTAAAGAGTAGTAGATTGTTTGACCTTCACGTCTATTTTTAATCAGTTTTGAGTGCTTAAGATTCTTTAATTGATGAGAAATAGCTGATTGATTCATATTTAGTTCATTAGCTATTTCATTGACACTTGCTTCTTTTTCCTGAAGCAACAGTAAGATTCTGATTCTAGTTGAATCGCCAAATACTTTAAATAATTCGGCTAGATTATAAATATTATCTTCACTAATCATATTAAAGTCTCTTCACATTCAAAGATCTAATCGCATTAAGCACACAAATTACCATGACACCTACATCCGCGAAGATGGCAATCCACATATTAGTAATGCCTATTGCGGTTAAGATTAAACACACTACCTTAACACCAATCGCAAAGATGATATTTTCATAGACAATTCTCATACACTTCTTGGCAATCTTAATAGCCTTAGCAATCTTTAAAGGATCATCATCCATTAAGACTATATCAGCTGCTTCAATTGCGGCATCACTACCTAAGGCACCCATCGCAATACCAATGTCAGCTAAGCTTAATACTGGGGCATCATTGATACCATCACCTACAAAGGCTAAAACTTCATCTTCTTTTTTATCTTTTAATAGCTCTTCAACCTTAGATACCTTATCTTGAGGTAAAAGTTCAGTATAAACTCTATCGATATTTAATTTCTTGGCAACATTTTCACCAACATGTTTCTCATCACCCGTCAACATTACTGTTAATCTAATACCAATTTTCTTTAATTCAGAAATCGCTTTTTCACTTGTTGGCTTAATCACATCACCAATATGTATATGACCCTTATAATGGTTATCTAATGCTAAGTGAACTATTGTTCCCTCATCATGGCATTCAATGATTGAAACACCATATTCATTCATTAACTTCTCATTACCAATAAGAACCGTTTTATCATCAATAATAGCTTTAATACCCTTGCCAGGAATTTCTTTTACTGACTTAACTCTTGTCTTATTAAGAGGCTTACCATATTCCTTAATGATAGATTTACCAATAGGGTGGGTAGTAAAGATTTCACCATGTGCTGCATAATCAAGTAATTCTTCTTCACTAAATTCATTGTTGTGAATAGTAGTTACTTCAAAGATGCCCTTAGTCATCGTTCCTGTCTTATCAAAGGCCACAATCTTAACCTTAGATAATTGTTCAAGATAGTTAGAACCTTTTACAAGTACACCCTGAGAACTAGCACCACCAATGCCTCCAAAGAAAGACAATGGGATAGAGATAACTATAGCACAAGGGCATGATACAACTAGGAAAGTAAGAGCTCTGATTAGCCATGTTGACCAATCATAGCCATTACCCAAGATAAGACCATTTACAAGTGGCGGTAATATGGCAACAGCCAAGGCGCTATAACATACAATAGGTGTATAGTAGTGGGCAAACTTTGTGATAAAGTTTTCTGACTTTGACTTAGCACTTGTAGCATTTTCGACTAAATCTAGAATCTTAGATACAGTTGATTCACCAAAGTCCTTAGTAGTCTTAATCTTTAAAGGTGATTCCATATTGATACAACCTGAAATTACCTCATCATTAACTTTTACACTTCTTGGCTTAGATTCACCTGTTAGAGCACTAGTATTAAGTGAAGAAGTGCCTTCAACCACAATACCATCCAAAGGAATCTTTTCACCAACCACAACCGTGATAATATCACCAATTTCTACTTCATCTGGATCGACTCTTACAAGTTCACCATCTTTTTCAATATTGGCATAGTCAGGTCTAATATCCATTAAATTTGAGATATTTTTACGTGATTTACCTACGGCATAACTTTGGAAAAGTTCCCCAATTTGGTAAAACAACATAACCGCAACAGCTTCAGGATAATCGCCCAAGCCTATAGCACCTACAGTAGCTACTGCCATTAAGAAGTTCTCATCAAATACTTGTTTGTTTAAAATGCCATGTATTGCGCCTTTTAAAACATCATAACCAACTATTAGATATGGAATTAAATATAGAAAGAAATCTAAGTAAGGATTCTCTACATTTATAATTCTTAACACAACATAGATGACTAAGGCACTAATTATCCTATATAGATTTTTCTTTTGTTTCTTGGTCATCTTATAAATAAATCTCGCAATCGTCTTCTACAGCCTTACAGTTTTTAAGAACAGTTGCCATAGTTTCCTTAATATCAGCACCTTCTTCAAATTCAACAATCATCTTTAAAGTCATGAAATTTACAACCGCATCCTTTACACCCTTTGTTTTCTTAGCGGCTTCTTCCATTTTATTTGCACAGTTTGCACAATCTACTTCAATCTTATAAGTCTTTTTCATATTTCTTTTCCTCCAATGTAATATATGAACATTCATTCATATACTAATATATCATATAGCCATTATTAGTCAACAACTTTAATTAAAAAAGTTGGCTATTATACCAACTTATTTCTTAGGAGCAAGCGATCTTGAAGTGATTGAATTAAACACAAACAAATCAGGACGATTACGAGATTCACTGAATTCAAACTTAGTTCCTTCGTTATTATAGATTCTTGATGTGATCATTGGTAAACAATTAAAGTCTCCTAATTCTAGATATTTTTCATCAAGAGGAGTAGCTTCTACCATAGTAATCTTTCTTTTAATAGTAGCTATTTCCATTCCTAAATTTTTAGAATAATAATTGAATAATGATTTTTCCGCTATCTTTTCATTCATCTTACCGACAACATCTTTTCTTAATAAAGAAGTATCAATCATCTTAGCAACATCATCGATATATCTAACTCTTTGAATTAAGTAGACTTGTATACCTTTGGGAAAACCAGTCTTTTGGGCTAAATGTTCATCTATTGTTAATTCCTCAAAGGCTATAACTTTATTTCTTACACTAAAGCCATATCTTTTACCTGTAGCATAAACGCCTTCGGCATCAGTAATAAGATAATCAAATTTTGGCTGATTATCACTACTAGAATGAATTATTCTAACACCCTTGCCATGATGAGGTTGAACATAACCTTCCATGGTTAAATGGGAAACAGCTCTTCTTACTGTATTCCTAGAACAGTCATATATTTGAATTAATGTATTCTCAGAAGGCAAGTAAGCTCCTTCATTATATTCACCTGAATCTATTTTCTTTTTTAATGACTTATATATTTGTTCATACTTTGATTTTGGCATATTTAGACCTCTTCTAATTAGTTTATATTATCAAATACTAAACATAAATTCAATAAAAACATGTTTAAACAAGTAAATTTTGCAAAGGCTTACAAAAATGTTAAAAAAGTACTTGCACTTGTTTAAACATGTTGATATTATGAAGGCGTAAAAATAAACGGGAGGTTTAAAAATGAAGATGCAAGAAGGCTTCCTTTGGGGCGGTGCAACAGCCGCTAACCAATGTGAAGGTGCTTATAACGAAGGTGGCAGAGGGTTATCCAGTGTCGACGTCGTACCATTTGGCGAAGATCGAATGAAAGTAGCCAAAGGTCAAATGAAAATGCTAGAGTGTGATGATAAGCATATCTATCCAGCTCACGAGGCAATTGACATGTATCATCACTTCAAGGAAGACATCAAGATGTTTGCAGAGATGGGCTTTAAGTGTTATCGACTATCTATTGCCTGGACACGTATCTTGCCAAATGGTGATGATGAAGTACCCAACGTTGAAGGACTAAGGTTCTATCATGAAGTGTTTGATGAATGTCTGAAAGCAGGTATTGAACCACTAGTTACTATTTGTCACTTTGATACACCAATCGCTTTGATTAAGAAGTATGGTGGTTGGAAAGATCGTAGGATGATTGATGCGTTTATGCACTTATGTGAGATTCTATTTAAGAATTATGGCGATAAGGTAAAGTATTGGTTAACATTCAATGAAATCAATATGTTACTTCATATGCCATTTATGGGTGCAGGTATCGTCTTTGAAGAAGGTGAAGATCAAGAGTTGGTTAAGTATCAAGCAGCTCATCATGAATTAATCGCTAGTGCTAAGGCTGTTAAGTTGGCTCATGAAATGATGCCTGAGGCTAAAGTGGGTTGTATGTTGGCAGCTGGTCAATTCTATCCATATACTTGTAAACCAGATGATGTTTATACAGCAATGGAAAGAGATCGTGATAACTATTTCTTTATTGATGTCCAAGCACGTGGCGAGTATCCTGTATGGGCACTTAAGAGAATGGAAAAGGCTGGCATCAAGATTAAGATGGAAGATGATGATCTAGAGATTCTAAAGAAGGGAACAGTAGACTTTATCAGCTTTAGTTATTACTGTAGCCGTTGTATCTCAAATGATCCTGAAATCTTAAAGAATCATGCAAGAGGTAATGCGGTAATTAGTGCGGTTGTCAATCCTTACTTGAAGGCAAGTGACTGGGGTTGGCAAATTGACCCATTGGGCTTAAGACTTACCTTAAATGTCTTATATGATCGTTATGAAAAGCCGTTATTTATTGTAGAAAATGGATTAGGTGCAATAGATAAAGTAGAAGAAGATGGTTCTATTCATGATGAATATCGTATTGATTATATGAGAGAACATATTAAGGCAATGTTAGACGCAGTCAATAAAGATGGTATTCCAGTAATGGGTTATACTTCATGGGGTTGTATCGATTTAGTTTCAGCATCAACTGGTGAAATGAAGAAGAGATATGGCATGATATATGTTAATAAACAAAATGATGGAAGCGGCGATTTAAAGAGAATTAAGAAGGATAGCTTCTATTGGTATAAAAAAGTAATTGAAACAAATGGAGAAATTTTATGAGTTATAGACAATTAGCAAGCGATATTATTGAAAATATCGGTGGTAAATCAAATGTAATTATTAACTTCGAATAAATGGTGACATTAGTCACCATTTTTTAATACAATTAGCTTATGAACATTATCGATTATTTAAAATGGCGTGGTGACTTATCGTTAAAGGCTTCTCCCTTTAATGAGGTGGATAATTTAGTTATTAGTCAAATGGCTTATACCGGATTTGATGAATACTTTAAATTGAAGGATTCTTATACTATTTCTGAATTATCTAATTTATTTTTCAAAGACCATACTGATGAAGAAATCATGGCATCAAAGAGTTTTGTGAAGTTGGCTTCCTTTGTCTTAAGGGAAATGGCTAATTCAGTAAGGTTTAAAGATTGTCTAGTCCATGATTTTGTGTCTACTGTAAATGAAGAAACATTTGAACAATTCTGTTGTTTCCAAGTAGATTTATCAGATCACACAACTTACGTAGCCTTTAGAGGAACTGATGATACGATTGTTGGTTGGCATGAGGATTTTTGTATGTCTTTTGAGATTGTTCCTGCTCAAATTGCAGCTAAGGAATATATGAAAAGACTTAGTCCTTACCGTAAATATCGTTTAGGTGGTCATTCAAAGGGTGGGGCACTAGCCTTATATGCTAGTTTAAATGCATCTAGAAAAGGTAAGAATATCATCAATGTCTATTCTAATGATGGTCCTGGTTTAAATCGCAAATACTTAAGCAAGGAAGAATTAGAAGGATATGAGAATATCAAGAATAAGATTATTAAGATTGTGCCTGAATTTGATTTCTTTGGTGTCTTATTCTCAAAAGACTATATTACTAAAGTGGTTAAGTCAGATGCGGTGATGTTACTTCAACATTCTGCTATGTCATGGCTTGTTGAAGGTACTAAATTTATAGAAACTACTTTGTCTGAAGAATCAAAGATGATTGAAGTAAATTATAGGGAATTTTTGGATAATGCCACTGAGGAAGAATGTAAGGTATTTACTGAAGAAATGTTTGATGTCTTAAGGGATGCTGGTGTTGATACAGTGTCGGAATTTATTGAAGGCGGTTTACCATTATTTGTTAAGACTCTTTATGATATTTCTAATATGAATAAAAAGAGTAAGGCTTTTGCCAAGAGCATCTTTGATGCCTTTATTAAAGGGTATGGTTCAGGTGTCAGTGAAAAGGTCAAGACTGCCAAGGATAATTTAATGGAGTCGGTAATAGAAAAAGAGAAATCACTTAAGGAGCGTTTCTCTAAATAATCTATATATATAGGCATTCAATTCTTGGATGCTTTTTTTGTCGACCTTGCAGATAACACGATCATAGGTATAAAGTCCATTTTCTTCCTCTTCAACATCACTTAATTGAGTTAAGACACTTCCTGCTAGTCCCTTTTTAATAGATGGAATAAGCATGTTGGCATACATATCAATAAGCTTATTGGTTAATTCTTTTTCGTTGTTAGAAGAACCATAGCCATAGTTAGCTTTACGTTTAGTGAAGGTATGTCCTTCAACATGTCTTTTGATACCACCATATTCACTTAAGAAAAGTATTTGATTGGTCTTACTTGTAAGAACCTTGTTTCTAAAGTAGATGTGATATGAATCAAAGTCACTATCAAGGGTCTTATACCAGCCAGAACAAGTATCAAAGGGTCTATATTTGTCTAATTGTTTAAGTTCCTTAAAGACTTGGCTACTTCTTTGTTGGCCCCATGATTCATTGTAGATGGTCCAGGCTACAATACATGGGTGGTTGTATAACTGTTTAATTGTTTCTTTTGAATGCTCGATAAAGAAATTCAATCTAGCTTCATCGACATTAATATTGTCATTTCTAGTCACAAAACCGATGGTTGGTAGGAAGATGTTCTTAAGGAAGTTAACATCGCCACTGTTGACCATGTCTTGCATTACTAACATGCCTTCTTTATCACAGTAGTAATAGAATGCTTCATCTTCTACTTTGATATGTTTTCTAAGCATATTAAAGCCTAATTCTTTCATTCTTCTTATATCGTTTAAATATTCTTTATCGTCTTTAGGCAAATAGATGCCATCACTAAAATAGCCTTGGTCTAAGACACCATTTAGATATATTGGTTCTTTATTTAAACAAAGATATTTATGATTGTTGATAGTTTCAACACCTATTTCTCTAATACCAACATAAGTTTGTACGGTATCATAATTAGTTTTGATTGTAACGGTATATAAAACAGGATGTTTAATTGTCCAATTTTGGTATTTGATATTTTTTAAATCAACATGTAAGTGCTGTGATTTAGAGATGTAGGCTAGCGTTTCTTCGTCAAAAATAATGCTGATGCAGTATTCGTTATCAGTATCTACATAGAAGTCAATTGAATCGATTGTGGTCTCAATCTTGACTGATCTTATTTCTTCTTTAGCGGGTACGGTTTCCATCCATACAGTTTTCCAAATACCAGATATACTTGTATACCACATGCCACTCGGTTTGTTTGATTGTTTACCAAAAGGATAGAAGGTATCGGTATTATCGCTGACTTCGACTCTTAAGATGTTGTGATCACTTATATAATCTGTAACATCGAAACTAAAGGCTAAGTAACCACCAATATGTTCACCAATAAAATGATCGTTTAAATATACTAAAGCTTTATTATCTACAGCCCCAAAATGCAATATCAATCTTTTGTCTGTTAAATCATCATTGAAGTCAAATTCTTTAATATAGACTAATTTATCTTCTTGTTCCTTAATTGGGTACATTGATAAATCGGATTCCTTAGGATAAGGGACTATTATGGGTTTATCGTTTAATGTCCATTGTCCATTTAGACAATAAAATGATGTTCTTTTAAATTGGGGACGAGGGTACTCTAACATGATTTCATTATATAATTAAAAAGAAGATGTTGGGCTTGTTAGATAGAAAAAAACGCCTATATAAGGGCGAAATTGTTGATTTGGTAGAAAGAGCTAGGGTTTCAGAGAAGACTTCTTTTGATGGAGTACCTACGGTGTTTTATGATATATATGTTTCAGGCACGAAAGTTGGTAAATGTGACCTAAGATTAAAAAACGATGGTTTTATGTACTATTATGGTAATGTTGGCTATAACATTATAGAATCTCAAAGAGGTCATCATTATGCTTATTATGCCTGTAAGGTTTTGTTTAAAATCGCAAAAGAAGAGTTTGGAATGAAGGAGTTAATCATTACTTGTAATCCTGATAATGAAGCTTCTTATAAGACATTAAAGAAACTAAAGGGTGATTTGGTTGATATAGCTCAAATACCTTATGATCATGAGTTGTATGAAAAAGGAGATAGATTTAAGTGTATATTTCGCTTTAAATTATAGTTATTATGGAAAAATTAGAAACATTTACTGAAGTATTATTGTCTTTAAAAGATAAGGAAGTATTAACCACTAACAAGAAGGATCGTTATATCTTAAAGAAAGATAAGATTTATGTTTATAGAGAGGGTACTTCTTTTGTGTTGACTTTAGAGGATTTTAGAGACTTGTATCAAGAAAAAACCTTCTTCGTTTTTAAGGAAGAAGGTGCTTATATCGATAATGATAAGGATGAAGCTTATTATCGCTATTATCGTAAATAATTAATTGTTTTTGAAGAATAAACCAATCCCGCCACCAACAAGACCACCGATAATGTGAGTAATGTGGGAGATTGAGTCGGTTACTGTAAGCATAGAGGTTACTTCGCCTCCAATCCACAATACAGCGACTAATATTAGAGTAATAGGGATGCCCCTATCTTTTCCAGTTACTGAAGCAAGTAAGATAAACGCAAAGACAACACCACTCGCTCCTAGCAACATTACACCTGGTTGGAAGATATTGTTACAAATACCAGTTACTAGAGCGGTAACCACGATTACGATTATTAAACGGTCATGGTATTTTTCTTCTAACATTGGTCCTAACAATAAGATATAGATCATATTACTGATTAAATGATCAAAGTCAGCGTGGCCAAAGATATGTCCTATTAGTCTTACATATGTTAGAGGGTCTAATAAAGATGATGAGTAGGTAGAAAATAATAATACCGTACTATCGCCGTTAGTGATCATTTGTAAAAATAATGCTAGGAAGCAAATAAATGTGAATGTTAGCGTTATTGGCGCATTGAAATAAATTTTAAGTTTTCTCATGCTCTTATTATATTGCACAAAAACTTAAGTGAGACTAAAATTAAAACATGAGTAAAAAAGTATCTTTAGTATTAGAAGGCGGCGGAATGCGCGGCGCCTACACTGCCGGATGTTTATCTTGGCTTATAGATGAGGGGATTGAATTTGATTATGCCTATGGTATTTCTACAGGTGCTGTTCATCTTACATCTTTTTTAATGAAAAATAAGCATTTTCTTTTTGAGATGGCAACTGAAATCATTGCCCATCCATCACTTGTGGGAATTAGGTCTTTATTAAGGGAAGGCAATTTTGTAGGATATGAGTATCTATTTTCACATTTCTTAAAAGATGGTTTACACTTTGACATTAAGGATGTCATCGGTAAGACTAAAACACTAGCTAGATATGGTGTCTATGATATGGAAAATGGTGAGACTATTTATGTTGATTTAAAGGATATGAACATGGACTTATTGAAGGCTGCTTGTTCACTTCCTATTCTTGGCAAGCCTATTGTGGTTAATGGTCATAAGTATTTAGACGGTGGTATCACTAAGATGATTCCAATCGAAGAAGCCGTTAAGGATGGCTGCAGTGATCATTTGATTATCACAACTAAACCTTATGATTATGTTAGAAAGCCAGCTAAACCTTTTATTGTGAATCTTATGAAGAATAAGTATAAGGATTGCCCAAATATCAGTGTTGATTATAAAAATAGACATCTTAACTATAATAAACAAATTGAAATTATCGAAAATTTAGAAAAAGAGGGTCATGCCTTATATCGTTATCCTACCGAGACTGTAAATGTTACTAGATTAAAGGGTGATAAGAAGGATCTTATCGCATTATATGAACTAGGTCGTAAGGATATGGAAGCTAGTAGGGAAGAAATTTATAAATTAATTAAATAATGAAGAAGATTATTTTAGTTTTATTACTTATCTTGTTTGCTTGTTCAAATGAACAAGCAAGTAATACAGTTACATATATTGAACCAGTTAAAGAGGGAAAACTCTTTGACTTTTTAAATGCGGATACAAAGGCTTTGTTGAAGGATGTTAATAATGGACAAGACGCAGAGAATACGACTTTAAAGAATCTAGGCAAGGATTTACCTGATTATGATTTAGATACTATTAATGGTGATGTTGTTAAATTAAGTGAATACAAGGATTCTAAATTAGTCATTGAAGTAGTATCAACATACTGTAGTCATTGTAAGGAACAGGCTTTGAATAATAATCCTTATATTGTGTCTAATCATAGTGATGTGACATTTATTACTTATTTTGTGAATGGTGATGTGGATAATGTTTTAGCTTTCTATAAGGAAATAGGTGTTGAACATAATAATCCTAATGAACTTATTACTATTAAGAATGAAAAGCTTAATGATTATATGAGTCAAAATTATAGTTTTAATGCCACTCCAACTTATTATTTCTTTAATAAGGGTAAGATGACTTGGTGTAATGTGGGTACTATTGATAAAGAGGATTTCGAGTCGTTGTATGAATTTGCGTTTAATACCAAGTTTGATACCAAAGATTTAGCTACAGATGATGGAACTTCAATATTTGATTATATTAGAAGCATTGATGATGTAAAAAATGATATTGATGAAGACAAATATAATAAGTTAGTCTCTTTGGATAATGATGAGAAGACTACTTATTTAACTTTAAAACATATTGGTCAAACTTTTGATTTCAATAATCAATATAATGATGAATCTAATTTTAAGAGTGAAATAGATTTTAATATTGATTATACAAAGGATCAGATAGCTTTTATTATGGTTAGTGGTTACGACCCTGAATTAATCGATATTATCAATACATTCTATGATGATAATAATAAGGATATTAAAATCTTTGTGATTAATACAAGTGATAAGGGTAATGAAAAGATTGCGGATGAATTAAAGGCTCCACTAGCATCTATTATGAACAAGATTCCTAAGTTTCTAGATAGTGGAGAATTAGGTAATTATCCAAGTGTCTTATTTGTTCAAGATTCTATTATTACTGGTATCTATTCTAATTTTGATACTGTTGATAATCTTAATAATGCTAAGGAATTGTTCCTAGGAAGCGATAGTATAGCGATCGCAAAATAAAAGAGGTATCCATAATTCTTGATATTATGGGTAACCTCTTTTCTTATTTCATATAGTTGAAGTAATATTCATCAAAGCTTAAGCCACTTTCATAGATCTTAGTAGCTAAATCAACACCAACATAACGATACATATTAGGTACTTCGCTATGGGCTGTGAAGGCTGATTTTCCTTCTGGGAATCTTTGAATGAAGCCATATTCATGGGCATGTTGTTGTAGCCATGCATATACTTTACAATCCTTGAAGGCACTAGCCTTAGGGTTTTCGCTAGCTAGGACATAAACAGCTAAGCCTGTCTGCATATCACTATAACCTGCTTCGAAATTTACATCATCGTCGATATGAAGTTGTTTCTGTTTTTCATAAGAGATATAGCCTTGATATGCATAGATGGCCATACTTAAATCTTCTTTTCTGATTGCTTCACACATTTCGGTATAAGCTAATAAGGCTCTTGATTCAAGTTCCACGCCAGGTACTGCATGAAGTGAATTGATTTCTACTCTCTTAACTGGTTCATATTCACCAATATAAGATTTAGTAGAAACATAAGTTTCAATACTTTCAGGATCACTTACATTAATTACATTCTCATATGGTTTTAGATAATCACCACTTACTGTGAAACTATTTTCTGAGTTCTCATGTCTTAGACAGTCATCAATATAATCTTCAATTGAATCTAGTTTTTCAAAGACGAATAATGGTTTTAAATCATAGTCTTTTAAGTTAGCGAACAATAATTCTAATTCTTCATCAGTGTATTCTTTCTTTTCCTTTAAAGATTCATATAATTCGAAATAAGATTCATCTAGATAATCACACATTGTATATAGTCTTAGATACTTCTTATTAAATGAATCCTTGGAAACTTCACTATTTAGATAATCACTATAATATTCATTCTTTAAGATATCTTTACGTAGACCTTTTTTATAAATAGCACTGATTGCGGTATCATCATAGCCTAGTGCTTCTAGTTTGTTGGTATTGATGAAATGAGGAATCTTGTAGATAGATAGTCCTATCAATAACACAACACATACTAGGGCAATGAAACGTCCGTTTAATCTTCTTTTCTTTTTCTTCACCGTCATTGTTTAACCTCCTTAAAGGGAACTCTATCGGTATCACACACAAAAGTCATCTTTTCTTTCGTTACAGGATGAGTAATCGTTAATCTATATGAATGTAGGGCGATTTGTTGTCCTACTTTGGCATCCTTGTTGTAACGCTGATCTCCCCATAGTGGGTGATTACGACTTGAGAATTGAACTCTTATTTGATGAGATCTACCAGTATGTAGATTGATTTTTACTAAGGCTAAATTATCTTTTCTTTTTAGAACTTCATAATCTAATTTAGCGTCCTTACCTCTTTTATCAACCCTAACCATATTGGTTTTTTCATCTTTTAAGAGCATGTCTTCAAAAATACCTTTATCATCTAGACCATTATCATAGACTACTGCTAGATATTCTTTCTTAAACTTATGAGCTTGAATATCGCTAGATAATCTTGAGGCAGCTTTGCTAGTTTTCGCAAAGACACAAACGCCACTTACTGGTCTATCTAGTCTATGTAACAGGGCACAATAGACATTACCTGGTTTGTTGTATTTTTCTTTTAAATAATCTTTGCACATTGTAAGTAGATCTAAATCATTAGAACTATCTAGTTGCATGGGTACATTTATTGGCTTATCTACTACCAACAAATGATTGTCTTCATAGATTACCTTTAAATTCATTTTGTCCACCTTGTTGTAAAGCCACATGGTAAGAAGAAGTCGATGTCTTTCATCTTGACGCCTATTTCTTCCCCATGAGGATTCGTGCCCGGTGGATTCGAGCCCGGTAAATATCCTCTAATAACATTTTCAATAGTTGTACAAGAATAGCCTGTTGTATAAGTATTAACGATAAGGAATAGTGGGTCATCACTCAATAATTTGGCAGCTTCTTCGATTAAAGGTCCAATTTGTTCCTCAAACTTGAAGATTTCATTATTAGGTCCTCTACCATAAGAAGGTGGGTCCATAATAATACCATCATATTTTCTTCCTCTTCTAACTTCTCTTTTCATGAACTTTAGACAATCTTCAACGATATATCTGATGCATGCATTTTGTAAGTTTGATAGGTCTCTGTTTTCTTTAGCCCATTCAACCATGCCCTTAGATGCATCGACATGGACTACTTCACTAATACCTGCACTTGCCGCAACGGTTGTGGCAGCTCCAGAGTAGGCGAAAAGGTTTAACACCTTAGCATCAGGTCTATCCTTTAACTTATCGTAAATAAAGTCCCAATTGGCAGCTTGTTCTGGAAAGATTCCAGTGTGCTTAAAATTGGTTGGCGATACTTTAAAAGTCAAATTTTTATAATGAATATGCCATTTTTCAGGTAGTTTCTTCTTAAATTCCCAATAACCACCACCAGTCTTAGAACGGTGGTAGATAGCGTCAGCTTTATCCCAAAGCTCAGGTTTTTGTTTCTTCCAGATAGCCATTGGATCTGGTCTTCTTAAAATGTAGGGACCCCAAACTTCTAGTTTTTCACAGTCACCTGCATCTAAAAGATAATAGTCTTTAATATTTTCACTGTATAACATAAGACAATTTTATAACAAGAATTTAATAAATAAAACTGTTGTATAATATTGAGCATGATTAAAAAATGTATTAATGAAGACACAAGAAAATTATTAGATTATTTATATCTAGATAAGGTAATGAATTTGTTCGCCATTGGCGATATTTTAAACTTTGGGGTTGATAGTGAAACCATGGATGTATGGGTAGATGAGGATGATAAGGGTATTAAGACTATCTATCTAAAGTATTTGAGTAATATGGTTATTTCATCGAATAGTAATGAAGTTGATAATGACTTTGTAAGTAAATTGATTAATGAATATGGTCATATGAACTTCAATGGTAAGACAAGCGTCTTATCTAAGGTTAACTTTCCTGATACTTATGTAAGAAAACCATGCTATTTCGCAAGTATTGAACATGTTAATGAGAAGTTTTTAAATAATGATGAAGATATTAGAAGAATTGGATTAGATGATGCGAAAGCTTATCATTTAGTTCAAACATCTATCTTTGGTGATCATCTAAAGTTTGAAGATATTAAGAATAATTTAGAACATCCTAAGAGTGCTAGATATTATGCCCTTTATAAAGATGGAAATATCGTAAGTATTGGTGCAAGTACCGCTGAATGTAAAGGTTTGGCAATGATTGTTAGTGTTGGAACAATTGAAAGTGAGCGTAAAAAGGGTTATGCCTCAAAGCTTGTAGCTAAGTTAAGTGATGATTTATTAAAGGAAAATAAGATGCCTTGTCTATTCTATAACAATCCAGATGCGGCAAGTGTCTATATGAAAATTGGATATAAGAAAGTGGGAGAATTTACAATCTGTGGTTAGTTATTCTAGTTTAAATGATAAACAAAAAGAGGCAGTAATTGATGAGTCTAAGCATCTAAGAATTATTGCAGGTGCAGGAAGTGGTAAGACACGTGTTTTGACAATGCGTATCGCTTATTTGATTGAACAAAAACATATTAATCCTAAGAATGTTTTGGCGATTACCTTTACTAATAAGGCTGCCAATGAAATGAAAAATAGAATCAGTGAAATGTTGGGTGAGGCTGGAGATGGTGCTTTTATTTCAACAATTCACTCTTTATGTGTGCGTATTTTAAAAGAAGAAATTGGTGTTTTTGGCTATCCTAAGAATTTTACTATTGTAGACGCGGATGACCAAAAGACTATTTTGAAAGAGGCTTATAAGGAATTTAATATCGATAAGAAGGACTTATCTTATGGTAGTGCCCTTGATTATATTGCGAATTGTAAGTATGAAGAATTATCTTATGAAAAGGCGATGGATCAAGCCTATGGTGAGAAGAAGCTAGTTGATAAGGTTAATGTCTATAAGTATTATGATGAGCGATTAAAGTCATTGTATGCCCTAGATTTTGATGATTTGATTCTTTTTACAGTTAGATTATTTAAGTTACAT
The DNA here is from genome assembly GCA_934725085.1 of uncultured Erysipelotrichaceae bacterium. Classification (GTDB taxonomy): domain Bacteria; phylum Bacillota_I; class Bacilli_A; order Erysipelotrichales; family Erysipelotrichaceae; genus Colivicinus. Next base: position 32,020 of record CAKVAL010000005.1, on the reverse strand, counting down.
AAGGATATCTTAAAGAAATGGTCATCTAAGTTTATTTATATTCATGTTGATGAGTTCCAGGACATCGATAAGACTCAATATGAATTAATTAAATTATTATCTTCAACCCATGACAATGTTTATGTGGTAGGTGATCCAGACCAGACTATTTATACTTGGCGTGGTGCTGATGTTAATATCATTGTGAATTTTGATAAGGATTTTAAGAATACTAAGACGATTATTTTGAATCAAAATTATCGTTCTACTAACAATATCCTAGAAGGAGCTAACTCTCTTATTAAATATAATAAGTCACGTGTTCCTAAGGACTTGTTCTCTGAGAATGGTGATGGCGATAAGATTGTTCATAAGACTTTACCTGATGAAACAAGTGAGGCTTATTATATTGTGAGTTGTATTCAAAGCTTGTTGAAACAGGGCTATGAATATAATGATATTGCGATCTTATATCGTTCTAACTACTTGTCAAGAGAAGTGGAAAAGGTTTTTATTGAAAATAGAATTCCTTATGTTATCTATGGTGGTATTAGATTCTATGAAAGAATGGAAGTTAAAGATATCTTATCTTACTTAAGACTTATTGTGACTGGTGATGATTTAGCTTTCCAAAGAGTTATTAATCAACCAAAAAGAGGTATTGGTCAAAAGTCTATTGATACTATCTTTTCACTTGCGAAAGAAAATAATATTTCAATGTATGAAGTAGTAAAACAGGGCTTATTCGCAAAGAATCAAAGTGTTTTAGAGTCTTTTGTGGATATGGTAGAAAGATGGAAATCTTCTTTAGATGGTAAACCATTAGAGGAAGTATTAACTGATGTCTTTGAACAATCTGGTTATCGTTCAATGTTGGAGAAAGAGAATGAGACAGAGCGTATTGAAAACGTTAAGTCTTTGATTGATGATATTAAGGATTATCAGGAAACTTATCCTGGCAGTACTTTGGCTGATTATCTTTCTATGATTTCTTTATATACTGATAAGGCTAATACTGATGGTTCAACTTCGGTTAGTTTGATGACTATTCATGCATCCAAGGGCCTTGAGTTTAAAGTTGTCTTTGTGGTTGGCTTATCAGAAGGTATCTTCCCAAGTGAGCGTACCATGTTAGAACAAAAGGGTGTTGAAGAAGAAAGAAGACTTGCTTATGTAGCTTATACAAGAGCTAAGGAAAAGTTGACTTTAACGGATACTTCATCTTTCTCATATGTTGTCAATAGTGCTAAGACTACTAGTAGGTTTGTCAATGAAGTTGATGAAAAGTATATTGAGCATTTAGATAAGCCAGTTCTTAAGCAACAAAGTGTCTTTGATATACCATTTACTGCTAAGATTTCTTCTATTGAACCTAAGAAAGAAGCACCTAGAAGACCGTCGAGATATCGTAAGAGTGATGTTGTTATTCATAAGATCTTTGGTGAGGGTGTTGTGGTTAAGTGTGATGGTGATTTTGTGACTGTTGCCTTTTCTTATCCTCATGGTACTAAAACTATTAAGGCTGATCATCCTTCTATTAGAAAGAAGAGTGCTAATGATTATAACTAAAGCTAATGTCTTAGACTTGGATTCTATTATGGAGATAATAGACCAAGCTAAGGCTTATCTAAAAAGTCAAAGCATAGACCAGTGGCAAGATGCTTATCCTAATAAAGATGTGCTTGTAAATGATATTACTCATGATTCTTTATATGTAGTAAAAGAAGATAATTTAATCATTGGAGTCTTTTGTGTTGGTAATTATGAACCTACTTATGATGTTATTTATAAGGGTGAATGGTCAACAAATAAGGATTATGTAGTAGTCCATCGTTTTGCGGTAAGAAATGAATACAAGGGCAAGGGTGTTGCCAAATATATCTTCGATTATGTAAAGAAGGATCATGATTATATAAGGGTGGATACTCATCCTGATAATAAGAGTATGATTAAGTGTCTTTATAATAATGGTTTTACTTATAGGGGAGAGATTTTCTTAAATAGAAGTGGTTTTAACCTAAGAAATGCCTATGATTATTTATCTAATTAGTCTTATATATTTATTTGTAGCTACTTTTATAAAAGATCCTTTTACTTATAACTATTCAATGATGAGTGGTGACTTTTATGGTTATCTATTTGTGATGGGTTTAAGTATTGTCTTAGGTTTATCTTTATATAAGACTTCTATTATCTTAAAGAAGAAAAGTATCTTATGTTTATTAGCACCCCTTGTTGCCTCTATTTTTCCCTATGTAGAAGGTAGTGGTGATTTCTTTTCTAATATGCATGAGGTATTTGCCTACATGTCTTTAGGTTTAATACTATATGTTACTTATATCAACATTATCAATTATCGTATGTATAGTTTAAAGAAATCTAATTATTGTCTAAAGATATTAGGAATAACGATATTTATTGATACTATTTATTACTTTGATTCTTTTAGGGTTTATAGTATTCATGAGCTTATTTTACTTAGTGTGATAATTTTAATTCATCTTTTTATCTATTATGATGTCAAAAAACAAAATTAATGTGTTATCATATTTAGGTATCCCCGAATGGCGGAATGGCAGACGCGCACGACTCAAAATCGTGTTGGAAACAGTGTGGGTTCAAGTCCCACTTTGGGGACCATTTAACAAATTAATGTTCTAGCTTGCTAGGGCATTTTTTTATGGTTTTGGTTTAAAATTAAGATATGGATTTAGAAGAACTTAAATTAACAGATAAGAGGATGAATATATGTAAGCGTCTTGATTTAAAAGATAGTAATGATATCTTGCATTATTATCCTTTTAAATATGAAGAATTTAATTTAACTCATTATGCAGATTTTAAAGAGGGAGAGAGGGTAGTCTTTGAGGCTGAATTAATATCTAGACCTACAACCTTTAGATTCAAGGGCAAGATGTCTAAGACTTCTTTTAGGGTTCTTTATGAGGAAGAAGAATTATTAATAACTATTTTTAATCGACCTTGGGTTAGTACTAATAATGAACATAAATTGACAATTGTTGGTAAGTATGAGGGTAAAAATAGGGTAACGGCTTCTAATTTTTATACCAAGGATATAAATGAAATCTTAGGTATTACACCTGTTTATTCTATTAAAGAAGGCATTAAACAAAATGAGGTCAAGAATTTAGTTAACTATACTTTTAAGAAGGTAAAGACAGTTAATGATTTAGTTCCTAAACATTTATTAAATAAACATCATTTAATTGATTTATATGAAGCCTTATATAGTATTCATAATCCAAGTGGTGTAAATGAATTAAAGAAGGCCTTAGCACGTCTTAAGTATGATGAATTCTTACGTTTTTATTTATCTTTAGGAATATTAAGTGGTGATGATAAGGTGGTGCTTAAGGATGCCAAGGTGTTTGATATAGAAAAGATAAATTCATTTATTAAGGATTTACCCTATTCATTAACAGTTGATCAAAAAAGTAGTATCCAGGCTATCTTAAATGATTTAAGAAGTGATAGACCGATGTATAGACTATTACAGGGTGAGGTAGGCAGTGGTAAGACTATTGTAGCTTTTATTGGACTATATGCAAATTATTTAGCTGGCTACCAGGGTGCTTTGATGGCTCCTACTGAAATACTTGCGAAACAACATTACTTGTCTTTTAAGAAGATGTTTAAGGATCTAAGAGTAGAGCTATTGGTTGGAAGTAGTAATGAGAATAAGAAGATTAAAGAAATGTTGGCTAATGGTGAAATAGATGTAGTCATTGGAACTCATGCCTTATTTAGTGATGATGTAGGGTTTAATAAGTTGGGCTTGGTTATCACTGATGAACAACATCGTTTTGGTGTAAAACAACGAAGAGTTTTAAAAGAAAAAGGTGAAAATGTTGATGTTTTGATGATGTCAGCTACACCAATACCACGTACTTTAGCTTCTTCTTTATATGGAAATATGGATATATCTTCAGTTATGAGTATGCCAAGTGGTAGAAAGGGTTGCGATACTTATTTGATTAAGAAGAATAGTATTGTGGATATTCTCGATGATTTAAAAAGACAACTAGACTTAGGCAAACAGATTTATATTGTTGCTTCTAGTATTGAAGCTAGTGATAGTTTTAAGGGCAAGGATGTAAATAGCTTATATGAAAGTTTGATTGATGTCTTTAAACCTTATAAGGTAGCCTTATTACATGGTAAGAAGACAAGTGAAGAGAAGGATGAAATACTTGATGAGTTTAGAGATAATAAGATTCAAGTTTTAGTTTCTACTACCGTAATTGAAGTAGGTATCAATGTGCCTAATGCGACAGTGATGGTTATTTATGATGCTGATAGATTTGGTTTAAGTCAGATTCATCAATTAAGAGGTAGGGTACAAAGAGGAAGCGATAAGGGAACTTGTTACTTGTTGACTAATAGTAATGAACCCGAGACTTTAAAAAGACTAGAAGTTTTAGTTAAGACTAATGATGGTTTTAAAATAAGTGAACAAGACTTAATGTTAAGAGGGCCTGGTGATATCTTGGGTACAAGACAATCGGGTTTGCCTACTTTTATCTTGGGCAATTTGTTTAGTGATACTAACTTTATTGAGGCTAGTAAAGAGGATGCTAAAGAAATTATGGATAATCTAGATAATGTTGAAAATAAATTGTTTTATGATGATGTTTTAAGAGTGATGGGCTCAATAGTAGGGGATTAATGTATAATACTTGTATGACTATTTTTGATTTTTTAGATGACATCGGAATCGTACACAATGATTCAAAGTTAATTGAACAAGCTTTTATTCACTCTTCTTATGTTAATGAACATAAGGGTAAGTGCCATGACAACGAAAGATTAGAATTTATGGGAGATGCTGTTTTACAAATTTATTCAGCAGAAAGACTTTATGCCATTGATCCTCCTTTAAAAGAGGGTATTATGTCTACAAGAAGAGCTAATCTTGTATGTGAAAAGGGTTTGGCAAAAGTTGTTCGCAAGTTTGGATTAAACAAATATTTAAAGCTTGGTCAGGGTGAAGAGAAGACTGGCGGTAGAGATCGTGATTCAGTTATTTCAGATATGTTTGAGGCCTTTATTGGGGCTGTTTATTTGGATACTGATATTAAGAATACTTATAAGCTTCTTGATTATTTAATGTTGGAATTTGTCAAGGAAATTGATGAAACAACTTTTGACTATAAGACAAAGCTTCAAGAATATGTACAGGCTGATTCTAGAAAATCAATTAATTATGAGCTTGTTTATGCTAAAGGACCTAGTAATAAGCCAGAATTCAAGATTGCCGTTAAGATTGGTGGTCTAGTATATGGTACTGGTATTGGTAGTAGTAAGAAGGAAGCTCAAAAGAATGCAGCCAAGGATGCATTAGAAAAACTAGCAGGAAATGAATAAATTTAATATAGATACTTTTTTAAGTGAGAAGAATTATGATGAAGAGACTTGTGAATTGTTCAAGTCTTTTAATGTTGTTGATTCTTTATATAAGAAAAATAAAGACTCTTTGATTCTTAAGATTGAAAATGAAAAGATATTGCCTCTTGAGGCAGTAAGGGAATTGGCTGCTTATTTTAAGGCGTTTGGTTTTTCTCATGTTCGTTTATATTTTAATGTCAAGGATGATGAATTAAGTCATAAGGAAATTAGTGCTATTGTACAAGGCTTTAAGGATAGTTATCATGCTTTTAATAATGCCTTGGTTGTTAGAAGTGATAATGGTTTTATCTTGTCTTATATTGATGAAGATGCTTATGAACACGATAGAGAATTTATTGATGATTTAAAGTTGTTTTTCTATGACTTAGGTTATCGTAAGCCTATTGAGATGGAACTTAAACAAATCGATGAAGAGCCTGAGATTGAAGTAAGAAAGCCTTTGGAAGTGGTATCAAGTAATGATTCTAAGCCTTCTTTTAATAATAACAATTCTGATGGAAAGCCAAAGTTTAATAATTATAAGAGAAAGACAGTTGAGTACAAACCTGTTATTATTGATGACTTGGATGATGTTGCTTACAATGTTAAGTTAAGTGCTCAAATTTTTAAGATCGATGAGCGAACTACTAGAACTGGTATTATTATTCAAATGATTTATCTTAAGGATACAACTAATGCCTGTATCGCTAAGATGATGGAGGGTAAACGTTTTTCTAAGGATGATTTAAAGAATAATAAAGAGGGTAAGTGGTGTACTGTTTATGGTAACTATCGTTTTAATACTTTCTCTAATGATTATGAATTTGAAGTAGATGCGATTGAATATATCGATGATCCTAGTCCTTTAGTTGATGATGAAAAAGAGAAGAGAATTGAGCTTCATGCTCATACTAAATTAAGTGAAATGGATGGTGTGTCTTCGCCTACTGATTTGGTTAAGGCTGCTTATAAGTATGGTCATAAGGCTGTTGCGATTACGGACCACTTGGATTTACAGGGTTTCCATGAGGCTTTTGTAACTTATAAGGGTATTAAGAAGGGCGCTGATAAGGATACTTTCGATTTCAAACTATTATATGGTTGTGAAATGAATATGGTTTATCCTGAGCTTAAGATTGTTTATAACAGTAATGATGATTTATTGTTGGATCAAGAATATATCGTATTTGACTTGGAAACAACAGGCTTATCAACACGTTATGATCATATTATTGAATTTGGTGCGGTTTTAATGTACAAGGGTCAGGTTAAAGAAGAACGTGACTTCTTTGTTAAGCCTCCTTTTAAGCTTAGTGAAACAATTAAGAATTTAACTAATATTTCTGATAGTGATGTTGAAAACGCAAGAACTTTTGAAGAATGTAAGGATGAAATCTTAGATTTTATTAAGGGTAGAGTGTTGGTTGCTCATAATGCATCGTTTGACTATGGTTTCTTGAATGCTGAATTAGATCGTTTAGGTTTGCCTAAGCTTGAAAATCCAGTAATTGATACCTTGGACCTTTCAAGATCCATGTTTAAGACAAGACGTGCTTTTAAATTGGGTAAGATAGCTAAACAATATGGGGTACCATATGATGAAGAAGTAGCGCATAGAGCTAATTATGATGCTGAAGTATTGGCTGGAATCTTTAATTTGATGTTGAAGGATTTAACTAAGGTTAATGTTAAAACTTTAAATCAATTGAAGGCTTATCAGGGTGAAGATGCATTTGTAAAGAGTAGAGCTTTCCATACAACAGTATTATGTAAGAACAAAGCTGGCCTAAAGTCTTTGTTTAAGCTTGTATCTATTTCTAATACTGATCAATTGGCTGTTTTTGGTAAGGCTAATAGTAAGGATAGTAGTTCTGATTTTATTGCGGAACCAAGAATCTTTAAACAAACACTTGATGAATATCGTAAAGATTTACTTATTGGTTCAGCTTGTTTAAATGGTGAAGTTTTTGAGATAGCTTCAACAAGATCTAGGGAAGAACTTGCCAAGGCTATTTCTTTCTATGATTATATTGAGGTACAACCATTAGAAAACTATAGTTACTTATATAGAGATCGTGAGTCTTTTACTAAGGAGCGTTTAAAGGATTACTTAAGGGATATTATTACTGAGGCAAAAAGACAAAATAAGATTGTGGTTGCCACAGGCGATGTTCACTATATTAAGAAAGAAGAAAAGATATTAAGGGATGTGTATATTTCAGCACAAGCCATTGGTGGTGCTCATCATCCTTTGTATCTATTTGATAAGGAGAAAAGGGCAAAGCAGGTGAGTCCTGATCAACATTTCCGTAATACAAGAGAGATGCTTGATTGTTTTGCGTGGTTAGAGGATGAAAAGCTAATTAGGGAATTAGTTATCGAAAATCCTTTGAAGATAAGTGAATTGTGTGAAAATATCACTCCTTTCTCTGATGAATTAAGGCCTCCTAGAGTTTTGGATGCAATAAAGAAGGCTAAGGAGTGTCGTATTGTTGAAGAGCCTTTTGTGCATACTGATGAGGTTATTTCGGCTGATGATTATTTGACTCGTCTTGTTTATTATCAGGCTGAGGTTTTATATGGTAAGGATTATGACCAATTTATTGTTGATCGTATTAAGAAAGAATTGGATGCGATTATTGGTAATGGTTATGGTGTTATTTACTATACTTGTCACTTGATGGTTAAGCGTTCTAATGATGATGGTTATATTGTAGGTTCAAGAGGTTCCGTTGGTTCTTCTTTGGTAGCTACTTTAAGTGGTATTACTGAGGTTAACCCACTGCCTCCACATTATGTATGTCCTAAGTGTCATCATTTTGAGTGGATTAAAGATGCGGCTAGTGGTTATGACGTAGAAGATAAAGCCTGTCCAGAGTGCGGTGAGATCATGAAAGGTAATGGTCAAAATATCCCATTTGAGACTTTCATGGGTTTTAATGGTGATAAGGTTCCCGATATTGACTTAAATTTCTCTGGTGATTATCAGCCTCGTGCTCACTTATTTACAAGAGAAATCTTTGGTAAGGATAATGTCTTTAGAGCTGGTACTATTTCTACAGTCGCTGATAAGACAGCCTTTGGTTATGTGTCAGGATATTGTGAAGAAAAGGGTATTACTAATATGAGTAGGGCCCAAAAGGATAGACTTGCCAGTGGTTGTGCTGGTGTTAAGCGTACTACTGGGCAACACGCTGGTGGTATTGTTGTACTTCCAGATACGATGGAGATTGAGGATGTTACGCCTATTCAATATCCTGCCAATGATAAGGAAGCACCTTGGAAGTCAACTCACTTTGAATATCATGATTATTCAGATAATATCTTAAAGTTTGATATTTTAGGGCATGTCGATCCTACGGCTATGCGTCTTTTTGAGAATGTTTCTGGTATTGATGTTAAGACTATTCCGATGAATGATGCTAGAGTATTGTCTTTGTTCTCTAGTTCTAAGGAATTAAATATTATTAATCCAAATTATCATGAGGAGACAGGTGCTTGCGGTCTTCCTGAATTTGGTACTTTGAATACTCGTAATACTATTGAGGAGACTCGTCCTAAGGTATTCTCTGATCTTGTGCAGATTTCTGGTTTGTCACATGGTACCGATGTATGGCGTGGTAATGCCCAAGAATTGATTCACCAAGGTATTGCCCTAAGAGATGTTATTGGTTGTCGTGATGATATCATGGGTACTTTGATGAGCTATAACCTTGAGCCTTTGACTTCATTTACTTTGATGGAAAAGGTCAGAAAGGGTAAGGGTTTAACACCTGAGGAAGAAAAACTGATGGAGGAGCATAATGTTCCTAGATGGTATATTGAGTCTTGTAAGAAGATTAAATATATGTTCCCTAAGGCCCATGCGGTTGCCTATTGTATCATGGCGGTCAGGGTGGCTTGGTTTAAGGTTTATTATCCTGAGTATTATTATGTTTCTTACTTTACGCTTAGATGTGATGCCTATGAACTTGAAACGATGTTGAAGGATGCGGATAGTATCTATGCTCGTATGAAGGAACTACAGGCTAAGATGAATTCTAGGGAGAATCCTATCTCTAAGAAGGAGAAGGATATTTTCAATACTATTGAAGTATGTTATGAGATGGTATCTAGAGGGTATCGTTTGATTAATATCGATTTATATAAGTCTTTGGCAACTGAATTTAGGGTTAATCCTGATAATAATCATGAGATTATTCCACCGTTTACTATTATTGATGGTCTTGGTGCCAACGTTGCGATTAGTATCGTTGAGGCAAGAGAGAAGATGCCTTTCTTGTCTAAGGAAGACTTGAGTGATCGTACACAGTTGTCGAATACTTTAATTAAGAAGTTAGATGATTTGCATGTCTTAGATGACTTGGATGATTCTAACCAGGTATCGTTGTTTTAAAAAGTTCTGGTTATCAGAACTTTTTAAGTAATTAAAAAAAACGGTGGCCTCGCGGACTTTATGGTTACGGGGTACCGTTTCTATATTTATACTATCATATTTTAATATTATTGTTTGAATATATATTGTAAATATTTTCATTCATTGAAATTAATTACATAGTTATTTATAATATTTTTCTAGGAGAGTACTAGTTTATGAAAAATGAATATGTTAAACAAGCTTATGAATATGTATGCAAATATGCACCTGGTGAAACACAATTCTTAAATGCAGTTAAGGAAGTGTTTGAGTCATTAGAACCATTCTATGATGTTCATCCAGAGCTTGCAGCTAAGAAATATTTGGAGAGAATTGCTGAACCTTGTAGAGTTATTGAATTCAAGGTTGAGTGGTTGGATGATAATGGAAATATTCAAGTAAATCGTGGTTATCGTGTTCAAAATAATAATGCGATTGGTCCTTTTAAGGGTGGTTTACGTTTTAATGAGAATGTTAATCTTTCAATTTTAAAGTCTTTAGCTTTTGAACAAACATTTAAGAATGCTTTAACTGGTTGTCCAATGGGTGGTGGTAAAGGTGGTAGTAACTTTGATCCTCATGGTAAGTCACCTGCTGAAATTAAAAGATTCTGTGAAGCGCTTATGGATCAACTATATCCTTTCATTGGTTCAAAGACTGATGTTCCTGCTGGTGATATCGGTGTAAGTGGTGTTGAAGTTGGTTATATGATTGATCAATATTTAAAGTATCGTAGTGATATTGGTACTTTAACTGGTAAACCTTTAGATAAGGGTGGATTAAAAGGTAGAACTGAGGCTACAGGCTATGGTTTATGCTATTTCACTGAAGAAATGTTAAATGATCATGGTTTAAGTTTTAAGGATAAGAAAGTAATTGTATCTGGTTCTGGTAATGTATCTACTTATGCATGCGCTAAGGCAAGTGAACTTGGTGCTACAGTTATTGCAATGTCTGATAGAAATGGTTATATCGTTGATGAAAAGGGCATTGATTATAAATTGTTAATTAAGGCTAAGGAAAATCGTCAATCAATTGAGAATTACTTAAAGTATTCAGATACTGCTAAGTATTATACAAATCCTAGTGATGTCTTTAAGATTAAGTGTGATATTTGTCTACCTTGTGCTACTCAAAATGAAATTAATTTAGATAGTGCTAAGGCTTTAGTAGAAAATGGTTGTCTATGTGTGAGTGAGGGTGCTAATATGCCTACAACTCTTGATGCGACTGTGTATCTACAAGAACACGATGTCTTATTTGGCCCAGCTAAGGCTGCTAATGCAGGTGGAGTTGGTTGTAGCTATTTTGAGATGGTTCAAAACGAAGAAGGCACAAAGTGGGAATTTGAGAAGACTGATGCTAAGTTAAAAGAAATGATGGTTAATATCTATCACAATGTAGCTAATACTGCGAAAGAATATGGTGCAGGTGGTAATCTTGTGGTTGGTGCCAATATCTTTGGTTTTGTGACTGTTATTAATAAAATGGATTAAGGTATGGTTGATTCCATATCTTTTTTGTTGTTTTCGATATATTAAAAAAATTCACTAATTTTGAACACTTCTTGATGTTTATTTAAAAAATAAATTGAATAAATTAGTGCCTAAATCCTTCCTAAAAATAAAAAAATGCCCATTATTAGGGCGTTTTAAGACTATATGGCAGGGGTGGAGAGGATCGAACTCCCATCAACGGTTTTGGAGACCGGTATACTACCATTGTACCACACCCCTATGCGCCTAATCATTCTAGCATTTTTTACTTTCAAATGTAAAGGAAAAAAGGTAAAATTATAAAAGTAACAAGGAGAATTTTAATATGATAGACTATACTGAAGGTTCAGGTAAACAATACCATACTGGAGTAGGAGTAGGAGATGTTGGACGTTATGTCATTCTTCCTGGAGATCCTAAGCGTTGTGAAAAGATCGCAAAACATTTCGATGATGCAAAGTTAGTTGCTGATTCAAGAGAATATATTACATATACTGGTTATTTAAATGGTGAGAAGGTATCCGTAACTTCTACTGGTATTGGAGGTCCTAGCGCCTCTATTGCTATGGAAGAATTAATTAAATGTGGTGCTGATACATTTATTAGAGTTGGTACATGTGGTGGTATGGAATTAGATGTAGTTGGTGGTGATGTTGTTATCGCTAATGGTGCAATTAGAATGGAAGGTACTTCTAAGGAATATGCACCAATTGAATTCCCAGCTGTTGCTGATTTTGAAATTACAAATGCCTTATATAATGCCGCTAACAAATTGGGTTATAAGAACCATGTTGGTGTTGTTGAATGCAAGGATGCTTTCTTTGGACAACATGAGCCAGAGAAGATGCCTGTAAGTTATGAATTAATTAATAAGTGGGATGCTTGGAAGAAGCTTCATACTTTGGCAAGTGAAATGGAATCTGCTGCCTTATTTATTTGCGCTTCAGCAAGAAAAGTAAGATGTGGTAGTTGTTTCTTAGTTGTAGCTAATCAAGAGCGTGCATTAGCGGGGTTAGATAATCCTCAATGTCATGATACTGAGGCTGCAATTTGTGTAGCTGTTGAAGCTATTAAAGAATTGATTGAAAAAGATAAGAAATAAGGAGGAAATGTGTATTGAGAGATCGCAAGAAAATATTTTTAAAGACATTAAATGAAAATCTACAGGAAAAATCCCACGAGTCGCTCGTGGCGGTTTTTCCTGTTTTATTATTAGTTTTATTAAATGGTATGTTTATCATACCTATTAATAATGGCTTATTATTACAGTTTGTGTTTGGATCATTACTAGTAATGCTAGGAATGATTTTCTTTAACCTAGGTGCTGAAAAGTCTATGAGCCATATTGGTGAATTGGTTGGTTCTAGTTTAGTTAAGACTAAAAAGATTGGACTAATCATTCCCATCATTTTTTTGTTAGGCTTCATGATTACTATATCAGAACCCGACTTACAAGTATTGGCACATCAGGTTACATCGATTCCAAATAGTGTCTTGATTGCTACAGTGGCTATTGGTGTGGGTTTCTTTTTAGCCTTAGCCATCTTAAGAATCTTGTTTGGCTGGTCGTTGTCTAAGATGTTGATTGGACTATATGCGATAGTATTGATCTTATCAGCTTTTATTCCTAAATCATTTTTATCAGTAGCCTTTGATTCAGGTGGTGTAACTACAGGACCGATGACAGTACCTTTTATTATGGCACTTGGTTTAGGTATTAGTTCGGTAAGAAGTGATAACAAAGCTGAAGATGATAGCTTTGGTTTAGTTGCCTTATGTTCAATTGGACCAATTCTAATGGTTATGATATTGAGTTTATTCTTTAGTGGTGATTTGAATGTGTCAATTGAGCAAGCACTATATCCAATGGATACTTATGAACTAAAGACTATATTCTTACATGCTTTTCCAACTTATATGAAAGAGATCGGTGTAGCCTTATTACCAATTATTGTGTTCTTTGAGATTTATAATTTTGTTTTCTTAAAAGTATCTAAGGAAACACATATTAAGATTGGCATGGGCTTGTTGTATACATATATTGGTTTGTTCCTATTTATGTGTGGAGCTAATGTAGGCTTTGTGTCTATGGGCAATTATATTGGTAGTATGTTACCTTCATATCTAATCATTCCCTTTGGCATGATTATTGGTTTCTTGATTGTAAGAGTAGAACCAGCTGTAGCTATTTTGACTAAGCAGGTTGAACAAATTACTGAGGGTGCTATATCTGAAAGAGTAATGTTATTTTCTTTATCAGTTGGTGTATCTTTGGCGATTGGCCTATCACTAACAAGAATCATCTTTGATTTCTCTATCATGTATATTATGGTACCTGGTTTATTGATTGCCCTAGTATTAACATTCTTTGTACCTAATATCTTTACCGCTATTGCGTTTGACTCAGGTGGTGTTGCCTCAGGTCCTATGACGGCTACGTTCTTATTACCACTTGCACAGGGTGCTTGTATCTTACAGGGTAAGGACATTGCCTTGTATGGTTTTGGTGTTGTAGCACTAGTAGCCTTAGCACCGCTTATTACTATTCAGTTATTGGGTTTGATTTATAAGTTTAAACAAAGTCATGTTAAGAGTGAAGTCTTTGAGAATAAGATTTTGGAAATGTTTGAGAATTATGATGATAAGGACATCATTGAGTTTTAGCCTATGGAAGTATATTTAATGTTTACAATTTGTGATAAGAATAGAAGGAATGAGTTCTTAGAGCAATATAAGAAGTTACATATTGAGAGGTCATATATTGCCTCTTGTGAGGGCTTGGCTTCCTTTGATATTATCGATTATCTTGGTCTTCAACAAAGTAAGAAGTCTTTAATTATTTCTTTTGTGACTATAGATAACTTTAAGAAAGTTAAGAGAAATTTGATTAATAGATTAGATATTGATAGACCAGGACATGGTGTGGTGTTTATTTGTCCATTATCTTCTTTTGGAGGTAAGCGAGAGCTTAATTTATGTTTACAGGGGCAAAAGATTAGTGAAAGGAAAGATGCGATGAAAGATAATAAATATGAATTGATTGTAACTATTGCTAATAGTGGTTATTCTAATACGATTATGACAAGTGCTAGAAAAAATGGTGCCAAGGGTGGTACTTTAATTCATGGCAAGAGTGCTGGTAATAATGAAATAGATAATTTTTTAGGTGTATCATTAGTAGCGGAGAAAGAAATTATTTTGATTGTTACTGGTAAGAAAGACAAAAACCAGATTATGTCTTCAATTATCGAAGAATGTGGTATTGAGACTAAGGCTGGTGCTGTTTGTTTCTCATTACCAGTAGATGATCTATGTGGTTTTAGTTTGTTAGATGAGTGATTCTTTTAAGTATTTTATTTCAGTATTTTTATATGGAACCATGGGCTACTTTCTATCTTTGATAGATGTAAGTGGTGAATTCACCGTTCTTGTTAGAGGTGGCCTTGGTTCTTTATTTGTGTTACTTATAATGTTTCTTAGGAAACAAAAGATTGATTTAGAAGGAATAAAAAAGAATATATTATTTCTAATTCTTTCTGGTATCAGTTTGGGATTAAACGAGATGTTTCTATTTAATGGCTATAAGTACGCCGTATCACTTACATCCCTTGGCAACTATACAGCACCAATTAGTGTGATTGTGATTTCAGCTTTATTCTTAAAAGAAAAAATAAGTTTTAAACAAACACTATGTATTGTATCTTCTTTTATTGGTGTCTTGTGTTTATCAGGTATCTTTACTGAGAGTAATGTTGATATTACAGGATTAATCTATGGCTTATTGGCTTCTATTGGTTTTGTGGCCTTAGTGTTCTTTAATAAGAAACTAGATAATATTAATCCTTTTGATAAGACTTTTATGCAGTTGGCCTTTAGTTTCTTAACTGTATTGCCTTTTGCGTTAATTAATAAGTCAATTCCTACATCATTTGATTTAAAGACGATACTAGTATTAACGATGCTAGGAACAATTCATACAGGTTTTGCCTATATTCTATATTTTGATGCGATTAAGACCCTAGCTCCTGTCTATATTGCCACTATTGGTTATGTAGAACCAGTTATGTCAGTATTAACAGGTGCTTTATTACTTAATGAACCTATGAATATTTATAGTGTAATTGGGGCAATCTTGATTATTGGTTCAGCTTGTGTTTGTCAACTTGTGTCTGATAAAAGTGTATAATCAAGTCATGAAGAAAGAATATATTACTATTCCTAATATTGTGACGTCATTAAGGCTTTTAGGAGCGTTGATTATTTTGTTTCTAAAACCTTTTTCTTTATCTTTCTTTATAATTTACTTCATTGCAGGTTTTACTGATTGTATCGATGGCTTCTTGGCTCGTAAGTTAAATTCAGTAAGTGAATTTGGTTCTAAGCTAGATAGTGTTTGTGATTTGACCTTTTATTCAGCTTTAGCAATTAAGATTATGCCAAGACTTCTAGAGCTTTTACCAAACTATATTTGGTACTTCGTGTTAATAGTTGTAATAATCAGGGTAATCATCTATTCTTTTGGAGCTTTTAAGCATAAACAATTAGTGAGTAATCATACTTATCTAAATAAGACAACTAATGTCTTGATTTACTTTTTACCTTTGGTTATAAGTTTTAATTGCCTTGAACCATATGCGTGGATTTTACTTGGAATATCAATGGTTGCGGCGATTGAGGAGTTTTTAAAAGTAATTTTTCAAAAAGATTTAAATAACTAGTACAAATAATACAGATGTGTAGTACAATTAATACAGATAAGACAGTCTGTATTTTTTAATGTCTTATTAAGGTTAAGGAAAGATGAGGATTATATAAATGTCTGAAAAAGATTTTCTAAGTCAATTTTCTTCCGATGGCAAAAAGCCTGATAGCTATAAGGAAGAAGTTAGAGTTAAGGTTGAAAAGCCTAAGAAACAAATTGATCCAAAGGTATTTATTATCACTGGAGTAGTTGTTGTAGTATTGGGCGTTCTATCTTATTTCTTGTTTTTTGCGCCAAAGATTGAAATGCCAAACTTTGTAGGGCAGACAAAGAGTGATGTGGCAGCTTGGGTTAAACAACAAGGCATTACAACAAGCGGTATTGTGTTTAAGGATGAATACAACTTCGATAATGATGAGGATGTAATCCTTGATCAATCTATTGAAGCTGGTAAGAAAGTGAAAAATGATGTCAAGATTACATTTACTATTTCTAAGGGTGCTGATCCTGATGAAAAGGTAAGTGTTCCTGATATTAAGAACATGACTAAGTCAGAGATTGAATCTTGGATTAAAGAAAATAAATTAACTAAGGCTAAGATTACTACTACTTATAATGAAACAGTAGAAAAAGATAAGGTAATCAGTTATGAAGTTAAGGGTGTTGATGAGGCTGATTTTACAAGATCATCAACTATGAATATTTCAGTATCTAAGGGGCCTCAACCTGCAGGTACTGTGACAGTTACTGATTTTAAGAAACAGCCAATTTCTCAAGTTGAAGAATGGGCTAAGAAGAATAAAGTTGAATTAGTTAAAGTCGAAGCCTTCTCGGACACAATTGATGCAGATTATGTTATTTCTCAATCAATTGATGCAAATAAGACTATGAAACAAAATGAGACTTTAACTATTACTGTTTCTAAAGGCAAAGGCGTTAAGGTTCCTGACATTTATTCGATGACAGAGGAAGAAATTTCTAAATGGGGTACTAACAATCTTTTAACTTCGTTAAATATTTCGTCTAAGTATTCTGAAAGCGGAGATAAGGTGCTATCTTCTAATGTGAAGGTTGGCCAAACAATAGCCACTAAAGATGAAGTTAATATCGTGTTGAATAAAGGCAAGTATTTCTATGCATCTGAAGGAAATCCTAGCCTAGAATCTGTGTTAACAATTGGTGGTTCATTGAATAAGTTGGAAGATTGGTGTAATAACACACGTAAATTAGGTATTGATGCATATTGTGGTAATTGGTCTGGATCTTCTGATGTATATTCTGATACATACGCAAAAGGAACTATTGTTTCGTATGAGATTTCTTCATATTCAACTGGACAAACATATACTATCAACGATCGTTTACCACTAGATGCAAGATTTAGTGTTGTTGTTTCTAAAGGAAAATATTACAAACTAAGTGATATGTTCGCTTCTACTGGTGTAAAAGCTACTGTATCTGATATTATGTCTGCTTTATCTTCTAAAAATATTACCTATAAACTAGCTGATAATATCACAACTGACGATTACGATAAGGCTGCAATAATTTCCGGTAAAACAATATATGATGATTTATACGACGATGTTTATTACACAATTGAGTTAAGTGATGCAGGTGACTTATACAAGAAAGTAGCTCCTGCAAGTTAGAAAGGAAGGTTATATGAATTTCTTTAATAGAGCAATTAAAAATGTTACAAGAAAGGCTTCTAAATCAATATTATTAGTACTTACATTCTTACTTGTAGGTACTCTTGTAATAGTTGGTTTAGGCGTTTCTAATGCGGCTGGTCAAGCTAAGATTTTAACTCGTCAAAAGATGAGAGCGGTTGCGACAATGCAAGTTGATTATCAAGCTTACTATAACTATGTAGAGTCTTTGGAAGATGAAGATGAGATTAATAAAGCTTATAAGAACTATCCAAGTGTTACATTAGCTGAAGTAAAAGATATCTTAAAAGATAGTAGAGTAAAGACTGCTAATGCGATGAATAATGGCCAAGCTTATGGTGATGGTGTTCTTGATTATGTACATTTAAATAATGATGCTGAGAGTAATATGGGCGGTGGTATGTCATGTTATTATGACGCTGATGGTACTGAACACTGTGAGGAGTATCAAGAACCATCATATTTCATCAAGGCTAATTATTTCCCTAATATGATTGAATTTGAAGATGGTGACTATAAGGTGGTTGAGGGTAGTTTCTATACTCAAGAAGATATTGATAAGTCTAATAAAGTATGTTTAATTTCTAAGGCTTTAGCTGAACAAAATGGTTTAAAAGTAGGTGATACTTTTACTTATTATGCGATTAATAAAACTGATGTTAAGATGTATTCTTCTCAAGGAATCGATTTAACTGAGAGTGATTATTTGGTTGAATTGAAGATTATTGGTATCTATGAACATAATAAGCCTATCACTCCTGATAGTCCAAATTATAAGTGGACTTCACCATATGAGAATCCAGATAATATGATTCTAATGCCAGGTACTACTTTGAGTAATATTACTTTGCCTCTTAATCAAAAGTCATTTGATTATTATGCATCACAAAATCCTGATGATGACTATTACAAAGATCCTGCTAATAGACCACAAGCTGACGATACTTCTAAGGTTCAATTAGGTACTGTTACATTATTATTAAATGATCCACTTGAAGTAGATAAGTTTGTAGAAGATTATAAGGATACTTTAGGTGATTATAAGAAGATTAGTGTTGATAATGAAGAATTCAATAAGTTATCTAAACCACTAGATACATTAAGTATTTATGCTTCGTTCATTGTATGGTTAGTAGTTATTAATGCGGTAGTAATTATCACATTAATTACAGCTTTAACATTAAAGACTAGAGAATATGAAATTGGTGTTTTATTGTCAATTGGTGCAAGTAAATTTAAAGTAGTTGCTCAATTCTTTGTAGAATTAGCTTTAGTTGCCTTACTTGGTTTCACGCTTTCAATTGGTACTGGTAGTTTAATCGCTAATAAGGTTGGTCAAACAGTACTTGAATATCAAATTACTTCTAGTGGTGTTAATGAAGAAAATGACGATGATAATTTCTACAATTATGATTCTATTTGGAATGATAACTACAATAGTGATGTTACTTTAGAAGATTTAGTAAGTAACTATAATGTTTCTATTTCACCAGTTATTATTGCGGAAATCTATGTAGTAGGACTAGCAATCGTACTAGTTTCAATCTTGATTCCTTCAATGATGATTATGCGTTTTAATCCTAAGAAGATTTTAATGAACCAAAATTAAGGAGGCCAATATGTCAGAAATTTTAAAATTAGAAGATATTAATTATTCATATATTGATGGTGGCTACGAAAGACAAATTCTTAAAGACTTAAACTATACTTTCGAGTCAGGCAATTTCTATACTATCTTGGGTCCTTCTGGTAGTGGTAAGACAACACTTCTATCTCTTATTGCAGGACTTGATGAACCAAAGAGTGGCAAGATTTATTTTGATGGTGAAGATGTTGAGAAGATGGGTTTGGCAAAGTATAGAAGAAATGCGATTGCGATTGTCTTCCAACAATATAACTTAATCAGTTATTTAACTGCGGTTGAAAATGTTATGGTAGCTATGGAAGAAACCGATAATAAGGTGCCAAAGGATAAAAAGGAAGTAGCTTATAATCTATTGGAAAAGTTTGGTATCGTGAGAACTAAGGCCGATAGAATGGTTGGTCAATTGTCAGGTGGTGAGCAACAACGTGTGGCTATCGCGAGATCTTTGGCAAGTAATGTTAACTTAATTTTTGCGGATGAACCTACTGGTAACTTGGATACAGCCACAGAAAAAGAAATTATTGATGTGTTTAAGGACTTAGCTCATAACTTTGGTAAGACTATTATCGTGGTAACACACTCTGATGAGGTTGCGAAAATGTCAGATAAATGTTTATTACTAAAGGATGGTAAATTGAATAATTTGAATTAGGAGATGTGAATGTTTCTTATTAATCTACAAGGAAAAGAAACAATCTATGAACAAATCAAGTCTCAAATAATTAAGTTTATTAATGCAGGTGTCTTAAAGCCAAATGATAAGCTACCTTCAGTAAGAGAATTGGCAAGTGATTTGGGTATTAATCCAAATACGGTTCAAAAGGCTTACCAAGAACTTGAACAAGATGGTTATATTTATTCGGTGTTCAAAAAAGGTAGCTTTGTGGCTGATACGACTGCTGTTAATTCAAATTCCGATGAAATTTATTTCTTATTGAATAAGCTGAAGGAAAATGGTTATCAAAAAGAGACAGTATTAAATGCTGTTGAAGAAGTATTTGGGAGTTAGATGATGTTAGAGATTAAAAATGTAACAAAGGCTTTTAAGGATAAAAGCGTTTTAGATGATGTTTCTTTAAATATTGATCATGGCTCTATTTTCGGTCTAGTAGGTGTTAATGGAGCAGGTAAGTCTACTCTTTTAAGAAGTATTGCTGGCATCTATTCTTTAGATGATGGCTTGGTACTTTTTGAAGGTTTAGATACTTATGTTGATCCCGAGATTAGAAATAGAATCTTTCTAGTATCCGATGATCCTTATTATCCTTATGGTTCTAATATTAAGAGTTTAAAGATGTTTTATAAGGGTTTCTATGACTTTGATGAGGAAGTATATCAAAAGTATTTAAACTTATTTAAGTTAAGTGAAACTGACAATATTTCTAACTTTTCTAAGGGTATGAAAAGACAGGCAATGTTGCTGATTGCGCTAGCTTGTAAACCGGACTTATTGTTGTTGGATGAGGCTTTTGATGGTTTAGATCCAATTGTAAGAGTTCATATTAAGAATGCCTTGAGTGATTTGATTGAGGATAATAATTCTTTGATTATTATTTCTTCTCATAACTTGAAGGAACTTGAGGATATTTGTGACTCTTATGGCATCTTAGAAAATGGCCATATTGAGACTTATGGTGATTTATTAGAGTCTAAGGCTAATATTAATAAATATCAATTAGCTTTTAAGGAAGAAGTTGATATCGAATTGTTTAAGGACTTTGATGTGTTATACAAGAATATGGAAGGCAGAATTATTACTCTTGTTATTAGGGGTAATAGGGAAGAAATAAGTGAGAAGTTAGAGGCTTTTAATCCTTTGATTCTTGATGTGTTGAATGTAAACTTTGAGGAATTGTTCATATATGAGCATACAGGAGCTTTAAATGTTAAATAAGAATTATTTTATTTATTTATTTAAGCCAAAGAAGCATTTATTTTTAATAACTTGTATCTTACAGGCTATTATTTCTTTCTCTTTTGTGGGAAAGTTAGATACTCATATGTCTGTATATAGTCCTTTGTTGTTTAATTATGTACTTGGAGCAGCGACAGCTTTTATCTTGCCATTATTTATCTTTTCATATGTGCATAATAAGAAGGCTGTAGATACTTATTTCTCATTAAACATGTCTCGTAATACGATGTTATTTACAGGCCTTGTTTATTGTTTTGTGGCAGCATTTGCCCCATATGTCTTATCGCTAATAATTACACTTATTAATTGTATTGTTAGTAATATGCAAGCGTCTTTAATAAATGTCTTATATTTATTGTTGACTGCATGTGTTACTTATTTGATGGTAATTGTCTTTAATGCCTTTATATACTTTTTGGCTAATTCAATTACTGATGGATTTGTAATCTTGATTGCCTATTATGCGATACCGTTGATGATTTTATTTGCAGGTGAAATATTTACGTCTTCTTATTTAGTTGGTGTAAACGTGTTGACTGATTCTCTATATAAATTACTTATATATTTATCACCAGTTGCCTTAAGCGTTGTTGAATATACATCTATAACTTTTGGTGGCTATGTATATGAATATCTAGTTTCATCATATGTAGTTACTGTAGTCTATATCGTATTATTTACTTTCTTATTATTTAAGTCATTCAATAATAGAAAGGTAGAAAGAGCTGGTAATTATTCTGATGGTTTCTTTGCCTATCCGTTTATTATTAGTTTCTATACGATAATCTGTTTATTCATAATCGCATCAGGCAGAATCAAAAATGAAATCTACGGAACCGTTATCTCATATGCCTTGTTATTTGCGGCTTACTTTATAGGAAACTTTGTATATAAGAGAAAGTTTAGTTTATCTAAGCTACAAGTATTGTTGTTTGTAGGTGGTGTTATTTTGTCATTAGGTTTTAACTATAGCTGTGAAAAGACTAATGGCTTTGGCTTATCTAGAATATATAAGTTTGACTATGATAAGATGACTTATGATTATTATTCTGGATATATCGGCGACGATAATGAATCTGAATATTATGAATTCTTCAAGAACCTAAATGATGAGGATAAGTCTTATATGGAATCTGGTTCCTTTAGTTTATCGGTGGTTACTTCAACTAAGAATCATGAACTTGTTGATATGATGGAATCTTATCGTGATTATATTCTTGATAATTATCTAAATGATAATTATTACAAATACTATCATCCTTTTATGATTACTTATAATGATGGCAAAGATGGTATTACTTCAAATTATGGTATGGATGCCTTGAAGTTTGAAGATTTCATCAAGTTGGCTAAGGATAAGGATACCAATGTAACCGTTTGGGATTATTATGGTGATTCTTATACTCTAATTTATGATAATGGTGAGTTCCACTTAGTAAGTACTGAACTATATTCTCTTTATGATAATTTAGGATATGATGCAGGTAATGCAGCTATCGAAAATAGTACAAAAGAAGACAAGTAGTCTTCTTTTTGTTAGAATTGAAATATGTATAAAAAGACGATTTATGAATTTAATTCTAATTTAGCTTCAAAAGAATCAATTCCGGGAGGAGGTAGTGCAAGTGCTTTGGCAGGTGCTTTATCTGCTTCTTTAGCTAATATGGCAATCGAACTTACTTATGGCAAGAAGAAGTATCTTGAATATGAGAATCAATTAAGAGAAATCTCATTAGAATTAAAGAATTTAAGCGAAAAGTTATTAGAGGCAATCAATGATGATTGCAAGGCTTTTTATCCGTTAAGTAGATGTTACTCGATGGATAAGTCTGATCCTGAATATATGATTAAATTAGAGAAGTGTCTACAGGATGCAGCAATTCCACCTTTATCTATTATGAAATATAGTGCTAGAGTAATTGAACTTGATAGTATTTTAAAAGATATTACTTCTAAGATTATGGTATCGGATATTGGTACTTCTATATCCTTGGCTCTTGGTACTTTAAGGGGTGCTTATTTGAATGTGCTTGTAAATACTAAGTTGATGAAGGATAGGGAATATGCGACTAATCTTGAAAAGTTGAGTGAAAAGATGCTTGTTAAGTATTCTTCCCTTGCGAACCAAACATATAATGATGTTTTAGAAAGATTATAGAATGGCAAATATATTAAGTGGTAAAGAGGTAGCTAAGGCTATTGATGAAGAGAGCCTTCTTTTAAAAGGCGATAAAAAACTTACCTTAGCCTTATTTAAAGTAGGCAACAAGGATAATGATTCTTCTTATGAAAGGGGAATTTTTAAAAAATGTGAGAAGCTTGGAATTGAAGTTAGAGAAGTAAACTTTGAATTTAATGTAAATCCAAGTATCTTTTATAATACTCTAGATAAAGTAAATAATGATGATAGTGTAGATGCCATCTTAATCTTTAGACCATTACCATTTGATGAAAGAAATATCAATAAATACTTATGTATTAAGAAAGATGTTGATGCTTGTTTAGATCTGTCTTTAGCGTCTTGTTTTTTAGATAATGATGAGGCCTTTAAGCCATGTACGGCTGAATCAGTAATGAGAATCTTGAAATATTACAATATCAAATTAAGTGGTAAGAAGGTTGTAGTGCTTGGTAGATCTGCCGTTATAGGTAAGCCAGTTAGTATGATGTTACTAAAAGAAAACGCAACGGTTACGATTGTGCATAGTAAAAGTGTTGGTGTTGAAGAAATATGTAGAGAAGCTGATGTTTTAATTTGTGCTACAGGTAAGATGGAGTCGGTGAACAAAGATTATGTTAATAGTAGGCAAACCATCATTGATGTTGGATTAAATTATAATGAGGCTAAACATAAATTGTGTGGTGATGTCTTATTTGATGAGGTGGAACCACTTGTTAAAAATATTACACCGGTACCTGGTGGTGTTGGCGCTTTGACTACTTCGATTCTTTTAAATCATGTGGTTAAGACAATTAAATAAATAGTTCTACAATTAATACCGCAATGACGCACATTGAAGCTACACCAATTAGTTTCATGCCTTTAATAGAAGCGATGATACCAATTATTAAAGATATAGCTCCGGCGATTGGCGAATTAGTAGCTTCAATAATAGCTGGGAAGGTCATGACAGCTAGGGTGACATAGGGAACATAATATAAAAATGATTTAAGAAAGGGATTGGTAATCTCTTTTCTTATTAGTATTAAGGGTAGGGCTCTTATGATAAAAGTAGTAAGAACCATGATAAAAATATATATCCAGGTATTATGCATCTTCTTGTCCTCTTGGAGCTATTTTGGCTACAACTAATGAGATTAATATTGTTAAGATAATGGTTCTTGAGCCACTATCTAGGTTATTTAAGAATGGTAAATAATAAGTAGATATAAAACTTAATATAAAGGAAACGATTACGGCTATCATTACAGCCTTATCTTCTTTACAAGGTGGAATGATGATAGCGATAAACATGCCATATAGGGCTACTGATAGGCCTGATATAATTCTATCCGGTAGGATATTACCGGCTAAGATACCACATAGAGTTCCTAAGCCCCATAGTGTTGTAGCCGGAAGTATTGCACCAAAGGTATATTCTGGTATAATCTTTTTACTTTTGGCGATGGTAATCGCAAAGATTTCATCAGTAATATAGAAGCTTAAGATAAGTCTATGTAATAATGTGGTGTTTTCATCACATCTTTGAGACAAGACAGCAGACATTAATAAATATCTTAAAGAGGCAATGATGGTCATTATTATCATGTGCATATAGGTAGCATTAGAAGCTATTACCATAAAGCCTGCATATTCTCCTGCTGAGGCGTTTGTTAATAGTGAGGCTACTAAGCCTTGTATTGGTGTTAAGCCTATAGATGAAGCGAAAACACCTAATGAGAAGGCAACCGCAAAATATCCAATTCCAATAGGTAAACCGTCTTTAAGGCCTTGCCTAAAATAACTTTGGTCCATGTTTAAAATTATAACGCTAAGAAGTATAATTTGTTCGAGGTATTTAAATTTATGAGAATTGGAATGATTATTGCGATTGAAAAGGAACTAAAGAGTTTCCTTGAAAGCAATTACAAAGTGGAAACGCTTTGTGTAAAAAACAGAGTAGTCTATAAGACTAAGATTAATGATAATGAATTATATGTTATTAAGTCAGGTTGTGGTGAGATTGATGCGGCTAGTGCTTGTCAATTTTTGATTGATAAGTTCGAAGTAGAGATCATGTTAAATTATGGTGTTACTGGTGCTTTGGTAGAAGGACTTGCTGTATCTGATTTGTTTGTAGTAAAGGGTGCAATCAATCATGATTTCGATACATCTTGTATCGATGATGTCTTGCCTCATCAATATTGTGATGTGGATAGTGTTGCTTTACCTTTGGATAATGATTTGATTACTTTGGCTTTAAGTATTAAGCCTGATTTAAGAATTTGTAACTGTGCAAGTGGTGATCGTTTTATCGAAAAGTTAGAAGATAAGAATAATTTAGCAAAATTAGATTGTGTAATTTGTGATATGGAAATTGCTGGTATTACTAGAACTTGTATGTTGAATAATGTAAGAGTTTTATCAATTAAATGTATCTCAGATACGATTGATGGTGATGGCCAAATGTTTGTGGAAAATGTGTCTAGGGCTAGTGCTAAGGCCTTTGATTTGATTGATAAAATCATGAAGGCTTTATAAACAAAAAGTCTATTAGGTGATAGAATAGAAATGTGAATTTTTGAGTAATACTCAAAAGAGCATATATATGCAATAGGAGAAACAAATGTATAAGATTTTAGCAAAAGATTCACTTAATCCTACTGTATCAAGAATGACAGTAGAAGCACCATTTGTAGCTAAGAAGGCTAAGGCTGGTCAATTTATTATTTTAAGAGTAAGTGAAACAGGTGAGAGAATCCCTCTAACAATTGCGGACAGTAATCCAGAGACTGGTGCTGTTACAATCATTTATCAAATCGTTGGAGCTACTACTTTAGAGCTTGATCAAAAGAAGGTTGGTGAAGAGTTAACTGACTTTGTAGGTCCACTAGGCGTTCCAACTGAAGTTGAAGGATTGAAGGACGTATGTGTTGTTGGTGGTGGCGTAGGTTGTGCTATCGCTCTACCAGTTGCGAAGGCTTTAAAGGAAGCTGGTTGCAATGTTACTAGTATTATCGGTTTTAGAAATAAAGATTTATTGATTCTTGAAGATGAATTTAAGGCTGTTTCTAATGAATTAATCGTTATGACTGATGATGGTTCTTATGCTCGTCAGGGTAATGTAACAGTTCCTTTGAAGGAAATGTTAGATGCTGGTAAGCGTTTTGATAAGGTTATTACAATTGGACCACTTATCATGATGAAGTTTGTAGTAATTACTTGTAAGGAATTCAATGTACCAGTTGATTGTTCAATGAATCCTATCATGATTGATGGTACTGGTATGTGTGGTGGTTGCCGTCTAACATTAAATATTGATGGTAAGAAGGTTACTAAGTTTGCATGTGTTGATGGTCCAGATTTCAATGGTTATGAAATTGATTTCGATGAGGCTATGAGCAGAGGTAGAATGTATTCTACTTTTGAAAGACACAAATATGATGAAGCATGTAACTTATTTAAGAAGGGAGCTTAGTAATTATGCCTAATATGAAATTAGAAAAGAATCCAATGCCTATTCAAGACCCAATTGAAAGAGGTCATAACTTTAAGGAAGTTGCTTTGGGTTATACTGAAGAAATCGCTCTTGATGAAGCTGAAAGATGTTTAAATTGTCGTAATCCTAGATGTGTTGAGGGCTGTCCTGTAAATATCCATATTCCTGAATTCATTACTAAGATTAAGGAAAAGGATTATGAAGGTGCTTATAATGTAATTTCATTATCATCTTCTTTACCTGCAGTTTGTGGTAGAGTTTGTCCACAAGAAACTCAATGTGAATCTAAGTGTGTTAGAGGTATCAAGGGTGAACCTGTTGGTATCGGTAGACTTGAAAGATTCGTTGCTGACTATCATTTAGCTCATGATCATGAAGTTGTAAAGCCTGCCTCTAATGGTCATAGAGTTGCAGTTGTTGGTTCTGGTCCTAGTGGTTTAACTTGTGCTGGTGACTTAGCTAAGAAGGGTTACGAAGTAACAATTTTCGAAGCTTTACATACTGCTGGTGGTGTTCTTGTTTATGGTATTCCTGAGTTCAGACTTCCTAAGTCAATCGTTTCTAAGGAAGTTGATAACTTAAAGAAGTTAGGTGTTACTGTTGATACAAACGTAGTTATCGGTAAGTCAATTACTGTTGATGAATTATTAGAAGAATATGAAGCTGTATATATTGGTTCTGGTGCTGGTCTTCCTTCATTTATGAATATTCCAGGTGAATCATTAAATGGTGTTTATTCTGCAAACGAATTCTTAACAAGATCTAACCTTATGAAGGCATATGAAAGTGATCCAGTTACTCCTATTATGAAGGGTGGCAAGGTTGCGATCGTTGGCGGTGGTAACGTTGCGATGGATGCTGCTAGAACTGCTTTAAGACTTGGTGCTGAAAAGGTTTATGTAATCTATAGAAGATCTTTAGAAGAACTTCCTGCTAGAAAAGAAGAAGTTGAACATGCAATGGAAGAGGGTATCGACTTCAAATTATTGAATAATCCAGTTGAAATTCTTGGCTATCATAATCCTGATGATCCTCGTGATCCTAAGAATAACTTCGTTACTGGCATTAAGTGCATTAAGATGGAACTTGGTGAACCTGATGCAAGTGGTAGAAGAAGACCAGTTGAGATCCCTGGTTCTGAATTTGAATTAGAAGTTGATACTGTTGTTATTTCTATCGGTACTACTCCTAACCCTCTAATTAAGTCAACTACTAGTGGTCTAGAAGTTACTAAGAAGGGTGGTATCATCGTTGATGATGGTGGCAAGACTACTAAGGATAAGGTATATGCTGGTGGTGATGCTGTTACAGGTGCTGCAACAGTTATCTCAGCTATGGGTGCTGGTAAGTTGGCTGCTAAGTCAATTGACGAATACTTAAGTAAATAAAGATGATAAAAGCTTGACTACAAATCAAGCTTTTTCTATGCTCATAAATAATTGTTCTAAGATACTTATACCTTTTTCGATATTATCCTTGTTAAAACAGGAATAATTGACAATAAGGGTATGAGTATCTTTCTTTTCATACATGAAGTGAGATAAGGGATATATCTTTATCTTTAATGATTTAGCTATTTCAAGTACCTTTTCATCACTTACCTTATAAGGATAGTTAATTAGTATATGTAAGCCTAAGTCAGCTTCTTTTAGAATAAGATTGTGTTTTTTACTTAGTATACTTATCTTATCGACAAAAGTATTCCTAATATCCTGATATCTTTTCTTTTTCTTATTTAAATATCTTTCATAAGCACCCGAACTTATAAATTCAGCAAGGGTTAATTGTTCTAACTTTGAGACATTACATTTAAAAGTTGACATCTTTTCTTCATATTCATTCACAAGTCTTTTAGGAAGTACCATATAAGCTATTCTAAAACCGGGATTAAGGGTTAATGAGAAGGTGTTTAGATAAACTACATTATTATCATCTAATGTGAATAGAGGGTTTATTAGTTTGCCCCTTAGTCTTAGCTCAACATCATAATCATCTTCGATAATAATCGAATTATTTTCTTTAGCCCACTTAATTAGTTCATAGCGTCTAGATATAGGCATAACTATACCACTTGGGTAGTGGTGGTTGGTTGATACATGAACAATATCAACCTTTGATTTCTTTAGTTCATTAATATCGATACCATAATCATCTAATTTAATATATTTATATTTAAGATCATTTAATTTATAGATAGAAGAAATATTTTGATAACCCGGATCTTCTAGGCCATATTTTTTCTTTCTTCCAAAGAAGTTAATTAGATTATTATAGGAATTATCACTACCTGAAGTGATGATTACTTGTTTATAGGAAACGTTCATTGCAAGGTTGTTGTTAAGATAATTAGCTATAGCTTTTCTTAAAGCTTGTTCACCAAAACTTTGAGGCTTATTAAATAATAAATCTTTATTATCATTTAAGATTTTACGTTCTATCTTTTGCCAATTAGAAAATGGGAAGTTCAAGATATCACCATTGTTGTTTCTAAAGTCAAAGAGGTAATTATCGTTATTTGGTTCAAAATTATAATTGTTATTGGGTTCATGTTTGGTGAGAACTTCGATATCACATACAAAGTAGCCAATTCGTTCTTTACTATAGATATAACCTTCACTTTCAAGTTGTTCTAGGGCAGTAGCTACCGTAATTAATGACACATTAAAAGCTTCAGCTAGCTTTCTTTTTGAAGGTATCTTGAAGTTAGGTAGCCATTCTTTGTTTCTGATTTTATCAATTACATATTCATAGATTTCTAAATATAATATCTTTTTCATCTGGTCTTATTAAAATATTCAAAACTGGTTATTTCTATATAACCACTACTATTATATACTTCCTATTGAGGTGATTATTATGAAAAAGAATTCAGTGTTAAAAATATCAATGGTTGGTCTAATGGCAGCCTTATGTTATGTAGCTTTTACCTTCCTACAAATTAAGATTCCAACTCCTGTTGGTTATACTTCTTTCCATTTAGGAAATACTTTCTGTGTATTGGCTGCATTATTATTAGGTGGTTTACCAGGAGGCCTTGCAGGTGCTATTGGTATGGGTATTGGTGATATCTTAGATCCAGTTTATATTGCGGTTGCACCCAAGACTCTTGTATTAAAAATGGGTATTGGTTTAGTTACTGGTTATTTCGCTCATAAAGTGTATAAGATTAATCAAAAAAGTGGTAAGGATTTAAGAGTGGCTGTTTTTAAGTCTTGTGCCTTTGGTATGATCTTCAATTGCATTGGCGAACCTTTATTCTCTTATGTTTATTATTTGATTATTTTAAAGAATGCCGAAAAGGCTATTACTTATTTAGCATTTGCGAAGTTTGTGACTACTTTTGTCAATGCAGTATTGGCTATAATTATCGCATCTTTAATCTATTTAGCCTTATATCCAAGACTTAAAGAAAGTGGTTTATTAGATAAGGCTAGTCCTGAGGAATAGTTATTTACACATTTTCTAAAAATAGTGTTATATTAATTACATGAATTATATGTTGACTAGAAATTGTTGTTGTTGTAAGGAGTATATGCAAATATAACAATTTTCTTGTCGACTTTTTTAATTTATGTTTTATATTAGGGATTTTCGATAAGAGAATCCCCTTTTTGTTTATTAGGAGGTTTTATGATTAAACAAAATATTACAGAACTAATTGGTAAGACACCGTTGGTGGAACTTAAGAAATATGAGGAATTTGTAGGGTCTAAGGCTAATATTATTGCCAAGCTTGAATATTTAAATCCAGCAGGTTCTATTAAAGATAGAATTGCCTTGTCTATTATTGAGACTTATGAGGAAAAAGGCTTACTTAAAAAGGGTTCTACAATTATTGAACCAACAAGTGGTAATACTGGCATTGGTTTGGCTATGGTTAGTGCTTATAAGGGTTATCGTTTGATTATCACAATGCCAGATACGATGTCAAAGGAAAGAATTGATTTGATGAAGGCTTATGGTGCTGAAGTGATTCTTACTGATGGTAAAAAGGGTATGAATGGTGCTATTGAAAAGGCCAATGAGTTACATGCAAGTATAGCTGATTCTATTATTGCGGGTCAATTTGAAAATAGTGCCAATCCTTTAGCTCACTATAAAACAACAGGTCCTGAGATTTATAAGGATAGCGAAGGTAAGGTTGATATCTTGGTGGCAGGTATTGGAACAGGTGGTACTATTTCGGGTATTGGTAAGTATCTTAAGGAACAAAATAAAAATATTGAGATAGTTGGTGTAGAACCTTTTGATTCGCCAATATTAACTAAGGGTATTAGCGGTCCTCATAAGATTCAGGGTATTGGTGCTGGTTTTATTCCTAATACTTTAAATACTCATATTTATGATAGAGTCATTACAGTTAAGAGCGAAGAAGCTTATGATACGTTAAAGAATTTGGCTAAACTAGAGGGAATATTTGTGGGGGTTTCAAGTGGTGCTGCTTTATATGCGGCTAGTTTATTAGCTAAGGAAGAAGAGAATAGGGGTAAGAATATAGTGGTAATTTTACCTGATGGCGGTAATCGTTATTTATCACTAAATTTGTTTGATTAAGATGATTTTTAGCGATATTAAAAGACAAGTGAGGAATATTAAAAGAAGCGATCCTGCCGCTAGGAATACTTTATCAATAATTATGTTGTATCCTTCGATTCATGCCATCTTCTTTTATAGGATTGCTCATTTCTTAAATAATCTTCATTTATACTTCTTGGCTAGACTAATTTCCCAAATTACTAGGTTTTTTACAGGTATCGAAATTCATCCTGGAGCTACTATTGGTAGAGGCTTATTTATAGACCATGGCATGGGTGTAGTTATTGGGGAAACGACAATTATTAAAGATGATGTTAAAATGTATCATGGAGTTACCCTTGGTGGTAGGGGTAATGAAAGTGGTAAGCGTCATCCTACAATTGGAAGTAATGTAGAGATTGGTGCTGGGGCAAAGGTCTTAGGTGCTATTGAAATTGGTGATAATGTAAAAATTGGAGCCAATTCAGTAGTTTTACAAAATGTTCCTTCAAATCGCATTGCGGTTGGAATACCAGCTAAAATAAGCGAGTGACATGTCTTTGACAGGTCAGAG
Source organism: uncultured Erysipelotrichaceae bacterium (assembly GCA_934725085.1). Lineage (GTDB taxonomy): Bacteria > Bacillota_I > Bacilli_A > Erysipelotrichales > Erysipelotrichaceae > Colivicinus. The sequence continues at coordinate 38 of CAKVAL010000005.1, read as the reverse complement.
CTTCCTTGGGGTTTTCCCCGTTGCTTGCAACGTATGGT
>CAKVAL010000004.1 GCA_934725085.1 uncultured Erysipelotrichaceae bacterium | reverse complement strand
CAGATACATTTGTTCAAGTAACATTTGCATCGCTTAGGGTAAGATACCCCGGGTCTTGACCCGGGGAGATTCATTAAGAATATGGAATGCAAGAAATATTTACCATCACTGTTATTCTTTATATTATTTGAGATAATAGCTTTTACCTTGTATCTTACAAAGAATAATTTATTTTATCTAATCAACTTCACATATATTGGCTCTTGTCTTGCCATAGGTACTGCTCTTTTTACGGCTGGTAAAAAATATGCTAGACACTTTGTTCAATTAGCAGTAGGTTCTTATATGCTTATCTATCTTGGATTAATTTCCCAAGAAAATATGCAGATAGAAGGTTTTTGGTACTACTTATTTTTAGGAACATTTGAAGCGGCTACTATACATTATGCGGTTGCTAAGATATTTGGTCCTCTATTATTTGGCAGAGGATGGTGCGGTTATGCCTGTTGGACAGCAATGGTTTTAGACTTCCTTCCATTTAAGACGCCACTTAAGCCTAGAATCAAGAAACTAGGGCTTCTTAGATATCTAACATTCACATTTTCTTTGTTGCTGGTAATAGCTTTGTTCCTATTTAAAGTAGCCCATCTAGAAAAGATAATGTTTTATTTGTTTATCATAGGTAACATCTTGTATTATCTATCAGGAACCATCTTGGCTTATATATTTAAAGATAATAGAGCATTCTGTAAATATTTATGTCCAGTTACTATCTTTTTAAAACCGATGAGTTATTTCTCTTTGTTAAGAGTGCATTTCGATAAAACTAAATGTATTGGTTGTAAAAAATGTTTAAAAGTATGTCCAATGAATGTTGAGGTTAACAACGATTCTCGTAAACGTAAAAATGCTACAGAGTGTATTTTGTGTTATGAATGTGTTAAGGTTTGTCCTACCAAAGCATTGCATTAAAAAATATTGTATTAAAAAATATTTGACACTAACCCCTTGTTGGAGGATAATGATAAAGAAGATATTGTTAGCCAATATCTTTTTAAATACCAAAGTTATGAAAGATAAGAATAAAACTATATTAATGTGCAGTGAGTGTTTATCAAGAAACTACTCAACTCACAAAAACAAAAAAGATTCAAGTGAGCGTTTAGAGCTCATGAAGTTTTGTCCTAGATGCAATAAGCATACTCTACATAAAGAGACTAAATAAGGAGGCATAATATGAAGTGGTTTAGTCCTGCTGCCATCTTTAAAGAAATTTCAAAGATTAGATGGCCAAAGAAAAATGATTTGTTAACTAACAGTGTTCAAGTGGTTGTGTTCACAGCATTCTTTGCGGTGTTCTTCTACTTGTGTCAATTCCTAGTATCTGTTTGTTTAAAAATGATTGGAGTAATTGGATAATATGAGTGATGTATCAAATGAAAAGCAATGGTATGTAGTTAATACATACGTAGGTCATGAAAACAGAGTAAAGGATAATCTTGAGAAGAGATTAGAGACAATGGGTATTTCTGATAACCTATTCAGAATCGTAGTTGCTGAAGAAACTGCCATCGATATCAAGAATGAAAAGGCTAAGGAAGTAGTTAGAAATATCTTCCCAGGTTACTTATTTGTTGAAATGATTATGACAGATGAAGCTTGGTATGTTGTAAGAAACACTCCAGGTGTTACAGGATTTATCGGATCTTCTGGTGGTGGTGCTAAGCCAATTCCAGTTAAAGGTCCTGAAATTGAAGCAATTCTTAGAAGAATCGGTCAATCAGACAAGACTGTTGAAGTTAACTTCAAGGTTGGTGATGTTGTTAAGATTCTATCTGGTCCTTTCTCAGGTATGGAAGGAACAGTTGAGTCAATGAATGACCAAACTCAAGTTGCAACCGTTCTAATTATCTTGTTTGGTAGAGAAACACCAACAGATTTAAATTACGTTGATATTGAACCAGCATTATAAGGTTTAAGGCTCTTTATGAGCCTTTTTTTGAAGGAATATATGGAAATTAAAGGTTTATCAAAAGAAGAAGTAAAACAAAGAGTTGAACAAGGTTTAACTAACACTAGTAATATCAAAACCGATAAAAGTGTTAAGGAAATTGTTTGTTCTCATGTTTTTACATACTTCAATTTTATTTTTATAGGACTAGCTATCCTTGTGCTTATTTCAGGTGAATATCGAAGTCTTACTTTTATGGGTGTAGTGATTATCAACACTCTAGTAGGTATCTTTCAAGAGCTAAAGGCTAAGAAGACTTTGGATGAAATGAAACTAATTAATGCACCAGTTACTATCTGTTTAAGAGACGAGAAAGAAACAGAGGTTAAGTCTAGTGATTTAGTTAAGGATGACATCATTATCTTAAGTACTGGTGATCAAATTGTAGCCGACGCAAAGGTTATTGATGGCAGTGTATCAGTTAATGAATCATTATTAACTGGTGAACAGGATAGTGTTAAGAAAGAAATGGATGATGACTTATTATCAGGCAGTTATGTGGTGTCTGGTAAGTGTTATGCAAAGCTTACTAGTGTTGGTGATGAGTCATATATTTCAAAGCTTTCAATAGAAGCTAAGACCATGTCTAAAAATGAGAAGTCAGAAATGATTAAGTCAATTGATACTATTATTAAGTGGGTTGGTATTATCATCATTCCAATTGGTGTGGCTTTGTATTATCAAGCTAGATTTATAAGTGATGAGACTTTCTCTAAAAGTATTATCTCTATGGTAGCAGCTGTTATTGGTATGATACCAGAAGGGTTATATCTACTTACAACGATGGCGCTTACTTTAAGTGTTGTCCGTCTTACTAAAGAGAAGGTTTTGGTTCATGATATGCGAAGCATTGAGGCCTTGGCACGTGTAGATACTTTGTGTGTTGATAAGACTGGTACTATCACAAAACCTGATATGGAGGTTAGTGAACTTATATCGCTTGATGGTAATGATTATAAGCCTTTATTAAAAAAATACACTGAGGTCATCAGTGATGATAATGCGACGATGTTAGCTTTAAGGAAGTTTTTAAAGGATGAAAAAGCTAACGATTATACTCTAGTTAAGATGACTCCTTTTAATTCAGAGACTAAATATAGCACCGTTTTGTTTACTGAAGGAAGATATGTCTTAGGTGCTCCTGAATTTATTATTAAGAAACAACCAGCTGATTTATCTAATAAGATTAGTGAATATGCTGATAAGGGTTGTCGTGTAGTTTTATTTGGTGAGAAGAGAAATAATAGTGTTACGCCTTTAGCTTTGATTATTTTTAAGAATGAGATAAGAGAGAATGCCAAGGAAACATTTGAGTATTTCAAGGAACAAGGTGTAAATATCAAGGTTATTTCAGGTGATAATCCCAAGACTGTTAGTGAAATAGCGATGCTTGCTGGTATTTTAAATAGTGAAAAGTATGTTGATACTTCACTTTTAAGTGATGATGAATTAAAGAAGTCATGCGAAGAATATATAGTTTTTGGCAGGGTTTCTCCAAAACAGAAACAAATACTAGTGAATGCCTTAAAGGATAAGGGTCATACAGTGGCGATGACTGGTGATGGTGTTAATGATATCTTGGCATTAAAAGATGCTGATTGTAGTATTGCGATGGCTAGTGGTGCTAAGGCAACTAGTGAGGCTGCTCAAAGCGTTTTGTTGGATTCCGATTTTTCACATATGCCAGAAGTGGTTTTTGAGGGTAGAAGAGTTGTTAATAATATTCAAAGATCTGCAAGTCTTTTCTTAGTTAAGAATATCTTCTCATTCTTAATGGCTATTGTTTCTTTAGTAATGACAATTACTTATCCATTAGAGCCTAATCAAATATCTTTGATTGGTGCTTTTACTATCGGTATTCCTGGTTTCTTGTTGGCACTTGAATCTAATAAGAATCGAATCGAGGGTAAGTTTATTCGTAATGTCCTAGTTAAGGCTTTGCCTGCTGGTTTGGCTGATGTTTTGGGTGTTGGTATCTTCGTTATTTGTGGTGAAGTTTTCAGCATCAATAAACAAGAGGTAGCTACAGTTTCGATTATGATAATGGCAACAGTAGGTTTCCTTATTATGATGTATATTTCTAAGCCATTTAATAAGTTTAAGTTAGGTGTTCTTTTGATAAATGCCATAGGCCTATTATTATCAATATTCTTCTTGAAAGGACTATTCTCAATAGTTCATATTTCAGGTGTTTGTTTCTTGTTGATGATGGTCTTTGTCTTTGCAGCGGTAACTTGTTATCACTTGCTTAATTTTATTGCGATTAAGATTGATTTCTTTATTGAGAATAAAAGATGGAAGTAACTTGGAATCTTTGGCATGGTTGTACCAAATACTCGGAAGGTTGTAGATATTGTTACGTCTATAGACAAGATGAAATGTTTGGTAGGGATAGCAGAGAATGTCGTAAGACTAATGATTTTAATTTGCCGATAAAGAAGGATAGAAAAGGTAATTATAAGATTCCTAGTGGTTCTTTAATAATGACTTGTTTTAGTAGCGATTTTCTTTTAAGTGATGCAGATCCTTGGCGTGATGAATGCATAAAGATGATGAGAGAAAGAAGTGATTGCATGTTTTATTTCTTTACTAAAAGGATTGAAAGACTAAACTTCAAGGTACCTGATAATGTGATTGTGGGTTGTACTTGTGAGAATCAGAAAATGGCTGATTATCGTTTACCTATTTTTAAGAAGTTAGATATTAAGTATAAGACGATAATCTTGGCTCCAATGTTAGAAAGAATGAATATTTATAAGTATCTTGGTAGTGATATTTATGAGGTTAATGTGTCGGGTGAATCAGATTCGTGCCCAGCAGGTTCGAGCCCTACATTACGATTGGGTATTAGATATTCGAGAACAGTGTATAAAAGCCAATGTTAATTTTGGTTTTCATCAAACTGGTGCTCGGTTTATTAAGGATGGGAAAGAATATAGAATAGAGCGTAAATATCAGATTGAACAAGCTAAAAAGGCTAACATAGATTTTACGTGTAAAAAGGCTTAAAATGCGATAGAATTATGGGGCGTAGGAAAGGAGAATTACAGATGGATGTTCATTCGTGTGAATATTTAAATAAGAAAGATACAGATGAACACCCGAGTGTTAGGTAGTTCTTCTGTTTCTTTCTTCTTGTAATAAAGGAGGAAGAATAATGATTGAAAAGGTTTTTGAATTGTTGTCTAAAGGCAATTTCAAGGAACTAAAGGTTCTTTTAAATGAGTCTAATGAGTCAGATGTTGCCGAGTGTTTAGATGAATTGTCAAAGGAAGATTTGGCGGTTGTTTTTAGATTGCTTAAAAAGGATGAAGCTGTTGATATTTTCTCTTATATGAGTTCCGATACTCAAGAGAAGTTGATTGAGACACTTAGTGATCAAGAGGTTGCTACTATTGTGTCTAAGTTATATATCGATGATGCGGCTGATTTGATTGATGAGTTACCGGCAAATCTAGTTAGTAAGGTTTTACAGAATGCTAGTCCTACTAAGAGAAAGGCTATTAATGAAATTTTAAAGTATCCTGAGGATTCAGCTGGTTCAATTATGACAGTTGAGTATGTTGATATCAAGTCAGGATTAACTGTTAAGGAATGTTTTGATCGTATTAGAAGAATCGGTTTGAATAAGGAGACTGTTTATACATTATATGTTGTGGATGCTGATCGTCGTTTGATTGGGGTTACAACAGTTAAGGAATTGTTGATGCGTGATTATGATGCTTGTATTAATGATTTCATGGAAGATAATGTAATTACAGTTACTACTAATGAGGATAAGGAAGAGGTTGCGAAGATGTTTGATAAGTATGACTTCTTGGCACTTCCTGTTGTTGATAATGAGAATAGACTTGTTGGTATTGTTACTGTCGATGATGCGATGGATGTTATGAGTGAGGAGAATGAGGAAGACTTCGAGATAATGGCTGCGATGACTCCTTCTGAGGACGACTACCTAAAGGAATCAGTAATTACTCAATATAAGAATAGAATTGTTTGGTTGTTGGTGTTGATGTTGTCTTCTATTATTACTGGTAAGATTATCACTAATTATGAGGTAACTTTCTCTGCTATCCCTCTTCTTGTTTCATTTATTCCAATGCTTATGGATACAGGTGGTAATTGCGGTTCGCAAGCTTCTACCATGGTAATTAGAGCCTTAGCTACTGATGAAATCGAGCCTAAGGATGTGTTTAAGGTTTGGTGGAAGGAAGCAAGAATTGGTGTGATGTGTGGTGTTACATTGGGTCTTGTTAATGGCATCCGTATTTTTATCCAGTATCATGATTTGGGTATTGCGATCGTTATTGCGTGCACCTTATGTTTGACTGCGGTGCTTGCTAAGTCACTTGGTTGTTTCTTGCCACTACTTGCTAAGGCGATTCATTTAGATCCAGCTTATATGGCATCACCTTTGATTACTACTATTACGGATGCGTGTTCGTTGGCAATTTACTTTAATATTGCGTTAATGGTTTTAAATATTTAAAATAGTGGTATGTCTAAGATTAAAGAATTATTTATTAAGTACAAGGAAGTGATCAGTTATCTTTTCTTTGGTGGCTGTACTTTCCTTGTAAGCATTATTACATTTTATTTGTTTAATAAGACCCTTGGTTTGAATGAACATGTTGCCAATGTTATATCTTGGGTTTTAGCTGTTAGTTTTGCCTATGTTACTAATAAACTTTATGTCTTTGAGTCTAAGGTTAAAGATAAGGCTGGTTTGTTTAAAGAGATTTCTTCTTTTGTCTCAGCTAGGTTGTTAACTTTGGTTGTTGAGGAGATTATTTTGTTTGTGGGTATTAACCTTATGCATATTGATTCAATGGTGGTTAAGGTTGCTGGGCAAGTGATTGTTATTGTGTCAAATTATTTTTTGTCTAAGTTGTTTATTTTTAAGAAGTAGTTATGCGTTTAGTTGTTCAAAGAGTTAGTGAAGCAAGTTGTACAGTTGATGGTGAGGTGACAGGTGCTATTGGTTTAGGTTTTATGGTGCTTGTTGGTTTCTGTGATGGTGATACAAGGGAAATTATAGATAAGATGGCTAATAAGCTTAAGAAGCTTAGGGTGTTTGATGATGCGGATGGGAAGATGAATCTTGCACTTAAGGATGTTGGTGGTGATATTCTTTCTATTTCACAGTTTACTTTGTATGCTGATTGTAGCAAGGGTAATCGTCCTTCTTTCTGTAACGCAATGAAGGGTGATGAGGCTACTAAGATGTATGATTATTTTAATGAAGTATTGGCTAAGGATTATAAAGTTGAAAAGGGTATCTTTGGTGCTGATATGAAGATTAAGTTATTAAATGATGGTCCTATTACAATTATTATGGATTCAAAGGAAATGTTATGATAACAGAGTATGCGTTAGGTGATATCGTTCAGATGAAGAAGGATCATCCTTGTAAGAAGTCTAGCTATTGGCAGATAGTTAGAGTGGGCACTGATATTAAGATTAAGTGTCAAGGATGTGGCAATGTTATTATGATGGAGCGTCGTGAGTTTGAAAGAAAGTGCAAAAAGCTAGTACATAAGGCTAGTGAACAATAGACAGTTATATTTTTATGTAGTAAAATATTGTCGCGCTTTAAAGAGGTGAATTATGTTAAGAATTATTTTATTAGTTATTTCAATATTACTTATTATTATTTCTTTATTACAGAGTGGTAAGTCTGATGGCTTGAGTGCTTTTACAGGATCAGGTGATTTAGGACTTTTCCAAAATGTTAAGGAGAGAGGCCCTGAGAAAGTAATATCAAATGTTACTATGGCACTTGGAATTCTATTCTTTGTGTTAGTGATTATCATTAGAGTTGTAGAAGGGTAATAAAGGACCCTTTTATTTTTTTATTATGGGTATTAAAGAAGTTAGTGTAAATAAGAAGGCTTTCCATGATTATGAAATATTGGATAAGTATGAGGCTGGATTAAGTTTGCTAGGTACGGAGATTAAGTCTATTCGTAAGGGCAAGGTTCAGCTTAAGGAGTCTTATGTTTCTTTTTCAAAGGGTGAGGCTTATATTAAAGGAATGAATATTGCCCAGTATGACCATGGCAATCGTTTTAATCATGATGAGACTAGGGATAGAAAATTATTGCTTCATAAGTATGAGATTACTAAGCTTTATACTAAGACTAAGTTACAGGGTTTGACGGTTATTCCTTTAAGACTTTATTTAAAAGATGGTAGGGCTAAGCTTGAGATTGCGCTTTGTAGGGGCAAAACTCTTTATGATAAGCGAGAAGATGATAAACTAAAGTCAATGAAAAGGGAAGCTTTGAAGGCTATGAGAAGATGAAGAAGGTTCTGATAGCTTTGGAAATTGTTATATTGATTGTTACGGTGACGTTTACTTTTTACATGCGTCATCGTTTTTTATTGGAAGAGAATATCCATAGTCAATTAAGAGAAGAGGTAAAAGGGCTCCAAGATGATGTTGATAATATGAATAATGATATAAACAAGTTGACTAAGGATATTAGTGATTTAAGAAATGTTAAGGAAGATAGTATTAGGGAGTATGAGAAATGGCTAAGTCGCAAGGAAGAGTTAGAAGATCTACTTGGTTATTAACAAGTTTAATACTTATTTTCTTATGTGTTTTTTCATGTATGACTTTAGTTTATTATTATGTGAATACAAATAGGTTAACTAATATTAATGAACAACTTAAGAATGATATTGATACTTTTAATAACATTAAAGCTAATAATCAAAGTGAACTAGATCATTTAAGTGTAATGTATAAAGAGGTTGAGGATGTAGATGTTTCTTTAAAAGAAGTAAAGGAATCATATTTTAAGTTAGCAAAAGAAGCTGATGAAAGAGCTAGAAGTGGTGCAAATTTTAAGGTTTGTTACTTAACTTTTGATGATGGCCCATATAGTAAGACAACTTCATTGTTTCTAGATGTGCTTAAAGAGAATAATGTTTTGGGTACTTTCTTTGTACTTAAGAAAGATAATCTAGATGATTTATATAGAAGAATTAGGGATGATGGTCATACTTTGGCCAATCATACAGCAAGTCACAAAATTAAGAATGGCATTTATAGAAGTGAGGATGCGTTTATAGAGGATATAAAGGAGAATGATGATTTCATCTATAACTTGTTAGGGGTAAAGATGGATGTGATGCGTTTTCCTGGTGGCTCGCCTCAGGCTACTTATTCTGGTTTGAATAAAACAAGTTTAGTTAATAAACTTGTTGATATGGGCTATGGTTATATTGATTGGACACTTACTACCGGTGATGGCGAGGCTAATTTGAGTCCTGATGAGTTTTTACATAATGTGGTAGATAGTTCTAGTAAGTATAGTGTGATGACGGTTTTGATGCATGATTATAGTAAGAATACGGCATTATGTTTAGGCGATATGATTGATATTTTAAGGGAGCAAGGTTTTATCTTCTTGCCTTTAAGTTATAATTCACCTGCTGTTAGAAAAGGGTGATTATTGCGTTATAATTACACCATGGTAAAGAGATTATATTTGTGTCGTCATGGTCAGACGGAGTTTAATACTAGGGGCTTAGCACAAGGAAGGTGTGATAGTCCTTTGACTGAATTAGGGGTTAAACAAGCTTTAAAGGCTAGAGATTATTTTATTAAGAATAAGATTGAGTATACTGATGTATATTGTTCACCTTTGGGAAGAGCAAAATCAACTTGTAAGTTAATTACAGGTGTAGATGGTGTGTGTCTTGATGGTTTGATTGAGATGCATTTTGGCTCTTTGGATGGTGATGATTATTTGAAGTGTCGTGAATATCAGGATGATTATACTTCTATTGGTGGTGAGAATAGAGAGATTGCGGGTAATAGAATGATGACTACGCTTACTGATGTAATGAATAAGAGCGAGGGTAATGTCGTTGCTATTTCTCATGCGACTGTTGGTAGATGTTTCTATTATAAGGTTATTGGTCATTTTGATCCTGATTTTAGAATACCTAATTGTGGTATTTGTGTGTATGAATATGATGGCAATAAGTTTAAATTTATAGAGATGGTGGATCCTAATGCTTAAGTTAATTTTTTCTGATTTAGATGGTACTTTATTAAATAGTGTTAAAAGTGTTGATGAAAAGACAGTGGAGTTTATAAAGAATTTAGATGGTACACGTTTTATTATTAATACTGGTAGACTTCCTTATAATGTGGATAGCCTTAAGTCTTTTGTGGATTTGTCTAATATGGTTTGTGGCAATGGCTCTTATATAAAGATTGATAATAAGGTTGTTTATAATTGTTTTACTGATAAGGATGAAGCTTATACTTTGTTGGATTATGCCTATAGTCATGATTTAGTTCCTAGGGTTTTTATGGAGTCTAATTACTATATTACAAGTACTCCTAATCTTTTGACTTTTGTGAAGCCTGTTGTTGTTAGTAAGGATGAATTGTATGAGCTTTTAAAGAAAGAGGAAGTTTATAAGATTGGCTTTATGGAGGATGATCTTAATACTTTAAGAGCTATAGAAGAATTTATTAAGGTCAATAATAAGAATATGGTTTGTGAGTATTCTACTCCTAGGTTCTTGGAGTGTCACCATAAAGATGCCTCTAAGGGTAAGGCGATTGATGTGGTGTCTAATTTGCTTAATATTCCAAAATCTGAAGTACTAGCAGTCGGTGATAATGAGAATGATTTGTCTATGTTTAATAGGGGTTATCATAGTGCTTGTCCTTCAAATGCAAGTAATAATGTAAAAGCAACTGTAGAGTATGTGTCTGACTTAGATTGTGATCATGATTCTATGGTGGATATAATTAAGCATTTTATGTAATGTTAAAGAAAAATGGCTGAGGTCTTTGAACAAGATTTCAGCCATTTTAGATGCTTATAACATTGAATTTGACAAGGATATCACATATAACTAAAATTAAATATGAACAGGAAGCGTTTACATTTTTGGTTATGGAAAAGAAGGATTTGAGGCATTTAAATAGGGAAGAGTTGATTGATTTGATTTATGAGTTGAAGAAATCAGATCTAAGTGTTGATGGTCCTACGTTTAGTGAGGTTAATAATGAGAAGAAAAGGTTGAGAACAAGGAGGATGTACGAGTCTGCTTTGTTTAAGACTGTTGGTGTGTTACTAGTGGTGGCAGCTATTTCGGTATTGTTGACTACACTTTGGATGCCTGTTTTACAAATATATGGTTCTTCTATGTCTCCTACTTTAGAGCCAGGTGATTTGGTTTTGTCTGTTAAGAATGAGAAGTTGGAGTCTGGTGATGTGGTGGCTTTTTATCAAGGTAATAAGCTTTTGATTAAAAGGGTAATAGCTACAAGTGGACAGTGGGTTGATGTCAGTAATGATGGGGTTGTTACTGTTGATGGTACAACTTTAGATGAATCTTATATTAGGGAGTTGTCACTTGGCAATTGTGATATTGAACTTCCGCATCAAGTAAAGGAAGCTCATTATTTTATTATGGGTGATAATAGGGACACTTCTCTAGATTCTAGAGCTAGTGTTATTGGGGATGTTTCTGAGGAACAAATAGAAGGCAAGGTTGTGTTTAGAATTTGGCCTTTGAATAAATTTGGGAGTATTAGGGGATAAATATGCTAAGTAGGAGTGACAAATTAAAGAGGAAGAAGATTAATAAATTCTTATCTTTTATTGTGATTTGTGTTACTTTATCTATTTTGATTCTTCCAGCTTTTACGCTAGAGAAGAAGGATGATGATACAGATGACAATAATGGCCCTACTACTGCCCAGAACATAAACGAACAGGGGGGGGGCAGAGACCTCTGAGGATTCTACCTTAGAACCTGTTATAAATAATACTACTAGTGAAGATGATGTAATGTTGTTGGCAGAGGGTGGGACAACTATTACATCTGGGTTTGATTTAAGTGCTAATACTGAAAAGATTGAAAAGATTACTTTATTTTATCAGGATAGCAAAGGAACGTGGGTTGAAATAGAACAAAATGGTAGCGGAGAAATTCCTGCTAATGTACAAATAAAAATAGAAATTAAGTATAAAGACATACAAACAGACTATTTAAAATCTAACTATAATGGGACATTAACTTTTGATTTACCTGATATTTTAAAAAATGCAGTTAGTGACGGGAATCTAATGAATGGTTCTACCAAAGCAGGCGATTTAACAGTCAGCAATGGCAAGGCAATATTAAAGTTTACTGATGAGTTTTTACAATCTTTAATTGATAATGGCAAAACTACTTTTGGTGGTGATTTTAAGGTTGAAGGCAAAATTGATTTGAGTAAGTTGCCTAATACAGGTGAAACAACAGTTACCGTTGCTGGCAAAGACTATAAAATTAATTTTGGTGATGATCCTATAGCTAAATATGGAGATGTTAAAGTTGAGAAGCAATGTACTAGTCCTAAGGCAATAACAATAAATGGTGAAGAATATCTAACATATACAATTAAAGTTACCGCAGGAGAAGATGGTTGTCCTGATGTTTCTATTGTCGATACAGTAACAACTAACTCGAATCTAATTACATTTATTGGGATTGATAGTAATGAACAAACTTTGGGAAATAGTGAAGATGATCAAAAACCATTCGAAACAAGAGAAGATGGCAAAACAGTAGGAAAAATATATAAGGGTAAGACCCCTAATGACGATACTATTCCAAGCTCTGGAGCTAGTGATATTGGTGAACCCGGTTCTTTGGTTTGGAAGATTGGCGATATGTCTAAAAATGAAGTTCGTACTTTGACATATTATGTGAAGCTTAATGAAAATAACTCAATGAACAATAAGGAAATTCAAAATGTAGCCACTGTATTCTCTAAGGAATATAAGAGAGTATCTGATAAAGCTTCCTTTACACCAAAGATAGATTACAATATGTTGCCTGGTAAGGAATGTATTAGTAATGTCAGAAATGAAGACGGCACATATACGATAAGATATAAAATCTTTTTCGATTTAAAAAAAGATGGAAGCACATATTCCTTAAAAGGCTTTGAATTTTGGGATTACCTAAATTATGATGATTACTATACAGACGGTAGAATACTTCCGTATGCAAATTATGACCGCTCTTCAATTGAATTACATAAAAAGGAAGACGGAGGAAGCGACTATAAAGTTGACAAATCAAAATATGTTGTCACTTGGTCAAAGGATAAAACTAATTATTATGAGGAATGGATTGATTCGGAAAATCCTAAATGTTTTAAGATTGCTGGAAGTGAAGGAAACCCTTTGATATTAAACCCTGGTGATACATATTATGCATATTATAGTTTAACTGTAAAGCCAGAAGCGTTTGCGGTAATGAAGAGTGATAAGATAAACATAACAAACCGTTATCTTTCATACGCAAAAAACTTTTATCATGTGTCACCTGATTATATTAATAAAGTATTCAGGCCTGTTGAAATTGGTGGTTATGAATGGAACAACAAAACGGTTGGAGGAAATACTGCAGCTGACCAAATAATAACAATTCCAGAATCTAAGTTTGATTTAACTACAGGTAATTTAGTAACTGATAGTTCAACAGTTACAGAATTTACTGTTCCAGCTGGTTCTTATCCATATGTTGTTAATGTTAATAAAACATTGGGTGATTGGGATGCGACACAGGTTACAATGACTGACAACTTGAATTCTAATAATATGCAATACACAGGATATATGCGTGTTGATGCGAGTGAATATGATGTTACCACTAAAACTTATAATGTCAAAGATACTAAATGGGTAAAGATTGATGGTTTAAATAGTTTTTCATTAAAACCATCAGACTTAGGCTGGAATGATAAGAATTATGCATATACATTTTCTTATTATGGAAAACCGATTAATCAAGATACTTATGGGTCAGCTATTATAAATAATACTTTTACACTAGCTGGAAATGTTGGAAGAGGTGGAAAACAATATTCAATAGATGGTGTATCATCAAATGCTAATGTTACAGTTACAGGTGACTATAGTATGAATATCAATAAGCACGCTTGGTATTATGAAGAGGCTAAACCTAGTTCTACTTCTTGGACAAAGGGAAAATTACGTTGGATTATTGAAGTTGGAGGTACTGCTGTTAAAAAAGATACAGTTTTCAAGGATGTTTTAGCAGATGATAGTAAACTGTCGTATCTTCATGAAGATTCACTAATAGGCATTTATCAAGGCAATTTACCAGACGGGAAATCTGTAGCAAGCTATAAAACCTTAGATGAGCTGATTACAAATGGCAATTTTGTAGATATTAAAGATAAATTTAGTAATCCTACTTTTACAAATGATACAAATTATACTGGTGAAAATTATAAGACTTTAGAAATTCAAACTAAGGAAAATATAGAAATCAAAAACGTTGGAAATATTTATATTGTAATCGCGAGTGAGCCTTCAGAGTTGCCAACAAATTATAGAGATGCCTTTGAATTTAAAAATAAGATTTACGCCAATGATGATGGAGTATCACTTACCGAAAGAGCGAATGCAACTAAGATGTTATGTGGCGGTAGTGATATCTTAAAAGAACTAGGTCAAACTTTTAGTTATGATGGAACCGATCTTACAATTTTAAATAAAGATCATGGTGGAGATATTGCGACTGATGGATTAAATGGAACCGGAGTATTTGTATCGTGGGCATTTAAGGTTAATTATGCTGGCAACTTGTCTGGAACATATCGTGTTTTAGAAACGATTCCTAATGGAATGGAACTTGAGTATGTCCGTGTTAAATGGACTGGTTCGAAACAAGGAACAATAAGTTCTAAGGAAATATCGGGTCTTGATGGTTGGAAAAAGAAGGAGATAAGTGCAGCAACTGATAATGGCGGAAGAGTTGAAAAAACAATCTATTATGTTAAGGGCAATCAAGCATTAATTGAATTAGGTGACTTTGTAGCAGGAAAAATTAGAGATGATTATTCAGTGGATGTTCAGGTTGTGTGTAGAGTGATTGATTCTAAAGTGTTGTTGAATAATGAAGAGGTTATTTATACAAATAAGGTTGAGTTGCAAACGACTGATGGGCAAAAAATAAATAGCGCATTTTCTAATGCGACTGTTAAAACAAGTAACATAGCAAAGACGTATGTTGCAAGAACTGGCTCTGGTGAAAAGATTGATTTCACTATCAAAGCAAATCCTCTTGGGCAAACATTACCTACTCAAGGTGGGGCAACAACAATTAAATTGATAGATAAGCTAAGTTCTTCTCTATCTTTGGATACTACGACGATAAAGATGGTTAATACAAAGACGAATGAAGAGGTTGCTTACAAAGCTTCTCTAAAAGAAAATAATATTTTAGAAATAGAGATGCCAAGTAATATACCTATCACAATCACATATACAGCGTTAGTTAATGCGCCTCCTGGAACTACTGTTTCTTTCTCTAATGAGGCATATTGGGAAGGATATAAGCCTTCTGATAGTTCTAAGGTTGAAGAAAGTTCATATTCTTATACTGCTGGTGGTACGGTGTCTTCCGGGAATAATATTAGATTAGAAGTAATAAAGAAAAATCAGAACAATTTGTCTGAAACATTATCTGGTGCTGAGTTTGAAATGACTAAGTATGAGATAAATGATGATGGTACATTAAAAGAAACTACTAAAAAATGGAATGGTACAACAGATGTTGATGGCAAAATAACGTTTGGTGCTGGTAGCTCGGAAGATACAGCTATGAAATATAATACGGTCTACAAAATCGTTGAAACAAAAGCGCCTGATGGATATGTGCTAGATTCAACACCAAAATATATTATGGTTCCTAGAATTGAAGATGGTAAAACTGATTATTCTAATGGCGTAAAGATTTGTATAGATGACGATAAAATCTTAAAACAATATCAAGAAACATTTAAATTAGAAGTTCTTAATCATAAGGGCGAGATAACTGTTGAAAAGATATTTAAGAATGCTGGAGGACAAGATATTACTCCGATAAGTGGAACATACTGGTTTGGATTATATGATAATGCAAACAATCAACTTCAAAAGATATCAATTACATATGATGCTTCAGATACTACCTCAAAGACTTATAAGTTTGTAGATCTTGATTTAAGCCAAGCATATTATGTTTATGAATTGGATGCTAGTGGAAATCCTATCAAGGTTTCTAATGTGGTTAATGTCATAAATGGGATGGAGTATTTAATATCTTATGACAAAAATGGCGTAACTAATGGAAGCACAGTTATTGTTACCAATCAAGTGTTTACAAGACAATTACCTGCTACAGGAGGTAATGGAATTAATGGTTACATTAAGTCAGGAGCAATGCTAATGTTGCTGACGGGGGTATTGTTATTGAAGAGAAGAAGATGATCAAAAATAGACAATACGTAATAAATATAACTTATTACAATTATTCACAATTAATTAAGAAAGGGGTAAAATAATGAAATTGATGAAGAAATTACTTACAATACTATTTGCGTTTATGATGGTATTGGCGACTACTACTATGGTGTTTGCGGATGAAGGCGTAAGTACAACAGAGAATGGAAAAATCACCATCGATAATGCAATTGATGGTAAAACTTATACAATTTATAGAATATTTGAATTGGAGAGTTTTAGTGATGATGGAACAAATGGCAGATATGCTTATAAGGCAGATAGCCAATGGACTACTTTTTTAAACAAAACTGAAATAAAAGATGTTTATATAACATTTGATGGTGAGTATATTAAGTGGAAAAGTGGTGCTAATGTAGATGAATTTGCTGCAAAAGCATTGGCATATGCTAGAGAAAAAACAACTACATTAACTGAAAAGAAAACTGCAACTGCTAGCTCTACAACAGTAACATTCGATAATTTAAAATTAGGCTATTACTTGGTAGATTCAGGAGTAGGTGCATTATGTTCTCTTGATACAACAAATTTAACAGCAAATATTAAAGAAAAAAATGATGTTCCAGAAGTTGTAAAACAAGTAAGTAAAACCGAAAGTGGAACATTCAGTGGCCATAGTACAGCAAGCATTGGCGATACTGTTTACTTCAAAACTACTGTCACTGCAAAAGCAGGTGCTCAAAATTATGTTCTTTACGATACTATGAGTGAAGGTCTTACTTTAGTTGAAAATGGTACAGCTGGAAAATATGTTAGCATTCAAAAACCAGATGGAACATATCTCAACGATGCAGACTTTACGTTCAGTAAAGATCCGGGGACTGGTGATACATGGACTTTTAAAATTACATTTGATGAAAACTACTTAAAAACACTTCGTAATGAATTGGGAAAAAACGGTGGTACAACAGCCGCAAAAACACAAGAACTAATTATTACTTATCGTGCTGTATTAAATGAAAAGGCAGTCATCAATGCCGATACTAATACAAACAAAACTAAACTTGCTTATGGTAATAATCAAGAAACAAATGAGTCTTCTACATATGTAAAGACATATAAGCTTCCTGTTTATAAGTATTATAAAGATCCTGCTGATGGCACAACAGAAAAGGCTTTAGCTGGTGCTAAATTTACTTTGAGTACAAATGTTGATGGCACAAATCCTATTAAGTTTGTTAAGACTACAGCTACAACACCAACTTATCGCGTTGCATTGACTGGCGAGTCAGCTACTGCTATTACTGAAATTGAAACAGACACAACAGGTAAATTTGAAATTCAAGGTTTAGCTGGTGGTGAATATTATCTTAAGGAAACAGTAACTCCGAAGGGATATAACAAACCAAAGAGTTCTACTAAAGTTAAAATTGATGCCGAAAACGGAAATATCACTATAGGTGATGATACAACAGTACAAACTGAAGTTAAAATTGAAAACAAGACTGGTACATTATTGCCATCAACAGGTGGTGTAGGTACAACAATGATGTATATTGTTGGTACTGCATTATTGATTGGTTCAGGTGTATTGTTAATTACTAAAAAGAATATGAAATAGTTATCTAATTAAAGTAATAAGTCTATATGAATAGACATTATATATTACATAAAACTTATAGATATTCATAAGAAAGAAAGGAGACAAGAATTATGAAGATGATTAAAAGGCTGACTACAATACTGTTTACAATCATGATGGTATTGGCGACTACTAATATGGTGTTTGCTGCTGGAACTGGATCTATTACTATTAATAATGCCATCAAAGATCAAACCTATAATATTTATAAAATCATGGAGTTAGAAAGTTTTAATGGCGATAATTACGCTTATAAATTATCTGATACTAATTGGATTGATTTTATAAAAAATACCGATAGACAACAAACTATTCAAATTATTGATGAAACAAATGGAATAGTTAAGTGGGTTGGAGGTACAGAAGATTCAACTGTTCAAGGTTTTGCTAAAAAGGCTCTAAATTATGCTAAAACTAAGAATCTACCTGCTACTGATACTATAGTTGCAACAGGTGCAACTGTAACTTTTGATTTTTTAGAGTTGGGCTATTATTTGGTTGATTCTAGTGCTGGCGCATTATGTAATTTAACAACCACTGATGAAGATGTAACTATTGAAGAAAAGAATAGTGCCCCTACAGTTGTAAAAAATGTAAATACCTTAGGTGGTTTTTATTCAGATGAGGCTACTCACAATATAGGTGCGCCTTTCTCTACAAGAATAACAATCACTGTTGGTAAAGGAGCACAAAATTATGTTTTACATGATAAGGCAGACCCAGGTTTAACTATTGATACTTCTAGTGTAAGCGTAAGTTATAAAAATGTAACACAACCTGACAACAATACATTCTACAAGGTGGTTACTACTGGATTAGAGGGAACTGACCCATGTAATTTCCATATCGAATTCTTGGACTATTCAAGATTAACGGAAGGGGATACAATCAACGTTTATTACACTATGCATCTAAATAAAGATGCTAATCTTTATTATCATGACAATATTAATAAAGCATGGCTTACTTACGGAGATGAAAATGTTTCGACAACTGAGAGTAAAGTAAATGTGCAGACTTTACAATTTCAATTATTTAAATATACTGATGTTGCAGGTATAGAAACACCTCTTGCAGGCGTGAAATTCAAATTGACTGACAAAAATGGTGATGTTATTAAATTAATTAAATCTCAAGACGAAGATACAACTGTTACAGGAAAGTATTTAACATATCGTCCTCTTGATAAAAACGAAACGGGGGGGGTCGAAGAATTTATAACTCCTTCGTTGGGTAAAATCACAATTAAGGGTCTAGCCGCTGGAAAGTATTATCTAACTGAAATTGAAGCTCCTAAGGGCTATAACAAATTAAATAAAGATATAGAAATAGAGATTAATAGTGGTGGTGCTATCGAGTACAAAGAACGTGATTCTATGGGTGCTGGTTCAGTTGTTTCGTTTGATGAATTTATAAAAATTGAAAACAAAACTGGTACAGTATTACCTTCAACAGGTGGTGTAGGTACAACAATGATGTATATTGTGGGTGCTGTGTTATTAATTGGTTCAGGTGTAATATTAATTACTAAGAAGAATGTTAAATAATTGAGTTGTTATGGAGATGGTGGGGGTCATCATCTCCTTCTACAACATTAAGGAGAGGAGCTGTAATTGTGAGGAAGCATATAAGTACAATTATTTTATGTATTACTTTTATTACAGGCTTGTCCTTACTGTTGTATCCAACGGTAAGTAATTATTGGAATTCACAACATCAAACACAGGCTGTTGTTGATTATACTGAGCGTATTGAAAAGATGGATGATAGTGATAAGTTATACGAGATAGGTCGGGCTGTGGATTATAATTCATTGTTGGTGGACAATGGTAGAAGATTTAGTCCTGGTAAAGAAGAAAAGGAGTTTTATAATTCGGTTCTAAGTGTAGATGATAATGGGATGATGGGCTATATCACTATACCTGAGCTTCGTTTAAAATTAGCTATCTATCATGGTGTAGATGAGTCGGTATTACAAGTAGGTATAGGACATATTGAAGGTTCTTCGCTTCCTGTTGGTGGTGAGAGTACACATTGTGTCTTGTCAGGGCATAGAGGGCTTCCCAGTGCTAAGTTGTTTACTGATATAGATAAGTTAGAACTTGGTGATGTGTTTATGTTACATGTCTATGATGAGGTTTTGACTTATGAGGTTGATCAGATTCTTATTGTAGAACCTGAAGATTATAGTGCTCTAGCTATTGAAGAGGGAGAAGATTATTGTACTCTTATTACTTGTACTCCCTATGGTATTAATACTCATAGGTTGTTAGTAAGAGGACATAGGATTGAGAATAAGGTTATTGATAATACAAGGGTTACATCTGATGCGATTAAGGTGAATAAGTATCTTGTGATAGCCTGTGTTAGTTTATTGTTGTTGGTGGTGTATTATCTAGCTGTATTGATTATTAGACTATATAAGAAGAAAAGACATGATGATTATGAAAGAAAGAAAAGGATGTTACTACATGAGAAGAAATAGGGTAATGATTTTATTGCTTTCTTTAATAATGCTTATAGGTTTAAGGGTGAGAGTACATGCTGATGTTTGTTCTATGGTTGCTGAGTGTCCATTAGAAGGCATGGAAGTTAGTATTTATAGAATAGCAGATGATAATGGCTTAATAAGTCCATATGATGCTTATCCTGTTTCTTTAAATGGTGATTTACAGGCTTGTGCTAATGCACTAGTGAATTATATTAAGATAGATAATATAAGTGCTGATGGGTATGTTGTTAGTGGTGTTGATAAAAAAGCTTATTTTAATGGTTTAGAAAAGGGCTTATATTTAATCAGTGTTAAACCAATTGATGATGGTACTTATGTTTATAGTCCACAGGTAACTTTAGTTAATTTAGAAAGTGAGCTTGTTGTTGATTTAAAGTATGATAGGGTTTTAAAGGGAAGTGAACCAATTAATTTACATGTTTTAAAGGTTTGGAAAAATGATAATGTGGATAGTCGTCCTAGTAGTATCAAAGTATCTTTATTAAGGGATGGCGTTGTTTATGATAAACAGGAATTGAATAAATTAAATCATTTCTCTTTTACTTGGAATGGTTTAGATAGTTCATATACTTATGATGTTATAGAGGATAATGTGCCAAGTGGCTATACTGTTGGACTTAGTAGGAGTGGTAATACTATTACTGTTACTAATGATGGTGGAATAGCAGAGAATATTAGTGTTCCTGATAAATTGCCTTTAACAGGACAATTATGGTGGCCAGTTCCTTTTCTTGTGATTGTGGGTTTTACTTGTTTGTTGATTGGAAGAAGATATGAAAAGTAAGTTGTTTACTTTTACAGGGATATTTTGTTTAGTGTTGGCTTTGATAATTAGTGTTAATAATTTAATTGATGATAGGATTAGTATTAATAGTCAAAATAAGCTTATTGAGGCTTATGATAATCAAGTTGTAGATGAATCTTTATTAGAAGTGCCAGATTATATTTTAAATCCTGATATGGATATGCCTGAGGTGGATGTTGATGGGCTTTCTTGTATTGGGATTTTAGAGGTTTCTAGTTTAGGCTTAAGACTTCCAATACTTAGTGATTGCTCAGATGAACTATTAAAGAAAGCTCCTTGTAGGTATTCTGGCAGTGTTTATACAAATAATATGGTTATTGCAGGGCATAATAGTAGGGCACAGTTTAATAAGTTAAATAAGTTAAAAGAAGGTGATTTGATAGTTTTTACTGACGTAGTTGGTAATGTGTTTGAATATCATGTTAGTGCTATCGAAGTGTTGGATGGCGATGATGTTGAGGGGATGCTTAATGGCTGGCCTTTGACTTTGTTTATGTGTACTTATGATAATTTAAGTAGGTATACGATAAGATGCGAATAATAAAAGACAACTTAGGTTGTCTTTTATAGTTTCATGAACTTGTCTACGTCAAGTACGAAGATTGTAGCACCTCCAACAGTTACTTCAATTGGCATTGGTGAGAATTCACCAGACATGAATGATGCGGTAGATGGGGCAATTTCAGTTCTTCTTTTTGATTCTTTTCCAATGATTTCGATTGCGTGATCTACTTGATCATCTTCACATCCAACAATTAGTGTAGTGTTACCTAATGATAGGAAACCACCTGTTGTTGCGAGTTTGGTAACTTGAAATGAGTTATTGTTCAATGAGGCGCTTACTGAAGCAGAGTCATCGTTAGATACGATTGCTAAAATAAGTTTCATAAGGTTTTACCTCCTGTTACCTTAATTATAGATTAAAAAGATAATATTGTATAATAATTAGGTATGATTAAGTTTGAAAAAGTTGCTAAGACCTATAAGAATGGTACTCATGCGTTATATGATATTTCTTTAGATATCAATGACGGTGAATTTGTTTATATTATTGGTGAAACTGGTTCTGGTAAGTCAACAATGATTAAGATTCTAGATGGTGAGGAGGTTCCTACTAGTGGAAGAGTCACTGTAAGTGGCATTAGCTTAGATAAGAAGGCTAAGAATAGCATTGTTGATGTAGGAAAACTAAAGAAACGTAAGGTTCCTTTGTATCGTCGTAATATTGGTGTTGTTTTCCAAGATTTCCGTTTATTACCAAAAAAGACAGTGTTTGAAAATGTTGCTTATGCGATGGAAGTAGTGGATACTCCAAAGGATAAATTAAGACCTAGAGTTAGAGAAGTATTAAAGCTTGTTGGCTTATCTGATAAGTCTAATTCTTTTCCTAGTGAGGTTTCAGGTGGTCAACAACAGCGTACAGCTATTGCCAGAGCTATAGCTAATAAGCCTAAGATTCTTATTGCGGATGAGCCTACTGGTAATCTAGATCCTAAGAAGAGTAATGAAATAATTAAATTGTTTGAGAAGATTAATCGTGAGGAGAAGACAACTATCATTATTGTTACTCATGATATTGAGACCGTTAGAAAGCATCCTAAGCGTACTATTGAGATTAAGGATGGTCATATTGTTAGGGATAAGGCTGATGGTATTTGTGATGTAAGGACTACAATTGATAAGGCTGATACAGAGACTATTAGCTTAGGTGATATTGAGAGTTTAAAGTTGATGGAGGATGATAAATAATGTTCCGTCGTTTTTTTAGACATGTAAAAGAGGGTTTTGTTGGTGTTGGTAGACACTTTGGTATGGCTGCCAGTAGTATTGCTACAGTTACAATTACTCTGTTGTTGGTAGGTTTTTTCTTAGTACTTACTTATAATTTGAATGTTATTACTAAGGATATTGAGGGTTCAATTTCTCTTAGTGCTTTAATTAGCTATGATATTGATTCTAAAGCTACTGTTGATACTTTAAAGAGTCAAATCGAGAGTGTTGATGGCGTTAAGAGTGTTGAGTATCGTAGTAAGGATGATGAGTTTACTTTTTATGTAAATATGTATCCTGATATGAAGGAGTTCAATGAACTTTATCGTGATCAAAATCCTTTCCATGATGCATTTTTAATTAGTGTTGAAGATGGAGACAAGTTACAGGCTGTTAAATCAAGTGTAGAGGCTATCAATGGTATTGATTCAGTACATGATGGTGGTAGTAATACTTATTTGTTGATTGATGGTTTGGATAAGGTTAGATTCTTTGGCGGTATCTTGGTAGCTTGTTTATCAGTACTAGCTATTTATCTAATTTATAATACAATTTCAATTACTATTAGGGCTCGTGATACTGAGATTTGGATTATGAAGAATGTTGGTGCTAAGAATAGTTATATTAGAGGCCCTTTCCTTGTAGAGGGTATTATTATAGGCGTTCTTGGTTCGATAATTCCGATTGCAGCAATGGTTGGTTTCTATTTGTATGTATTTAATACTTCAGGTGGTAATTTACTTGGCGTATTTACTTTAGTTAGTCCACAACCTTTCTTATATTACTTATGTGGTGGTTTGTTGGTACTGGGTATTTTAGTAGGTTTTATTGGTTCTTATTTGAGCGTTTCAAGACTATTAAGGAGCAAGCGATGAGAAAGAATATATTCTCTTTGTGTTTAGTTTTTTGTATGGTCTTATGCACTATTAATTACAAGACAGTTACTGTTATGGCAGGGGATTGTGATTATTCAGATTGCGATGAGAATGATAAGACTTGTAAGCTTAATAACGCAAAGAAGAAGCAACAATGTCTTCAAAATGAGATTGATAATGCCAAGAGTAATCAAGAGGAATATTGGAAGTTGGCGTCCCAGTGGGCTAAGGAAGCTGAGACTTTGAATGAACAAATTGCAGAGTTGAAGCCTCAAATTGAAGAGCTGACTGTCAAGATTGATGAGCTTCAAAAGAGTATTGAAGAGAAAGAAAAGCTTGTTTCTGAATTAAATAATAGAGTATTGTCTCGTATGGCTTTGTCTCAGGGTACGATGCATTTTTCGCCTCTTTTAGATTTCTTGTTGGGTTCTAATGGTTTTGCGGATATGCTTAGAAGGTTATATGGTATTGAGGCAATTAATGCCAAGGAACAACAGGATCGTAAGGAACTTGAGGATGTTATCGAGTCTTTGAATAAGGAAAAGGCAGAGCTCGATTCATCTAAGCAAGAATTAGATAATAAGATGACTGATTTAGAGATTAAGTCTAATGAGGCTGAATATAAGAATCAACAGGCTATGATTGCTTATAATGAGGCTAGTGATATTATTGCGGAGTATCAAAACCAATTGGATGAGCAGACTAAGCTTATTGCGAATATCAAGTTAAGTTTAGATGAACTTAATCAATTAGATCCACAGAGTGGTTTTATATCGCCTGTGCCTGGTTCTAGTATTTCGGCTGGTTTCCCATATTATCCTACAAGCTTTGGTGGTGGTGTTCACTTGGGTGTGGATTATGCGGTTAGTGTTGGCTCAAGAATTGTGGCACCTGCTGATGGTGTTGTGGTTATTTCTGATGACAATTGTCCTACTTGGGGCTATTTGGGCAATTCATGTGGTGGTGCCGGTGGTGGTGTCTCATATGGTGGTAATCAGATTTATTTCTTATGTAGTGTTAATGGTAGGGTTTATGCACTTACTTTCTCTCATTTATATAGCGGTTCTTTGATTGGAACTGGTGTTGTGACAAAAGGCACTCAATTGGCTATGGCTGGTAGTTCTGGTAATTCTACTGGTCCACATTGTCATATTGAGATGTTCTTGTTGGGTGATGGAGATAATAGTGATTTGGCTACTTATATTGATATGCTTAATAATGGTAGCTATTCTAAGTCGTTCAATTGTGGCTGGGGTAGTGCTGGTTTGTATACTACTTGTGAAAACAGGGGTGCACCTTGTCGTTTGAATGGCGCAAATTATTTGCCTTGATGAATTATGGAAAAAGAGAATACAGTTAGAATTAAATTGAAGAAGGAGCCTTTGGGAGAAGAGCGAATTCTTGTTGAGAAACAAAAGAAGCAACGTAAGGCGTTGACTATTCTTTGTGTTGTCTTGTTTGTGGTTGGTATTGCGCTTGGTGTTTTAGCTAATGAATTACTAACTAATAAACAAAATGAGGCTTATTCAAAGTCTGATGAGATAAAGAAGATTATTAAGAATAATTGGTTGTATAGGGATGATTATGATGACTTGGATAAGTTGTTAGATAATCAAGCTTATTTGGGTATGACTACTTTTAGTGATGATCCTTATACGATGTATATGTCTAGCGTTGAGGCTTCTGATTATTATAATAATCAAATTAATATGTCTTATGTTGGCATTGGGGTTACTTATGTGCCTGGTTCTTTTGTGATAACTAGGGTTTATAAGAATTCTCCTGCAGAGATGGCTGGTTTTAAGGTTGGTGATATTCTTGTTTCTGTTAATGGAACTGAATTAGAAGGTAAGACTAGTGATGAGGTTAAGTCTTTGGTTCTAGGAGAAGAGGGTAGTGTTGTTGAGTTTACTATTAAAAGAGGTAGTGAACTTATTGATATAACAGCAGTAAGAGGAAGTTTTGAACAGACAGTTTATGCGAGAAAGCTTGATGATGATACTGTTTATTTAGAGCTTATGTCTTTTGGGGTTAATAGTGGTAATGAATGCATCGAATATTTGAATGAGTATAAGGATTGTTCAAAGATTATTATTGACTTAAGGGATAATACCGGTGGTTATGAGACGGCAGTACAGGAGATTGCGGGTTTGTTCTTGGGCAAGGATAAAGTGGTTATGCATAAGAATTACACTTCTAAGAAGAAGGATACAGATTATACAATTTCCAATGCATATTATGATAATTTTAAGGATTTTGTGATTTTGACTAATAACTATACCGCTAGTGCTTCTGAAGTGTTGACAATGGCTTTAAAAGAAGGATTGGATAATGTGACTATTGTGGGTACTAAGACTTATGGTAAGGGTGTTATGCAGTCTAAGTTTAATATTAGTGATGGCAGTTCTATTAAGCTTACAGTAGCTTATTGGACAAGTCCTAATGGTACTTCCATTAATGGCGAGGGTATCACTCCTGATGTGGAGATTGAAAATCATAAGGCTTTAAGTTTTACTGGTGTTAATTTTGATGGCGAGTCTTATAAATATGATTCAGTTTCTACTTATACCAATATTGTGCAATATGCCTTGGATTACTTAGGTTATGATATAGAACGTTTTGATGGTTATTTTGATTATAGTACCAGGGATGCGTTGATTGAGTTTAGGGAGGATAATGGGCTCGAATCTGGGCTCGAATCTACACTAGACAGAGATACTTATGTAGCTATTATATCTAAGGTTATTGAGACTAAGAGTTTGGATTTAAGTAAAGATGTTCAGTTAATGAAAGGCAGGGAATTATTGGGTGGATAATATTTTAACTTTATTAACACCAAAGAATCAGGTATGTTACCTTGATCATGATATGACTTTAAGACAGGCAATTGAGAAGATGAGGGTTCATCGTTATACTGTAATACCAGTTCTTGATTCTAAGACTGGTGTCTATGCTGGTTCAATTGCGGAGGGTGATTTGTTGTATAACGTCATCGGTGAAGAGAGCGTTTGTATCAAGGATTTAGAAGAAAAGTATGTGGCGGATGTGATTAGACCTAATTATATTCCGGCTATGAAGATTGATACTACTATGAGGGAATTAGAGAATTTGATTGTGATTCAAAACTATGTTCCTATAGTGGATGATCGTGATATTTTGATGGGTATTGTGACTAGAAAGTCAGTTATGCAGTATTTAATCAAGAAAATTGATGAAAAAGAGGGAAAATAAGGACTTTCTTTATTGAAAAATATAGATAGCTTTCTTATAATAATGGGGCATAAAATGCTTCCTGTCCCGGTAAGACAAGAAAGAAGGTAAAAAAGATATGCGTCAGACTACAATGCTAAAAGCTGAAGAAGTCAAAAAAGAATGGTATGTAATAGATGCAGAAGGCCAAACTCTTGGTAGACTTGCAACTAAGGTTGCTGCTGTATTAAGAGGTAAGCATAAGCCAACTTACACACCAAATGTTGATTGCGGCGATTACGTAATCGTAATCAATGCTGACAAGGTTGTCTACAGTGGCGACCAAGAAGAGAAGAAGATCTACTATCACCACACAATGTTCCCAGGTGGCTTAAAGAGTAGAAGTATTGGTTTAATGAAGAGAGAATATCCAGTAGAGCTTGTTGAACATGCTATTCAAGGTATGCTTCCACATAACAAGTTGGGTGATCGTATGAGAACTCATTTGTTTGTTTATGAAGGTGCTAACCACCCTCATGCTGCACAAAAGCCTATGGAGCTTAAGTAAGGAGTATACTAATGGCAAAGAAAAAGAACAATGTAAATTACCTTGGTACAGGTAGACGTAAGTCATCAGTAGCTCGTGTTTATATGACAGCTGGTACTGGTGTTATTACTGTTAATGGAAAGACTCTAGATCAATATCTTCCTCAAGAAGTTTTGAGAATGGTTGTTAAATCACCTCTTGTTATTACTAACACTGAGGGTCAATTCGACGTAAACATTAATGTTTATGGCGGTGGTTTAACTGGTCAAGCTGGTGCTATGCGTCATGGTATCGCTAGAGCATTACTTGAAGTTGGTGAAGATTACAGACCAGTATTAAAGTCTGCAGGATTCTTAACTCGTGATTCTCGTGCTAAAGAACGTAAGAAGTATGGATTAAAGGGCGCTAGACGTGCTCCACAATTCTCTAAGCGTTAATTTATTGACACAAGAGATTACAAAGATCACTCATCTATTTGGGTGGTCTTTTTCTTTTATCTAGTTGTATAATAAATATGAAACAAAGAATTTCAAGATTGTGAGGTGATATAGTGTTGTATGACTATTTAATAGAAAATTATGAAGAGGGAGAGCCAATCTTTTTATCTGAAATACCAGGTAATTCTAGAGATTATGTTCGTCAAGAGATGAAAAAATTAGTAGATGAAGGAAAACTAGAACGTTTGTATAATGGTGTCTATTATCTATCTTATACAACAATCCTTGGTACTAAGGGTAAGATTTCCGTAGATAAGTATGTGGATAAGAAATATCTTAATAATAAATCAAATGGATATATCACTGGATTACAACTAGCTAATTTGTATGGTTTTACAACGCAGAATCCCTCTTGTATAGAAGTTTGTTCTAATGAAGCTACTACTAAACAAAGAAAACTTAATGTTGATGGTAGAGATTTGATAGTGTATAAGCCAGTAACTGAAATTACTGATAAGAATGCTTCAACATTGCAGTTCTTGGATTTTATGACTACTATTGATAGATATAGTGAATTGACTGGTGATGAATTTAAGAGCAAATTAAATGATTATGTAGAAAAAGAGGAAATAGATTTTTCTTTAGTAAAAAAGTATATATCTTTGTTTCCAGATAGGGTGTATAAGAACATTTATCAAGGGGGTTTGATGAGTGAATTGGTATAGCGATTATAAAAATGAATGGAAGAAAATTATAGAAACTGTATCAGCAGAAATAAAAAAATCTGAATTAATGATTGAAAAAGATACAATCCAATCTATGTTTCTTTTCGAATTATCAAAATT
The DNA here is from genome assembly GCA_934725085.1 of uncultured Erysipelotrichaceae bacterium. Classification (GTDB taxonomy): domain Bacteria; phylum Bacillota_I; class Bacilli_A; order Erysipelotrichales; family Erysipelotrichaceae; genus Colivicinus. Next base: position 67,086 of record CAKVAL010000004.1, on the reverse strand, counting down.
AAAATTGCCTTACGTGTTTAAAGGAGGTACCTCTTTATCTAAAGTTTATAATTTAATAGATAGGTTCTCTGAGGATATAGATTTGTCAACGAATAGAAAACTTACTCAATCAGAAAGAAAAGCAACTAAAGAACAACTACTCAAGATTGCTGAATCCCTTGGTATGAAATTGCTAAATCCTAATCAAATAAAATCAAGACACGATTACAACAAATATGTTTTCGCATATGAGTCCTTGTTTTCACCAATACCAATGGAGATAATTATTGAAACTAGCTTTTATCAACCGGTTTATCCAATAGAAACACAAAATGTAGGTAGCTTTGTTGGCAAGTTTTGTAAAGATAAGGGACTAGTTCTTCCGATACCTTTTGAATCAGCGAACGTGAAAATGAATGTTCAGTCTTTAGAAAGAACTTTCATTGATAAGGTTTTTGCTATATGTGATTATCGTATTCAAGACGTGCAAGATAGAGATTCACGTCACCTATATGATATTTACAAATTATTGTCAAAGATAAATTTTAATAAAGAATTGAGTGATTTAATTGATACGGTAAGAGATGATAGAATGATGTCAAAAAATAATCCTTCAGCACAATTGGAATACAATATTCCGGAAATGCTTAAGGAAATTATATCTAGTCATTTTTATGAGCGTGACTATCGAGATGTTACTCAAAAATTACTTTATGAAAATGTTGATTATAATCAAGCAATAAATGAAGGGATTACTATTGTTGCTAAGTCTGATATTTTTATTTATAACAAACAACATTCTGTAACAATTATTAGAAAATCTTTTAATGGAAAAAATAATTAAATTATATAAACCAAATATAGATGAATTATGGTTTAAAGAGAAGATGATGTCTGATAAAGATACAATGTCTTTTAATCATGGAACTATAGCTTTTCCTGTGTCTAAATGGGTTGCTTGGTACCAAAGGTGGATGAGGGATGGCAAGCGTTTTTATCGATATATTTGTGATGAGAATACATTTGTGGGTGAAGTAGCTTATTACTTAGATTTAGAAAGATAAATATATATTGCGGATGTGATTATTTATGCACCATATAGGGGCAAGGGATATGGATATGAAGGCTTATCTTTATTGTGTGAATGTGCAAAAAATAATGGTATTAAGGAGTTATATGATGATATAGCTATCGACAATCCATCTATTAATTTGTTTCTTAAACATGGATTTAAAGAAGTGCTAAGAACTGATGAATATGTTCTTGTTAGGAAAGAATTGTGAAAATTTTCTAAAAAGAAAGCGTTGACATTTGTTTGGGAATTGTTATAATTTAAACCGTAAGCAGATTATCAAATAGGATTGTTACTTTAATTAGGCAAGACCTACCCAATAGACACTTGTTTTTTTGGTAGGTCTTTTTTAAACAAAGAAAGGGGATATCGATGAGGGTCATTCGAGTATACAACAATAATGTTGTAGCGACGAGAACTGATGATAAAGAGGCTATTGTTCAAGGATCTGGTGTTGGTTTTGGTAAAAAGCCAGGGGATCTAATTGATGAGGCAAAGATAGAGAAGATATTTTTTATTAAAGATGATCAGTTGAGTAAATTCGAAGAACTATTAGATGATGTTCCTATTGAATATTTCCAAATTGCTGAGATGATTGCACAAAAGGCTACAAGAGAATTGAATGTTTCTTTGGATAATCAAATTCTAATAGCACTAGCCGATCATATCTATTTTGCGGTTGAGAGATATTATAAGGATGCTAGTTTGAGTAATTTCTTAAATTCAGAGATTTCTTACTTATATCGTAAGGAATATCAAATAGGATTATGGGCTCTTGATAGGATTGAGGAGATGCTAAAGGTACGTTTGCCTAAGGATGAGGCTGGACTTATAGCTCTTCATATTATCAATTCTTCTACTAAGGCTTCAACTCAAGATATTTCTGATACGCTTATATTTATTAGGGGGATATTGGATATTATTAAAGAACAATTTAATATTACCTTTGATAAAGAGAATCTAGATACAACTAGGTTGATGACACATTTAAAGTTCTTGGCTAATCGTGTTATCTATCATGAAAATGAGAATATAGTTGAGCTAGATGATATGTATGATTTGTTGATTAGTAAAAAATCAGAGTGCAAATCGTGCATTGAGAAAATAGATGATTATATTCAAGATAAGTTTGGATATAAGTTGTCTAAGCAGGAGAAGGTGTACTTGTTGGTTCACTTGTTGAGATTTCTGCATTAAAAATTTATATTAGGATTGTTACTTTAAGTAGGCAAGACCATTAGATACTAGTTTTTAGTATTTATTAGTCTTGCCTATTTTTATTTCACTAAGAAGGAGGAAGAAAAAAGTGAAAGAAAAAATTATGAGTGCTTTAGAGAAGTTTTCTAAGGCGATGGTACAGCCGCTAAGCTATATTTCAGTGGCGGGTATGATTCTTGTTGTTGGTGTGCTTGTTACTAACAATGCGGTTGTAGGTTTATTACCTTTCTTAGGATGGGGTCCTATTCAACTAGTTGGTAACTTATTGTATCAATGTATCATGGTTATTATTAATAACCTAGGTCTTGTGTTTGCAGTAGGTATTGGCGCTGCTTTAGCTAAAAAGGATAAGCATCAGGCTGCGATGGTTGGTCTAATGGCTTATTTCATGTTCCTAGTAGCTAATAATACAACATTGTCTACAAATGGTTTACTTGCTGAAGCTAATCCGATGTTAGGTTTATATGGTACAGGTCAATCAACAGTATTAGGTTTTCAAGTTACTGATATGGGTGTATTCTCAGGTATCATTCTTGGTTGCTTAACAGGTTATGTATTCAATAAGACATGTGATGCATCATTTAAGGGATATTGGAGTATGTATTCAGGAACTCGTTTCTCTTTCACTTGTATGGTTGCTGTTTCTATCATTATGGGTGTAGCTACATGTTATGTATGGCCAGTTGTTCAACATGGTATTTCTGCATTAACTAATGTGATTGCTAGTAGTGGTGCCTTTGGTTTATTCCTATATGGTATGTTAGAACGTTTACTAATTCCTACAGGTTTACATCACTTAGTATATGCACCTTTCCAATTTGGTGATTTAGGTGGTACTTTAGCTTTAGGTGATAAGACAATCGTTGGTGCTTATCCAATTCTATTAACTGAATTACAAATGGGTGTTCCTTTCTCTGATTCAATCTATTATATGGGAACAGGCTTAGCTAAGACATTTGGTTATATTGGTATCTGTGCTGCTTTCTATTACACAGCTAAGCCTGAGAATAAAAAGACTACTAAGAATATCTTAATTCCGCTTGTGTTGACTGCTACATTAAGTGGTATTACTGAGCCAATTGATTTCATGTTTGCGTTTATTGCACCTGGCTTGTTCTTAGTTCATTCAATTATTGCCGGTACATTTGTTGCTTTATTAAAAGTGTTCAATATCCATTCAATGACTACAGGCTTAATTAACAGTTTCTTGATGAACTTGTCTGCTGGTGTTGAAAGAACTGCTTGGCCAAAGATGTATTTGTTAGCTTTAGCTGAAATTATTGTTTACTTTGTAGTGTTTGTGTTCATTATCAAGAAGTTTAATTTAAAGACACCTGGTAGAGAAGATGCTGTTGTTGTTGAAGGTGGTGAAGCAACTGTTAAGGCTGTTAATACATCTAACGATGGTGTGGCTGAAACTATCATTGAAGGTTTAGGTGGTAGAGAGAATATTGAGAATGTTGATAACTGTTTCACTCGTTTAAGAGTTAAGGTTAAGGATGCAAGTTTGGTTAATGATGCGGTTATTAATAAGGTTAAGAATAGTGGAATTGTTAAGAAGAATAATGATATTCAAATTATCTTCGGTATCGAGGTTCCACAAATTAGAAAAGCTGTTGATGCAGCATTGAATAAATAAAATCAGGAGGTTTTAAATATATGATTATTGCGATTGCAGGTGGAGGAAGCACTTTCACTCCGGGTATTGTAAAGTCTATTGCGTTACGTAAGGATGAATTAGGTGTTGATGAGATTCGTTTATATGATATCAACAAGGAAAGACAAGATAAGGTTGCTGTTGTAGTTAAGTGGATCTTGGATGAAGAGTTACATTCAGGTATTAAGTTAACAGTTACTAATGATAAGAAGGAAGCTTATAGCGATGCATCATTTGTGTTTGCTCAAATGCGTGTTGGTTTGTATGCAATGAGAGAGAGCGATGAGAAGATTCCTTTGAAGCATGGTTGTGTTGGCCAAGAGACTTGTGGCTGTGGCGGCTTGGCATATGGTATGCGTACAATCTTCCCAATGATTGAGTTGATTGATGATGTTGAAAAGTATGCTAAGAAGGATTATTGGATTCTTAATTATTCTAATCCTGCTTCTATTGTTTCTGAGGCTTGTAATAAGTTAAGACCTAATGCACGTATTATCAATATTTGTGATATGCCTATCGCTATTATTGATTTAGTTGCTGCTGCATTGGAGATTAAGGATAAGAAAAATATTGTTTATGATTACTTCGGTTTAAATCATTTTGGTTGGTTTACTAATATCGAATATAAGGGCGAAAGTATCATGGAACCTTTGAAGGCTTATATCAAGGAACATAAGATCTTGTTACCTGCTTCTTATTTAAAGGGTAAGGAAAGTTTAACAAACTCTAGTAATAATACTAATCGACATGCTAAGGGAAGTTGGTATTATGTATGGAAGGGTGTTTATGAGATTCTTGAAAACTTCCCAGAATATATTCCTAATACTTATTTGAACTATTATTTACAAGCTAAGGAGTTTGTTGAGCATTCAAATGTTGAACATACTCGTGCTAATGAGGTAATGGAAACTCGTGAGAAGAACTTGTTTGATGGCATTGACCATTACTTACAAACTGGTGAGATTGATGAGAAGGTGTTCTATGCAGGTAGTCATGGTGATTGGATTGCTGATTTGGCTATTGCGCTTAAGAATGATACAAAGGCTCGTTTCTTGGTAATTGTTGAGAATAAGGGTGCTTTACCTAATATGCCATATGATGCAATGGTTGAGGTTCCTGCTTATATTGGTAAGGATGGACCAGAGGTAATTTCTCAAAAGCCTATTCCTTTGTTCCAACAAGGTTTGATGATGCAACAATTAAATAGTGAAAAACTATTGGTAGAAGGTTGTATTGAAGGTTCTTATGAGAAGGTATTACAAGCATTTACTTTGAATAAGACTGTACCTAGTATGACTGTTGCGAAAGCTATCTTAGATGATATGATTGAGGCTAATAAGGGTTTCTGGCCTGAATTAAAGTAAGATTTGTTAAATAGATGTCCTTTAGAATTCCCCAAGTACTTATTTGATTTTTTAGGACAAAGTAAAAACACGGTGTTTGTTTATTATTATAAGCATCGTGTTTTTTATTATTTAGACAATTTCCCTATTTCGCTTATGATATATCACTTGATAAGCGAGATAGGGAAATAATAAGTGACTATCCAATAAAATATAGATATGTATTAAGAGTTTTTAAACTCTACTGTGATTAACTAAAGATGATAATTGCAGTTGATTATAAACATCATTTACAGCTCTTTCATAACAAGTGAATGAATGAAGATTGTTGTTGTCAAAAACTAAATTATTATTTTTATATGTAAGATACTTTTCTCTAACCAATTGCCAATCTGAATTATTTTTAATGTAAGTTTCTTTCCTTTTGATGTCTCTTGAGTCAGGGGTTTGGTTCCAAAACCATGTATCAGACTGTATAGAACCAGTTTTACAGTGAATTAATCTTTGCCAGTCCCCTTACTTATCTTCTTTTACTATGGCTATATCGAACTTATATTTGGTTTGATTATATTGGTTAAAACTTTTAAGTTTAGTTGATAAAGATGATGTGGAATCTTGCCAGTCTTCATAGCCATATTTTTTTAGAACTTTGTTAAATGATTTTCTAACTGCCTCCTTAAGGTCTTTTCCATTGTTTATTGGCGATTTTATAACAACCAAATTGTAATCCATATCTACGTCACCTTTTTCATTTTGAGTAATCATTTTACGTTTGGCACTACCCACAAGCATGATGTATGTTCCGATATCATAATCAATCTTTAGTTGGTGTCCTAATGCTTGTGTTAGCTTAGCTCCTTCGTGTGTTAGTTTTTTGATGAATTGAACATCTGTTAAATATTTATACATTCTTCCTCCTAAGCCCATACCTACCAGATAGTTTATTGCTAAACTAAATCATTACATTATAACTAACTAGTATGGACTTATCAATGATAAAAAGTGTTCCCATTTGAGAACACTTTAGGTAATTTTTAGTAGTTTGTTCTGAAACGAGAACACTAGTAATAGATATTGGCAATAACAGGATAATGATCAGTTGGATATATCGTGTTATAAGAAGATGTAATCTTATTAACTTCATCAATAGATAGATTATCTGATATAAAGATATGATCTATTGGAAGGTGTTTATATAAGAAGGAACCAACATTGCCTCTAAGAGTTGATCCCATTTCATCATACGATAGGTCTTTTAATCTTTTGCTTAAAAGACGTAGGGCAGGTGACAACCTAGTGCAGTTAAAGTCACCACATAGTAGGGTAAAGTCACCTTGTTGGTACTTATGAATTATCTTTGAAAGAATAATTGCTTGCTTAGTACGTACAAAAGGAAAGTTAGCGTCTAAGTGGGTATTAAAGACAGTGAATGTTTTATTAGTTAACTTGTCTTTTAAATATACATAGGTAACGATACGAGGAAATTGGGAAAGAAGATATTTAGATCCTTTCTTTGTTACTGTATCTGATAACCATAGAGTTTTTCCTTCTATTAGTTCGTATTTATCTTTGTTAAAAAGAATTGAAGAATATTCATCACTTAAAAGAGAATGTCTTGATTCTCCAAAGATAGCATATTTATTTAAAATATCTTTAAGATAAGGAAACATTGAATCAGTTAGTTCTTGTACGCCGATGATGTCTGGTGTGTATTCCTCTAACATGGAACTAATGGCTTTTATTCTAATGTTAAATGGTGGATTGCCTGGTATGTTGGCTCCACTTGTTAATAAGTTTAGGCTCATAATTTTAAAAGAATTCATGAAGTTATTATATGACTTTATTTGATTGTGTATTACTGAAACAATTTTCTGAAAATATATTGACAAGTTTCTTAAAAAATAGTAAAACTTTTTCATAAGCAAGGATAAGGAAAAGTAGGTATCAACGAAATTAAGTGAGTGGGGAGGTAGTGAGAACCCTGTATTTACGAGATATTGAAAGAACACCTAGGAGTTTCAAACCGAAGTAATAGTAGGCTTTGACGGAGTTGGACCGTTATCTTACCAAGTTTCAATGATGGTTGAAAGAGCGATTGGTTGTTAAATCAATAATTTGGGTGGTACCGCGGAGTTTTACAGTTCTTCGTCCCATGGGATGAAGGAACTGTTTTTTATTTTTTAGGAGGAGTACTATGTGTGGAATTATTGTATCAACTGATATTTTAACTAAATTAGAAGATTTTAAGAAGGGCCTAAAAGCTTTATATAATAGAGGGCCAGATGATTCTAAGATTGTAGATACAGGTGCTGGTTTATTGGGTTTTCAAAGATTAGCTATTATGGGTTTAACTAAAGAGGGTATGCAACCATTTGAAAAAGATGGCAAGTATGTTGTATGTAATGGTGAATTATATGGCTTTAGAGTAGTGAAGAAAGAACTTGAGAAGAAGGGTTATACTTTTGTGTCTGATTCTGATTGTGAGTTGTTGTTGCCACTATATGAAGAATATGGGCTTGATATGTTTACTGGTTTAGATGCGGAATTTGCCCTTGTTATGTATGATCCAAAGCTTGGCTATATAGCTGCTAGAGATCCAATTGGTATTAGGCCATTGTTCTATGGTTATACAGATAATGGCAAGATTTGTTTCGGTTCTACTGTTTCTAGTCTTCTTCCAGTATGTAAGGATATTAAGGCTTTTCCTCCAGGCACTTATTATGTTGATGGTAAGTTTGTGGAGTATAGAAAGATATATGAGGCAAGTGATGTTGTTAGTGAAGGTGTTTTTGAAAATATTCATGATAAGTTGATAGCTGGTGTGTTAAAGAGGATGGATGCGGATGCAAAGGTTGGTTATTTGTTGTCTGGTGGATTAGATTCTTCTTTGGTTTGTGCGATTGCTCAAAGACATAGTGATAAGCCTATTCGTACTTTTTCTATTGGCATGGAAGATGATGCGATTGATTTAAAGTATGCTAGGAAGGTTGCTGATTATATTGGAAGTGACCACACTGAATTTAAGATGACTAAGGATGATATTTTAAGTGCTTTGCCAGAGGTGGTTAGAATATTGGAGACTTGGGATATTACAACTATTAGAGCTTCTTTAGGTATGTATATCTTGTGTAAGAAGATTCATGAGACTACTGATATCAAGGTTATTTTAACTGGTGAAGTGAGTGATGAATTGTTTGGTTATAAGTATACTGACTTTGCCCCTGATGCCAAGAGTTTTCAAGAAGAGGCTAGTAAGCGTGTTAGAGAATTATATATGTATGATGTCTTAAGGGCTGATAGATGTATTTCTTCTAATTCAATGGAAGGTAGGGTACCTTTTGGTGATTTGGGTTTTGTAGAGTATGTGATGAATATTGACCCTAGTCTTAAGATGAATAAGTATGGTATGGGTAAGTATTTATTACGTCATGCGTTTGAGAAGGATGAATTATTGCCTAGGGAGATATTATTTAGGGATAAGGCGGCTTTTTCAGATGCAGTAGGGCATTCTTTAGCTGATTATTTAAAGGAATATGCTGAGGGCAAATATAGTGATAAGGAATATGAAGAGGGTGTTAAGAAGTATACATATTGTCCACCTTTTACTAAAGAATCATTATTATATAGAGATATCTTCGAATCTTATTATCCAGGTTTAGATTCTTTGATTGTTGATTATTGGATGCCTAATAAGTCTTGGAAGGGTTGTGATGTCAATGATCCTTCTGCTAGATATTTAAGTAATTATGGGGATAGTGCTAAATAGTTTGGTATACTCTTGTTAAGAGAGGTTGATAATAATGAGTAGAGATTCAGAGAAGGCTATAAAGGCTGCGATGAAGTATTTGAGTGAGAATGCGACTGGTAATGAGAGCGAAGAAGAACTTAATGATTTATTGAAGGAATTTATAGTTGATTATAATAGTAAGCTACATGATGATAATGTTGAGTTTACAGTTGATGATTATCTTGAGATGGCTGAAGAGGCTGATTCTGACGAGGAAGAATTGGAATTTATAAATTTGGCTTTGGACTTAGATCCTGATAATATTGACGCTCAGGTTAAGTTGATTGAGGCTGATTCCAAGACTTATGAAGAAGAGATTGAAAGATTGAATGATAAGATTGAGGAAGTAAAGCTTAGATATAAAGATGATTACAAGAATTCAGTTGGTGAGTTCTATATGGTTTTCCATACAAGACCAATTATTAGATTATATTATGGTTTGATGGTGGATTATATTGAGTGTAATATGCTTGGTAAGGCAAGGGATATTGCTGAAGAAATCTTACGTCTAAATGAGAATGATAATCTTGGTGCTAGATATAATTTGATTGGTTTGTATGCTTATTTTGAAGAAGAAGATAAGGCTTTAGAATTGGCTAAAAAGTATGGTGATGAAGATAATCTTGAATCACAATTTTTATTGAATCTTGCGATTCTTTATTATAAGAAGTGTGATTTTGTAAAGTCTGAGGAATATATTAAACAACTTAATAAGACAAATAAAAACTTTAAGAAGTTCGCGAAGTCTTTTGAGGATTGTACTATTATGGATATGGTTTACGAGATTGATAGTCCTATGTATCAAAGGGGTACTTTAAATGAGTTGGTGATGGATTATGTTTCTAATCGATATTTATATAATTCAATGTTGTCTTTCTTTGACTTTGCGCAAAGATGTTTAAAGAAGAAGCCTGCTAAGAAGAAGACTAATAATAAGAAGTTGTCATAATTAAATAAAACGGCGGAAACTAATAAAAAAAATTAAAATCCGCCCATTAAGGAGGCGGACCATGATAGGAAGAAACCGAGAAGTAAAGGAATTGAATCGCTTATATAACAGCAATAAAGCTGAACTAGTGGCTGTTTATGGTAGAAGAAGAGTTGGTAAAACGTATTTAATAGATGAAACTTTTAATGGTAGATTTGCCTTTAGATGTGGTGGCCTTTCACCTAGTGGTGAAGAACCAAAAGGACTTCTTAAAAAACAATTACGAAATTTTTATAATACCTTAGAATCATATGGTATGAAAAAATGTGACGTGCCAGATAACTGGTTGGATGCGTTCTTTTTATTGGAGAAGTTTCTAGAAGTAAAAGACGATGGAACTAGACAACTTGTTTTCTTAGATGAGCTTCCTTGGCTAGATACACCAAGATCTGGTTTTATTTCGGCTTTTGAATCTTTTTGGAATAACTGGGCGTGTCATAGAAAAAATATGATGGTCATCGTTTGTGGCAGTGCAAATTCTTGGATACAAGATAAGTTAATTAACAATCACGGTGGATTATATAATCGTGTTACTTATGAAATTAAACTGAATCCTTTTAATTTGAATGAATGCGAACAGTTTTATAAATCTAATAATGTAAATATTTCAAGGTATGATATTGTACAAAGCTATATGATATTTGGCGGTGTCCCTTTTTATATGGGTTATATAAAACCTGATATGAGCTTTGCACAAAACATTGATGAATTATTCTTTAAAAATTATGGAACACTTATAAATGAATACGATAGGCTGTTTTCGTCGGTTTTTACTAATCCTGAAGTGATCAAAAGTATTGTCGAGTTGTTGTATACAAGAAGTTTTGGTTATACAAGAAAGGAAATTGTTAATAAGTTAATGCTATCTGAAGGTGGCCATTTGACTAAAAATCTAAATGCGCTAATCGCAAGTGATTTCGTCGTTAAATATGTTCCGTTTGGTTGCAAAAAAATGAAGAACATTATAAATTAATAGATCCATTTTGTATATTTTATTTACATTTTATCGCTCACAAAAAGAAACAAAGTGATAAGTTTTGGCAACAAAATACAACATCAGCTTCTTTGTCATCTTGGAGAGTATTTGCGTTTGAGAATGTTTGTTTCAATCATATTGAACAAATTAAATTTGCTCTTGGAATACCTGCTGTGATTACCGAAGAAAGTGCTTGGTCTAATAGAGAAGATGAAGGTGAAGGGACACAAATAGATTTGTTAATTAAGAGGAATGATAATGTTATTAATATGTGCGAAATTAAATATTATAGTGGCCCTTTTAAGGTGAATAAGGATTATTATTCAAAGATATTAAGAAGTCAATCTATTTTAGCTGAAAAGGTATCACCTAAAATGGCTATTCATAGCACTTTAATTACAACGTTCTGTTTAATAAACAACGAATACAGTGGTGCTTTTGTAAGTACGGTTACAATGGATGATTTGTTTAGATAATAATTTTTGATAATTATAGAAACGAGGACTATAATACAAACTTAAATGGAAAGGTTTTTGTTTAAATGATTAAAAGAATTACAGATCTATTGATAGATATTATATATAAGGCACATAGTTACTTGTTAACGTTAAACGACTCGTATGAAACATATTTAAGTGATAAGGAACTACATTTTCTAATAATAGGAATAATGTGTATTTTAATGTTGATGGTATTCTATCCGTTGTTTAAATGGTTGGCTAAAAAACATTTGGAGATACTAATTGCTTGGTTTTATGTGTTTACAGTATTAGTGGTAATAACTTTTGCGATAGAGATTGCTCAATGGTACTCAAATAGCGGTGTTATGGAATTTAGAGATATTGTGGCAGGTCTTGCAGGATATTTCTTGATGTCGTTTGTGTTTATAATTATTGTGAGAATTGTTGAATTAATAAAAAAGAGCCATAACTCTTAGCTATGGCTCATGCTTAATAATTTAATAGGATCTCCTTCATAAGTATCACATCCTTTCAAATCAGCTAATGTACTCTCATTCAACGCTGATTGGATTGAATGAGAACTAGATTAATTCTAATAGAATCTCCTTCATACAAGTTCTCCTCTTTACACTTTTAATATACCAATTTTAAATAAAATGAGTAGTCTATTTTTTAAAATTTTTTTATGAGATAATAGATATGTTGGGTATTTAATTCTCATAAATAGGATATTTTTTACAAAGAGTAACAACTTTTTCTCTTATATTATCAATATTTTTTTCATAGTCAGTAACAGTTTGATAGATAAGATCAGCGATGATTTCCATGTCTTTTTCTTTCATTCCTCTACTAGTTATAGCTGCTGTTCCAATTCTTACGCCACTTGTCACAAAAGGACTTCTAGGATCATTTGGAATAGCATTTTTATTTAAAGTGATATAGGCATTGTCACATCTAGCTTGTAGTTCCTTTCCTGTGATATCAAAGTTTGTTAAGTCTAATAGTAATAAGTGATTATCAGTACCACCTGTTACCATGTTGAAACCTTTGTTTCTTAAGGCTTCAGCTAGAGCTTTACAGTTTTTAACTATTTGAGCTTGATATTCTTTAAAAGAAGGATCTAAGGCTTCTTTAAAGGCTACAGCTTTACCTGCGATAACATGTTCAAGTGGTCCTCCTTGAGTTCCAGGGAAGATAGCTTTATTGAAATTGAACTTTTCATTGATTTCGTTATTTGAAAGAATTACACCACCTCTTGGTCCTCTTAATGTTTTATGAGTAGTGGTGGTTACTACATCAGCATATGGGAAGGGACTAGGGTGTAGGCCTGCGGCAACAAGTCCTGCAATGTGGGCCATGTCCACCATTAAATAGGCGCCTACTTCGTCAGCTATTTCTCTAAACTTTTTAAAGTCAATGATTCTAGGATAGGCACTAGCTCCAGCAATGATTAATTTTGGTTTGTGTTTTTTGACTAGTTCTAGGACGTTGTCATAGTCGATATATCCATTTTCATCTACACCATAAGGTACGCAATTGAAGTATTTGCCTGAGAAGTTAACAGGGCTACCGTGGCTTAAATGTCCACCTGCATCAAGGCTCATGCCCATGTATGTATCACCAGGATTTAACATAGCGAAAAAGACAGCCATATTAGCTTGAGCACCTGAATGCGGTTGAACGTTTGCGTATTCACAACCAAATAGTTTTTTGACTCTATCAATCGCAATGTTTTCAACAACATCAACGTTTTCGCAACCTCCATAGTATCTTTTACTAGGATATCCTTCAGCATACTTGTTAGTAAGCACTGATCCCATAGCGTATAGTACGGTAGGTGATACGATGTTTTCTGAGGCAATTAGTTCGATGTTTCTATTTTGTCTAGCATATTCATCTTTGATTGCCTGTCCTACTTCTTCATCTTCTTGATATACAAGATTCATCATTTCTTCGATCATTTGGATATCCTCCTTATAATATTATTTGTATGTTAATCTAAAGCCTTGTCCATATACTGATTGAACATGTGTTGTGATGACAAATGCTTCTTTGTCAATTTTTTCTAATATTTCAAGTAAGTCTGAGTATTCTCTTTTGTCGATGATTACCATCAGCATTTTGCGTTTTTCTAGAGTGTAGCCACCTTGTACATTAAAGATGCTGACGCCTCTATCTAGTTCATTAAAAATTTCTTGTTTAAGTTCTTCCCATTTAGATGAGATGATTTCAACTTGTAGTGAGTCATCACCATGAGCAGTTTCAATCTTGTTGATTACCATAGAAGTTAGGATAACAGAAATTAGACCGTTTAATAGCGCTTCTAGTGGGTAGTTCATAAGACCAAGTAAACAAGTAAGGGCGTCGGTCATAAAGATGAATTTACTTGTTTCAATGCCTGTGAAGTGGTTTAGTACAAGGGGTGGAATGTCCATACCGCCTGTTGAGGCACCACTTCTTATAACGATACCAATACCAATACCAGCTATTAATCCTGAGTAGATACTAGCTAATAGGGTTGGTATTTCTAGTGGTATTGGGAATAGTGATAGTATGTCTATGAATATTGGGTAAAGAATAGATGATAGTGCTGTTTTTACCGCAAATTCTTTACCAAGTATTAGCCATCCTACTAGGAATAGTCCGATTACTAGAAAGTTAATAATAAACTTTTGGGAGAATGGTACTATTGGGGCAATGGCTACGGCGACACCGGCGACACCTCCTGTTAGGATGTTGAATGGTAGTATAAAGTATGAAACACTGATTGCCAATAGGAGGTTTCCTAGGGCAATGATAAAAAAGTCTTTTAATAATTTATTTCGCATGATTATATTGTACTCTTTTAGGTTTATTTCTTGAAATATTATGAATGTTTAGAAAGAGACAAAATGAGGACTTTTTTCATTAAAATACCCTCAAAATGTCTCTTTTGTATTGTAAGCGTTATCCATTAAATATGGGGTTTATTTAGTGTTTGCTTAAACTATACAATAAGTTTACTTGTTATAATAAAAGTGGAAAAGAGAGGGACAATTAAATGATTAGTTATACTTATGTGATTAAAGATGAAAATGGTATGCACGCACGTCCTGCTGCTATGTTTGCACAAGGATGCAGTAATTTCAATAGTACAGTTACTTTGACTGCTAATGGAAAGAGTGTTGATGCGAAGAATGTGACTGCTATTTTATCTCTTGGTTGTAAACAAAATGATGAGATTAAGATTGATATCGATGGTGATGATGAGAATGCATGTTTCGATAAGGTAATGCATGTCTTAGATACAAAGTTCAATCGTTTAGATACAATGCGTCCATTGAAGGTAGCTTTCTTCGGTGCTAAGGACTATGATAAGACTTTCTTCGTTGAACTATCAAAGGATAAGGGCCCTGGTACTTATAATGTAGATATCACTTATTTTGATGTTCGTTTAACAAAAGAAACTGTTTCTTTGGCTAAGGGCTATGAGGCAGTTTGTATTTTCGTTAATGATGAATGTGGCGAAGATGTTGTTAGAAAATTATATGAATATGATGTTAACTTAGTTCTTTTAAGATGTGCTGGTTTCAATAATGTTGATATCAAGACATGTAATGAATTAGGTATTACTGTATTAAGAGTTCCTGCTTATTCACCTTATGCGGTTGCTGAACATGGTATGGCTATTTTACAAATGGCTAATAGAAGACTTCATAAGGCTTATAACAAGATTAAGGATAATAACTTTGATTTAACTGGTTTATTGGGTATGGACTTACATAACAAGGTTGCTGGTATTATTGGTACTGGTAAGATTGGTGTTTGTATGGCTAATATCTGTAAGGGTTATGGTATGAAGGTTATTGGTTGGGATGCTTATCCTAATAAGCAATTAGAAGAGAGCGGTTTGTTGACTTATGTTTCTAAGGAAGAATTGTTTAAGAAGTCAGATTTAATTTCTCTTCATGCTCCACTTATTATGGGAGAAGGCGGTACTTATCACTTAATTAATAAGGAGTCAATTGATTTGATGAAGCCTACTGCGATGTTAGTTAATACTGCAAGAGGTGGCTTGATTAATGCGGAAGATTTAATCGACGCTCTAAAGGCTGGTAAGTTCCATGCGGTTGCACTAGATGTTTATGAGGGTGAGGATACAAATGTTTATACTGACTTGTCTGATGATATCGTTACAAATGATATTACTGGTAGATTGTTGATGTTCCCTCAAGTGGTTATTACTTCACATCAAGCATTCTTCACTCGCGAAGCATTACAAGCTATCGCTACTCGTACAATGGAAAATGCTCGTAACTATGTAGAACATAAGGATTTTGGTCCTGCTCAAGTTAAGTAGTTAGATAGTTAAATTAAATTAAATAAAGGATTGGGGTTATTCTCAGTCCTTTTTTGTTTCATGTTTTTAGTAAAAAAAGCGTAACCGGTTACTTAAAATGTAACCGTTTTCTAAATTTGTTTGAAGCGTTTACTTTGAATTTTACTTTTTTATAATAAAGCCATAAACAATACTTCGAAGGTGCGTTTGTATGAAGGAGAAACAATGAAAAAATATTCAGTAGTAATTTGTGGAGGAGGTAGTACCTATACTCCAGATATGATCGAATTACTTTGTATGATGCAAAGGGACTTTCCTTTAAAGAAAGTTGTTCTTTATGACAATGATGAAGAAAGGCAAAGACCAGTAGGCGAATTTGGCAAGATAATGTTTAGTGAATATTATCCAGGTTTGGAATTCAAATATACACTAGACAAAGAAGAAGCGTTCAAGGATATTGATTTCGCTTTTGTGCAAATTCGTGCTGGTGGCATGGAACAAAGAAACAATGATGAAAAGATTCCATATAAGTATGGAGTGATTGGTCAAGAGACTTGTGGACCTGGTGGTTTAGCATATGGGGTTAGAAGTGTAGTTCAAATGGTTGAGCTAATTGAGGATATCCGTAAATATAGTAAGGATGCTTGGATCATTAATTATTCTAATCCTGCTGCTATTGTGGCTGAGGCTACTAAGCGTAAGTTCCCGGATGATAAGAAGTTAGTTAATATTTGTGATATGCCTACTTCTGTACTTGATGCATATTTACCTTTAATCAATGTTAAGCGTTCACAAATCTATCCAAGATATTTTGGTTTAAATCACTTAGGTTGGTTTACAGGAATTTATGATAAGAAGACTGGTCATGATTATCTTCCAGAATTACTTGATTATGTAAAAGATAATTATGAAGATTTGCATAAACAGTTTGAAGAGAAGATTAAGGGACCAGATGATCATTGGGGTATTACTTTCTTGAATCATTTAGAGATGATGCATGATTTCCCTTATTCTTTACCTAATACTTATAACTTGTATTACCTATATAATGGAAAGACTTTAGGCCATTATAGCGTAGATCATACAAGGTATGATGAGGTGGTTAAGGGTAGAGAAACAATGGTATTTGATTACTGTAAGAAGGTTGTTGCTTTGGGCAAGATGAAGGGGACTGAATATGATATTAGTTCTAGAATCAATCCAGATTATGAGATTGATAATCCACAGGCTGCTTCTACAGTTTATGCAGACAATGATGTGCATGCAGCATATTTGGTTGAACTAGTATTGTCTATTATTAATAACGACAACAGCATTGGCTTGGTTATGACTAAGAACAATGGTATTTGTCCAAATCTTGATTCAGGAATGATGTTAGAGGTTGCATGTAGAGTTGGTGCTCAAGAAATTGTTCCTTTAAATTATGGTGAGGTGCCTCAATTTGAAAAAGGTTTACTTGAGAATCAATATGCATGTGAAAAGCTTTTGGTTGATGCGATTTTTGAACAAAGTGATCAAAAACTTTTACAAGCATTTACTGAAAATAGAGTGGTTCGTGATTCTGATTTGGCTAAAAAGTTAATTAAGGATTTTAAAGAGGCTAATGGTAAATATTGGCCAGAGTTTAAATAAACAGGGGGAAGATTATGAAAAAGTTTATTAGTTGGTTGGAGGAGAAGATACTTCCAATAGCTGGTGTTATTGAGCAAAATAAGTATATTTCATCTATTCAATACGGTATTATGCTTACAACACCACTATTGTTGGTTGGCGCGTTTGCGTGCATCATTGGCGAAATTCCATTTAAGCCTTTCCAAAATTTAATGATTGGAATCTTTGGTGAGGAAATATGGGGCGGATGGAACTGGGATATTATTAATCCATCTACTTTTGGTTTGATTGCGCTTGTTACTATGATTGGTACTTCTTATGAATTATCAAGAAAGAAAGATTTAACACCACTTCCTGGTACTGTAATGTCTTTGATGAGTTATTTCATTTTAATTCATGCACAAGATGGAATGATTGATTTAGGAATGTTTGGTGCTTCATCATTGTTCTTAAGTGTTATTGTAGCCTTTGTTTCGGTTGGCATTTACGAGTTTTGTGTAAAGAAGAATTTGACAATTAAGATGCCTGACAGTGTTCCTGTGTTTGTAAAGAATCAATTTACAGCTTTAACTCCAGCAGCTATTTGCGCTCTAGTATTCTTGATTGTTCGTTATGTGATTAATGCGACACCTTATGAGACTGCATATAATTTGATTTATAGTTTATTACAAGCTCCACTTGCAAGTCTTACTACTTCATTTGTTGGTACTATGATTATTTCTTTTATCAACTCATTCTTATGGTTCTTTGGCATTCATGGTACTAATGTTGTTGATTCTATTATGGCTCCACTATGGTATGCTGCTCGTGATGCCAATTATGCAGTATATGCGGCTGATGCGTTGGCTGCTCGTCCATTTATTGTTACTCAGGATTTCGCTAATTTAATTATTTTCTTGGGTGGTACAGGTATTACTCTTCCACTAGCAATTGAGATGTTGTTTATGTGCAAGTCTGAAAGAGTTAAGGCAGTTGGTAAGGGTGGTCTTATTCCAGGTTTGTTCAATGTTAATGAGCCAATTATCTTTGGTTTGCCACTTGTTATGAATCCAGTTATGTTGATTCCATTCATGATCGTTCCATTTATTTGTACAACAATTGCGTATGCTTCAATGTATTTTGGTTTGGTTCCATATCCTACAGGTGTTGTAGTTCCATGGACTATGCCTCCATTCTTAGGCGGTTATCTAATGTGTAATGATATTCGTGGTGGTTTATTACAACTAGTGATCATGCTTGTTGCTGGTGTTATATATTATCCATTTATTAAGACTTTAGATAAGAAATATTTAATTGAAGAAGAAGAATTAAAGAAGGTTAAATAAAGTGAAGATTAGACGCTTGGTGGCATATATTATCGATTGGTATCTAATAACGTTTCTGATGAATTCGTTGTTGGTGGCAATTGATGTACATAAAAAGGGTTCTTTGATAAGTAATGTGGTTCCTATTAGTGTTTTTGATAAAAATGAACAACTAGTAATACTTGGAATATTATTTATAGTGGAAATAGTTTATTTCTGTGTTATTCCTAGGTATGTTTTTAAGGGACAAACAATTGGTAAGAAGATCTTAAAAATTAAGATTATAAATAACAAT
Organism: uncultured Erysipelotrichaceae bacterium; assembly: GCA_934725085.1. Classification (GTDB taxonomy): domain Bacteria; phylum Bacillota_I; class Bacilli_A; order Erysipelotrichales; family Erysipelotrichaceae; genus Colivicinus. The sequence continues at coordinate 48,077 of CAKVAL010000004.1, read as the reverse complement.
GGCAGTGAGGCTACTTTTATGAATTTACTTAGAAGGGATTTACTTGGTGTTGTTATTGTTGAGGGATCTTTTGTGCCACTAAGCAACTATATTCGTAATGTTTTAATGCCTTATGTTGGGCGTGTTCCAGTTCGATATTTGGTTTATTTGTTTACAATTATTTCTCTTGTTTCTGTGTCGCTTTTAGTGTTTAAAAAAAATGGAAGAATGTTTCATGATTACATCGGCGGTACAAAAGTTGTGATGTTATAATCTAAGTGATTGAGATGGATTATGAATATTAACGACTTGGCAAAAATGAATAATTTGACCGATGAGGAAGTGCTTATAATCGATGAGATTATTAAGCGTATCCAAAAGGGAGAATATAAGATTGCGATAAGAGAGATTGCATCAATGTTTTATGTGTCAACGACAAGTATTGTGCGTTTGGCAAAGAAACTTGGTTATGAGAGCTATAGTGAGATGTTATTTGGATTTAAGCATCAATGTTTGTCTCCTATTGAATATCATGTGCCTGGCGTGATGCAAACTATGCTTATTACAGAGCAGTCTTTACAGGTGGTAGATGAGCTTATTAAGGATTTGTTGTCAAACGTTTATTCAAGAATTCATCTTGTAGGTATTGGCTATTCACAATATATTTGTGATTATTTCAGTGATAAATTAAATGAATTAGATTTTTGTGCTCATGCGAAAAGTCCACTTGATTTCGTGTTTGATAAGCCGTCTTTGGTTATCTTTATTTCAAAGAGTGGAGAGACAAAGGATTTGTTGTTTATCGAGAAGAGGTGTGCTAAGTTGAATACTAAGATGTATGCCTTATCTTCTAATGAGAATAGTACTTTGTGTAAGCAAATAAAAAGAAGTGTCATTATTAAAAGTGGCAGAAATGTTAATGTTAAGTTTCCGGATTATTTTACCGGAAATAGCATAAATTTTATTGAAGGTGTACTTGCAATTTTGTATGCCAAAAAGGGAGGAAAAGATGATTAATGTTCTATTAATTTGTTCGCAAGGAGCTTCTACTGCGATTATGTGTGATCGTATTAAGGAAGCTGCTAAACAAAACAATGTTGAGATGGAAGTTAATGCGGTAGCTATGGCTGTGTCTAGTGATTATATTCCTAAGGCTGATGTTGTTTTATTGGGTCCTCAGGTTCGTTACTTAAAGAGCAAGGTTGTTGCGGTTGCTGGAGAAAAGCCTGTTGATACCATCGAAATGGCTACATATGGCATGATGGATGGTAAGAAGGTTTTTGACCAAATTATGGGGATGCTTAAATAATGGATCAAAGTAATTATGAGGCTGTTTGTTTTGAGATAATTTCTTGTGCTGGTACTGCTAAGAGCTGTTTCTTGGAAGCTATTGAGGCTGCTAAGAGTGGTGAAGATTATGCGACTCTTATTAAAGAAGGAACTGATGCCTTTGAACAAGCTTCAAAAGCTCATTTCAAGGCTTTACAAATGGAAACTAATAATGAATTACCAACGGGTTTGTTGTTGATTCATGCAGAAACTATTTTATGTAGTGCTGAGACAATAAGAGATTTATCATCAACTATTATTGAATTGATTAATAAATAGTAAAGTAAGGATCGGGGTTAACCCCGATCCTTTTATAGCTGGTAAGTTAGAATATAATCATGATGCATATTGTGATCACCATGGAGAAGATCACAAGTGTGGTGAGTACAACTGTGTGAAATAAAGTGAAATTAATAAGTTTTATTTTATTTTGACTATAATAAAGTCATGAGTGAGAATATTTTTGGTTTAACAATTACTGATGACAAGGAATTGGATGAGGCACAGTGTCAGCATCTATTGAGTGAGAATAGAAAGTATCAAGAGGTCATGTTGGAGTATCGTTGTGCTCTTAAGGTTATTGTGACCCGTCTTGAGAATCTAGATGAGGAGTTCTCTTTAAGGCATGATCGTAATCCAATTGAGAATATTAAGAGTAGATTAAAGTCTCCAACTAGTATCATGAATAAGATGAAGAAGTTGAATTTACCTTTTGATTTCGCTTCTATGAGTGCCAATATTTTGGATGTTGCAGGTGTTAGAGTTGTCTGTTCTTTTGAAGAAGATGTATACTTTTTAGCTAAGTGTTTAAAGGCTCAAAGTGATATAGAGGTTATGGTGGAGAAGGACTATATCGCTCATCCTAAGGAGAATGGTTATCGTAGTTTACATTTAACGGTTAAGGTTCCTATTTATTTAGCTGGTAAGGAAGTAAAGGTTCCAGTAGAAGTACAACTTCGTACTATTGCGATGGATTTCTGGGCAAGTCTTGAGCATAATATTCGTTATAAGAAGGATTTTCCTAAGAATGAGATTGTGGAGACGGAGTTGAAGGAATGCGCTTTGTCTACAAGAGATTTGGATAAGAAGATGGAGAGACTTCTTCATTTGATTGAGAAGTATAAGAAGAAATAAGTGGCTGTTATTATTATGGTCACTTTTTTAGTAAAAAAAAGACGATTTCTCGTCATCTATCTAAACACAAATATGTGTAATTTTTATATATTAATCGCTACATATAGTAGCGTTTTTGCTGTATGTAAACTAAGCATTTAGCTTAGGCAATATCTATATTACTATATTGATTTTTGAATACAACAACAAATTTACGTTTTTTTGATGTTTTTTAACGAAACCGCTTACACATCTAGTTTAGATTCTACGTTTATCTTATAGACAACTGTTTTAACTACCTTATCAAATAATGATTGTTTATCATTCTTGTTTTTATATACTGGCATTTGTTTGTTTTCCATAATGGCATTTAAAGATTCAGTGAATCTAAAAATGAATAGATCATAGGCTTTTTCAATAGAACTGTTTTCCATGTTTATTTGAATGTTTATCATTTCAGCAATTTCTTGCATACTAAATGATTTCTTAAGAATAGTTACCGCAATAAAGTAAGCTAGGTGTTCTTTAGTGTAGTGTTTCTTCTCAGGTCTTTTCACAATTCCTATTTTTACATAGTTGTTAATCATAGAACTAGTGACGAATTTTTCGTTATGAAAATATAATTGTCCTAGTTCGTCGTTTAAGTAGGTTAATACTTGGTCCATGTATAAGTCAACGTTTGGGAGTTGTTCCCATGTAGGTAATTCGAATTTCATATTGTTAGTGTAACATAATTTTAAATATTATCAAATCTAGTAATTAATTCTAGATTAATTGACATTTAATACTATATGCATTACATTATAGTTATGGTAAAAATAGTAACAGATAGTTCAACATTGTATTCTAGTGAACAAGGTAGAGAAAAAGGCATTAATGTGGTGCCTTTGCATGTTTCTGTTGGTGGTAAGTCTTATAAGGACTTGGATGAACTAACAGGAATGGTGCTTATTGATTTGATTAAAGAGGGTTTAATTCCTCAGTCTTCACAACCTTCTATTGGTGAGAAGATTGAAACTTATAACAAGTTGGCTAAGGATGATGAAATAATTGATATCGCTATGGCGGGAGGTTTGAGCGGTACTTATAATTCAGCTTTAACAGCTAAGGAAACATGTGATTATCCAAGTAAGGTTCATGTGATTGATTCTTATACTTTGTGTGGTCCTCATCGTTTGATTGTGGATACTGCAAAACAAATGGCAGATGAAGGCAAGAGTGCAGATGAGATTTTAAAGATGGTAGAGTATGCAAGGGATCATGAGCATTCTTATTTGGTGCCTATTGATTTTGATTTCCTTGAAAGAGGTGGTCGTGTTAAGGGCTTTGTGGCTAAGATTGGTGGTTTATTAAAACTTACTCCAGTTATGAGAAAGTGTGAAAAGGGCCAGGGTCTTGAGAAGTTTCATGTTGCGCGTACTTCTAAGAAGGCTTGTAGTGAGATTATTGGTGATTTGTTGAAGAAACATGTAGATAGTACTTATCGTTTTTCAGTTTCTCATGCAGACAATAAAGAGATGGCTGATTTGTTTGTGGCCAAGTTAAAGGAAACTTTTGATGGTTGTGTTGTTGATGAGTATGAGCTTTCAGCTTCATTTATTACTCAGGGTGGTCCAGGCTGTGTAGCATTACAGTGTGTTAAGATTGGATAGTTCACCCCTTAGGTTGGTTTCTATTTGTTGTTTTATTTGTTCAATAGATAAATCTTGACTAAATAAATAGTATAGTTTGGTGACAGCTGCTTCAGTTGTCATGTCATATCCTGATAGTGCTCCAGCTTCCTTTAGGGCGCTACTTGTTTGGTAGGTGCCTAAAGAGACGCTACCGTGAGTGCATTGGGAGCATACAGTTACGATGGTGTCGTTGTCGAAGGCTCTTTGTAGCATTGGTAAAAGATCGTCCTTGTAGTTAGGGATGTTACCACTGCCAAAGGTTTCAATGACGATGCCTTTTAATTTTTCTGTTAGTACTGATTCAAATAGTTTTAGTTGGATTCCAGGGAAGATTTTGATTACTCCTATTGGAATCTCTTTTAGTTTGTGTAGTTTGAATTCTTTGTTGGTCTTAGGTAATAAGATCTTGTCATTAATTTTTATATCAATACCTACTTCTCCAAGTAATGGGTAGTTGGGTGATACAAAGGCTTGTAGACCACTTGATGATTCTTTGATTGATCTGTTGCCTCTTAATAGTTTGCCTCCAAAGTATAGGCATACTTCACTGATATCGTCTCTTGCAGCAATTATTAATGAAGTTATTAGATTATCTTTAGCATCATTTCTTATTTCACATAATGGAATTTGTGATCCTGTAAAGATTACTGGTTTGTTGATATTTTCTAGCATAAAAGACAGAGCACTAGCGCTATAGCTCATAGTGTCAGTACCATGTAGTATTACAAAACCATCATAGTAAAAATAGTTATCAGCTACCATTTGAGCTATTTTGTTCCATTCGTTTACTGAGATGTTTGATGAATCTAGAATAGGATCCATTACTTTGATGTCCCAATTAGGTAGTGATGGATCGTGTAGTTCTTCCATTTTGTTTAAATTATTTAAGAATGATGTCATTTCAGGAGCATAGCCATGTTCCGTCTTTGACATGCCTATTGTTCCACCAGTGTAGATAATCAATACTTTCTTTTTCATGTTTTTATTTTAACTTAATAATGAAGGATGAAGATATTAAAAATTAAAACAAGTGTGTTTAAACCTTTCGAATTTAAGCAGTTTGTATGTAAGATATCATGTTGTTATATGTACAATATACGTACAATATTATAATATTGTATTAGATAAGGGGGTAATGATAATGGCTAATACAAGTATTACTATTAGAGTTGATGAAAAATTAAAGGCTGAATTACAAAGACTTATGTCTAATCTAGGGCTTGATATGACTACATTTTTCACTTTAGCTGCTAAGCAGGCTGTAAGAGAACAGGCTATTCCATTTAATGTAAGTATGAATGTGGGCAAATATAATGAAAGAGATTATGAGTTTGCGAGAAAGAATACTAAATATAATGCAGATGGAGTGCCCGTTATTTCTAAGGATGATGAATGGTTAGAAGAAACTGAGTGGGATGATTTGTTCGAAGAATTAAAAAAGAAACATGAGATGGAGTTAAAAAATCAAATGAAGAGTGATGTCAAATAATGACATCATTTTTATTAATTGTTATTTAAATATAGTTATTATCATCAAAAATGATTAAAAAATTAACAAAAACTTCAATTTTTTTGTTGCCTGGTGTGATTTTTTCTGATTAGCACCCTTTAACAGGTCACATCTATTTCAAATAGGTTTCTTAATTGAACATCTTGTTTAAACGCATACACAATACTCTTACAAGTTATTGGTGGTGTATCTAATATTTGTGTAGCTAGCTTTTTAACTAAGTCTTTACAATACCTATGATTTATTCTCCATAAATATTCTGAGAAAGCAAGGATCATATAAGGTTTTGCTACACCATGATAGACACCTTGAATATATGATTTAAAATTCGATATCACTATATGAAGACACTTTAAATGGTTAGGATTAAATGTTCTAAAGCTATCTTCACTTACGATTTTATAGTCGGTCATTTTCTTATAAGTAATTTTGTTATCTACAAGTAATGTACTACCAATTTCAATCATCTTATGTGCGCTTCTATTATCTTCATCAAAACTTAAACCACTAGTAATATCTATAGCCACTTGTTTAACCTTTCTACGTCTATATCCTTTTTCTATTTTTGAATCCAATTCTTCAGTTTCTACTGCCATATTGGCTTTTGTCTTACAACTATTTAGTTTTCTTTTATAGTTTGTTTCGTTGGCACCAACTTCAAAACCATCAAATTCAACCTCGTTACTTAGTTTTCTTATGTCTTCTCTTTTATACATGGCTAGCTTAATCTTTCTAGCTAATAGTCTTGTGGCTTTATAAGAAATACCAAGTTTATCTTTAAGCTTCTTAACTGACATAATATCGTTAGATAAGAAGTATATGGCTAATAGCCATGTATGATATGAAAGATGCGTATTCTCCATTATTGTTCCAGCTGTTAAAGATATTTGCTTACCACAATCAGCACATTCATATGTATCTCTTTCCTTAATATAATAGAAATGATTAGAACCACATTTAGGACATACTAATCCTTCTGGCCATTTAAGATTATAAAAATATAATCTGCATTTCTCTTCATCACCAAACAATTCGTAGAACTTATCAAGACTCATTCTTTTAATTTTCATGTCAACTTTGCTCATATCTGTACCTCTTTACATCTTTGAGTATATGGGAAAGCCTGTACAAAAATCACACCACCTGTTAAAAGGTGCTAATCAGATGATTTTTGTACAGGCTAATACGTATATTTATAAGTGTAAAAAGGATGGAGGTATTTAAAACGATAAAATAGCATATACAAAGGTAAGGTGGTATTATTGATTTAAAGAAGTAATAAAAAAACTCTCCGTCGAGAGCTAATTATCACACATTGTGATTTCGGAAAACCGATAATTTCGCTAAAAGCTTATTTGAACTTTGCTATGTGAAAGCATCTTATTTATATCTCAATAATTAACAATTGTCAATATCATCAAAGGAGGGCACAACGATGAAAATTAATGGCAACGATAAAATAAAGGGTAATTACTATGTAGGGGTAGACGCCGGTACTAATTCTATTGGTTGGGTGGTTACAGACCATGACTACAATCTTTTAAAGTTTAATGGTAAACATATGTGGGGTGTTCGTTTGTTTGAAGAAGCAAAGGATGCTTCTGCTAGAAGAATGGCAAGGGGTAATAGAAGAAGACTTGAAAGAACTAAAAAGAGACTAGAACTTTTAGAAGTTTTGTTTAATAACGAGATTGTAAAGGAAGATCCTTCTTTCTTTGTAAGAATGCATGATAGTAATCTTTATCAAGAAGATAAAACTGATAAAACTTGTTCATATTCTTTGTTTAATGATTCTGATTTCTCGGATGGGGACTATTTAAAGAAATATCCTACAATTTATCATTTAAGAAAAGAACTAATCGAATCAAAAGAGCCACATGATCCAAGATTAGTATTTTTAGCGATTCACCATATTTTGAAGAACAGAGGTCATTTCTTATTTGATACAGCTGATACTGAGACAAAAACTATTGATGAAGCAATTTCCGATTTTAAGGATTATCTAGATTCTTGTGATATGAAATTTAATCCGAATGATATAGATGCTTTTAAAGAAGTTTTAAGTAATAGAGATAATCCGACTAATAAAGAAAAATGCTTATTAGATGCTTATGGTGATATTGATAAGAATGGTGATGGTCAATTTGATTTAAAACTAGTAATTAAGCTTCTTTCTGGCAGAAAGACTGAATTGGATAAATTATACAAAGATGAAGAATTAAAGGATTCTGAATTTAAGAGTTTATCTCTTAATGATGATTTAGATAGTCAATATGATGCGTTATGTACTTTATTGGGTGATGATGTTCAATTGATTTTTGAAGCTAAGGAAGTTTATGATATTGCACATTTGAATCAAATACTTGGTGATGATAAGTATTTATCAGAGGCTAAGGTTAGACTTTATGATAAAAACAATAAAGACTTAAAAATTCTTAAACAATATTTTATTAAAAGAATGCAGAATGGTGAAATTACTAAAGACGAATATGATTTAGTTTTTAAGAAATTGAAGCCAGAGGAAAAGAAAAAAGATAAGAAAAAAGAGTTAAACAATCTATCTGTTTATATAGGTGAAGATGGCAAGAGCTGTTCACAAGAAGATTTTTGTAAATTCTTGAAGAAACATGTAGGAGATATGAAAGATTCCGAAGATGAGGAAGAGAGAATGGTCTATGCTGAAATTGATAATTATCAATTTTTAACCAAATTAAGAAGCAAGGAAAACGGATTGATTCCTTATCAGTTACAACTAAAGGAATTAAAGGCGATATTAGTTAATGCTAAAGAGTATCTTCCTTTCTTGTCTTCGAAAGGTGATGATGGGATAAGCGTTGAAGATAAGATTATTAGCTTGTTAACTTTTAGAATACCTTATTATGTCGGCCCTTTAGCTAAGCCTAACGACAATAATAAAGCTTGGCTTGAGAGAAAGGATGATGTTATTTATCCGTGGAATTTCAGTGAGGTTGTTGACTTACAAAAGAGTGCCAAAAACTTTATGAAGAAATTGGTTGGCAGATGTACATATACTGGTGAAATGGTTTTACCTAAAGATTCTTTACTATATAGTCAATATATGGCTTTGAATGAAATCAATAATATAAAAGTAAATGGTAATCCAATTTCTGTAGAGGCAAAGCAACAAATCTATAAGGATTTATTCTTAGGTAATAAGAAAGCTAAGACTAAAAAATCAATTAAGCAGTATATGATTGCAAACGGTATTATGGAAAAGACAGATGAAATATCTGGTATCGATGATAAGATTAATTCTAATTTGAAATCATATCATGATTTCAAAAATATACTAGATAAGACAAACAATGACACTGAAATGGTTGAAGAAATAATCGAACATATTTTAGTGTTTGGTTCAGACAAGAAGATGCTAAGAGAATGGCTAAGCGAATTTGAGGTTCTTGATGAAAATGATAAGAAACATATCTTGCGTTTAAATTATAAGGATTGGGGTAGATTATCTAAAACTTTCTTAAAAGATGAAAAAAATATTTGCCACATAGATAAAAGAACTGGTGAAGCTCAAAGTATTATTGATAGATTGTGGAATACAAATGATAATCTAATGGTTTTATTGAGCAAGAAATATGATTTTAATGATGCTGTTCAAAAATATAGAGAAGAATATTTTGGTCTTAATCTTTCTTTAAAAGCTCAATTGGATGAAATGTATATAGCTCCTGCTGTTCGTAGAAGTGTTTTACAAACCATGAGAATTATTGATGAGATTGTTGATATTAAAAAATCTTATCCTGAAAAAATCTTTATCGAAATGGCACGTACAAGTTCAAAAGAAATGGAAAAGAAGCGTACTGAGTCAAGAAAAGATAAGCTTAAGAAATTATATGATTCTTGTAAGAAACAAGCTGAAGATTTAATTCCAGAAGGTTTATATGAAAACTTGATGAAAGAAACTGATCAAAGCTTAAGAAGAGATAGACTATATTTTTACTATACTCAAATGGGCAGATGTATGTATACAGGTGAGCTAATTGATTTAGGAAAGCTTTTAAATGATAAGGATAAGTATTATGATATTGATCATATTTTTCCTCAATCAAAAGTTATTGATGACAGCATAGATAACCGCGTGCTTGTTAAGAGTACTGAAAATAGAGATAAGACAAATATTTATCCTATTAAAGAAGAAACTAGAGCTAAGATGTATAAGTTCTGGACGATGCTTTTTGATAAAGGATTAATTTCTCGAAAGAAGTATGAGAGACTTAAGAGAGCAACGCCTCTTACTCAGGATGAACTTTCTTCATTTGTCCAAAGACAACTAGTTGAAACTCAACAATCAACAAAGGCCCTTGCAGATATTCTAAAGAGGACATATCCAGGGACAACTGTTGTTTATTCAAAGGCAATGAATGTCACTAGATTTAGACAAAAGTATCAAATTCCTAAGTTTAGAAATGTTAATGATTATCATCATGCTAAGGATGCTTATTTAAATGTTGTTGTTGGTAACGTATTTAATACTAAATTTACAGAAAATTTTTTTAATCATATTATGGAAAAACAGGATGACTATAGTTTGAACAGAGTATTTGAATTCAATACTCCTGGTGCTTGGGTTGCTCCAAAAAGAGAAGAAAGTTATAACTATGATAGAAACCATAACAATGAAATTTTATCCGGAACAATCGAAACGGTTTATAAGTTTGCTAGTAAGAATACACCAATCGTTACTTTTGCGCCTACTCAACAAAAAGGTGAATTGTATGATTTAAATATTCTCCCAAAGAACAATAGATTATTGCCGATTAAAAAGAATCTACCACCCGAAAAGTATGGTGGATATAATAGTATTACTGGGACGTATTTCTTTTTGGCTGAACATACGGAGAAGAAAAAAAGAGTTAGAACAATTCTCCCTGTTTACCTATATGAACTTAAAGAGTACGAAAGTAATCCTGTTGGTTACTGTATTAAAAACTTTGGTCTTGTAGAACCTTTAATTATAATAAAAAAAATATTAATGAATTCGTTGTTTGAAATTAATGGATCTAGATTAATAATCACAGGGCGAAGCGGAGAGAATTTATTAGCTAAACATACTTATGAATTAGCAATAGACGATGAACGTGCAACTTATTTGAAAAGAATAGATAAATACGTTAGCAAATGTAACGATTCAAAAAAACCAATTGAAGTTACTGAATATGATGGAATAACAATTGAAGAGAATGTTAATCTTTATAATTGGTTTATAGACAGACTAGAAAGCAATGCATATAAAAACTTATTTAAATCTGCGTTGAAAGATCTTGCTGATAATAGAGATAAATTCAAAACACTAGATATATCAGATCAATCAATATTACTTAATGAAATATTAAAATTATTTATTTGTGATAGACAATTAACAAAGTTTGAAAAATTAAATGGCAAAGGGAAAATAGGCGAAATAAAGCCTAGTGCAACTCTAAGTAAAAATCAAAGTGTTTATTTGATTAACCAATCAGTAACAGGTCTTTATGAAACAAAAGTCGATTTATTAAAAGGTTAGCGTATGGGTTGGCGAACAGTTATCATTTCAAATACCGCAAAATTAGATTATAAAATGGGGTACTTATGTATTCGTTCTAATGAAGATGTAAAGAGAATCTTTATTGATGAGATTAGTGTTTTGATTATCGAGAATACGAATGTTTCTTTAACAACTTATTTGTTGGTTGAACTTGCAAACAAGAGCGTTGATATAATTTTCTGTGATAGTAAGCGTTGCCCGAATGGGGTGTATCGTGCTTTGTATGGTTCGTATGATGTTAGCAGGTCTGTACGTTCGCAAATTGCATGGACTAAAGAATCCAAGATGCTAGTTTGGCAGAACATCGTTTGTTCAAAAATCAAGGGACAGAGCGCTGTATTGAACTATTTGGGTAAAGTAGAATCTTCAGAAAAGTTGTTATCTTATATACCTCAAGTTGAATTAGGAGATGCAACTAATAGGGAAGGTCATGCTGCTAAAGTGTATTTTAATTCACTTTTTGGAATGGAATTTAGCAGGGAAAGAAATGATGACTGTTCATTTATAAATTCAGCATTGAATTATGGATATAGCATCTTATTATCTTTGATTGCTAGGGAAATTGTTATTAATGGGTATTTAACACAAATAGGAATATTTCACGATAATATTTTTAACGAATTTAATCTAGCTAGCGATTTGATGGAACCATTTAGACCGTTTGTTGATGCATTGGTATATAAAATGGATGCTAAAGAGTTGGATAATGATTCAAAGATGAAAATTGTATCTTTCTTAAATAGAAAAATTAAAATTGATAATAGAGAACAGTATTTTGCTAATGCGGTTAACATATATGTAAAAACCGTCTTAGATGCGATTACAAATGATAATGTTTCTAATATGAAGTTTCCGGATTATGACCTGTCGTTATATGAGAGTATTAGTGTTCTTTGATTTACCAATGTTGTCTTCAGAAGATAGAAAGGCATACACAAGATTCAGGAAATTTCTGATTAATGACGGTTACATGATGTTACAGGAGTCTGTGTATTGCAAACTAGCTATGAATCAAAATGCTGCTAATGCGTTAATTTTAAGGCTTAAACAAAATAAACCAAGTGCGGGTCTTGTTCAAGCTTTAGTAATAACTGAAAAACAGTTTGCGAATATTGAATTAATAATCGGTGATAAAAGCAATGATATTATTGATACTTCTGAGAGGATGGTTGTTTTATGAAACTTTTAAATCATAAATATTTTGATGTTATTGAAGTAACTGAAGATAATCCGGAGACTTTGATAATTGAGGAATCTGTATTGTTTAGAAATATAGTTGATGAATTAAATTGCCAAATAAATAACGACGATGGTGATTATGTTCTTTCTGATAATAGCTCAAAAATTTTATCTTTATCAAAAAACACGATGCTGATAACTGATATTTATAATTTGGACATTTATACAAAACAGCTTAAAAACAAATTAACAAATATAATAGTGAACAATTACTCTGATGTTGAAGGTAAAGAACAATTGATTGAAATGTTGAATGAAATAGGTGTTAAAATCATCAACAATCTTCCTTATTCAGTTACATATAAATCAAACATAGCGTTTAATGATGTTATAAAATTTCTTGATTTTTCATTCGATTATTCAACTTTAACTTTTTTAGAAAGTTTAACTGAAATAATCTCCACATCTTTTGAAATACTAAAGTATAAAGTTCTTGTTACTGTGAATTTAAAGGATTATCTAGAAAAGAAGGAATTAGAAGAAATAACAAAATATTTTGTATATAAGAAAATTCCTTTATTAATGATAGAAAGACATCAGCATGTAGAATTAGATGATTATAATCACACCAGAATCATCGATAAAGATTTATGTGTAATATAATAACTATAATGAATAGCAGTTCTGGGACGCCGGAGCCATAGTTTAAAACCATTTGAGGTTTGAGAGCTATGTGAAAGCTGCTCATTCTAAAGCTGTGAGTTCAACATAAACGAAGCTGTCAAAGTTTGAGAGCTATGTGAAAGCTGCTCATTCTAAAGCCCGTATAAGTCTTTAATGCCTTTGATACTGGTTTGAGAGCTATGTGAAAGCTGCTCATTCTAAAGCGGCTTTGCAAATGCTACTTTAGCAGGCAAAGTTTGAGAGCTATGTGAAAGCTGCTCATTCTAAAGCGGTATTAGAAACGATTTAAACCTTACTCAAGTTTGAGAGCTATGTGAAAGCTGCTCATTCTAAAGCTTGTACATAGCGTTACTTCCGTTCATAAGTGTTTGAGAGCTATGTGAAAGCTGCTCATTCTAAAGCGAAAATGTCTGTAATGTGTCTTTTACGATTGTTTGAGAGCTATGTGAAAGCTGCTCATTCTAAAGCATGAAAACGCCTTTAAAGTGCTAGATGAAGTTTGAGAGCTATGTGAAAGCTGCTCATTCTAAAGCACTACTTTCTTTATGTATTTATTGGTGGAAGTTTGAGAGCTATGTGAAAGCTGCTCATTCTAAAGCTAGGCTGTTCCACCATAGTAGTTAATACTTGTTTGAGAGCTATGTGAAAGCTGCTCATTCTAAAGCAATTATTCTTATGTGATTTTTTATATTAATGTTTGAGAGCTATGTGAAAGCTGCTCATTCTAAAGCTATATGGTGGTAAGAGATATACAATAGAGTGTTTGAGAGCTATGTGAAAGCTGCTCATTCTAAAGCGATAGTATTTTAATTATATTAACATCAATAAGTTTGAGAGCTATGTGAAAGCTGCTCATTCTAAAGCCTTTACTTAATCTTCCTCGTGGTTTACATTGTTTGAGAGCTATGTGAAAGCTGCTCATTCTAAAGCAGAAAAACCACGCTATACCACTAATATTAAGTTTGAGAGCTATGTGAAAGCTGCTCATTCTAAAGCATATAATTGTTTTGTACTTGAAGTACTGAGTTTGAGAGCTATGTGAAAGCTGCTCATTCTAAAGCGTTGAAACCACTGTACAATATCAAGCTTTTGTTTGAGAGCTATGTGAAAGCTGCTCATTCTAAAGCTCATAAATCATCAACCAACCAATCATCTGGTTTGAGAGCTATGTGAAAGCTGCTCATTCTAAAGCGCAAGAAGATTAGCAAAAATTAAAGAAATTGTTTGAGAGCTATGTGAAAGCTGCTCATTCTAAAGCATTACAATTTCCCGATTTTGTATTACACTTTGTTTGAGAGCTATGTGAAAGCTGCTCATTCTAAAGCAACAATGATATGATGATGTCTTTGAAGCTTGTTTGAGAGCTATGTGAAAGCTGCTCATTCTAAAGCTTAGTTGGTGCATTGATTTAAAGTATTATGTTTGAGAGCTATGTGAAAGCTGCTCATTCTAAAGCACTAATATTGATAATTTGATTAATACCTCTGTTTGAGAGCTATGTGAAAGTTGCTCATTCTAAAGCTTTTAAAGTAGTCGACTTACTTTAAGTACTGTTTGAGAGCTATGTGAAAGCTGCTCATTCTAAAATGGCGATGAATTAATATGCAGCGGAACTATTGTTTGAGAGCTATGTGAAAAACATGGTTTTAAGGTTGAACTCGTGGCATTGCTTAGCGACAGTGGCTTATGGCTACGTTAATCCACTTATTTAAAATTATTCTTATTTAGTGTTTAATGAATTGGTTTGAATAAGTGGTTTTTAATTTGGTTAGATCTGTTAATAATCTTGTTAATTAACTATAATCTAAGTAATGGATGAGAAGTTAAGGGAACTAAAGAAACAAATGACTATTGATTTACTCAATAGCTTTTTGGGCGGTGAGAGTGGAACTGGTTTTTATAGTACAAAGCTTGTATTAAATAAGACTAGAGAGTCAAATGTTTATAGTACTCTTTGTAAGCAGCTAAGAAGTTGTGATGAGTTTCTTTTTAATGTAGCTTTTATTACTGATGATGGTTTGATTATGCTTAAGCATACTTTAGAAGAGGTTAAGTGCAAGGGCAGAATCATAACTTCTGATTATTTGATGTTTAATAATCCCAAGACTTTTGAAGAGTTATTAAAGTTAAAAGATAAGAATGTAGATATTAGAATCTATAGTAAGGATAATTTCCATGCCAAGGGTTATATCTTTAAGTGTGGTGAACAATATAAGGCTTTAATAGGCAGTTCTAATTTAACTGGTAATGCCTTAAAGAAGAATACAGAGTGGAATGTTTTGACTAGTTCATTAGGTGATGGTTCTTTTATTAACGAGATTATTAATGAATTTAATGATGAATGGGATAATGATACGGTTGCTTTAGATGAAACATGGATTGAAGAATATAAGAAGAAATATGAAGTAAATAGAAAGTATGTTGAAAAGACGAATTCTTTTATTTTAGATACTAAAGTTCCTCGTCCTAACAAGATGCAACAAGAGGCCTTAACTAATTTAGATACTTTAAGAAAACAAGGCGAGACTAAGGCTTTATTGATTTCGGCTACAGGTACTGGTAAGACTTTTTTGAGTGCTTTTGATGCGTATAATTATGATCCTAAGAAAGTGCTATTTATTGCGCATCGTGGAAAATTATTAAATGATGCATGTAGGACTTTTAATAAAGTATTCGGTGATATTCCAAGTTCTATTTATAAGGGTCAAAATAAAGATAAGGATGCCAGGTTGATTTTTGCGTCTATTCAAACATTGGCTAAAGAAGATAATTTAAAGACATTTAATGTTGATGAGTTTGATTATATTGTCGTAGATGAAGCACATCATACTTGTGGTAGTACTTATAAGAGAGTGTTAGATTATTTTAAGCCTAAGTTTTTACTTGGTATGACAGCTACTCCTGAGCGTATGGATGGTGGTGATATTTTCGCTTATTATGATCATAATGTTGCTTATGAGATTAGACTTAATGATGCCTTAGAATATGAATTATTATGTCCTTTCCATTATTTTGGGATTAATGATTTTACTATTGATGGTGAAGAATCAAATGCATTAGATTTTAATAAATTAGTAAATGATAAAAGAGTTGAACTAGTAATGGAAAAGGCTCAATATTATGGTTATTCTGGAGAAAAGGTTAAGGGTTTAATCTTTGTCAGTAGAGTTGATGAGGCAAAGAAGTTATCTTTATTATTTAATGAAAAAGGGTGGAAGACTGCGGTATTAAGTGGTGAAGATAGCGAAGATGAAAGAGAAAGAATCATTGAGTCTTTAGAGTCTGATAATGGTTTAGATTATATTATTTCGGTTGATGTTTTAAATGAGGGCATCGATATTCCATCTGTTAATCAAATCATTATGTTAAGACCTACTGAGTCAGCTATTATTTTTGTACAACAATTAGGTAGAGGATTAAGAAAGATTGAGAATAAGAAGTATGTGGTAGTTCTTGATTTTATTGCCAACTATCAAAAGAATTATTTGATTCCGATTGCTTTGTCTGGTGATAAGAGCTATCAGAAACAAAAGTATAGAGAATTCTTAACTGAGCTTGATGTGATTACACCTGATATTACAACGATTGAATTTGATGAGGTTGTTAAGGAAAGAATTTTTAAACAAATTAATAAGACTACCATTGGTGGCAAAACCAGAATTTTTAATGAGTATAAACAATTAAAGAATATGTTAGGTAGGATTCCTACTTATGATGATTTCTTAAATTATGACACCATCAGTATGGATTTATTGTGTAGTGAGTTTAATAGTTATTATTCTTTCTTATTGGATAGAAAAGAAGTTGATGCGTATTTTAATGAAATTGAAAAAGCCTATTTAGATTTCGTGTCTAAGGAATTCATCAATGGTATGCGATTAACTGAGGTTGATGCGATTAATGATTTGATTAATGGTGATATAGGTAAATATCCAGGTAATTGTTTAAGGATATTAGATGGTTCTTTCTTATCTAAAGATGATATTAAAAGATATAGTGGTGTAACTTTCATTGAAGATAATTGTATAAGTAAAAAGTTCTTGGAATGTTTAAAGAATCCAAAGTTTAAAAAAGAATTACTGGATATTATTAGTTATATTAGAAAAGTTAATAAGAAGGTTTATTCTAATTACTATAAGGAAAGTGATTTGGTGTTATATAAGGCTTATACAAGAAAGGATGTTTGTAGACTTCTTAATTGGCCTACGAATATGAATCCACAGAATATTGGTGGTTATTACTATGATGAAACTTCTAATACCATGGCTGTTTATGTTACTTATAATAAGGACTTAAGTACTACTTCAGCTTCTTTGATGTATGAGGATCGTTTTATCGATAAGAAACATATTATTTGTATGTCAAAGAATGGTCGTAAGTTAAGTTCTCCTGAGGCTTTAAGATTTATTAATTATGATGGTGCCATGAAGGTACATTTGTTTATTAATAAGATTAAGGGAGATAGTTTCTACTATTTGGGTGAGATAACTTGTGCTAAGGATAAGATTGAGGAAAAGTATACTAATGAGGGCAAAAAAATACTGGAGTTTCATTATGAATTAGATACTCCAGTAAAAGATAGTATTTATGATTATTTAACTACAAAGATTGTTGATACTGAATAAGTTTTTCAAAGATGGCTTCATCTGCTGGTACCCAGTTGATTGAGTCGTCTTTTTTGATGTCTATCCATTTGATGCCTAGGTGGTCATTAAGATGAATATGAGAGCTTAATGGGGTGCAGATAAAACATTCCATTGATAGATGAAATTCAGGGTAATCATATTCTCTTGTCATTAAGTATTTATCAACAGAAATTGCGATTTCCATTTCTTCTCTTATTTCTCTAATAAGGGCTTGTTCAGGGCTTTCTCCTTCTTCTATTTTTCCTCCTGGGAATTCCCATAGTCCTTGTAAAGTTCCTTTTTTTCTAGCTGCGATTAAGACTTTGTTGTTTTCTACCATTAGTGCAGCAACTACTCTTATTGTTTTCATATGATCTATTATCTCTGATTCTTTTTTTGATGTCCACATCACCCAAATAGGTGATTATGGTGTTTTGAAGTGGGTGTTATAATTTAGGTAACTAATAACGGAGGAAAATGATATGGGTTTAATTAAAGCTGCTCTTGGTTCTGCTGGTGGTGTATTGGCTGATACTTGGAAAGATTATTTTGTGTGTGATGCCCTTGCTAATGAAGTATTAATGGTTAAGGGTACTAAAAAGGGCGCTGGTTTGTTCGATAAGAGCGATGTTATTACAAATGGTTCTGGCATCGTTGTAGCGGATGGACAATGTGCTCTTATCGTTGATGATGGTCTAGTAGTGGAAGTAGCTAACGAACCTGGTAATTATACTTTCAATACCGATAAGTCACCTTCAGTTTTCGATGGTGGTTTAACTGGATTAAAGGATACTTTCCAGACAATGGTTGAGCGTTTCACTTATGGTGGTGTAACAAATAGATCTCAGACAGTTTATTATGTTAATACTAAAGAGATTATGGGTTACATGTATGGGACTGCTACTCCTGTTTCATTTAGAGTAAAAGATGAAAATGTTGGATATGATATCGATGTAGGTTTAAGATGCAACGGTGAATATTCAATTAAGATTACAAATCCTATCTTGTTCTATAAAAATGTTGCAGGTAATTGTACTCAATTCACAAGAGATCAATTAGATAATCAAATGAAGACTGAATTATTAACTGCTTTACAACCTGCTTTAGCTGATTTAAGTAATAAGGGTGTAAATCGTTATTCAGATATTCCGATGCATACATTTGATTTGGTTGATTCATTAAACGCAATCTTAAGTAAGAAGTGGTCTGATTTAAGAGGTATCTCTATTTGTTCATTTGGTATTAATTCTATTAGTCCTACTGATGATGATCTTAAGAGAATTCAAAATCTTCAAGAGGGTGCTGCTCTTAGAAATCCAAATGCAGCTGCTGGTGCTATGGCTGCTGCTCAAGCACAAGCTATGCGTGATGCAGCTAATAATCCAGGTGGTGCCATGGGTGCTTTCATGGGTATGAATATGGCTGCTGGTGCTGGTAATGTTGCTGGATTGTTCGCTCAGGGTCAACCTGCTGCTGGTGGTACTGGTGCTTTCTGTCCACATTGTGGCAAGCCAGTAGCTGCGGATGCTGCTTTCTGTTCAAGTTGCGGCAAGCCACTTAAATAATGAGCGAAATTGTATCTTATAAATGCCCTAACTGTGGCGCTTCAATTCCCTTTAATGCGGCAAGCGGTACATTAAAATGTGCGCATTGTGGTACGGAGTACGACATTAATACATTAAAGGATTTGATGAATGAGGAGAATGTGGGGGTAGATAATGCCACATTCTCTTCAAAGCCTACAGAAAAGGTCAGTATAGATGGCAAGGTAACTTATACTTGTCCATCATGTGGAGGGCAGGTAATTGGTGATGAGAATATGTCAGCATCTACCTGTCCTTATTGTGGTAATAGTGTTATTGATCCAGGTCAATTTGATGGTATTTTAAAGCCAGAGCTTGTTGTTCCTTTCGCTTTAGATAAGAATGCCGCAAAGAAAGCTTATAGCGAGTTTTTAAAAGGTAAATGGGCGCTCCCAAATGATTTTGCGGTCAATAATGTTATTGAGAAGTTAAACGGTGTCTATGTTCCATATTGGTTATTTGATGCGGATGTTAATGGTAAGGCTAGATTTAGAACTACTAGAGTTAACACCTATCGTCATGGTGACTATGTGACAACTGAGACATCACATTATCTTGTATATCGTGATGGTAGTGCATCTTTTGAGAAGATTCCAGTTGATGCCTCTACTAAATTAGATGATTCTTTATTGGATGCCTTAGAACCATTTGATTATTCAAAGGGTGCTGATTTCAATAGTGCTTACTTATCTGGCTATTTCGCTGATAAGTATGATGCGGACGAGAATGAGACTTTTAAGAAGGCTAATGATCGTATTAATAATTCGATGTATCAATTATTAGGTTCTACAGTTGTTGGCTATGCATCTTGTATCTTTGAAGCAGGTTCTGTTGATTATAAAGATTCTAAGGCTGCCTATGCTCTGCTTCCTGTTTATATCTTTTCTACTAAATATCATGGTGAGGTTTATAACTTTGCGATGAATGGTCAAACAGGAAAGTTTGCGGGTGATTTGCCGATGGATAAGGCTAAAGTATTTAAGACTATTCTATTGGTATTTATAATTTGTTTTGTGATAATTTCGCTTATTGCGTATATGGTGGTGAAGTAATGAAAAAGATATTATTAGTAATTAGTATTCTTTTCCTATCATTATTCTCACTGCCTATAATGGCTAATGATACTAAGGTAGTTGATGAGTATGGTGCCTTGAGTGATAGTGAAAGGGAAGAATTAGAGGGTTTAACCGAAGAGCTAATAGGTAAAGTTGGCTTTGATGTCGTTATCTATTTCGCAGATAGTCAAAATGATGATATTACAGCGCTTGCTGATGATTACTTTGATTATAATGACTATGGTTTGGGAAGTGATAGGGATGGTATCATCTTGTGTATAAACTATACACTTCGTGACTATACGATTACGACAAGGGGCTATGATACGATTACCTTGTTTGCGGATGATGCGCTTGATAATGAACTATATGCTAATATTACTCCTTATTTGAGTGATGGTGATAGTGTTGGTGCTGCTAAGGCATTCTTGTCAGGTGTTGAATATGTCTATGATCATCCTGATGAGTATATTCATGAGTATCATGAGCCTGAAGAAGCTAATCCTATTAAGACAGCTTTAATCAGTGGTGGCGTTGGTTCTTTGATTATTTCTTTGATTGTATTTTTAGTACTAAGAGGACAATTAAAGACCCAGGGTATTAAGAAACAGGCTAACGCTTATATGACAAATTCAGGTGTTGATATCTTTAGAAGTGGTGAGATTTTCTTGTATAAGACAAGTCAAACCACTAAGATTGAAAGAAGTGATAATTCATCTAGTGGTGGCGGTTCTAGTACCCATATTTCTAGTAGTGGGGCAACCCATGGCGGTGGGGGTTCCCATAAGTTTTAATTCAATAAGTCGCACTTAATTGTGCGACTTAAGTATATTTATGAAATTAAGTAAGAAAACAAAGATATGTAACTATATCTACATTATTGGGATTGTATTGATTGGTGTGGGAAGATATTTTGCGGAATACTTCGATAGTACCTATCTTTCTTTTCTTATTTTTATTTTCATGGATGCCTTGTGGGTGTCACAGGTTAGAAGAAGGATTGAACATCCAAAGGAGCGTAAATATTTGTGTTGGGCAGGTATTTTATGCGCTCTTTTCTTTTTCTTAAAAACTAGTAAGTATACTTTTATTGAATCAGATACAGCACTTTCTCGTTTCTTTTGGTACATGTATTATGTTCCTCAAACTTTTACGATTTTGATGATATATATGGCTTCCTTATATGTTGGTAAGCCTGTTAGTTATAAGCCTAAGAAACTTTATCGTATTCTTTTTGTGATAGCTGGTATTCTTTGTCTATTGATTCTTACTAATGATTATCATGAACTAGCCTTTGACTTTATTGGTGACAGTAATGATGATTATAATCATGGAATTGTTTATTACTTATCGGTACTTTGGGTTATTGCGATGATGGTGATGACTATTTTAACGATTTTTAAAAGGAGTATTACTAGTGATAACATTCAAAAGATTTGGATTCCCTTTGTGCCTGTTTTAATATTGCTTATCTATTTAATTTGGTTCATCTTTGATCGTCATAATATTTTTGCGACTATCTATAAGACAACTGATGCGATATGTATTACATATTTGGCTTTCTTGGAGTTAATGATACAGAGTAGATTGTTGATTAATAATGATAATTTTGCCTCTCTTTGGGTTAATTCAACATTGAATGGTGGTATTTATAATGAGAATCTAGAGCTTGCCTATAAGACTAAGAATGGTAAGGATATTACGGTAGCTCAATTATTAAATAGTGAAGAAAGGGATGTGTTCTTGGATGGTGGGGATACTCTTTTAAGAAGTAAGCAATTATTAAAGGGTCATGCCTATTGGTGTAAGGATATCAGTGCTATTAATAAGATTAATGATGAATTAAATGACATGATTGATTTACTGGAAGAGGAGAATAGTATTATCGAGTCTGCCAATGTCTTGAATAAGAAGAAACAGAATCTAGATAAGAGAAAGGCCTTGTATGATTATATTTCTTGTGATGTAAGAAAAGAACTTGAAATTATTAGTGATTTGATTAGTGAAGCTGATGATTTTGATAATAGATTAAAGTTGTCATGTATCTATATGGCTTATGTTAAAAGAAGAAGTAATTTGTTGTTGATAAGTCAAAATAATAAGACTATTTCTAATGTGGAACTTGATTTATCAATTGGTGAATCACTTGATTATCTAGAATTATATGGTTTTATTTGTAACTATAAGGCTCATGGGTCTATGAGTATTGAAAATGATATTTTACTTGAAATGTATTATGTCTTTGAAAGAGTAGTAGAGGAAATATTGCCTAGGTCTTGTGCATTGATGGTTGATTGTTTCTATGATGAAAAGATGGTGCGTATGCATATTGAAGTAAGCGATATGGAAACTTTTGAGTTAAAAACTTGGCTTAAGGTGGATATGAAACAGGAAGAAGACACTTTATATATAGATGTCTATAGGAGGCTGACATGATTAGTATTCTTGGTATCTATATGTTGGTGCTATTTATCTTAAGTGCCTTCTTATTTACATATACAATTGATAGAAATATCAATACTCATATTAGAATTGCCTGTTTTATCAACTCTATCTTTTGTGCTGTCATGTTAAGAAGAATGTTTATTATTTATAATGACATAACAAGATTTATTCTTTTGGATAAGTTCATGTTACAACTGATTCCTATTGTCATGGTAGTTTTGTTTGTTGCGGTAAGAGATAAAAGAGCCTTTACAACCAATAGTAGTGCAATTAAAGAAAGCTTTGATAGTATGAGCGATGGAATTTGCTTTGCCTCACTTGGTGGTACGCCATTATTAGTAAATAAGGTGATGAACAATTTTGCGGAAATGATTAGTGGTGAACAAATTATGAACGCTAATGTATTTTATGAAAATATACTTTTGGATGAGTATGAATTAGTTGTATTAAGGAAAGAGCCAACCATCAATATTAAATGTGGGGATAAGGTATATAACTTTAATCGAAAAGTGATTAGTGTTGGTGATGAAGAAGTATATGAAATGACTTTAACTGATATTACTAAACAATATGAACTTAATTTACAACTTAATAATGATAAGAAAAGATTAGATAATCTTAATTTAAAGCTTAAGAAGATGTCTATGGATATCGAAAGAATCGTGAATGAAGAAGAGATCTTAAATGCTCGTTCTAAGGTTCATGATGAGGTTGGTAGATGTTTGTTACTGGCAAGGTCTTATTTTATTCATGAGAATAAGGAACCTAATAAGGTAATCCTATTTTGGAAATATGTCATTGATGTGATGAAGAAACAAGGTCATTGGTTAGATGATTTTAATGCGATATATGTAGAAAGTGAAAGGCTTGGAGTAAGACTTCATATCAATGGTGATTTTAACTTTGATGATAATAATAAGCATATTATTAAAGAAGTTATTTTAGAGGCTTTAAATAACGGGGTTAAACATGGTAAGTGTAGGAATCTATTTTGTGATATCAATGGCAATCATATCGAACTATATAATGATGGTGATAATAGGGTTACATCCTATGTTGAAAAAGGTGGTTTAAAGAATATAAGGTCTTTGGTTGAGAATAATGGTGGTAAAATGACCATAGATACAAGTGTTCAATTTAAATTGATAATTGAATTAGGAGCGAACAATGAAGTATAAAGTAATAATAGTGGATGATCAATATATTGCCAGGGAATTATTTGAGTATTATATTAAGAGTTCTGATAATTATGAATTAGAAAATTCTTTAGAGTCGGCAATTCTTGTAGAATCATACCTTGAGCGCCATTCTTGTGATTTGTTGATTATGGATATTTTAATGGCTGATGGCTCCAATGGCCTCTTGGAGGCCATTAAGGTGAAGAAGAAATATCCTAATTTAAAGATAATAATGATAACCTCAATGGCTGAAGCATCTTGGTTAAAAAGAGCTAAAGAAGCAGGCATTGATAGCTTTTGGTATAAGGAGATATCTAAAGAGACTATCTTAGAAGTAATGGATAGGACGATGAATGGAGAGAGTGTATATCCTGATAGTGCTCCAAGTATTAAGATAGGTCATGCCTATTCTCATGAATTTACGGATAAGGAATTAGAAGTGTTAAGACTTATGACTAAGGGTTTATCTAATGGACAGATTGCGTTGAAACTTTATATTTCTGAGAATACGGTAAAGACACATATTCAACATATGTTAGATAAAACAGGTTGTGCTAATAGAACAGAGCTTGCGATATTGGCACGTGTTAATGGTATTGCGATAGATATAGATAATGATTAATCATTAGTTTTGGTGATTTTTACTTTTTACTATTGTGGAAAAATATAGATAGTAGAGGTGGAACATTATGGAATTAAAGAAACTAACGATTTTGCATTCAAATGATATGCATGGTGATTTCTTATCGGAAGATATTGACGATAAGCTAGTGGGTGGTGTTTCGCTTTTGTCTGGTTATATCAGTAAAGTGCGAAAAGAAGAAGAAAATGTCTTGTATTGTGTAGCAGGAGACATGTTTAGGGGTTCAATCATTGATAGCGAATACCAAGGCTTTTCAACTATTGAGATTATGAACATGTTATCTCCTGATATTGTGACTATTGGCAATCATGAGACTGACTATGGTATTGGACAATTGTTGTTTCTTGAAAAGTGTGCGAAGTTTCCAATTGTGAATGCTAACTTGCATATTAAGACTAATAATTCAGGTTTATTTAAACCATGTAAGATTATTAAGATTGATGGCATGAGGATTCTTTTCATTGGTATCTTGACTGAAGAAGTTATCAATCAAACAAAGGGAGATGGGCTAATAGGTTCCCTAATTGATATTAAAGATGCGGCAAGAGAAGTAGAAAGAATTTGTAATAATTTTAATAATGTCGATATTGATTTTACAGTTTTATTAACTCATATTGGTTTTGAAGAAGATAAGAAATTGGCTGCCATGTTAGATCCTTCCTTGGGTGTTGATGTGATAATTGGAGGACATTCACATACGATTCCTGAAGAACCAGCTGTCGTTAATGATATCGTGATTGTCCAGGCTGGTACGGGTACTAATCAGATTGGTAGGTTTGATATTAATGTGGATACTGATAATAATTGTATTCATGATTTTAAGTGGGAAATTGTTCCGATTGATGATAGTCATTGTCCATATGATAAGCATATTGAGACTATCTTGGAACATTTTAAGGAACAGACTGATAATAAGTACCAAAGAGTGGTTACGCGTTTAAGAAGAGAATTAACTCATCCAAAGCGTGAACAAGAAACAGAACTTGGTAATCTTTTAGCTGATATTTTGTTAGATAGTTTGGCAATCGATATTGTCTTGTTTGGATCGGGTGCTATTAGAACAGAAAAGATGGGACCTATTATCTTATATCAAGATATTATGGAATGCTTACCATATGATGATCCATTATATTGTTTAGATATCTCGGGTAGAGAATTTAAAGAGATGATTCGTTATATGTTAAGAGATGGTGTTTGGGAAGGTGAACATTGTGAGTTCTATCAGTTCTCAAAGGGCTTAAAAGTAGAATATGATCGTGCTACTCATGAATTTAATAAGTTTGATTTTAATGGTAAGCCGATTGGTGAGGATGCTATTTATAAGGTAGCTCTTGCGAAGTTCCATTTTAATAGTTTTGAAGAGTTCTTTAATATCCCATTAGCGCCAATAGTAGAAAGAGCTCGTCCAAAGATTGTTTCTACTTCGGTTAATGATATTGTTGAACAATATTTAAGTGACCACCAACATCTAAATGCTCGCATTGAGGGTAGACTTGTGGTGCTATGAGAAAGGTAATATTAGGATTATGTGCTTTGACTACTGTTGCGTGCAGTAGTCAAAATACTTTTCAGGTTATCTTAGACTATCCACCTGCTTATAGCGGTGTTAAGAAGAATTACAAAGAAGGCGAACTTGTAAGGATTATATATGCTGAGGGTGGCGGTTTCATGTATGATGCTAGGGTGTCGTTTAATATTGATGGTGTTGACGCAAAGACGTATTTTGATGAAGATAAGCAAGGTTACTGTATTGAATTCTTTATGCCAAGTAACGATGTAAGAATATCTTGTAGGATTTTCACGAACTAAAATCGTATAATAGGGTCGATGAAATATATATTAGAAGACAAGATACTTAAGATTGAGATTGCTTCTCTATTTAATGAGAAGGTACAAGACTTTTTTGATGAATTTATTCCTTCAAAGAAGATTCAACATTTATTGATTCAAAACAAGTGGATTACTTTAGATGGTAATCCTTGTAAGCGTGAAGATTATATTGTGGGGATGAATTTAGAGATTAATATTTATCCTGAACTTTATGAATATCATGAGTCTAAGCATAAGCTTGATGTGGTTTATGAGGATGAAATCATTTTGGTGGTTAATAAGCCAAAAGGTGTTTTGGTTCATAGTGATGGCAACGATGAGGATACTTTAACAGAGTGGGTTAAGGCTTATTTTATGGATAGACCATATATTAGTGCTTATCCATTACATAGACTAGATAAAGAGACTAGTGGTTTAGTTATGTTCTCTAAGTCTATTATTTTCCAACCTTTGTTAGATAAGTTATTGAGTGAGAAACAAATTAGAAGATCATACTTAGCTTTTGTGAAGGGTAAGATGGAAAGAAATGCTTCAATGATTATTAATGAACCTATTGGTAAGGATCGTCATAATGCGAATAAGCGAGTTGTTTATAAGGGCGGTCAAAGTGCTTTAACTAAGGTTAGAAGTTTGGGTTATTCTAAGAAGAATGATTTTTCTATTTTAAGATGTATTTTAGATACAGGAAGAACTCATCAAATTAGGGTTCATTTAGCTTATAAACATTATCCTATTTTGAACGACCAATTATATGGTGTAGAGTCATCACTTTGTATCCGCATGGGTTTGATGGCTGATGAGTTAGAATTTTATCATCCTTTAAAACAAGAGATGATGACAGTTGAGACTGATTTGCCTAATGATTTGAGTAAGCTTTATTTTGAGGTGATTAAATGATAAAGACTAACGCCATGCGTTTGTTAGATAAGGCGAAGATTTCTTATGAATTATTAACTTATGATATTCCTAAGGAATCTTTTTCTGGTGAAAAGGTAAGTGAGTACTTAGGACAGGATCCTAAGATGTGTTATAAGACTTTGGCTGCTAAGCATGATCATGATCTTTTTATTTTGGTGATTCCGGTTGATCAACAAATTGATTTAAAGAAGGCTGCTAAAGAGATTGGTGTTAAGAGTCTAGAGATGGTTCATGTCAAGGATCTTCTTAAGGAAGTAGGTTATGAAAGAGGTAGTGTCTCTCCTATTGGTGTTAAGAAGAATAAGGGCATTTTCTTTGATAAGGAAGCTCTTAATCATGAATTTATTGAAATATCAGGCGGTGCCTTTGGGACTAGTTTGAAGGTTGATAGAGCTATTATCTTAGATTTCTTAAAGGCAAATGTAAAGGATTTGTGTGCTAATGAAATATGATGCGATAGTTGTAGCTGGTGGCGTTGGCAAAAGAGCTGATTTGGGTTTTAATAAGGTCTTATATCGAACAAGAGATGGTAAGACTGTTTTAAATCATTCTTGTTTAAATTTTATTAATGATGATGATTGTCAAAAACTAATTGTGGTTTGTAACTTTGAACTTGATTTCAAGTGTGACAAGTTAGTAGTAGTTCCTGGTGGTAAGGAAAGATATGAGTCGGTTCTTAATGGTTTAAATGAGGTTACAAGTGATTATGTTTTGATTCATGATGGTGCAAGACCTTTTCTTGATGTTGATGATTTAGAAAGACTTAAATCTAATGTAGAGGAATATTCTTGTGCCTTGTTGGCTAAAAAGGCTGTAGATACTATCAAGTATGTAAGTGATGGTTTTATTGATAAGACTATTGATCGTGAGCATATTTATTATGCTTTGACGCCTCAAGGTTTTAAATCAGAATTGATTAAGGATGCTTATAAGAGTGTTGATTTAATTGGTATTACTGATGATGCATCTATTGTAGAGAAGTGTGGCTATAAGGTTAAGGTTGTTGAGTGCAAGTCTGATAATAGGAAGTTAACTTTAAAAGAAGATTTTAATAATTTATGATTAGAGAAGTAATTGTAGTTGAGGGTAAAAATGATACCAAGAATCTTCAAAGGTATTTCGATGTTGAAACAATTGAGACTCATGGTTTGGGTTTAAGTAAAGAGACTCTAGAATATATTGATGAGGTTAATCAAAGAAGAGGTGTGATTCTTTTCTTGGATCCTGATTCAGCTGGTGAGAAGATTAGAAAGAGAATTAATGATTATATACCTGGTCTTAAGAATGCTTTTATCTTAAAGGAAGATGCACGTACTAAGAAGAAGGTTGGCGTTGAACATGCTTCTTTCAAGGTTTTAAAAGAGGCTCTTGATAATGTGGTTAGTTATGATGAATTTCATCATACAATTAGTGTAGAAGATATGTATGAATTACATCTTATGGGAAGTGATGATAGTTCTTATAGGCGTGATGTAGTTTCTAAAAAATTTCATATAGGCAAGTGTAATGGCAAGACTATGCTTAAAAGGCTTAATATGCTAGGGATAAGTAGGGAAGAGTTAGATGATATCGAATATTAATTATGTAAAGAAGACATTAGGTGATTTGAAGGCTAAGAAGAAGTTTGGTCAGAATTTTTTGATTGATTCTAATATTGTTGATAATATTGCCAAGAATGCCTGTGATATTAATTGTAAGACGATTGAGATTGGCCCAGGTCTTGGTGCACTAAGTGAGATGCTTCTTAAGTATTCAAAGTGTGTTGATGCTTATGAGATTGATAAGGATATGTATGCTATTTTGAAGGAGTCGATTGATGATCCAAGATTTAATGTTTATCTAGAGGATTTCTTGGATACTGATTTGACTAAGTATGAG
This sequence comes from uncultured Erysipelotrichaceae bacterium, assembly GCA_934725085.1. Lineage (GTDB taxonomy): Bacteria > Bacillota_I > Bacilli_A > Erysipelotrichales > Erysipelotrichaceae > Colivicinus. The sequence goes on along the minus strand of CAKVAL010000004.1, from coordinate 18,898 downwards.
GGCGAGACTATTAGGGTTTGTTCAAACTTGCCTTATTATGTGACAACACCGATTCTTTTTAAGTTGTTTAATAGTAATTTGGATATTTCTAAGATTACAGTAATGGTTCAAAAGGAAGTAGGAGATCGTTTTAAGGCTCCTGTTGGTAGTGAAGATTATAATGCGCTTAGTATTATTGTTCAGTATCTTTATGATGTTAAGCAAGAGATGAATGTTTCTAAGGCGGTCTTTTATCCAAGTCCTAAGGTTGATAGTGTGGTTATTTCTTTTACGCCTAAGTTTAAAAGAAATTTTGAGTATGAAAAGGGTTTGTTTGAGTTTATTGAGAATTGTTTCAAGAATAGAAGAAAGACTTTGAATAATAATCTTAAGCAATTTCTTGACGCGGATACTATTGGAAAGATTTATTCAACTTTAAATTTAAAAGAGAGTGTAAGGGCGCAAGAATTGGATTTAGATACTTTTATTAGAATGTATGAGGTGACTAGTAATGAAGATTAAGGCTTATGCGAAGATTAATTTAGCTTTGGATGTCTTGGGTGTTAGGGATGATGGTTATCATGAACTAAGAATGATTATGGTACCTCTTGATTTCTTTGATGATATGGATATCAGTTATAGTGAGCAGATGGAATATTCTTCTAATCGTCCTTATATTTTCTTTGATGAGAATAATACGATTGTTAAGGCTTTTAATATTATGAAAGAGGAGTTTGGGATTAAGGAGAATTTTAAGGTTGTCTTAAATAAGATGATTCCAACTCAGGCTGGTTTGGCTGGTGGTTCTACTGATGGTGCTGCCATTATTAAGTTTTTGAATGTTAAATATAACTTACAGTTGTCTGATGAGAAGATTAAGGAATTGTGTCTTAAGATTGGTGCTGATGTTTTGTTTAACTATTATAGTAAGCCTGCTTTGGTAGAAGGACTAGGTGATAAGTTAACTTTTATTGATATTAAGGATGATTATCATGTGTTACTAGTAAAGCCTAAACGTGGTGTTTCAACTAAGGAGTGTTATAAGAAGCTAGATATGGATACTTGTGTGCACCCTGATGTTGATTTGATTTTGGATAAGCTTAAAAATGGTGAGGATATTAAGCCTTATCTTAAGAATAGTTTGGAGGCTCCTGCGATTGAGCTTTGTAAGGGTATTGCCAAGGCAAAGCGCGATTTAGAGTATGCTGGTGCTGATTTTACAATGGTTACAGGTAGTGGTTCTACTGTTTATACAATCGATAGAGATTTGTTTAAGATTAATCAGCTTAGAAAAAAGATGATGAATAGAGGATATTTTGTCAGAACTTGTCAAATATTAAAGTCTAAATAGGCAATTAAATGCTAGAATAGTACTAGGTGTACCCATGAATAGTGCTGTTTTATTTTTAGATGGTCAAAAAGAATTAGAGTTAGCGACTCTAATGGTTAATGATAAGATGTTGATCGATTATACAATCGATGTTTTAAGGCGTCTTGATTTGGATTCAATCTTTTTGGTTGGTGGTAGCGATGTTCATATTGAGGGTGTAGTTAATAGAAGTTCAGTTGAAGAGATTGTTAGTGATTTAAGTGGTAAGGGTGGTAAGTGTTTACTGTTGTCACCTTTTTATCCTTTGATTGAGAAAGAAGATTTTTTGGGTTTAATGGAACAGGAAAATAGCGTTTTTTATAATGAAGAGCTAGTTCCTGTTTTTTGTTTAAATAATAAAGATATTGAAGCTTTTGAAACTTTACAATATAAGGCGGTTACTATAACAAGTGAGAATAGTAAATGTTTTGAAAGTATTAAGGATATTCCACTTGTTTGGAAGACTATTAAGAATAGAATTGTTGATAAGTTTTTAGATAATGGTGTCATCATTGAAGATATAGATAATGTTTCTATTGGGATTGATGTAAAGATTGATAAGGGAACTATTATTGGTTCTTATGTAAGTATATGTGGTAAGTCTAGTATTGGTAAGAATAATAGGATTGGTAAGGGTAGTACTATTAAGGATTCTAAGCTTGGTGATAACAATGAAATTGATGATTCTAAGCTTTATGATAGTGCAATAGGTAATAATTGTATTATTGGTCCTAATAGTCTGGTTGACTCTAAATGTTTTATTGGGGATAATACTAGGGTTGCGAGTTTTGTGAAGCTTTCAAATTGTAGACTTGCGAATGATTGTGTTGTTGATCATTTGTCTTGTTTGTCTAATACAACTTTGAGGAATAATGTTAGGGTTGGTGCTAGTGTCACTACCGCTAATAATAAGCTAACTATGGTTGGTTCTTATAGTGAGATCGGTAACAATGTTAATTTGATTTCACCTTTATATGTAGGTTCTTATGCTTTTGTTGCGGCTGGATCTACTATAGATAAGAATGTTGAGAATGGAGACTTGGCAATAGCTCGTCTTTATCAACAAAACAAAAAAGGATATGGATATAAGTATACTAAGGAGGGGCAGTAGTAATTTAGTATGAACGAAGATATCAAAGTTTTTTCTTTATCTGGTAATCAAGATCTAGCAAATGAGATTTGTTCTCATTTAGGTATTGAACCTGGTAAGATTTCAGTTAATCATTTTGCAGATGGCGAAACATTAGTTGAATTCGGTGAGAGTGTTCGTGGTAAGCAAGTTTATTTTGTACAAAGTACATATAAGCCAGTTAACGAACGTATTATGGAACTTCTTGTGGCAATTGATGCAGCTAAGCGTGCAAGTGCTAGCGAGATTCAATGTATTATTCCTTATTATGGATATGCAAGACAAGATCGTAAGGCAAAACCAAGACAACCTATTACAGCAAGACTTGTAGCTGATTTATTAGAAGCAGCTGGTGCTAATAGAGTTATCACAATTGACTTACATGCATCTCAAATTCAAGGTTTCTTCTCATTCCCAGCAGATGATTTAACAAGTATTCCTATGATGGGTCGTTATTTCTTAAATAAGGGTTTAGATATGGAAAATGTTGTTGTTGTTTCTCCTGACCATGGTGGTGCAACAAGAGCTAGAAACTTAGCAAATATCTTAGATACTAGTATTGCGATTGTTGATAAAAGACGTCCAAGACCTAATGTTTGTGAAGCACAAAGTGTTATCGGTGATGTTGATGGCAAGGATTGTATCGTTGTAGATGATATCTGTGATACTGCTGGTTCTTTAGTTGCTGCTTGTGATATCTTAAAGAGATTTGGCGCTAAGGATATTTATGTTTGTCTAGCACATGGCGTTTTCTCAGGTCCAGCTATCGAAAGACTTGAAAATTCTTGCATCAAGGAAGTTGTTTGTACAAATTCTATTCCTCTTGATGAAGAAAAGAAGGCTCAAACTACTAAGATTAAGCAATTGTCTATTGGTTTGATGTTATCTAAGTTAATCTTAGCTATTTCTAGTCATAAGCCAGTATCTGAAATCTATAGATTGTTTGAAGATCACGAATAATATTTAGATTAAATAAATGATTTATTGAGGCAACCATATATTGTGGTTGTCTTTTATTATGTTTCTTTTGTTGCTGAAGTGATATAAAATGGCTTTAAGGAAAAGGGTGTTTAATATGATAATTGCATGGGACAAAGATAATATAAGGACTCATATAGCTGATACAAAAAGCAATCAAGAGTATTATTGTCCGTATTGTGGTGCTCCATTAACTGTTAAAAAGGGCGATATAAGAAAACATCACTTCGCACATAGAGTGAAACATATGTGCAGAGATGAATGGGAACGAAATGGAAGCTATGATAAGTCAGAATGGCATTATAATTGGCAAGATCAATTTCCTATGGAAAATCAAGAAATATCATTGGTCTTAGGAAGCACAAAGCACCGTGCAGATGTTGTGATTGATAGAACAGTTATTGAATTTCAACATAGTATTTTAAGAAAAGAAGATTTTGATAATAGGAATAATTTTTATTTTAACTTAGGTTACAAAGTTGTTTGGCTTTTTGATGTGGAAGACTTAATAGAAGATGGCAAGATAACTTATAGTTTAGGCAAAAAGAACCTTTTAAATGTGAAATGGAAAAATCCAAAGAAAGCATTTAATCCGTATAATGTTAAAGAAGGAAAGATAGATTTATTCTTGCAGTTTTATGATTTTAATAAAGAAAAGAAAATTGTTAGAGTTATAAATGTATCGTCTAATGGTTTTGAGGAATTTACCACAACTAATTTGATGTCTAAAGAAGAATTCTTTAACTATATTGGTTTTATTGATGGTAAGTGCATCGCACCAAATAGAATGGATTTAGATGAGAATGAGGAATATAAAAAATTTAAAGTAAAATATGACATCAATCTTAATAAACAACAGGAAAGAGCAATGATTGCAGTTGAAGGCAATAATCTTTTGTTAGCTGTACCAGGTTCCGGTAAAACAACCGTTTTAGTTGATAGGCTTGGCTACATGATCTTTGAAAAACATATTAATCCCAAAGATATCCTTTGTATAACATTTAATGTTGAAGCAAAAGATGAAATGAAAAGAAGATTTATCAAAAAGTTTGGCATTGAAAACAGTGGGATTGAGTTTTCGACTATAAATGCCATATCTTTAAAAATTTATAATGATTATTGTGATAGCAAGAATGTCTCTAAGAAAACGACCGATAAGAAAGAATCTAAAAAAATAGTTCGTGAAATTTTAAAAGAAACAAATAATAATGTAACAAATGATGATGTAGAACAATTTATCAATTATATTTCGTACGCTAAAAACATGATGCTTAACGATGAAAGATTGGAATGTATAGATGAATGCATGGATTCGTTTACAGAAAATTACAGAAAATATTGTGAACAACTAGAATTAAAAAATTTAATGGACTTTGACGATCAAATGGTTTTTGCACTTGAGGCATTGGAATCAGATTGCGACATAGCTAAAAAATGGAAAACAAAATATAAGTATATATGTGTTGATGAGGCTCAAGATACATCTAAAATCCAACATACAATTATTAATCTACTCGCAAAAGAAAACAATCTATTTATGGTTGGTGATGAAGATCAAACTATATATGGTTTTAGGGGCGCATATCCTAGGGCGCTACTTAATTTTAGAACCGATTATATTAATCCATATATTTTAAAAATGGAAACCAATTATAGATCTACCCAATCTATTGTTGATGTTGCAAAGAAGTTTATTAATAGAAATTTAGGCAGATATGAAAAAAATATGATGGCTAACAAGGATTTTGGTTCTCCTGTTGAATTGATTAAGGTAGAATCTACGAGTGAGCAATTTTGTAAGTGCGTAGATATAGTTAAAAACACTAAAGAACAAATTGCTTTCCTATATAGAGATAATACCAGTTGTGTTGTTTTGTTAGATCTTTTTCTTAGAAATGATATTGATTTTTGTTTAAAAAAACCTGAACACAATTTCTTTAACGAAAATAAAGTGAAAGGGTTATTGGCTTGTATAAAAATAGCTATTAATCCTGAAAAATATGCTAACGAGATTTATAACTTAAACAGCCCATACATTCATATGCAATACAAGACTAAGAGATATGTTGTTGAAAATAGCAAGACTAAAGGTTTTTATAATGCTTTGAAAGAACAAATGAAGTATGTTAAGAAATATTATGGTGATGATGCGGAAAATTTAGAAAATAATCTAAACAGCATTAAAGAATTAACACCTTATAATGCGATATCATCGCTGATCGATGCCTATGGTATTGATGCCGCATCTACTGAAACATCAATCCTTTTGGAACTTTCCAGAAATATCGACACTTTGAAAGAATTTATTGAAAGAATGGAATATTTGTCTCAAGTACTGGGTAATGGTGTGATTAATGATGACAAAAGAGTAACTCTACCAACGGTTCACACTTCAAAAGGAAAAGAATTTGATTCTGTATATTTGATAGATGTTTATGATGGACGATTCCCAACATCAAATCGTAATTATTTTAATGGTTCAAAAGATTATGACGATAATGAACAAAACGAACGAAGATTATTTTATGTTGCCTTAACCAGGGCAAAAACAAATCTTTCAATATTTAAGATAAAAAACAAGAAAAGTTCTTATATTGAAGAATTATTTCCTAGTGAAAAAAAAGAAATAGAGAGAAAGGCGATACCTGAAAATTATAAATATTATAGAAGAGGATTAATTAATAACAATATAATGAGCACAGAACAATTGCGCGATGATAATCGCTTCGACAAACCAATGATTGTTATTAACCAAGAAAAGAAAACAGAAAATAACACTAATGAGAAAGAACTTTATGAAGCACATAAGGAAGAAGCTTTGGAGAAAGTGAGAAAAAATGAGGAAGCCTTTGATAGTTCTGGTAAAAGATGGGTACTGTGCAAGTTATGCGGGATGTTTGATGTATCTGATAAATTTTCTTCTTATGGCGGCGAAGGACCTGATACTAACAGTGGTGTATGTTTAGAATGCGAAAAAAGGGCTAGAGAAGAAAAGAAAAAGTTAAACAAAGGGGAATAATAGAACAAAGAAAAAGGCAAACGCCTCTAGGTGCTTGCCTTTTTAAAAGTATCATTCATCACTTAGATTCTCATCTAACTTTCTCTTGCCTTGTTTAATCTTTTCTAGATATGAGGCAATATTCTCAAATATTTCTCCATCTATTCCAAATATGGCACATGCATCAGCAAGCACTGTTAATTTATCAACCGAATCAGGATCTCCTTCTTTGACAATATCGTGAATTTCTTTTCCTGATGATAATAAATCTAAGATATTAGCTGCCCATTCTAGGCCAAAGACTGATAGTACAAGGCTTAGACCTTCTAGACTATTATCGATATCAAGCTCTGGTTTATATAGTGGTAATAGAATAGTGGTTGTCATGTTTTTATCATAAGTAGTGTAATTGACTATTGTCTTATCTTTCTTTAATTGATTTAATTTATCAATGTGTTTATCAATTATTTCTTTTAAACCGACAACCAAAACTTTAACGTCTTCAAATTCATTTAATTCATTAATGTTTGTACCTGATAGTTCAAAGATGATTAAATCAGGATCGTGTTCCTCTATTGATTCTTGATAATTATTGATATTATCAAAGTTGAATTTAATCATTGGCATTTTCTTAAGAGTTTCACTTAAACTTTTTGAATATTCATTTTCAGTTGCGATAAGATCAATTGTCTTGATTTCTAGTTCTCTTAATAATTGTCTGCTTGTTCTAGCAACTAATGATTTACCGACAACTTTAACTCCTGCTTTGGCAACTTTTTTAGTTAGAAAGAAATATATGCTAGCTGTGGAAACTCCTACAATGGCAATTGACGTTAATGCGACTGTTGCTGGGTTTTCTTTAGCGTATTCTTTAAAAGTTAAAGCAGGAATCTCTTCTCTTAAGATATCGTTGCATCTAATACATTTCTTTTCTTTATAACCTTTTTGGTTTAATGAAGGTTCTTTGATGACTACAAATTCTGAAAAGTTATGACCTAGTGGTTTTATATCTTCTTTAACTTCCTTATTACATCTTTTGCATAGGGCTTGTTTATATCCTTTTTCAATACAAGTAGGCTCTTTTTTAAGTTCCATATTAGTCATTTCATGGCCTAGTGCTTTAATGAAATTGTCTTCTTCTTTATTACAACGCAAACAGGTTCTTATTTCTTTACCATCATCAGTGCATGTAGGCTCATTTATAATTTTCCATTCGCTGAAGTCGTGATTTAAAGCTTTGATTGTTTTATTTTCTTCTTTATTACAACGTGAACATATTCTTATTTCTTTACCATTATCGGTGCATGTTACCTTCTTTGTGGTTTTCCAGTTACTAAAATTATGTCCTAATGCGTTGGTTGTAATGTCACTTGATTCATTACATCTTGTACATGCTTTTTGTGTTAAACCATTTTCAGTGCAAGTAGGATTTTTAATTACTGTTTCACTAAAATTATGACCAAATTCTGGTATTGGACTATTACGAAATTGGCCACACTGTGCGCATTCTTCTTGTTTGATACCAGCCGCAGTACATGTTGGCTGTGTTGTACCAATATTATTCCAAGTATGATTTATTTTTGGAGTACTTGTTTGTTTACGATGTTGGCAATATCGACATAGTTCAACAACAGTACCTTCATCTTGGCATGTTGCAGGTGTTTCGCTTTGAATATGATAATCATGTTTATTACCAGGAACATAAGTGCTTTTTTGACATACATCACAAGTAATAAATTGACCTTCACATACGATGTTGTCTGGATCATATGTTATTGTGTTTTGACAGTGATTACAGGCTATTGTATCACCATGGATGTGTAGAGGAGTAAAGGTAATTGCTAATAATATTAATACAAATAAGTATCTGACAGTTCTTTTCTTATTCATAGGCGTCTCCTTTCTATACTGTCTCTTTTCATCTTTATAATAAAAAAGCGCAGTTCAAAAGCATTCACCTAAATTAATGATTTTTAACATGACTATCTTATAGAAAAACCGCAATAACTACAGTAAAGATTGACAAAGACGACATATTGTAGTCTAATATAGCTAGTGATCGAGTTGCAGAAACCTGAGAGGCCTGCAACCAAGGGAGTTCCTGCGGGGGCTCCTTTACTTTATATGGAGAATGTGAATATATGACAAAACCATTTTTGTCCTTTGAAGACCAAATTAACAAATTGCAAAATGAAAAAGGGCTAATAATTAATAATCGTCCTTATGCTGAAAAAATGTTACGTGAAATAGGATATTTCGGATTGATAGGTGGTTACAAAACACCTTTTAAAAATCCGACTACAAAAAAATATAAAGATGGAGTTGCCTTTGAAGATATAGTTGCATTATATAAATTTGATGAAAATCTTCGAGAATTATTTTTAAAGTATCTATTACAAATTGAAAGGAACATACGTTCTCTTCTTTCTTATTATTTTACAGAGAAATATGGTGAATTGCAGGTTTGCTATCTTGATTGCAAAAACTATATTGATGATGAAAAATATAAATTTGATATAGCTAAACTAATTGAAAAATTAAATAATCTGGCTACAAAAACAAGTAATTATGCATATATAAATCATCAACGTATGACATATGGCAATGTACCTTTGTGGGTGCTTGTTAATGGCTTAAGTTTTGGTACTGTTTCGAAATTCTATGTATTAGTAACTCAAGACATTAGGGCTAAAGTGTCAAAAAACTTTGATTTTGTAAATGAAAAGCAACTATCTCAGTTTTTAAAGGTAGCAACAAAATTTCGAAACGTATGTGCTCATAACGAAAGACTTTTTTCATATCAAACAAAGAACGATATACCAAACACTGCAGTTCATAAAAGTTTTTCTATACCAAAAAAGGGAACGCAATATGTTTACGGGAAACACGATTTATTCTCGCTTGTTATAACGTTTTGTTATCTTTTGCCAGAACAAGATTTTAGAAAATTCACATTTAGTTTATCTAATGTTTTTAATCATTATTTCGAGAGTACGACCTTTTTGTCTAAAAAGGATATATATGAATTAATGGGTTTTCCAGAAAATTGGAATAAAATTGTTTCATATAAAAATAAATATTACATAATTAAGAATATAAAAGGATTTATTAGTGATTATTAGTCATCTTTCTTAAAGTAATAGTCATTAGAAAAGATAATTGAATATGGTTCTATGAGATTATATTTAGTCTTAAGTTTTAATATTCTTTTAACTGATTCGTTGATTCTTTCTTCTTTGATTTGATTAGTATTAATTGCTTGTATTATGGTGTCAAAAGCTTCTTTATAGTTTTCCGGCATCAACAAAATATCGACTCCAGCATCGATTGCGGTTAAGGCGACTTCTTGGTTTGTGTAATATTTAGTGATGGCAGCCATCTCAAAAGAATCGGTAATCACAAGGCCATCATATTTATAAGTATCTCTTAGAATATCGGTGATTATTTCTTTAGATAAAGAAGCAGGTAGATCGTTGTTTGTGGTGTTTGGCGTTTTAATATGACCAATCATAACCATATCAGAAATATCTAGGTTGTTGATAAAAGGAACTAGTTCTTCTTCCTTTAACATCTCTAAAGTATCTTCAATATTTACTTCGTTTAAATGGCTATCATCCTTACTATTACCATGACCTGGAAAATGCTTAGTACAGGCGATGATATTGTTGTCATGTAGACCACTGATGAAGGCATTAACCATGGTTGAAACTGTAATTGGATTATCTCCGAAAGATCTTTCACCAATGGCATTGTCTTGAGAATCTGAGTTGATATCGGCCACTGGGGCAAAGTCAATGTCGATATGATATTTCTTTAAATAAGAACCAATATAATATCCTTGTTTATAGGCATCATCATAAGTGGTCATGGCGTTATTATTAGGTGTTTTCTCAACTCTAAATTTATTTGAGTTGGCAATTCTTGACACCACGCCACCTTCTTCATCGATACAAATTAAAGGCCTATTATCTAGATTATGAATGTTGTTTGTAAGGGTGATAAGTTGTCTTTCATCATTTAAATTTTTCGCAAAAAGCACTATACCACCACATGGATACTTGTTATATGTATCTATCATTTCATCATTTAAGATGTCATGTTTAATATACTTGCCACTTAATTCATCACTGATATAGTTGGGATCTAGTGCCTCAAGTCTTATAAAAAACATCTGACCTACTTTTTCTCTTAATGACATTTGATTAATGATTAAATCATATTCATCTTTGATAGAAAGAGGCTGAATTAGAAACATTATCGTTAATAGGGAATTAATCAATTTCATCTAAAAACTCCTTGAATGTTTGTTCATATAATTTGCTATCTTTTAAATAACTCTTGGCATGACTGGCACCGGGTACTATTAATATTTTCTTATGACAAGTCGCATTATCAAATATCTTATAAGCATCACCAGTAGGAACAAAATGGTCCTTACCACCATGAATTATTAGAAGATTATTATGATAATTCTTAATTGATTTGTAGGCTTCTTTATCTTTAAGTGAATATTTAGCTAATAATTTTAAAAGAATATTAGAAATAGGAACTAAAGGAAAAGATGGAAGATGATGCATCTTCTTGATTTGATAAGCTACCTCATCATAACCTGACGCAAAACCACAATCGGCGATGATGGCTTTGACTGGGCACGAATCTGGGCACGAATCCGGGCACGAAGCTGCGTTCATGACCGTAGCCCCACCCATCGACATTCCATACAAGATGATAGTTTCTTGATTCATATTGGTAACAAGATAATCAACCCAAGAATTAACATCAATAGAATCTAAGACACCAAAACCAATATATTTGCCTTGTGATAAACCATGCGCTCTATTATCTACAAATAGAAGATTGTAGCCAAGACTATTAAGAAACTTAGCAGACATGCCAAAATCATAAAGACCATCTTTAGCTTTATAACCATGAACACAAACGATAGTCTTGTTGGTATTGTTGTTGATGAAAAGACCATGTAACTTTAAATTATCAAAAGAATTGATATATAAATCTTTAGGGTTTAAAGAATAGATATATTCTCTACCTTCTTGATTAGCGTTGATATATTCATACCATGCTGGTGTTGTATCTAATTTATCATTTCTTACAAAAGTTTCTTTAATAAGAAAAAGACAAATAATGATAATAACAAGTAATACTAATGAAATTAAATACATACTTTCATTCTAAACCACTTGCGTATGGTGGTAAACTTATAAAGTATGAAAAAGGTTTTAGTTATTGGTTGTGCAAGAAGCGGCTATTGGGCTTGTAAGCTTCTTAATAAGAAAGGTTTTGATGTGACTTTAACTGATGCAAAAGAAGTTAAAGAAAAATCAGAACTGGAGAAATTAGGTATAACTGTTTATGATAACGGTCATCCTGATTGTTTATTTAATGATACCTATGACTTTGTGGTAAAGAATCCAGGTATCCCTTATTCAAATAGACTAGTTGTCTTTTTTGAGGAGGAGAAGATACCGATTATTACTGAAATAGAATTAGCTTTAAATTATGCAAAAGATTATAAGGTAGCTGCCATCACAGGCACTAATGGTAAGACAACAATTACTACTTTAGTTCATGAAATATTGAAAGAAGAGTTTAAGTCTTATGCCTGTGGTAATATTGGTACTGCCTTAAGTGAAATAGTATTTGAACATGAAGATGAAGATGCGCGTATTGCGTTAGAAATTAGTGCTTTCCAATTATTAGGAGCACCATCTTTTCATCCTGAATGTGCTGTTATTACAAATTTAACACCAGATCACTTGGATTATTTTGATACATTAGATGATTATTATAAGGCAAAGACTTTGGTGTACAAGAATATGAGTGGTGATGATTGGTTCATCTTAAATCTTGATGATGAGAATTGTGTAAATTATTGTAAAGATATTAAGTGTAAAGTTGTTACCTTCTCATTAGACAAAAAAGCTGATTTATGTTTAAAAGGTGATAAGGTTTATCTATTTGATCAAGAATTGTTTGATAGAAAAGATTTAAAGATTATTGGCAAACATAATTTAGCTAATGCGATGATGGCGGCTTGTTTAGCTTATAAATTAGGTGCGAGTGTTGAGGTTATAAGGAGAGTCATTTCTTCGTTCAAAGGTGTTGAACATCGTATTGAATTTGTAAAGGAAGTTGATGGTGTTAAATACTATAACGATTCAAAGGGTACAAATACTGATAGTACAGTTATTGCCCTAAGATCTTTCGACAAACCTGTTATCTTGTTGGCTGGTGGTCATGATAAACATACAGGATTTGATGCATTAAAGAATGAAGCTGATAAGATTGGATGTTTGATTACTTTTGGCGAGACTAAGCATCTATTAGCTGAATTAAAAGATGATGCGATTGTGTGTGAGACTATGGATGAAGCTTTAGAAAAAGCTAGAAGCATAGCTAAAAAAGGTGATGTGGTATTATTATCACCTGCATGCTCAAGTTATGATCAATTTAAGAACTTTGAAGAGCGTGGAAGAATTTTTAAGGAGTTAGTGAACAAACTTTAGATGGTATTAGGGATATTTGATAGCGGACTTGGTGGTCTAAGTGTTTTAGGAGAAATTTTAAAAAATAATTCGTTTGATAGAATTGTTTATTTTGGTGATACAGCTAGAGTACCTTATGGGGATAAGGATATAGCAACCCTAAGGCAATATGGCAAGGACGATATCGACTTCCTTGTATCTAAAGGATGTGACGTGATTATTGGAGCTTGTGGAACTATTAGTTCTACTGTTTTAAGTGATTTAGTTAAAAATTATGATATGAAAATAGTAGGCATCATTAAGGCAGCTGCCTTGGGTGCTAAAAAAGCTACTGTTAATAATAAGATTGGTGTAATTGCGACAAGTGCTACTGTTAATACTCATGTGTTTAAGAAGGAATTAAGTGACTATGAAGTATATGAACAAGCATGTCCCAAATTTGCACCTATGATTGAAAAAGATATGATTGATACTTTAGAAATGGACGAAGCGATTGATGAATATCTTAAGGGATTAAAAGAAAAGGAAATTGATACTTTGATACTAGGATGTACCCATTATCCTTTATTGAGCGAAAAAATTGATAAGTATTTTGATCATAAAGTTAAATTAATTAATAGTGGTGTAGTTTTGGCTGATGAACTTAATAACGATTATTGTAAAGAGCCTAATGTTGAATTTTATGTTTCTGGGGATTTAGATTCATTTAAGAAACAGGCCAAAAAATTCTTGAATATAAAAGAATTAAGAGGGAGATATGCATTTTACAAGTGATGTCAAAGAGGCATTGAATCACAAATACAGCGATATGGCCGACGAGATGATTAAAGAAGGCAAAGATATTGTGTCTTTATGCGTCGGTGAGCCAGATATGAAAGTACCAACATATGTAATTGATGGTATATACAAGGCTATGTTAGAAGGAAAAACACATTATTCTAACAGTCAAGGAATTAAAGAATTAAGAGATGCGATAGCTCAAGATGTAAACAATATATATGGTTGTGGATATACAGGCGATGAGGTGATGATTGCCCCTGGTGTAAAACCAGCTAGTTACTTTGCGCTTTCTTGTTTATTAGAACCAAAGGATGAAGTTGTTATTATTTCACCATATTATTTGAGTTATCCAAGTAATATAGCTTTAGCTGAACCTGAAGCTATCATCAAAGTAGTGGATTTAAATGATGACTTAAGCTTAAATATCGAAAAGTTAGATAAAGCAGTTAATGATAAAACTAAGTGTATTTTAGTAAACTCACCAAACAACCCAGCGGGTTCTATGTTTTCTAAAAATGAAGTTGAAAGTATTTGTAAGATTGCACTAAAACATCCAAATACTTATATCATTTCTGATGAAGTATATGATCGTTTAGTGTATAAAGGAGAAGTTCATCATTCTTTCTTAAGCGAAAAGAATATTAAAGAACGTTTAGTTTTAGTTAATGGCTATTCTAAATCTCACGCAATGACCGGATTTAGACTTGGCTATGCTTTAGCTAATAAAAAGCTTGTTAAGAAAATGGCCTTGTTTGCACAACAAACAATCACTAATACGTCAACTCCATTACAATATGGCGCATTAGAAATATATAAGCATCCATGGGATCATATAGAACCATATTGTGAATCGCTAGAAGAACGTATGACTTATTTTCATAATGAGATTAATAAGCATCCTTATTTTAAAGGGAGACTTCCAAGATGTAGTTTCTACTATTGGGTTAATATTGAAGCTAGTGGCAAAAAATCAATTGAGATTTGTGATGAATTGTTGGACAAAGTAGGCGTGGTAGCAACACCAGGTGTTACTTTTGGTGAGAAATGGGATAACTATATTAGATTTTCAATTGCGTCTAGTATGGATGTGTTAAAGAAAGCAATTGATAGAATAGAGAAGTTTAGATAATGTTAGAAAAAATTAAGGGATATAAAGAAGAAAATAAGACACTAAAGACAATTGAGATTGTTGTGATGTGTTTACTTTTAGTCGTTTCAATTGCGACTTGTATTATTGGTTTGAATAAGATCAATAGTGATGATTATAAAAATGCATCTTATGTTGGTACTGTGACATTAACAAAAGATGAAGATAGTGAGTGTGATGAAGATGCAACTGTTTGTACTATTACTTATAGTGATGGTGAAGATTCTTTGGTTAAAGAATATACCGATGAAAGTGAAGTAAGTGATACTGTAGAAGCTTATAAATATGTATTAGATAATGGCACTTCATTATGTTTTGAACAAGAAAATCCTAGCATGGATGATTTGGCTTTTACTTATAAAGAGGAAATGGCCAATAGATGTGCTCAATTATTCAACGCCTCTATCGCTTGTGTTATCTTGGCTTTATCGGTTTGGATTATTTATTATTTCTCTAAGTCATTCACAACTTATGAGAAATCATGGTTTGTGTCAATTATGTTGTTGGCAACTATTGTTGCTGTCTTGTTCCCAGAAGAGGGTGCAAATGGTGTTAATGGCATTATCATCATGCTGTTATATCTATTAGATACTTTCTTGAATATCTTGTGTGAATTGTTGATTTCTAAACAATCTCGTTATAATTTCTTGGTTTCAGTAGTTGTTGAAATTACAGAGATTTTAACATGTGTTGTATTGATGTATCGTTTTGCGACAATTGCGACTACATTATTCTTCTGGTTACCAATCGATATCTTGAGTTATATCAACTGGAGTAAGCATAAAGACGATGAAGATGACGAACTAACTGCAGTTAGAAGACTTAAGGGTTATCAAGAAGTGCTTATTATTTTGGGCATAATCATTTGGACATTTGGTGTTGGTTATTTCTTAAGTGGCTTGGATATTAAGACTGATTTCTTAAATGGTGATCAAAAGTTGATGACTATTATTACTTATATTGATGCTTGTGCTAGTGCGGTTGGTGTATGTAATGGTTTGTTTATTTTCTTTAGACTAAGAGAACAATGGATTGCATGGTATATTTGTGCTTTCTTGGAAGCTGTTATAAATATCTTAGCTGGTCAATATGTTCTATTGGTGTTAAAACTTGGTTATTTTACAAATACAACTTATGGTTATATTAAGTGGACTCGTTATATTAAAGAACATAATGAACAAAAGACTTTGTTTTAGTTTGTAAAAAGGTATATGAATTGTTACAATTTAAAGTGAGTTAAAGAAATGGAGTATTATTTTTATGGCAATTGAAGCTGGTGATTTTAAAACTGGATTAACTGTTATGGTTGATGGTGATCCATGGCAAGTTATCGATTTTATGCATGTTAAACCTGGCAAGGGTGCTGCAATTTTAAAGACTAAGATGAAGAACTTAAAGACAGGTTCTACTCAAGAAAGAAATTTCAATGCGTCTACAAAGTTTGAGGCTGCGATGATTGAGAAGAAGGCTGCTCAATATTCTTATTCTGCAGGTGATATTTATTACTTTATGGATATGGAAACTTTTGAAACTTATGAGTTAGATGAAAACAAGGTTGGTTTCAATAAGTATTTCTTACTAGAAGGTATGACTGTTATGCTTCAAATTTTTGAGGGTGATGTATTAACTATTTCTGTTCCTGATAAGGTTGAATTAACTGTTGTGGAAACAACACCTGCAATCAAGGGTGCTCCTTCTACACAAACTAAGGATGCACTTACAGAAACTGGTCTTTCATTAAGAGTTCCTCAATTTATTGAGCAAGGTGAAAAGATTTTAGTTACTTCTGCTGATGGTGGGTATTCTTCAAGAGCTTAATTAATAAGCTCTTTTTTATAAGATGAATAAAGTAGCATTAGTTACAGGTTCGGCCAAGGGCATTGGCAGAGCTATTGTAGAAAAATTGGCAAGTGAAGGCTATGATGTAGTAATAAATTATTTATCATCAAGTGAATTAGCGTTTAAATTAAAAGATGAAATCATTGATAAGTATGCTGTAAAATGTTTGGCATTCAAATGTGATGTATCTAAGGTTGATGAAGTAGATTTCATGTTTGATAATGTCGAAAAGGAACTTGGCGATGTGAGTGTTTTAGTTAATAATGCCGCGGTTGATTATGCGAATTTATTTAGTTTAAAAACTAGTGAAGAGTTCTTAAGGCTTTTAGATGTTAATGTTGTTGGATATTTTAATACTTTTAAAAGAGCTTATAAGAAAATGCTAAAACAGGAATATGGTAGAGTTATCAATATTTCTAGTACTAACGGAATCAACACTTATTATCCAATGAGCATTGACTATGATGCTAGTAAGGCTGCGGTTATATCGCTTACTCATAATATGGCAATGCAAGGTGCGCCTTTCATTCATGTTAACTGTGTGGCTCCAGGCTTTATTGGAACTGAAAGTGAATTGGATGGATATGATGAAGAATTCTTGAAAGAAGAATGTGATAAGATATTACTCAAAAGATACGGGAAGCCAGAGGAAGTGGCTAATTTAGTTAGTTACTTGGTTTCTGATAAGGCTGATTATATTAATAATTCAATAATTAGAATTGATGGTGGCCAAACAAATTCAAATTAAAAGGGATCTTATGATCCCTTTAGTCATTTTGCATAGAAGTTAATGCTTTTAGAATAGAAATTTTACCATACTCTAAAGTTAAACTTCCTTGTAGGAATAAAACATATGGTTCGATAACAGGAGCATCAGCACTTAATTCAATGGTACTTCCTTGAGTAAAACTACCTGCTGCCATTACTTCATCAAATGGATAACCCGGCATTGGTGCTGGAAGTACTCTTACAAATGAATCGATTGGAGATGCTGCTTGAATACCTTGAGTAAATTTAACAAGGTTATCTTTATTACCAAGTCCAATTGTTTGAATAATATCAGTTCTATATTCGTTGTATCTAGGAGAAATGTTTTCATATCCTAGTTTTTCTAGCATATAAGATGTGAATACTGCTGTTTGTAGAGCATTCTTTACAGCGCTAGGTGCCATGAATATTCCTTTAAAGAATGAATTGTTTAAGTTGAAGTTTGCTCCTAAATCTTTACCGATACCTGGAGATGTTAATCTATCAGCTACCATTTCAATCAAATCTTTTCTACCAGCAACATAACCACCGGTTGAAGCAACACCACCACCAAGATTTTTCATAAGTGAACCTACAACCACATCGGCGCCAATATGTCCTGGTTCTTGTTTTTCAACAAGTTCGCCATAACAGTTATCGACCATGATGATTACTTCATCATTTACTTCTCTAATTGCTTTGATTGCTCTTTCGATTTTTTCAATAGTTAATGAGTCTCTTGAAGAATAACCACGAGATCTTTGAATTTCAACAAGTTTTACATCTTTCTTTTTTAGACGTTTAACGATTGAGTTAATGTCGAAATCATTGTTGATAAGATCAATTTGTTCATACTTAACGCCATAAGCTTTTAGTGATTGTGTTGAATTTCCAATAAGACCAATCATTTCTTGTAGAGAATCGTATGGTGTTCCAGTAATAGAAATGAAAGTATCGCCATGTTTTAAAAGAGATGAGAATGTAAGGTATAGGGCGTTTGTACCGCTCATAATATGAGGTCTTACAAGCGCGTCTTCACATCCAAGTACTGTAGCGAAGATTTTTTCAAGCTTATCTCTTCCTTCATCATAATTGCCATAGCCATTGACTTCTGCAAAGTCTGAATAAGAAACATTATTTTCTATAAAAGCAGATAGAATTCTATTTGAGTTATATAAACATGTATCTTCTATTTGTTTATAGATAGGTTCAAGTTTTTTATCAGATTCTTTAGCTAATTCCAATAAGTTTTCATTAATAGTTTCTAAGATCATATATTCCTTCTTTCCAATGAAAATTATAGCTTATTAATAAATAAATGCGAGGTTTTACAGGAAAATAGAAAAATTATCAAAAAGGTTAAATATTAACGATATTTTCTCTTTTCATTGAAATTTTCGTTTATGTAGTTTAAAGGGTGATATTGATA
>CAKVAL010000003.1 GCA_934725085.1 uncultured Erysipelotrichaceae bacterium | reverse complement strand
TATTGACCAATTACTGTTGGGTATAATAATTTGTCGTTTATTAATTATAAATGGGTATATTAGTTTGACGCTCTACAAATTCGCTTACATAATAAATATACCCCCCCCCCCGCAAGGTCTTGTCAATGTAAAGATGACTATTAAAAAATGCTTATAAAATAAGCATTTCTGTAAAAACGACACATTATTTTAACCAAGTAGCGACACATTATTTAGCCAGTTGTCTTATATTAAATAGAAAGAGTTATTATCAGTTAACATCGGTCTATCTTTAATGTTTTCTTTAGAAGAAATTTGAACTATTCTATAGGCCTTATCTAATAAATAATTAAGATAGTCCTTGTTTAAACCCTTATAGTTCTCTTTAGATATGTAGTGAATAGAATCGATATCTTTACTTAATTTATTGTATTCTTCTTTAGATTCTTGGTTCCAATTGTTTTCATAATTTGCATAAGGAAAAACACAAGTAAGAGATATACTTGGATACATCTTCTTATATTGAAGAATTAGTTTAGAAGCCCAAAGACCTACACTTTCATCCATAGCACAAATAAAGTTATCAAAACCTTCATTAATAGAAACTTGTAAAGCTATCTCTAAAACTTCTTTAATTTCATCTTCAGCTCTATTTAATTTACTTAGTTTCTTCCCTATAAAACAACAAGTCTTTTCTCTTTGAACCTTTTCTTCATCAACGATATTAACAGTCAGTAAGAATCTAATAAAGCTCTCATCAATATCATTCATCATCTGTTCAAATAGTTTATAACCCTCTTCTACATAAGCTTTTAGGGGATCGTTTTGAGCATAACCTCTTAATCCAATATTTGACTTTAATTCATCCATGATTGTGATTTGATTTGCCCACTCATTATCAATAAACTTTAAAAGAGTAGTCTTTTCTATTGGATAAATCAAATTCTCTATACCCTTTATCTTCTTATCATAAGTGTTGATTATACGATTATATATAACTTCGATTGTTCTTTGTTTGTCTACAAAAGGTAATACTAAAGCACTAACTATTGAATCAGAACTTAATTGTCTAATAATCTTTTCACCTTCAGCATAGCTAATGTTTTCACCTTTCATGTTTGAATTAACAAGTCTAACAATTGTCTTTTTTATCATGTCTTTAATATATTCATGCACATTATCACTTAATAAAACATTATCTCTTACTTTATAGATAGTTTCTCTTTGTAGTCTTAAAACATCATCATAATCTAATAATGATTTACGTGAATCAGCACTCAAGCCTTCAACTCTTCTTTGAGCATTATCGATTGAATGAATAATTTGTTTTGAATCAACTCTTTTATCACCTATCTTAGAAAACTTTTCTTCAAGTCTTTCACTACCATATTGAACCATTAAATCATCTTCTAAAGAAACATAAAATCTAGAAAAACCAGGATCACCTTGTCTACCACTTCTTCCTCTTAATTGATCATCAATTCTCTTTGACTTATGTCTTTCAGTTCCAATAACTGCCAAACCACCAAGTTCTTTAACACCATCACCCAACTTAATATCAGTACCCCTGCCTGCCATATTAGTCGCAATAGTAACAGCATCCTTTTGTCCTGCATTCTTGATGATTTCTGCTTCTAATTCATGATTCTTAGCATTCAGCACAGTATGAGAAACATCTAACATAGAAGATATAAGTTCACTATCTTCAATAGAAACAGTACCAACAAGTATTGGTTGACCCTTCTTATGGATTCTATTAATCTCTTCTACTACCGCCTTGTATTTAGCCCTTTTAGTACCATAGACAAAATCAGGATAATCAATCCTTTTAATTGGCTTATTAGTAGGAATAGAAATTACATACATATTATAAGTTTTCAAAAACTCTTCTTCCTCTGTTTTAGCAGTACCTGAAATACCTGATAATTTCTTATACATTCTAAAGAAGTTTTGATAAGTAATTGAAGCTACAGTCTTAGTCTCACTATTGATATCTAAGCCTTCCTTAGCTTCTACTGCTTGATGAAGACCATTAGACCACTGTCTACCTTCCATGGTTCTACCAGTATTTGGATCTACTATTAATATTTCCTTATCAACTACATAATCTACATCCTTTTCCATTATGTAATTAGCCTGTAAAGCATTCTTAATATAACGAACATAGTCAGTATTATCGGCGCTATATAAATTATCTAAACCAAATAACTTTTCTACTTTGAAAACGCCATCTTCACTTAAGATGCAAATATTATCTCTTAAATCAATTGTATAATCTCTATCTTCAACTAAAGACTTAGCTACTCTATCAGCCTTATAGTATAAGTCCTTAGTAGCAGTAGCTTCACCTGAAATAATTAATGGAGTAATGGCATCGTCAATCAAGATAGAATCAATTTCATCAATGATAGCATAATTTAAACCACGCATTACCCTATCACTTTTATCAGTTACCATGTTATCTCTTAAATAATCAAAACCTAACTCTGAATTAGTTGAATAAGTAATATCACAGTTATAAGCCTTTCTCTTTTCATTTAAAGATAAGCCATTCTTATTTAAACCAACGCTTAAACCAAGAAAATCAAAAATCTTTCCATTCTTATAAGCATCTCTTTGAGCCAAATATTCATTAACAGTAACAATATGAACACCATTACCACCTAAGGCATTTAAATAAGCAGGTAAGACACTAGTTAAAGTCTTACCCTCACCTGTTGCCTGCTCAGAAATATCACCATTATGTAAAACATAGCCACCCATTAATTGAACATGATAGGGATATTCACCATTAACTCTATATGATGCCTCTCTTGCAGTTGCGAAAGCTTCAGGTAAGATATCATCCAAAGTTTCACCTTGTTTAAGTCTAATCCTTAGAATTAAAGTCTGATTCCTTAATTCAATATTAGACATCTTTCTATATTGTTCACTTAGATTTTCAACCTTTTTAACTACCTTCTCTATTTGATTCAAATTCATATCCCTTAATACCTTTTACACACATATATATTAAACAAGAAGAAAAACTTATTCAATTTTCTTACAAAAAAAGAGAAGACTATCAAGCCTTCCCTATTTCCTTCATGATTTGTTTGCAGTCATATCAAAAAGGAGTTCTTAATTATTTTATCTTAAATTTGCATTATAGTGCTTATTTAATTCATCTAAAATCTTATTATGAGGTGCATCAACATCACTTGTCTTTAAAGTCTTAGTTGGATCTTCATAAACAATCTTCAACGATACAGACTTAGAACCTTCTTCAATATGTTCACCCTTATAGATATCAAATACTCTTACAGACTTAACAAGACTACCACCAGCCTTCTTAACAAGTTTTAATAAGTCAGCTGCCTTAACCTCGTCCTTTAGGACAATAGAAATATCTCTTGTGATAGAAGGATATTTACTGATAGAAGGAGCACGTGACTTAGCTGGCTTAGAATTAATTAATTCATCTAAGATTAATTCACAATAATATGTATCTTTTAACTTGAACTTAGATTCAAAGCTTGGATGAAGTTTACCTAAGATACCAATTACTTTATTGTTCATCTTAATTAAACATGAAACACCTGGATGGAAGTGATTTGTATCTAAATCATTTTCTACAACTGTTACTCTACCCTTTTCAAAACCTAACTTATCTAATAAGCCCATCACAAGACCCTTTAGAACATAGAAATCAGCCTTCATTGTTACA
This sequence comes from uncultured Erysipelotrichaceae bacterium, assembly GCA_934725085.1. Classification (GTDB taxonomy): domain Bacteria; phylum Bacillota_I; class Bacilli_A; order Erysipelotrichales; family Erysipelotrichaceae; genus Colivicinus. Next base: position 113,003 of record CAKVAL010000003.1, on the reverse strand, counting down.
TGCTTAACTTCACTATTTAAGTAAGTTCCATTTAACACAACACCAAGTCTTTCTTCTTCATGATCATTGAAATAAACAGAAGACAATTCATAGACATTAACATCACTATTATAGTGTCCTAAGTTATAAGCTAAAGTTTCAAGTAATGAATTCATCAAAGAAGTTCTAATATACTTACGATCCTCACTTAATGGAGAAATAATCTTAACTGCCTCACCATTCACGAGTAATGATTCATTCTTATAATTTTCACTAACTAATGTATAAGTTCTAACTTCACTCAAACCGTTATACATCATATAGTTTCTAATATTACGACGCATTCTTTGAGCAGTAGTTAAAGAACCAACAGTTTGAGGCATTAGAGGTAGTGTTGACTTTAAATCATCAAAATCAGTTAAACGACATACTTCCTCATCAATATCTTCTCTAATTAAAATATCAGTTCTATAACTTGGTATTAAACATGAGAAATGTTCCCCATCCTCACATTCAAACTTAAAGTCTAAAGCTTCAATAACATCTCTAACTTCATCAATTGTATAAGTCTTGCCAACCAAATTATTTAAATGAGACAATGTTTCTTCTACTACAACCGGTGTATAGTTGTTACTACCAGCTTCTACTGTTTCCTCAATCATCTCAGCATCAGCATACTTGATTAATAATTCAACAGCTCTATCCATTGCCTTATTTTGAGCAAGAGGCTCTAAACCCTTAGAGAATCTTGCAGCAGCCTCAGTTTGAAGACCTAAACGATTAGAAGTTCTTCTGATTTGAGCATGATCAAAACATGCTGACTCTAAAAGTAAACTAGAAGTATCATCTAATACCTTAGTTGCATCACCACCCATGATACCTGCAATACCAATAGGCTTGTTGTCAGATGTAATCATCAAATCACCCTTTTCAATCTTGTATGTAACACCATCAAGTGCTGTATATTCACATTCTAAATCATCTCTTACAGTGATGTTATGATTAGGATTACTTCTTAAATCATAGAAATGCATAGGTTGACCTGTTTCTAACATTACCAAGTTAGAAATATCAACCAAGTTATTGATGCACTTAATGCCATTAGACTTCAAGATTTCCTTAATCCATTCAGGAGACTCTTTAATAGTTACCTTATTAACAATCTTCGCTAAGAAATGAGTACAATTCTTTGACTCTAAACTTAACTTAAAATCACTTGGTGTACCGATGTTACTAGCACCTTCAAATTCAGGAAGCTTGCATTCTCTTCTTAAAATAGCACCCATTTCCTTAGCCATATAGAACATCGCCAAGCAATCAGGTCTATTGGCATAAATAGACATATCTAAGATAACATCATCATAGCCTAGTTTCTTTAGGATATTTGTTTCACCTACTTCAAATGAATCATCTAATTCTTCAATACCATCCTTTGAACAAGACCCCTCTTCCAATAGTTCTTCATCAACACCTAGTTCAAGTAATGAACACAACATACCATTACTTTCATAACCTCTTACTACACCCTTTTTGATAGTACCACCAGGAAGTATTGCACCCTCTGTAGCTACAATAACCTTGATGCCTTCTCTACAGTTAGGAGCACCACATACGATATCTAATACTTCAGTACCAATATCTACTGTAGTTAGATGCAAATGATCACTATCAGGATGAGGAATGCATGTTAATACCTTACCTACAACTAGATTTGTACCACTACCAATCTTAGTTACTTCTTCCACTTCGAAGCCAGCCTTAACAGCTTTATCCATGATTTCTTGATAAGATAAATCACTTATATCAATAAATTTACTTAACCAATTTAAACTTAACTTCATTACTAGTTACCTCTCTTGAATCCATTTAAGAAACGAATATCATTTGTATATAGGTCTCTGATATCCATGATGCCATATTTTAACATTGCAACTCTTTCAATACCTACACCAAACGCAAAGCCTGTATACTTTTTAGAATCAATACCAGCAGCTTCCAAAACATTAGGATGTACCATACCAGAACCTAGAATTTCAATCCAACCAGTTCCCTTACACATAGAACAACCCTTACCACCACAATTATGACATGTCATATCTACTTCAAATGATGGTTCTGTGAATGGGAAGTATGATGGTCTAAATCTAATCTTGGCATCATTTTTAAATAGCTCATGAATCATTAATTCAAGAGTACCTTTTAAGTCTGATACAGTGATATTTTCACCAATTACTAAACCCTCACATTGCATAAATTGATGTGAATGAGTAGCATCATCATCATCTCTTCTATATACCTTACCAGGGCAAATAACCTTGATAGGTAATTTATCATGATCAGTCTCTAATACTCTCATTTGAATAGCTGTAGTTTGAGATCTCAATAGACGATTAACATCAACATAGAAAGTATCTTGCATATCTCTTGCAGGATGACCCTCTGGTGTATTAGCACGAGTGAAATTGTATTCATCATATTCAAGTTCTGGTCCTTCAGCTACGTTATAACCCATACCAATAAAGATATCTTGTAGTTCTTCTTCAACTAAAGTCAAAGGATGAAGAGTACCAGTAACTGGTGTATATTCATCAAGAGTAATATCAATCTTTTCTTTCTCTAGTTGTAACTTCAACAAAGCATCATCAAGTTCTTTCTTCTTATCCTCGATTGCACTTGTTACACTTGTCTTTAAGTCATTTACAAGTTGACCAAACTTAGGCTTTTCTTCAGGACTTAAGTCTTTCATTTGGCTCATTAAACCTTGAATCTTACCTTTTTTAGAAAGATATTCGATTCTTAGTTCTTCTAATACTTTACTGTCTTTAACTTCATTAATAGCCGCTAAAGCTTCTTGCTTAAGGCTTGTTAAGTCGTTCATTCAAAATCCTCCTTACAATAAAAAAACCGCGACTAGGAACGAAAAATCGCGGTACCATCCTAATTCAGCATATGCTGCACTTATAACTATAACGCGTTACCGGGGCAAGCCACTATATAAAGGTGAATTCACTTACCTATCTTAAAGGAGCTTACACCATCCTCCTATCGCTATTAAGAATCAATAAGATACTACTTCTTTAAACGTTTTTACAACAAATATCATAACATGAAAGAAATATTAAAAAAAGATGACCGAAGTCATCTTTAATTAATTAAGCACCAAAATCTACTTTAATACCAGGACCCATATTGCTAGATAATGTTACACCAGTAATATAAGCACCCTTAACAGCAGCAGGTCTAGCCTTTACGATTGCATTAGCAAGTGCATTGAAGTTTGATTCAAGATCCTTTGCATCAAAGCTAACCTTACCAAGAAGACAGTTGATATTACCATCCTTATCAACACGGTATTCAACTTTACCTTTCTTGATTTCAGCAACAGCACCAGCAACATTTGGAGTTACTGTACCAGTCTTAGGGTTTGGCATTAAGCCCTTAGGACCTAAAATCTTACCTAACTTACCTAATTCACCCATCATATCAGGAGTAGCTACGATTACATCGAAATCGAACCAACCACCCTTGATCTTATCAAGGATTTCCTTATCGCCAACATAATCAGCACCAGCATTCTTTGCTTCTTCAGCCTTAGCACCTTGAGTAACAACCAATACCTTTTGGCTTCTACCAGTACCAGCAGGAAGAACCATAGCACCACGGATTTGTTGATCAGCATGACGAGGATCTACATTTAAGCTAAATGATACTCTAACTGCAGCATCATATTTTACACTGCTTGTCTTCTTAACTAATTCGCAAGCTTCAGCAGGTGCATATTTCTTGTTCTTCTCAAAAAGAGATAATGCATTATTATAACCTTTAGATCTTTTCATGATTAACCCTCCACTTTAATGCCCATGTTTCTTGCAGTACCTTCAATGATCTTCATTGCAGATTCTACATCATTAGCATTCAAATCAGGCATCTTATATTCAGCAATTTCTCTTAATTGAGCGCTAGTAATAGAACCAGCCTTAACTGCCTTTGGTGAACCAGAAGCCTTAGAAATACCAGCAGCCTTCTTTAATAAGAATGCAGCAGGAGTTGTCTTAAGCACGAAATCAAAAGATTTGTCTTCATATGCAGTAATAACAACAGGAACGATATCGCCATGTCTGTCCTTTGTTAAGTCATTGAACTTAGTACAGAATTGAGGCATGTTGATACCAGCACTTGCAAGAGCAGGACCTGGTTTAGCTTGACCAGCTGCAAATTGCAACTTACAGATTTTAGCAACTTTCTTTGCCATATTTTTCCTCCTTATGGTTGTGGGATTAACGGAGTAGTTGCACTCCTTCCACAGACTAAATAATTATATGGTTTATTCCTCTATTAATCAATAGTAAATTTAATGATATGTGAGCCTAAACGGCTAGAATCAATAGCCAAATAAGCCTCACCCTTCTTCTTAGTCTTAATATAAGTACCCGTCATACCACCAGTTGTATTAATGACATCAGGTCCAATAATCTCAATATTATCAGAACAAGTTAGATATAATACTTCATTGGCATATGGTGCTAACTCATTATTACCATTTAAAACTCTGATTCTAATTGAGGCAACATCATATGTTTTACCTTCCTTTAAATGTTCGCTGGAAGTCTTAACTTCTAAATGTAAATCCCATGAAGGACCCTTAGTAACTGACTTAACAACTTCACCATTTTTAATCGCATCAAAGCGATATTTGAAAGCTTCATTACCCCAGCCACTACAATAAACATCATATAGACGCGTAGCTTCTAACATCGTGATATGATTGAACAACATCACCTTAAACATCTTAAATTTATATTTAAATTGTAAATGATCAACACCATACTTCAAGGTTGCCAATAGACATTCCTTAATTTCATCACAAACATCTTCAGGATAATCTTCTCTTTCCTTGATTAAATCACCAATAAAGTCATCTATCTCAAAACATGGATGTGGTAAATATTTATATGTCTCACTAGGATAAAATTGTTTTACAAACTTGCCATTCTTATAAAGTTTAATCGAATCTGCATTAGAGAAAACCTTAACATCCTTATTAACACCACCTGGATACTCACCTATTTCCATTGAAGAAGAAACTTCAAGCACTGGTACATCATCACCCTGACTTGCATAAACAGCGGCTGCCATCTTAGGATTTCTAAAGAAATCCATTACACCATGGTAACAAATAGTATCACCAGAACCAAAATTTGCATGAGTATTATAATCAAACATGCTCCAACCAGTACCACCAGCTACCCCATCTTTTCTATAGATATCATTTAATACTTGCATATGTCTTAGCGCATGCAAATTACGATGAGGATAATCATCAATAGACTTCGTTGGAAACATATGACCATTATATTCAGAAATATAATAAGCCTTATTCATATCAGGAGTAACTTCCTTCTTATCCAAGATACCATCTTGTTTAAAATTACCCGCAAAAGAGAAATCATTGAAAGTATAAACATCCTCTAAAAGATTTGACTTTCTTAAATATCTAACACCGCCTGTTTGACGATACTTATCTAAAGAATGAGCCACCTCATTAGTCTTTGTATAGAATTCATCATCATCCTGTGATTCGTTGATTCTAACACCCCACATAATAATACTTGGATGATTACGATATTCAACAATCATATCTCTTGTATTGATAACTGCTTGTTGTTTCCACTTCTCATCGCCAATATGTTGCCAACCAGGAATTTCGGTAAATACTAGCAAGCCCCTTTTATCACACTCATCAAAGAAACTATGAGCTTGAGGATAGTGAGATGTTCTTACAATGTTACAAGCTAATTCATCTTTTAAGATTCTTACGTCCTCTCTTTGCATAGAATCAGGCATTGCATAACCAACATAAGGATAACTTTGATGACGATTTAAACCCCTTAATTTGATTCTTTGGCCATTTAAATAGAAACCATCAGCCTTAAACTCAATCGTTCTAAAACCAACATTCACCCTATATTCACTCTTACCAAGCTTTAACACCACTTCATATAACTTAGGATTATCTAAATTCCATTCACTAACGTTATCTATTTTTATAGTATAGTTATCTAATAATTCATAAGTACTTGAATAAATTGATTCACCATTATCCAAAACATTTATATCAAGTGCATCCTCACTTGCACCATTAACAGTTAAAGAAATATCTAAATAATAGCCATCATCATTTTTAACCGGTGCAACGTAGGCATCTTCAATAAAGGCATTTGGCACAATATCCAAATAAACATCACGATAAATACCACCATAACATAAGTAATCTATAGAATGACCAAATGGTGGAATATTCAAGGTCTCATGGCTATCTAACTTAACAACTAGTAAATTATTCCCTTCTTTTAAATAATCGGTTAATTCCACCTTAAAAGAAGTATAACCACAACCATGGGTCTTTAATAACTCACCATTAAGGTAAACCTCGCTCTTATGAGCCGCACCCTCAAAAACCACAAAGACCCTTTTATCTTTATAAGAATTTAGATACTTAATATTAGTCCTATAGCCGGCAGTCATTTGATAAGACTTAACGTCAACATAATTAAAAGGTATCTCTTTAAAAGTATGTGGTATTCTTACCTTAGAATACTTGCACTTTCCTTTTAAAAAGTCATCATTGAATTCTTCACAAAAATAAAAGCTGTCATTTAAATACTTTCTCATAACTCGATTCTTACTTCCCCATCCTCATATTTGACACAAACAACATTATTGTTTAAAGTAATAGCTTTTGCCTTACCTTTTAAATTCTTAATCTTATTATATAAAGATAATTTATATTCATCATATTTACCAATATCATCACTAGTAAATAAAACCGAACCAAACAAGCCATTGATAATAGCTAACTTTTCCTTTTCTTCCTTAGTCAAAGAAACATGCTTATCTCTTAAAACAAAAACATCAGGATCATTCAAGAAAGCACGACCATCGAGTTGTCTTCTAAAAATAGTATCAACCATTGTCCTTTTTGTAGAATTACGTTCATTATGCATATGTTTCATATAGAAAACATCATCATATTTTAATGACACATCACAGCCCACTCTACAATAATCTACTTTGCCAAAAGCTGAAGCTAAAGGTACCCCACAGCCAAGTATTAACTTATCAGTGCATAATTGTCTTAATAAGTTCATACCATCAGCCATAATTAAACCTCTAGGCTTATCTTTTCTATTTAAGACACAGGCTGAATATAAGAAATCAAGCTTTACTAAATCAAAGCCCCACTTATTAAAAACAGTATCAAAGACTTGTTTTAGATATTGTCTTACCTCAACTTTATAAATATCCAAGGCATAGAAAGTGCTCCAGTTACAACCACAGGCATAAGGATTACCAGCTTCATCTTTAACCAACCAATCCTTATGGCTTTTATAAATATCTGATTTCTTTTCTGCGCTAAAAGGCGCCAACCAAATACCGGCTTTAAAACCTTTATCGTGTATTGTATTTACTATATTTTCTAAGCCATTTGGAAACTTATTAGTATTAATATTTAGCCAATCACCAACATAAGTTTGATAACCATCATCAATTTGAAAAACATCAACATCACTCAAACCACTTAAATCATTAAGTAGTTTTTTCTCTGTGATATTTTGATAGTGATTGTACCAAGAAGTATAGCCAGTAATAGGGTTCGCGCCCGCGCCCGTGCCCGTACCCGGTTTATCAATCTTCAACATTTCAAAGTACTTATCAAATACTTCATCTTCTTTGCCATTTAAGATACAAAAATCTAGCGCAACAAAAGAATCATAACATTCATAGCCTTTTAAATCAGGAATGATGATTAATTGATCATGATCATAGACAAAACGGGTGAAACAAAAATTTTCATTTAAAGAACCAAGTAATTTATAATCATCATTATTTCTTACATATAAATATGACCAACCATGATTATAACCTTCGATGTTTGGATATTCCGCAAAGTTATAATCACCATAGCGATCAAAATGATATTTCTTTAAAGTGAATGACTTAAATGGTACTTCATTGATACCAGGATTTTTAGTGTTCTTATCACTTTCATAAGAATAAGTCCAATCTTGATAACCATTAAAGAAAATGCGCTCATCCTCTTCAAGCACAAAAGGGTTTCTTAATGAAACCTCTTGTATAATTAATTTCTTCTTGGGATATAACTTCAAAGTAATCCTATTATCAGTAACATCGACAAGATAAGCTAAATTTTCATCTTGTTCACTTATCTTTTCATCAATATCACCACTTAATCGATAAGTCTTATCAGCTAATAAATAATCGATTGTAAGTATCATAACTATTTAGCCTTATAGAAACAACGATTGTCCATGGCAAACACTCTAGCAGAAAATTCGCCTGGTTTAACATCAACTAATGCCTTATTGATAATTTCCACCTTAGCATCGATATTATCAATATAAGTCAACAATTCTGCCTCCAATGTTTCAGGCAATACTGGAGAACCATATTCATGTTGGCCATGGTGAGAAAGAATCATATGTCTTAGTAACATCAATTCTTCACTATCTTCTAGTTTTAATTGTTTACCAATCTCTAATAGTCTTGCATCCATGATTGAAATATGACCCAATAGTTTACCTTGAGTAGAATATTCAGAGACAAAAGGACTCACAAATTCTTCAATCTTACCTAAGTCATGCAAAATAACACCAGCTAATAAATAATCTCTATTAGCACTAGGATAAATATCACATAAGGCATTAGCCAACTTAATCATGCCTGACATATGAGTAGCTAAACCACCAATAAAGTTATGGTGAATCTTGCTAGCAGCAGGATAAATATAGACATCATTGTCATAATAATTAAGCATCGCGATGACGATACGAGAAATATTATCATTCTTAATCATATTTACCGCATCACCAACATTCTCCCTTAAAATATCTCTAGGAATAGGAGAAGCACTAACGAAATCCAACATATCAATATCGTTTTGACTTACTGGTAATACCTTGATTACCTTAGCTTGTAAGTTATTACGATACATATTAATTTCTAAATCAAAATTAAAAACTTTGCCAGAACATAAAAGCTTTTCAACTTCACTCTTAACATCCCACATCTTCGCATCAATTGTCTTAGAACTATCTTGAAGTACCAAAGACAAATAAGGAGCACCGGTATTAGTTACACCCTTTACAAGAGATGAGACTAGAAGGTTGGTATTGACATGTTCACCTTCTTTAAAATCTTTTACCAAAATCTTTTCCATATTTATAACTCCATTTCATTGATCAAAGCATATATATCATCATAGTTAAAACCCTTATTAGCTAAACTTAAGTAAATATGATTTCTAAGATCAGTTCCAGAATATTTTCTAGAATATTTTTTCAAAGCCTTGTTTGCCTCTTTTCTAATAATTTCTTTTTCTTGCAATAAAGAAGTAGAAAAATCAAGAGAAGACATAGCTTCTTTACAAATATTATACTCAAAACCATCATTTAAAAGTTTACCCATTATTGCGGTTTTCTTTGCATTATATGATTTATTAGTAATGATATTTAAGTATTTATTAGCCTTCTTTATAGCTAATGCTAATTCATCATTATCTTGTACAACTAAAACTCTATCAATAATTTCATCAGACACTCCATCATGTGCAAGTTTTATCGCCATCTTCTTTTTAGAATATAGATTAGCCCTTAAAGAATTAACCTTACCACTTGCGTATCTATAATCATCTAATAAGCCCTTCTCAATTAGTTCATCAATAATTAAAGAAGCCCTATCCCTATTCAATTCATATTTACGATATAAGTATGAATACATCATTTCAATAGAATAGTCTGAATTTGCCAATCTTTTTAAACAAGAACGATAAGCTAGAGCGTATACTTCCATTTCTTTTAAGACATTAAAATTTAATTTAGAAAAACGACTATTCTTTCTTAAACCCATATTGGCGTAAGTATCCATTGAAATAGTAAGTTTTTCATTATCATCATTAAAATCTCTTAAAGTTAATTCTACACAATTATCCTTTAATGTGGTCTTTTCAATCACATAAGAGTATTTATAATCTTCTAACGCTTCCTCATAAATTCTAATTGAACTCGCTCCAAAGGTATCCGCATCATAACAATCTACTGATGCCATACAAGCCTCTTTCATGTTATTTAATTCATCCTTACTTAAAGAATCAAATTTTTCTATCGCCTCATAGATATCCTTATCAAAGAAATAACCATTTTTATTTTCTTTAATCAAATCTTCTAAAACTTCATCATGTCTTGCTAACACTACTAAACCACTAGATAAAGCTTCAATATATGTCATACCCTGGGTTTCACTAGTTGAAGCACTGATAAAGCCATCAGCCGCCTTGTAATAATTAACAACCTCATCAAATGGTTGCTTACCCATGAAATAAATATATTTTTCTAAATTAAGATGTTTAGTTAAACTTTTAAGTTCTTCCAAAGATGGCCCCCCACCAACTATCATCAATTTAACTTTTAGATTATTTTCTTTAACCAAACTGAAAGCTTTAATAATTTCATCAATTGATTTTTCTTTTGCAATTCGACCAACAAAAACCAACAGTTTCTCATCTTCATTAAGATTAACCATTGATTGGATTCTATATACTTCATCAAAATCAGTATTCTCATCCTTAAATCGATTAAGTTCAACACCTGTTGGTACAATATCAATCGGTGTCTTAACCCCATATGAAGTAAGCATCTCCATGGTCTTTTTAGAAGGCGTAATTAATTTAACGCAGTTATCACAATATAATTTAGACCAACCCACAACAAGCTTCTTTAAACCCTTATCTAGTCTTCTTGAATTAATGAAGTTAACATAATGAGTATAATCTTCATAAGTTGTATGGTATGTTCTAACTAAAGGAAGATTTAAAGTAGAAGCTACAATATTGGCAAAAATACCAACCCCAAACTCAGTCTCTGCGTGAATAATATCTAATTTTAATTTCTTTAATTCTTCAATAAATAAGAAATGAACTGGTGAAGTAATGGCATAACCATATAGTTTTTTAATCTCAACACCAGGTAATCTAATAATTTTCCCCTCTATCTTTACTTTATTGATCCCCTTATAAGTACAAATGACATAAGCATCATGACCATTTTTTTCTAACTGTTTTCTTAATAGCTCAACAGAAGAAACAACCCCGTTTATATCAGGTAAATATGTATCTGTAAAAATTCCAACTCTCATTCTTAGATTATATCAAAAAGAAAGAGAACTAGTCTCTTTCCTCTTTCTTAAATAATTTTTCCTTAACTCTATTAGTGATTTCCTCATCCTTATCAGGATTAGCCTTAAGGAAAGCTCTAACAGCTTCTTGACCCTGACCAATCTTTTCACCATTATATGAGAACCAAGAACCAGCCTTTTCAATAATTCCTAATTCAACACCCAACGAAATGATTTCAGATACATGAGAAATACCCTCACCATAATAGATTTCAACCTGACAAGTCTTAAATGGTGGTGCCACCTTGTTTTTGGAAACTTTAATATTCACCTTATTTCCAACAACATCACTACCATTTTTGATTGCCTCTGACTTTCTTACCTCAACTCTAATAGTTGAATAGAACTTCAAAGCACGACCACCTGTAGTAGTTTCAGGATTGCCAAACATGACACCTACCTTTTCTCTTAATTGATTAATAAAAATAGTTGTACAATTATTGGCATTCATAGCACCAGCTAATTTACGCATAGCCTTAGACATCAAACGAGCATGTAAGCCAACATTGGCATCGCCCATTTCACCATCTAATTCAGCTTGTGGTACTAAAGCCGCAACTGAGTCAATAACAATCAAATCAATAGCGCCAGATTTAATCAATACTTCAGTAATTTCTAGAGCTTGTTCACCAGAATCGGGTTGTGACAAAATCAATTCATCAATATCAACACCTAGTGCCTTAGCATACTTTGGATCAATCGCATGTTCTGCATCAATAAACGCAGCCCTACCGCCATCTTTTTGACAAGAGGCAATAGCTTGTAAAGCCAAAGTAGTCTTACCACTTGACTCAGGTCCATAGATTTCGATAATTCTTCCTCTTGGCAAACCTCCAACACCTAAACAATTATCAATCGCTAATGAGCCTGTAGAAATGACATCAATATCAACATTGCCTCGATCTCCAAGTTTCATAATCGAGCCCTTGCCATATTGTTTCTCAATCTGCTTTAAAGCTTCATTTAATAGTTGATCCTTCTTTTCATCAACATTTACTTCTTTTGGCATAATTTTCATCCTCCTGTTATATATTTGACGATAAAATCAAAAATTCCTACATTGTTTTGAAAATATATTCCTTAACTTGGGCAAAATATGAGTATCCGCTTAATACAGACACAAAAGCTGCACACCAAATTAGGATTGTAGAAACAGGAATAGAAACAAGTTCAAATGGTAGATTATTCAATAGAGTAAAGATAATCGCAAACATTTGAAGAACAGTCTTTAATTTTCCCATCTTACCAGCCGCAATAACCACACCATTAGTAGAAGCAATCATACGACATCCATCAACAATAGTATCTCTTAAAAACATCAAGATAATAGGAACTACTGGAACAGCACCCTTAGATACAAAGATAATAAGAGTAGCATTCACTAGTAACTTATCAGCGATAGGATCACAGAACTTGCCAAAAGTAGTAACAAGATTTCTACTTCTAGCCAAGTGACCATCTAGATAATCAGTAAAACTTGCAATACAGAATATCGCTAAAACAATGATATTCAATAAAGACAAAGAAACAGTTCCAATTTCATACACAGGGAATTCAATTCCAAATGCAGAATATGGAAATAGCCAGATAAGAACCAATAGTGGAACTAAAATGATTCTAATTACAGTTAATTTATTTGGTAAATTCATGACGTTATTATACACTTTCTATTTAATTCTTAAAACTATGAATAGGAGCAGGTATTCTACCCTTTCTACTTACAAAACCACTACAATCAAATTCATTGACCTTCATTATAGGCGCATAACCTAAAAGGCCACCAAATTCAACTGTATCACCAACATCCTTGCCAACAACCGGAATAATTCTTACAGCTGTCGTCTTTTGATTAATCATGCCGATAGCCATTTCATCAGCTATGATACCAGAAATGGTAGAAGCACTTGTCTTACCTGGTATGGCAATCATATCAAGTCCTACTGAACAAACACAAGTCATCGCCTCTAATTTCTCAAGACTTAAGGAACCAAGTTCTACTGCCTTAATCATACCCTCATCTTCACTTACTGGTATAAAAGCACCACTTAAACCACCTACATAAGATGAAGCCATAACCCCACCTTTTTTAACTTGGTCATTTAAGATTGCAAGAGCTGCTGTAGTACCAGGAGCACCAACTCTTTCTAAGCCCATTTCTTCTAAACAATTGGCAATACTATCACCAATTGCAGGAGTTGGAGCTAAAGACAAGTCAATAATCCCAAATGGAATATTTAAGGCCTTAGAAGCCTCATGAGCCACTAATTGACCAACACGAGTAATCTTGAATGCTGTCTTCTTGATAGTTTCACACAAAACTTCAAAGCTTTCACCCTTTGTTTCCTTAATAGCATTTCTTACAACACCAGGGCCACTGACACCAACATTAATAATCGCATCAGCCTCACTTACCCCATGGAAGGCACCAGCCATAAATGGATTATCATCAGGGGCATTTGTAAAGACTACAAACTTAGCACAAGCCAAAGAATCATTATCTTTTGTAAGCTCAGCTGCTTCCTTGATAATTTCACCAATAAGTCTTACCGCATCCATATTAATACCAGTCTTAGTAGAACCAACATTAACACTTGAACAAACGCGCTCAGTTTGACTTAAGGCACTAGGAATAGATCTAATAAGTAACTCATCAGATTTAGTCATGCCCTTATTGACAATAGCACTAAAGCCACCAATAAAGTTAATACCTAAGGTCTTAGCTGCCTCATCTAACGTTTTGGCAATCTTTACATAATCGTCAATTGTTTTAACGCAACTTGCCCCAATTAGAGAAATAGGTGTAACCGATACTCTTTTATTTACAATTGGAACTCCGAATTTATTTTCGATATTATTAGCAGTCTTTACTAAATCTTTCGCAACGCTTGTAATCTTGTTGTAAATATTTTGACATAAGATATCGACATTTGAATCGATACAATCAATCAAAGAAATACCGATAGTAATTGTTCTTACATCAAAATTATCTTCCGAGATCATCTTATTAGTTTCATTTACTTCTAATATATTTAGCATATATTCACCTAAATACGATGCATCGCATCAAAGAAATCTTCATGTTGCATCTTGATATCTAATGCCAATTCCTTACCTAATTCATTTAATTTTTCTAAGACAACACTAAATTCATCCTTCATATTATCGATATTCACAATCATCATCATATTAAAATATTCATTTGTAATAGTCTGTGAAATATCCATAATATTGATATCTTCCTTCGCAAGTAAGTTACAAACGCTGGCAATAATACCAACCTTATCCTTACCAACTACAGTTATAATTGCTTTTTGCATGTTTCCTCCAAAAGTTAAAGGGCAACTATGCCCTTTAATCATTATATATTATTTGAAATATTTAACACCTGCTTCAAAAATCTTTTGATCCATCTCACCATAAATATTCTTGAAACGATTATCGCCCTGTCTTTCACTATGGCCCATCTTACCCAAGACTCTACCATCCTTAGATACGATACCCTCAATAGCCATCATAGAACCATTTGGATTATATGGAGATTCCATAGTCACATTACCACTAGGATCAACATATTGAGTAATTACTTGGCCATTATCGAAAAGTTCATCCAAGACATGCTTAGGAGCCACAAAACGACCCTCACCATGAGAAATAGGAATTGTATGAATATCACCAACATTCACATTAGCCATCCAAGGAGACTTAACACTAGCGATTCTAGTATCTACCATTTGTGATAAGTGACGTCCAATTGTATTAAATGTCAACGTTGCATCATCATCACTCATCTCTTTGATATGACCATCAGGCAATAAGCCTAACTTAATTAAAGCTTGGAAACCATTACAGATACCAATCATCAAACCTTCACGATTATCTAATAAATCATCAATAGCGGCCTTTAATTTTGCATTTCTTAATACAGTAGCGATAAACTTACCAGAACCCTCTGGTTCATCACCGGCACTAAAGCCACCTGGAAGCATCACGATTTGGGAACTTCTAATTGCCTTTTCTAATTCATCAATAGACTTTTTGATATCTTCAGCAGTCTTATTTCTAATTAACACTAGTTCTACCTTAGCACCAGCTTTCTCGAAAGCACGCTTAGAATCATATTCACAGTTAGTACCAGGGAAAACAGGAATAGTAACTTTTACTTCATCATAAACCTTTGATGCATGCATGATTCCTCTTTCATCACAGTTACCAACTCTAACTTCATCAGTTAAAGCCTTCTTAGATGTAGGGAAAATTTCCTCAAGTGTTGAAGTATGTGCCTTATATGCCTCATCTAGACTTACTGTTTCACCTAAATATGAAATAGTAGGTTCAATAACAGTCTCACCAACAAGTCTTGCATATTCACAAGCTAAATCATCAACTTCAACGATGATATTACCATAATCCTTATTAGTTAAATCCTTTAGACTTAATTCATCATTTAACTTAACACCAACATTATTACCGAAAGCCATCTTATAAACAGCTTCTAAGATACCACCATCCTTAACAGTATAAGCACTATAGATCTTCTTATCAGCATTTAGTTTCATGATTACGTCATAGATTTCTTGTAACTTGTCAAAATCATAGATAGAAAATTCATCCTTCGGTAAAACAAATTCATATAGTTTATGATTAGCACTCTTTAATTCAGGACTAATCACATCCTTAACATCAGCTCCTGTAATCGCAAAAGAAACAAGAGTAGGAGGCACATCTAAGTCTTCAAAAGAACCAGACATAGAGTCCTTACCACCAATAGAAGCTAACTTTAAGGCACTTTGAACACGATATGCACCTAACAAAGCACTAAATGGTTTACCCCAACGTTTTGGATCTGTTAATAACTTTTCAAAGAATTCTTGGAAAGAGAATCTAACAGTATGATAATTACCACCCATTGCGACAATCTTTGAAAGTGATTCGATTATCGCATAAATAGCACCATGATATGGAGACCACTTAGAAATCTTAGGATTATATCCATAAGCCATCATTGAACAAGTTGTTGTTTCCCTGCCTTGTACTGGAATTAAAGCACACATGCCTTCAGTCTCGGTTCTTAAAGTCTTACCGCCATATGGAGATAATACAGTACCATTACCAATTGAAGAGTCAAATCTTTCAACTAGACCCTTTTGTGAACATACGTTTAAGTTACTTAAAATATTTAAAGATGTATCTTTAAAGCTATCCCTTACTTCATTTTCAAATACATTCTTATCAAAATTAGGTAGACTTACATGAATACTTTGATGTCTACTAGCACCATTTTTATCTAAGAAATGTCTATCAATATCGACAACTGTTTGACCTAAATAATGCATAACTAGACGATTATCATCAGTAACAGTAGCCACCTTAACAACCTCTAAGTTCTCATTGTGACATTCTTTAACAATCTCATCTTTGTCACATTCATTAATGACAATAGCCATTCTTTCTTGTGATTCAGAAATCGCTAATTCAGTACCAGTTAAACCCTCATATTTCTTTAATACAGCATCTAAATTGATATCTAAGCCATCAGCTAATTCACCAACCGCAACACAAACGCCACCTGCACCAAAATCGTTACATCTAACAATCTTTTCAGATACTTTAGGATTTCTAAATAATCTTTGAATCTTTCTCTCTTCTACTGGATTACCCTTTTGAACCTCAGCACCAGCAGTAGTTGTTGTCTTTAATTCATGAGACTTAGATGAACCGGTAGCACCACCAATACCATCTCTACCAGTTCTACCGCCAATTAGTAATACGATTTGTCCTTTTTCAGGTTCTAAACGCTTAACTTGAGCCTTTGGTGCAGCTGCCACAACAGCACCAAGTTCCATTCTTTTTGCTACATAGCCTTCATCATATACTTCATGAACATAACCTGTTGTTAAACCAATTTGGTTACCATAAGAAGAGAAACCATGAGCTGCTTCTCTTGTAATCTTTCTTTGAGGCAATTTACCCTTTAATGTTTGATCAAGAGGTGTACGAGGATCGCCAGATCCTGTAATTCTCATTGATTGATACACATAAGCTCTTCCAGATAATGGATCTCTAATAGCACCACCTAAACATGTAGCAGCACCACCAAATGGTTCAATTTCAGTTGGATGGTTATGAGTTTCATTCTTAAACATCAACAACCAGTTTTCATCACCTTCACTTGTATGAACTGTTAATTCCACGCTACAAGCGTTGATTTCCTTAGAAACTTCTAAATCCTCTAAGTAACCAGCCTTTCTAAGTTCTTTCATAGAAATAGTAGCCAAGTCCATTAAAGTCAAAGGACGTTTAGTATCTACACCATAAACAAGATGTCTAGAACTCTTATAGTTTTCAATATCCTTCTCTAGAATCTCTTTAAAAGTGCCATTTTCAATCTCAATATCATCAATAATAGTCGCGAAAGTTGTATGACGACAATGATCTGACCAATAAGTATCCAATACTTTTAATTCAGTCTCTGTAGGATCACGATGCTCCTCGTCTCTAAAATATTTTTGAGAAATCTTTAAATCATCAAAGTTCATAGCCATACCATTTACTTTGATATATTCTTTTAATTCTTCATCAGAGAAGTTAATAAAACCAGAAATGATAGGTACTAAAGGAATATCAACTTCTCCGTCTTTTAAGCTAAGTGGCTTATCTAAACTAGCAAGTCTTTGGTCAACTGGATTGATTAAGAACTTTTGGATTTTATCTAAATCTAAATCTTCGCCAACAACATCATAAAGCTTAGCACACTTTACCTTAACATCATTAGCGCCTGTTAAAATAGAGAAACATTGTTCACAAGCGTCTGCTCTTTGGTCATATTGACCAGGCAAGAATTCAATCGCAAAAGTAGCGCCAACACTAGGATATTCTTCCATATAAACATCATCAACCATTGGTTCACTAAGGATAGTGTTAATACCAGTCTTTAATACTTCTTCACTAACACCCTCGACATCATAACGATTAATGATGCTAAGATCTTTTAAATTATCAAGTTTTAGTTGAACTCTTAAGTTTTCTAAGACCTCCTTAGCTTCAACCGCAAACTCTTTACGTTTTTTTACATAAATACGAAATACTTTACTCATAGTTCTCCCCTAATTTAAACCAATATCTTTACGGTAATACTTACCTTCAAAATCAATTATTTCAGCTGCTTTATAAACTTTAGCACGTGCCTCTTCTAAGTTGTTGCCCTTAGCACAAACATTTAAGACACGGCCACCATTTGTCACTAGCTTATTATCTACAATCTTAGTTCCTGCATGGAAAACAACAATATCATCATCAAGCTTATCTAAATTCTTAATTTCTAAGCCCTTAGGATACGAGTTAGGATAACCTTGACTAGCTAGTACAAGGGTACAAACAGTATCATCATTCCACTTAACACTAATATCCTTTAGGTTCTTAGTACTTGTTGCATACATAATGTCAAACAAGTCACTTTCAAGTCTTAACATAATTGATTGAGTTTCTGGATCACCAAAGCGTACATTGAATTCAAGTACCTTAGCCTTGTTATTATCGATCATCAAACCGATAAAGATAACGCCACGATAATCAATCTTATCTTCTTTTAAACCCTTAATAAATGGCTTTAAGATAGAATCTAACATTTCATCATCGAAGTTAGGCATAAATGGATTTGGAGAAACAGTACCCATACCACCAGTATTAGGACCCTTGTTGTTGTCATAAATTTGTTTATGATCCTTAACAGTAGGCATAGGAATAATGGTTTCACCATCTGTAAAACATAATAAAGAACATTCAAAACCCTTTAAGAATTCTTCAATAACAAGTTTTGAGCCCGCATTATTTAAAGCACCATCCAACATGAATTCTTTCAAAGTCTTTAAAGCCATTTTTTCATCTTCACAAATCACAACACCCTTACCAGCAGCCAAACCATCAGCTTTGATAACTAGTGGGTATGTAAAATCTTTTAAAGATTCAAGCCCACTTTCATAATCATTCACCTCTACATACTCAGCAGTAGGAATATTATGACGCTTCATAAAGTCTTTAGAGAAGGCTTTTGATCCCTCTAAATTAGCAGCTACTTTAGTAGGACCAAAGACCTTGTGACCATGACTTTCAAGCAAGTCAGCAAGTCCCATGCATAAAGGAACTTCAGGTCCAATGACCGTAAAGCCAATATTTAAATCTTTAACTGTCTTTAGGATAAAATCTAAGTCTTCAACACTTCCTTCAATTAAAGTAGCTATTTCACCCATACCAGGATTACCTGGTAGGCAATATAATTCATCTACTTTTTCCGATTTATTTAATGCATAAGTGATAGCAGCTTCTCTACCACCACTTCCAATAACTAACACTTTCATAAATTCACCTATTAATGTCTGAAATGACGATAACCACTAAATACCATAGGGATATTTAATTTATTACATAAGTCAATACTGTCTTGGTCTCTTACACTGCCACCCGGTTGGATAATAGCTTTAATACCTGCATCAGCTGCAGTTTGTACACAATCATCAAATGGGAAGAAAGCATCACTTGCAAGTACTGCACCATTAAAGTCCTTATCAGGATTATTATGGATGGCATTTTCTAAGGCCCACACTCTACTTGTTTGGCCTCCACCAATAGCTAGTGTTACACCATCTTTAACGATACAAATGGCATTTGATTTAACATATTTAACTACACGCATACCAAATTCCATGTCTGATAGTTGTTGTTCATTTGGTTTAGCATTAGTAACAACCTTTAATTCATCAAACATCTTAGTATTTAATTCTTGTACTAGAACATTACCCTCTAAGTACTTAATATCATACTTTGCATCTCTAGCATCTAAATTCTTTAGTTTTAGAATACGTAGATTTTTCTTACCCTTTAAGATTTCCAAGGCATCATCATCAAAGTCAGGAGCTGCAACAATCTCTAAGAAAATAGAATGCATCTTCTCGGCAGTAGCCTTATCAACCTTATAGTTACAAGCTACAATACCACCAAAGATTGATTGAGGATCAGCCTCATAAGCCTTGGTATATGATTCAAAGCCACTCTTACCGATTGCTACGCCACATGGAGTAGAATGCTTAATGGCAGCAGTTACAATTTGATCACCAAATTCTCTAACGCAAGCTACCGCACCATAAAGGTCATTGACATTATTGAATGAGATTTCCTTACCATGAAGTTGTTCATAATCTAATAAAGTATGTTCAACATATGTATCTCTATACTTATTAGCTGCTTGCTGTGAGTTTTCACCATATCTTAAGTGTTCAACCTTCTTGAAAGATAAGTTCAATGTTTCAGGGAAATCATCATGACAAACACTTGCGAAATATCTTGAAATCATCGCATCATAAGCACCTGTTGTTGTATAGGCCTTATAAGCAAGATTTAATCTAAAATCATAATCATCAGTTCCATTTTTAATGGCATCTAATACATTGCCATAGTCTTCAACCTTAGTAACAATTAAAACGTCCTTAAAGTTTTTAGCTGCACTTCTAATCATAGAAGGACCACCAATATCGATATTTTCAATCATATCTTCCATTGGTTTATGAGCCTTTAGAGCTTTTTCAAATTCATATAAATTAACACAAACCAAGTCAATTGGGGTAATACCCATTTCCTTTACTGTCTTAACATGACTTTCTACATCTCTTCTAAATAACAAGCCGCCATGAACCATAGGATGTAAAGTCTTAACACGACCATCTAAGATTTCAGGGAATCCTGTTACATCATCAATCGCAATAGCCTTAACGCCTTCTTCTTGAAGTTTCTTTAAAGTACCACCTGTTGATACGATTTCAAAATCTAACGCTTCTAGGCCCTTACAAAATTCAACAATACCAGTTTTATCAGTAACTGAAACTAAAGCTCTTCTCATTTAATATTTACCCTTTCGCCTACTACTTCTAATTTATTATCACAATATAATCTAACCGCTTCTTTTAAGATTTGATGTTCAACCGTTAAAACGATTTGTTGCATCTCTTCTGGGGACTTGGCATTTGAAACATCAATACTCTTTTGAATGATAATTGGTCCTCCATCAACTGTACTACTTACAAAATGAACAGTTGCCCCACTTACCTTAACGCCTCTTTTAAAGGCTGCTTCATGGACATGTAGACCATAATAGCCCATGCCACAGAATGATGGGATTAAAGATGGATGAATATTGATAATGCGATTTTCATATTCTTTAATTAATTCATCACTAATAATCGCAAGATAACCAGCTAAGACAATAAGTTCAATTCCTTCTTCTTTTAGTGTCTTTAAAAGTTCGTCTTGGTCTTTGATGCACATGTTCTTGATACCAGCATTTTGAGCTCTTACAAGGCCATAAGCATTCTTACGATTAGAAATAACAAGTTTAATCTCACCATTAATAGTTCCTAAATTAAACTCATCCATTAAAGCTTGTAAATTAGTACCACCACCTGATACTAATACCGCTACTTTTACCATGTTAATTCAACACCCTCTTTATCAGTAACTTCACCAATAACATAAGCTTCTTCATTAATATCTTTTAATAAAGATAAAACGGTATCAACATCACTTTGATCTAATGCCATCACAAAGCCAACACCCATATTAAATACGTTATACATTTCTTTTTCTTCAATCCCGCCCTTTTCAGCAATTAAATCAAAGATTTTAGGTCTAGGGAAAGATGTAGTATCAATCTTAACACCTTGGCCTTCCTTTAACATTCTTGGTAGATTCTCATAGAAACCACCACCTGTAATATGTGACATACCCTTGATGTCAACATTATTATTTAATAAGTGCTTAATAGCCTTAACATAAATCTTAGTAGGAGTTAATAGTTCTTCACCAAGTGTCTTACCAAATTCCTCATAGTATTCATTTAAATCAAGCTTAGCATCCTTAATTAATACCTTACGAACTAAAGAGAAACCATTAGAATGACAGCCACTTGAAGGTAGCGCTACTAATACTTGACCAGGAGCGATATTTTGGCCATCTAATAATTTAGATTTTTCAACCGCACCTACACAGAAACCGGCGATATCATAATGATTTACATCATACATATCAGGCATTTCAGCTGTTTCACCACCGATTAGAGCACATTCAGCTTGTACACAACCATCAGCTACGCCCTTAACTAATTGTTCAATCTTTGTTGGTGTGTTTTTACCAACTGCGAGATAATCTAAGAAAAAGATTGGCATAGCACCTTGTACTAAAACATCATTAACACACATCGCAACAGCATCAATACCGATAGTATCGTGCTTATCACACTCGAACGCTAACATCAATTTAGTACCAACACCATCAGTACCTGATACTAATACAGGTTCTTTCATGCCTAATAATGAAAGATCGAACATACCACCAAAGGCACCAATTGAATCAACAGCACCCTTTACTTTTGTACGAGCAACATGTGATTTGATTAATCTAACACTCTCATATCCTGCTTCTAAATCTACTCCAGCTTCTCTATATTTTTGGCTCATTTAAATAAATTCCTTTCCTATTTATATTTCTCAATTATTTCTTCATTTGTCTTAGTTGCTTCTTCAGCCAACTTTTTTCTATAAGCAATTAACTTTTCTCTAATATCATTATGTTTATTACCAATAATATTAAGCGCTAACCAAGCAGCATTTTTAGCACCATTGATGCCAACTGTTGCCACTGGAATTGATGGAGGCATTTGGACAATCGACATAAGAGCGTCCATGCCATCCAAGACACTTGCACTTAGTGGCACTCCAATTACTGGAATAACTGTTTGAGCTGCTACCACACCTGGCAAAGCTGCTGCCATACCTGCTGCACAGATGATAACTTCAGTATCATTTTGGTTACATTCACTTACAAATTCACTTAAAGCCTCATGTGCACGGTGAGCACTTAAACATCTAACATCTGTTTGTACACCCCATTCTTTTAAAATTGTGATTGCTGGTTCAACCTTAGCTAAATCACTAGTTGAACCCATAATAATTGCGACTCTCATACTTCTCCTTTAGAATAATCCTACAATTTCACCATCTTCTAAGATATCCATATTATTAGCTGCGGGAACCTTAGGAAGACCTGGCATACGCATAATATCGCCACTGATTGCGACTAAGAAACCAGAGCCAGTATTTGGAATTAAATCGTTGATTTCAATATTAAATCCAGTAGGTCTACCAAGCAAGCTTGCATCATCACTTAAACTATATTGAGTTTTAGCGATACAAACAGGAAGCTTATCAAGACCTAAGTCAGTTAGTTTCTTAATATTAGTCTTAGCTTTCTTAGTAAAAATTACATCATCAGCACCATAGATTTCTCTAGCGATAGTTTTAATCTTTTCATCTATTGGTAAATCCAAATCATAAATTGGTTTGAAATTGCTTTCTTTATTTTCTAATAATTCAATTAAGCCATTAGCTAATTCAATACCGCCATCTGCCCCTTTTGCCCAAACTTCAGATAAGGCAACCTTAACACCCTTGGCATTACAGATTTCTTCAAGTAAATCAAGCTCAGCCTTAGTATCAGTTGGGAAAGCATTGATTGCCACAATCGCAGGTAAACCATACTTGGCAATATTTTCAATATGCTTTTCAAGATTAGCGATACCCTTTCTTAAAGCCTCTAGATTTTCATTAGCTAATTCTTTCTTATCCATGCCACCATGCATCTTTAATGCTCTAACAGTGGCAACAATTACAACTGCATCTGGTTTTAATCCAGCTTGACGGCATTTAATATCCAAGAACTTTTCAGCACCCAAGTCAGCACCAAAGCCTGCTTCAGTAACTGTATATGGAGCTAATTTTAGGGCAAGCTTTGTAGCCATAACACTGTTACAACCATGAGCGATATTAGCAAATGGTCCACCATGAACAAATACCGGTGTATGATCTAGTGTTTGAACAAGATTTGGCTTAATAGCATCCTTCAACAATAATGTAACAGCACCTGTAGCCTTTAAATCTTCAACTGTAACTGGTTTACCGTCTCTTGTATAAGCAACAATAATTCTAGCTACTCTTGATTTTAAGTCACTCAAGTCATTCGCAAGACATAGGATACCCATGATTTCACTTGCTACCGTGATATCAAAACCATCTTCTCTTGGTACACCATTAACTTTGCCACCAAGTCCTACAACGATATGTCTTAGTACTCTATCATTAAGGTCAACCACTCTTTTCCAAACAATTTGTCTTTCATCAATATTTAAGGGATTACCTTGTTGTAAAGAATTATCTAGCATTGCGCTAATTAAGTTATTAGCAGTAGTAATCGCATGAATATCGCCTGTAAAGTGTAGATTAATGTCTTCCATTGGCACGACTTGGGCATAACCGCCACCTGCTGCACCACCCTTTATTCCAAAACATGGTCCAAGAGATGGTTCTCTCATGGCGACGATTGTCTTTTTCCCAATCCTATTCATCGCTTGAGCTAAACCAATCATGGTAGTAGTTTTACCCTCTCCTGCAGGAGTTGGATTAATGGCAGTTACTAGAATTAACTTACCATCTTGATTATTTTCTATTTTTTTAATAGTTTCTAAAGAGATCTTAGCCTTATATTTACCATATAATTCTAAGTCATCTTCACTTAATCCAAGCTGGCCAGCAACCTCTTTAATTGGTAACATGCTGGCGTTTTGAGCAATTTGAACATCTGTTAACATAAATTATTATCCTTCCTTTAGTATGATTCCCTAGATACAAAAAAAGTCGCACGTAAAAAGGGACAAAATGGCCCAGACGGTCGACTCTTCTTATAAACATCATACTCCCATGTGGTACTCCACTTTTCCGTCAGTTGTATAACGTCTTTATTTTAACATATTAATTAAGGCTACTCATCATCTTCTCTGCCATCCCAACAATAAGTACATAATCTTTCTTTGCCAAGTCCAATAGACTCTACAAGTTCATCTAGTCTTGCGAAATCTAAGCTTGTAAAGAATGATTTCTTGCGAATAACTTCAACCATTGCCTTGTACTTATCACTATCAGGATTTGCATATTCTTTTAAGACTTCCTTAGGTACTTCACAAGTTCCCTCAAGTTCAATAATAGCCTTTCTAGTAGCTAGTTCTAATTCACTGGAACTTCTAGAGAAATTTAAGTATTTACAGCCAAACATAATTGGTGGGCACGCAGGTCTAACGTGCACTTCTCTAGCACCTGATTCATATAAGAACTTAGTTGTTTCACCAAGTTGGGTTCCTCTAACAATTGAATCATCAATTAATAAGATTTTCTTATCATTGATTAATTCATGTACTGGAATTAATTTCATTTTTGCGATCAAGCTTCGTTCAGTTTGGTTTGATGGCATAAATGAACGAGGCCAAGTTGGTGTATATTTTATAAATGGTCTTGCGAAAGTTCTGTGTGTCGTATTAGCATAGCCAATCGCATGAGCTAAACCACTATCGGGAACACCAGCAACGATATCGACATCAACATGGTCTCTATTAGCTAATAGTTCACCAGCCTTATAGCGCATCATTTCAACATTTTGTTTCTCATATGTTGATGTAGGATAGCCATAATATACCCAAAGGAATGAACACATTCTCATCTTTTCATTCGCTTTTTTAGTGGTTACACACTCACTAGGTGTGATATAAACAATTTCACCAGGTCCTAAGTCTTTAACATGTTTATAGCCAAGATTTAAGAAAGCTGATGATTCAAATGTTGCACAATACGCATCATCTTTTTTACCGATGACAAGTGGTGTACGGCCTAATTTATCACGCATACAATAAATCTTGTCAGCAGTTAGAATTAAGACACTCATTGAACCTTTTACTTCTTCTTGAACATAGGCTAGGCCATCAGTGATATTGTCCTTTTGGTTCATTAAAGCAGCTACAAGTTCTGTTGGATTTATTTCACCACCGCTCATTTCAAGAAAGTGAGTTGTTCCATATTTAAAGCATTTTTCTTTTAGTTCATTAAGATTATTGATACGACCTACTGTTGTGATCGCAAAAGAACCTAAATGAGAGTTAACTAATAAAGGTTGTGCTTCACCATCGCTGATACAGCCGATACCCATATTACCTTTAAAGTCGTCTATCTCTTTTTCGAATTTAGTTCTAAATGGTGAATTTTCGATATTATGAATAGATCTTTGAAAACCATATTCCTTATCATATACCGCAAGACCACCACGTCTTGTGCCTAAATGTGAATGGTAGTCGACACCAAAATATAAGTCGATTACGCATTTCTTTTTAGAGGCTACCCCAAAAAATCCTCCCATATATTTCCTTTCCACATATTAATAAGCCCTATAAAAGGGCTTATATTATCTGTTTAAAATTAATTTTGTAAGTTCTACTGGATCAACGATCTTACCGTCTTTGTATACACGCATATTGCCTGATGCGATTTCATCGATTAGAACTACTTCATCACCGCAATAGCCAAATTCAAACTTGATATCCCATAGGTCTAGACCGATTGTCTTTAAATCATCAGCTACAACCTTAGTAATCTTTAAAGTTTGTTCCTTTACTGATTCAAATTGTTCAGCGCTCATTATTTTTAAAGCTACTAAACCTTCCTTAGTTACAAGTGGATCACCCTTAGCATCATTCTTGAATGTGCATTCAACATAGCCACCTTCAAGTGGTGTTCCATCTTCAATATATTCACCATATCTACGGATAAAAGAACCTGTCGCAACTAAACGACAAATAACTTCTAAACCATGGCCAAATACAGTTGCCTTCAATACTTCCATAGTTGCATCATCTAAGTTAGAGCTAACAAAGTGAGTCTTAATTCCAGCTTCCTTTAATAAGTTAAAGTAATAAGTACTAGTTTCTAGGTTAGCCTTACCGATGCCTTCAATTGTTAAGCCAACAGTATTCTCTCCTGGATCAAAAACGCCATCTTTGCCTGTGCAGTCATCCTTGAATTTTAATAATACATTACCATTTTCAAGTTCATAAACATTTTTAGTTTTGCCAACGTATAGTTCTTTCATTTCGTTTCTCCTTGTTTTCTATACTTAGCATCG
This sequence comes from uncultured Erysipelotrichaceae bacterium, assembly GCA_934725085.1. GTDB lineage: Bacteria > Bacillota_I > Bacilli_A > Erysipelotrichales > Erysipelotrichaceae > Colivicinus. The sequence continues at coordinate 85,733 of CAKVAL010000003.1, read as the reverse complement.
TAAAAAATTAAAAAGCTTCTGTAAGATACAGAAGACACATGAAAAAGTTTCATCGTAGTCTTATGTAAGGTCATAAGGTAGAAACACTTTCACCATCTCTTCGAAAGTATATACGATATTAAGTACTTTTAAAGTATATAGGAAAGATTTAAAAAAAGAAAGACTTAATTCAGTCTTTCTATCTAAACAACACAAATAAGCCATGTTCTGTATCAAGCAATCATTTATCTCTGTTACCAGCCCGATTGGATTTCATTTCACCCGTTCAGGTTCCCCTACCAAATTTGGGTTTCTCGCTTATGGGGTTTATCACGTTCCACTCCTTATATTTCTATAAGGCTCGTCTCTTTGACACTTTTATAGGATAGTTCCATAGTTTCCCTTAGGAACATCTCCAGCCGTCAACTTACGTTGCCTAGGCTTATTTATTAACCTAGCATAAACACTACAATCATCGCAGATTGTGCGAGCATGGACTTTCCTCTACCTATAAAGGCAGCGATTGCCTAATGTTGTTACTTACTATAAACTTCTTCTTCTAGCCTAGAAATTCTCTTTAAAATATCAACTGAACTATAAGAAGTAGTATTCGAGATATCGAAGGCCTTTTGTTTACCTTCAAGTTCAATAATCTTAGAATTCAATTTCTTAATTTGATCTTGTAAAGATGCGATTAAGTCAAGTAATTCTTGAGTATTGTCTTCGCTAATTTGATAATCTTCTAGGATTTGATCTAAAAAAGCATCCACTTCAGCTGGTGAATATCCCTTAAATTCTACACTAAATTCGTTGTTCAAAATTTGTTCTGGCGTTAAATTCAATGTTTCCATAATAAAAATCTCCATAGATATAATATCACATTGCGCACTTTTAAGACAATTAATAATAATGTATAATACTTGAGTAGTTTTATGAATTATCCCGGTGGCAAGAAAAAGAGTCAACATACTACAAACTATTCTAATAGAGGTATGACTTTAGAAGAGGACATCAATGTCACTAACAATGACTATCTTTTAACTGATACTGCCATTATTCATAAAAAACCTACACCTATTAATATCGTAAAGGTAGATTACCCTTCACGAAACAAAGCTAAAATTACTGAAGCTTATTTCAAGCTTCCAAGTACAACAGATTATAACGGTATCTATAAGAATAAATATATTGATTTTGAAGCGAAAGAGTGTTCTTCTTTAACAAGTTTCCCCTTTTCTTCAATACATCCACATCAAATTGAACACTTATCAGCAGTTCTAAGACACGGAGCTATCGCCTTTGTCATCATTAGAATGGTTAAGTACAATGAGGATTATTTGATAGATGCGGAAGATTTTATAGAATACTACAAAAACCGTGCAAGACAGTCTTTGCCTTATACATGGATTAAAGAGAACGGTTATTTGATTACATATAATTATCAAAGACCTTGTGACTATTTGAAGATAGTAGATAAATTAATGGAGAAAACAAATGGAAAACAATACTAAACAAATTAAAAAGAATGTAAAGCCAATTAAAACTAAGAAGCCTAAAAGAAAAATGAGTAAATTAAATCTTTGGGCAACAATTATTGCGGTAATTGTCTGTATTGGTTTAATCGGTGTAACAATCGGACTTATTACAGTAGCTAATATGCTAAGAACTAAACCGGAGCTTGATGTTTCTAAGTTTACTAATAGTGAATCTTCTGTAATTTATGATGAAAATGGCGATATGGTAGCTGAACTTGGTGCCACAATCAGAGAAAACGTAAGCTATAACGAATTGCCTCAAATTTTAGTAGATGCGTTTGTTGCTGTTGAGGATAGCCGTTTCTTTGAACACAATGGCTTTGACGTTCCTCGTTTCACAAAAGCTTTATTATCAAATATTAAAACTAGATCATTCTCTCAAGGTGGTAGTACTTTCACGATGCAACTTGTTAAAAATACTTACTTCTCAAATGATGAAGAAGGTACAACCGCAAGTAGAAAAGGTTTATCAGGTGTAGCTAGAAAGGTTCAAGAAATCGCCCTAGCTATGGAACTTGAAAAGAGTAATGAAATCAACAAGAGAACTATCTTAGAACTATATTTAAACAAGATTAACTTTGGTGGTAATCGTAATATTAGAGGTGTCCAAAAAGCTAGTGAATATTATTTCGGTAAAGATGTAAGTGAATTAAATCTTGCGGAAAGTGCAATGCTTGCAGGTATTATCAATGCTCCTAATGCTTATAACCCTTTCAACAATCTCGAATTAGCAACAGAGAGAAGAAATCAAGTCTTATATCTAATGAATTATCATGGCTATATCACTGATGATGAATATAAACTTGCTAAAAACATTAAGGTTGAAGATTTGCTAGTAGATTATTCTAAGAATAATTCAAGTGGTAGCGGCTCTCCTTATCAAGCATATATTGATGCAGTTGTATCTGAAGTATATGAATTAACAGGTAAGGATCCATACTCTCAAGGTATGCGTATCTACACTTGCATGAATAAGAATGTTCAACTAGCAATGGACAGCATCCAAGAAGAAAGATATGAAGGAATCGAATTCCCAGATGATGAATTTGAATTGGCTTCTATCGCAATCAATAACGCAACTGGCGAGGTTGTTGGTATCCTAGGTGGTAGAAACTATGCAAGTGGTGGTTCATTACTTCTAAATCACGCTACTGAACAAAAGAAACAACCAGGTTCAGCTATCAAACCGATTCTTGACTATGTATTGGCTTTTGAAAATCTAGGTTGGTCTACAAGCCATGTAATGGTTGATAAGCCTATCGTATATGATGGAACTTCAATTGTCATTGCCAATGCCAATGGTCAATATAGAGGCGAAGTCACTCTAAAAGACGCCTTAGGTAATTCATTAAACACAACAGCTATTCAAGCTCTTCAACAAGTAATTAATACAAAGGGAAGAGAATATGTTGTTAAGTATTTAAACGACATGGGCATTGACATTAGTCTAGAAGACTTTGATGTACAGTGTGGTATTGGTGGTAATAAGATTACAGTATCATGTGAGCAATTAGCTGCTGCTCAAGGTGCTCTATTGAATCTAGGTCAATACACAAAGCCTCATACGATTAAACGTATTGAATTCTTAGATGGAACATCGCCTGTTACTCCTACTTATCAAAGTAAACAAACAGTATCAAGTGAGGCAGCATATATGATGGATACCCTACTACAGTCAAATGTTAGTGGTGGTTATGCAAATCTTATGCAAATATTAATCGATGATTATCCAGTATATGCTAAGACTGGTACTACCGACTGGGGAACAAGTGGTCAAGCATATGGTATCCCTACCGGCGCTATCAAGGATGCTTGGATGATGGCTTCTACTAGTGAATATACAGTATGTACATGGATTGGTTATGAAAGAGCTCAAAAGAATAAACAGTCTTATATCACACTAAATGATTACTTATCTAATATTCAAGGTAAGACAACAAACGCCATTATCGATACAACTGTAAAAGAATATGGCAAGCCTAAGAGTTTAGAAAGACCAAGCGGTGTTGTTTCTATCTCTCATATTCTTGGTACTTATCCATATGCTGCTCCAATTGATGGAATGGATGAAAAATATATTACAAGTGGTCTAATCAAAAAAGAATATGCAAGTCTTGTAAATCCTGAAGAAGCTAAGGTAGAACCAATGAATGGCGATCCTAAGGTTACTTACAATAATGGCAAACTTGAAATCACATGGCCTAAGTACCCAGATGAAAGTTCATTGACAGTAGCTAGTGAAGACTTAGATATCTCTTTAAGAAGAAATGATGGTTCAGCTATTATTGAAGCTACTGGTAAACGTTTATTTGATTACACTTGGATTTATGGTCCAATCCAATACAAGGCTGAAATTAAAGTAAATGGTAATTCTCAAACTGTAACTAGCGATAAGGAAACTAATAGCTTCGATATTACGGCAAATCCTGGTGATACTGTAACAGTTTGTGCATACTATGGTTATGAAAAATTAAATGTATCTTCTACTCAAAAGTGTATTGATGTAAAGATTGAAGACAAAGATGTTTCACTACAAATACCAAGTACTACAAATGCTGATGATATTAAGAACTACTTAATCAGTATTGGTGTAAAAGAAGATAATATTGATATAAAGAATGAAACAGGAACTTCTGAATCAGTATCTATAACCGATTCAAATGGCAAGTCTTATTCTCAAGGGGTTGCAGTAAGTGTTAAACAAAGTTATTTAGCTTCAACTAAATTCACAATTAAGGTAGTTAGTATCAAGGAAGCAGAACTTGAATTAACACAATCACCAATTAGTGGTGGCGTTAGAATTACCGCCAACAACGTTGACAGCGTAACTTGGGACATCAGTGGTGCTGATTCATATACTGACAACGGAACTAGTGTTGATGTCTATGGTGGTGGCACTATTATCGTGGTGGCTACATCAAACGGCGTAAAGAAATCAATTACTATAAACGGTTAATTTAATTAGGATGTACAAATGTACATCCTAATTTTATTATGGGCAAAATAAAAGAAGTCCTTTTATGAACTTCTACTTTTCAGTCACAAATCCTTGAATGTCGATATCTACACTCTTACATTCAATTCCAGTCATACCTGCAATAGCTTCTTTGATTTTAGATTGAAGAAGATTGCATTTCTTAACTACATCACAACCTTGTTTAACCTTAATTAAAACTGTAACTCTTAGTTCATCATCCTTGAATGAACAAACACAATTATTTTCCTTCTTAAAAGGATAAACTTCATCAATAGAATCTAGCGCAAGATCTGCAATATCATTGATAGCCTTATTAGAAACTTCAATTTTTCCGTATTCATTTGTATTTATCATAATTAGATTATACCACCCTTCTTAAACCTTTAGGATACTTGTTTTTTAGCTCATTATTGCTACACTTGCCATAAGCTAGAGGAAAACCCTTATAAGTAACCTGATAATAATGATTAGACAAGTTAACTTGTAATGATTCACCTTTGATGAATTTATTATATTCATCATCATTTAAATCATATTTATATTTAAATTTAAGTTTATTACTACGATACAAATTATAAGCTGGCTCAAAACGATCTTTCTTTACTTCACCTAGATAAATACCTGTTCTTACAATGCCTCTATCTAAATCAGGCATAGGTATCAAAGACAAATAATAATTATTATCATGACTATATAAATAATATTCATCGATATCGATATTATCTTTAATGAAAGATGCGACTGTTTTATTATTTACTGTTTTCTTAGATTTATATTTCTTATTAACTAAAGTCCCATCCTTTTTTAATAAGGCCATAAACTGTCCTTCGCAGCCATCTAAGAAAGACAACTTCTTACAATCACCAACAAGCTTCATATCCTTGTACTTGTTTAAAAAATTATTTACCTGATCTTCATCTTCCTCAAACGCAAAAGTACAAGTAGAATAGACTAGTTGGCCACCCTCATTCAACAATTTATAGGCATCATCCAAAAGATTCTTTTGAATTTCTGCAATCGATAATATATTGGCAGTTGAATAAGTATCCAGGATCTCGGGATACTTTCTAATCATTCCTTCACCAGAACATGGAGCATCTAAGATGACTAAATCGAATAAACCTTCAAACTTATCAGCTAAATATTCAGGTTTTAGATTAGTGATTAAACAATTCTCAAAACCCATTCTTTCTAAATTGTTAGATAAAATACTAGCCCTTTTATTTGAAACATCATTACTGATAAATAAAACATCATCATTAAGTTTATTTAAGGCGTTAATGCTCTTACCGCCAGGTGCCGCGCATAAGTCGATTGCTGTTTTTATGTTTGTAGGATCAAACAAGGTAGAAGGCATAGAAGATTCGTTATCCTGAGGATAAATCAAGCCTAATTCATAGGCCTTTGACTTGCCGATTGATTCTTCATTACTCTTAAAAGACTTTGGATTTAGTTCAAAAGGACTATAGTCAAAATCAACTAGACTTAATATAGTTTCTTTATTTGCCTTTTTTTCATTAAGAAAGAAGCCAGATGTAGGCTTATCGTCAATAAGCTTGATAAATTCATCTGCCCTATCTTTAAAATATAATTTCGCTCTTTCAATAAATAATTCTCTATTTTTTGTATTCATAACCAAGTAATTTATTCACAAAATTATAATTCTTCTTTTCTAATTCTTTTCTAATTCGAGAACTAGAAATCTTCTTACCATAATAACGATATTCAGGAATAACTATTAAATTAACTCCATCTTTCTTTAAAGTATCAATATTTCCTTGACCCTTATAACCATAGGTAAAGTCAAAACCACATATAAGCGTATCGATATTTAATTTATCTAAGATCTCTTCTTTAAATTCTAAAGGAGACTTATTCATTACCTTTTCATCAAAATGAATAATTAATACTTCTTCAATACCAAATCTTTCAAATAACTTAATTCTTTCATTTAATGTTGTTAGTAACATATGTCCATCACCAAAGATTTCAATTGGATCTGGGTCAAAAGTTATAACCATCGGCTCTAAATTCTTTTCCTTCGCTAATTTAACCGTTTTATTAATTAATTCTTGATGACCTCTATGAACCCCATCAAAACAGCCAATACAAGCGATATTAGGAGGTATTTGAACATTATCCTTAAAATAATGCACAGAAATCATAAAAGTCCTCTAACGCAACGATAAACACCATTTTCCTTACGGTAAATAGCTAAAGCCGTATTATCACCATCAACACATAAGATTTCATTAGCTTCACTATTGTACTTAAGTGGTTTACCATCCTTAATAGCCTTAGCGTCCCCCGCAACATAGACTTCATAATACTTAGACAATACTTCATAAATAGAATGTGCATGATAATTGCCATTTAAAACTTCTTCCAAAGTATCCGCCTCATCTAATGAAATATCATCAATGGCCGTTCTTCTTAAATCACTTAGGGTACCAATAACCCCTAATTTCTTTAAAATATCTTGAACCAAAGTTCTAATATAAGTACCACTACTTACCTTACAACTAATAGTAAATGTATTATCAGCCACATCTAATAATTCAATAGAAAAAACCTCAATAGGACGTGGCTTTAGTTCTACTGTTTCATTATTGCGCATATATTCATACAGCTTCTTACCATTAATCTTAATAGCTGATGCCATAGGAGGAATTTGTTCAGATTTACCAATAAAGGATTTAATTGTCTCAACAATTAATTCAAAACTAGGCATAACCTCTTCTTTTTCCTCTAAGATATTACCATCAATATCCTCACTATCTGTTCTAATACCTAACTTAACAGTTGCGATATATTCTTTATTAGCACTCACAAGAAATTGATTAGTCTTAGAAGCACCATCAATTAAACAAACCATTAAACCTGTCGCATTAGGATCAAGGGTTCCAGTATGACCAATTTTCTTTGTATTAAATACTTTTCTAAGTTTAAAGCACAAATCAAAGGAAGTAATCCCTTTGGGCTTATCGATATATAAAATTTTAGACATGTAACAATTATACCTTTATAATTGAATAAGTGAAAAGAGTATATCTAGAAATAACTAACGCTTGTAATCTTAATTGTTCCTTTTGTACTAACAAAAAAGGAACAACTTTTATGAGTCTAGATGATATTGATAATTATCTTAATCAAATAAAAGAATTTGGCAATTACATCTACTTGCATGTACTAGGTGAACCCTTACTTCACCCAAATTTTGATCAAATATTGAAACTCTTAGATGAAAAAGACTTTAACCTACAATTAGTTACCAACGGTATCTTATTAAATAAATATCCTAATTTATTAAGCCATAAATGCTTAAGAAAATTATCTATCTCATTACATTCAATCAACAACATTAATGTAAGTGATGATTACTTTGATTATATTCTTAAGTTGATTAAAAATAATAACGATAAGATTATTGAACTTAGATTCTATGATTTGAATAATTTGGATGATAAGTTGACCGAATTCTTAAATGGGCTCGAATCTTTATATGGACTCGAATCAACTAAAAAAAATCAATCATACAAAATCAAAGATAAGGTCTACATTTATCACCAAAAGATGTTTAGATGGCCCGATATCAATGATACCTATATTGGTGAAAACGGCCTTTGTCATGGCTTAAAAGACCAAATAGCGATATTACACGATGGAAGTGTAACCGCATGTTGCCTAGATTCTTGTGGCATAAATAAAATCGGTGATTTAAACACCGATTCTCTAAAAGATATCTTAGATAGCCCCTTATATAAAGAAGCACTTATTGCGTTAAATAATAAGAAACTATTATTACCCTTATGTAAACACTGTACCTATCGTTTAAGATTTAATAAGTAACAGCGATTCAAGACAATAGCACTAAGTGAAGACAAAGAAATAGAATCTAATCCCTTATGTTTTAAATAATAAGATGTTTTAAACATATCATCTAAGTCTGTATAATTTTGAGGAATGATAATACTATAAGGTACCTTTAATTTCAAATCATTTAATTCAATAGTCCCATTACCACAGAAAGGATATAAGTTATACTTATAATCTTTATAATAATCTTCCAAAGAAGAATATTCCTTAATATTCAAATGGAAAATAGAACCCATACTAGCCCTAATAACCTTAGGATCATAATAATCAACACTAGAATTAATTAAGACAATATTATGAAAGTCAAAAGAAACAGCACTTCTAAAAATAGTGCCCAATTCTCCAGGATTAGAAAAATTATATAAGACAATATGCCCATTGGTTCCTAATTCATGGACATACTTCCTAAAAAAACCAATCCCATAACAATTTTCTTTAACAGACAACTTGTTAATCACATTATCATCTTCAATAATAGGTATATTTAGATTCTCACACAAAGAAACTAATTTATTAAATTGTTCATTCTTAATCGCCTTCTTAGACACATAAACCTTCTCCATATATTGAGGAATCTTATTTAATGCCTCAATTGTTAAAGAAATACCCAAGATATAAGAATAGCCATCACTACTTTGATATTTTTCCATAAATAAATTGTTACCTATTTGAAGTATTATTTCAAGCTTAATCAAAGAATTCGATATAATTATAGAAAGGAGATTTTTTCATATGGAAATCACAAACGACATCAAATACATAGGTGTGAACGACCACAAAATTGATTTATTCGAAGGACAATACAAGGTGCCAAATGGTATCTCATACAATTCTTATGTAATCTTAGATAATAAGATTGCCATCATGGACACAGTAGACAAAAACTTTAGCGATGAATGGTTCAACAACTTAAAGAACGTCTTAGGCGATAAGAAACCAGACTACTTAATCATTCAACACATGGAACCTGACCACAGTGCTAGTATTCTATACTTACTAGACAAGTATCCAGATACTATCGTCGTATCAAGTGATAAAGCATTTAAGATGATTAATAACTTCTTTAATAAAAGTTTTGAAGAAAATAGAATAGTCATCAAAGAAGGAGATTCTTTGGACTTAGGCAAACATAAGTTACACTTTGTAGCTGCACCAATGGTACACTGGCCTGAAGTAATGGTAACTTATGATGAAACCGATAAAGTCTTATTCTCAGCTGATGGCTTTGGCAAATTTGGTGCCTTGGATACTAAAGAAGATTGGGAAAATGAAGCTAGAAGATATTATATTGGTATCGTAGGAAAATATGGTAAACAAGTAGCTAACCTTTTGGAAAAAGCTTCTACATTAGACATCGAAAAGATTTGTCCACTACATGGCCCTGTATTAAAAGATAATCTTTCTTATTATTTAGGACTATACAATACTTGGGCAAACTACGATTATAAGGAAGATGGTATCTTAGTATGTTACACATCCATATATGGTCATACCAAGAAAGCTGTTGACTTATTGGTTGAAAAGTTAAAGAAACATGGCGCAAACGTTAAAACATATGACTTAGCAAGATGCGATATGTCTTATGCGGTAAGTGATGCCTTCAACTATAATAAGATTATTCTTGCTACTACAACATATAATGCCGATATCTTCCCTTTTATGAGAGAATTTATCGAACATTTAACTGAAAGAAACTTTTCAAATAAGACCATTGGTTTAATGGAAAATGGATCTTGGGCTCCTATGGCCAATAGAATCATGGAAACTATGTTTGAAAAATCTAAAAATATCAATATTTTAAGTCAAAAAGTAAGTATTACCTCTGCCTTAAATGAAACTTCTATTAAACAAATAGACGACATGGTAAATGTATTGTGTCAAGATAAATTAGCCTTAAGCAATGAAGAAAAAGACTATTCAGCATTAAATAAAATTGGTTATGGATTATATGTCATCACAAGTAACGATGGTAATAAAGATAATGGCTTGATCGTTAATACCGTATCTCAATTAACAGTAGAACCAAATAGAGTAATGGTTAATATCAATAAAGCTAACTATTCTTTTGATGTGATTAAAAAAACAGGTAAGATGAATGTTAACTGCTTAGATATCAATACCCCATTCTCTTTGATTAAATTATTTGGCTTCAATAGTGGTAAGACAGTCGATAAATTCAAAGACTATAGCGATGTCACAAGATGTGAAAATGGCTTATTACGTTTAAACAAGCACATCAATGCTTACTTCTCTTTGGTAGTTAAAGATTATGTCGATTTAGGAACTCATGGCATGTTTATTTGTGAAATAAGTGATGCGAAGACCTTAAGTGATAGTGAATCATTAACTTATGATTATTACTATAAACATATAAAACCTAGTGTTAATACTGAAGGCAAAAAAGGATGGGTATGTAAGGTTTGTGGTTATATCTACGAAGGAGAAGAACTACCACCTGATTTTATTTGTCCATTATGTAAGCATGGTGTCGCTGATTTTGAAAAACTTTAGACGATGAAGACAACTTCATCGTTTTTATTTGTTTATCTAATATATAATAGTGAACATGAGAAAAATAGGATTTGACAACGAAAAGTACATTAAATTACAATCTGAGAGTATTTACGAAAGAGTAAAAAAATTCAATCGACTATATATCGAATTTGGCGGCAAATTATTCGATGACTATCACGCATCAAGAGTATTGCCAGGCTTTATGCCGGATACTAAGATCAAAATGCTTCTAAATATCAAAGATAGAGCTGAAATGATTTTAGTAATCAACGCCAACGATATCGAAAAGCACAAGATGCGTAGCGATATAGGCATTACCTATAGCCAAGACTTATTTAGACTAATCGATGCCTTCAAGGTGGCCGAATTAGCTATTGGTGGTGTTGTTATTACACAATATGCAAAACAAAGTGAAGCTACTAAATTAAGAAAGAAATTAGAGAAATCAGGAATTAAATGTGCTTATCACTATAAAATAGAAAACTATCCAAATGACATCGACAGGATTTTATCTAAAGATGGCTTTGGTAAGAATGAATATTTAGAGACCAACAAGGAAATCGTGGTTGTTACAGCACCAGGACCAGGTAGTGGCAAGATGGCAGTTGCCCTTTCACAAATCTATCACGATAATCTTCATGATATTAAATCTGGTTATGCTAAGTTTGAAACCTTCCCTGTTTGGAACTTACCTTTAAACCATCCAGTTAATTTAGCTTATGAGGCTGCTACGGCTAATCTAAGCGATGTTAATATGATTGACCCTTTCCATTTACAAGAATATGGCAAGGTGGCAATTAACTATAACAGAGATGTTGAAGCCTTCCCAGTATTAAATAACCTATTAACTAAGGTAATCGGCGAATGCATCTATAAATCACCTACTGATATGGGCGTTAATATGGTTGGCTATTGCATCAGTGATGATGAGGCATGTAGAGAAGCAAGTAATCAAGAAATTATTAGAAGATGTTACCAAGCTCAAGTCGATTATGTTCATGATAAGATTGATGAAAACGTCATCAATAAGCTAGAAAATATCTTAACTAAATCTAACATTTCAAAAGATGATAGAAAAGTAGCTGTGGTTGCCAATGAATTAGCTAAAAAGACTGGTGAACCAGTTACAGCCATTGAATTGGTTGATGGAACTATTGTTACTGGTAAGACTAGTAAGTTGATGGGTGCTAGTAGTGCTGTCTTATTAAATGCTGCTAAGATTGCAGCTGGTCTACCTGATATTGAATTGTTCTCGCCTAAGATTATTGAACCAATTCAAGAGTTAAAGACTCAATATTTAAACGGTAATAATCCTCGTTTACATACAGATGAAGTATTGATTGCCCTAGCGATTGGTTCTCAAACTTCATATTCATGCCAAAGAGCGATGATTGGTTTGAGTAATCTAAAATATGCTGAAGTACATTCAACTGTAATCTTGAGTGAAGTTGATACAAACACATTTAAAAAATTGGGTATGAATGTAACCATGAACCCAATTTATCAAACTAAGAAGCTTTATCACAAAGGTCGTTAAACGGACAATTTATACAGTCTGGTTTAATAGCCTTACATTTATATCTACCAAAGAATATGAACTGATGGTGTAATTTCCCCCACAATGTTTTAGGGAAATAGGCCATCAGTTTTTCTTCTATTTTCTTTACATCATCATCTTTGTTTGCTATACCAAGTCTTTCAGAAACCCTAGAAACATGGGTATCTACCGCAAAAGCAGGCACACCAAAACAATTATTTAAAACAATATTAGCACTCTTATGCCCTACACCACTTAATGATTCTAAAAACTTTCGATCATTTATTACTTCGCCATTATATTTATCAACTAAAACTTTTGACAAGTTAATAATATTCTTAGCCTTGTTGTGATATAGACCTAGAGGTTTAATGATTTCTTCAACATCGTTCAAGTTAGCACAAGCCAAACTAAAAACATCAGGATACTTATCAAATAAAACTTTAGTAACTTTATTTACCTTTATATCGGTTGTTTGAGCACTCAAAACAACCGCAATCAAAAGTTCAAAGTTACTTTTATAATTTAATTCACAATGAGCATCTGGATACAATTCATCCAAAGATTTAATAATATAATCAGCCTTTATCATTTCTTAATATTGTCTCTACATAAGCCAAGTTATACTTACGATAAGCGCAAGCCATTCTAATCGCATCTTGAATGGCATCCTCACTATAGTTTTCCAACAATTCAGCTGTCTTCATCTTATCAATTGGTGTTAGAGGTCTACTTAGAAATGCCTCAACCGCATCATAGATATCGTTATTTTCAACTTCATCATATTTAACTATATCAAAATCAAAAACACCATCTATGTCGTAACAAATCCCCTTTTCATTGATATCTATACGTAAATACCCTTTGCCACTTAAAGAAGCTAAAGCTTTATCTAAATCATTTGGACTAACTTGTAATTTTTCACATAAAAAATCTAAGCTTATTTCTTTATTGTGTTCCTGACAAAAATTAATTACCAATAACACTAAAAATTCTAAATGACTAACATTTAGTTTATCCATATTATCAAGTAACCATGCGTTACGATCAAAATAAGCTTCCTTATATATTTTCATTACTTGGTACCAATAAATAAAATCTTTTCATCTTCAATGAAATCCATCACCACTTCAGATTCGAGCCCGACAGACTCTAATTTCTCTTTAACAACACTAGGTTCAAAAACATTTTGAGTATGTTGTTCTTGAATCATCCCCTCTGGTGTATAGAAAGTAAAATGTTCATTAACAGTTCTATCAAAAGTATCTGAATTAATAGTCCATTGATAATAAACATTTTCATCAATTTGGCCTTCTTCGATATATTCTTCATCAAACTCTTTTAAACGTTTAGGATTATGCATATCAAAGATAAAACGGCCACCATCATTTAAGTGTTTATATACACTTTTAAACATTTGTTCTAGTTCTTCTTCATATAAATAATTGATTGAATCACAAACACAAAGAATCAAATCATACTTCTTGTGCAAATCAAAATCAATCATATTTAAGATTAAATATTCACCATCAAAGTTATTTGTGGCAACCTCTTTCATTTCTTTAGAAATATCTGAAGCAGTCACTTCTTTTCCTTGTTTCTTTAAAATACCAGCTAATACACCAGAACCTGATGCCAATTCTAAAACAGTATGATAATCCTTGGCGTTGATATATTCTAGCCAAAAATCAAAGGCTTCTTCATCACCTAATAGATAATCATAATATTTAGCTAAATATTCATATTCTTTTACTTCTTTATTAGATCCTTCCATAAGCCCTCTAAATTATACTTCTCACGTTCACCATCAAAGAATAAGTGAACAACTACACTACCTGCATCAAATAAGTACCACTTACTTTCATCATCATTATAACTATTACGATAAGAAACACCTTCTTTTTCACAAAGATCTTCTAAATAAGAAATAGTAGCCTTAGCCATACGACCATTTCTAGCCGTACCAATCACAAAATAATCAAGATAAGGACTATTATCCTTAAAATCAATTACAGTGATATCTTCTATTTGTTTCTCATCCAACAATGCGACAATTTTATCCTTTAATTCCATTATTCTTAGTTTCTTCCCACTTTTCTCTTAAAGTTCTTATTGCCTTCTTTAAATCATATTTAGCAATCTCAACAACCTCATCATCAATATGACGATTCTCTTCTCTTTTATCTGCTACATACAAAATCAGTGACAACTTATCATTGGACTTACAAATTGTATGATTATAGATAGCATTCAAAACATCACTATCATGGAGATGAAACTTCTCCCTTAAGTAATACTTACAAGTAAAAGAATGTTTAACCTTTTCAGGATAATTAAGCTTATCAGGATCATAATATCTCAAATATTCATCTTGTTGTTCATTTGATAGTTCCTTAGTCAAATCATGAAACAAACCAGCCATATAGGCCTTATTTGGATCAATATTGTGATAACAAGCTAATTCTTTAGCAAGCTTAGCTACCCCTAAAGTATGGATATATCTATATTCTGATAAATTGGTCTTAACCAAATCTTCTAAAACCTCAAAATCATTTAAGATATACTTCCTTTGTTTACTGGTTAATTTATAGAAATCGTCTATTTGTTTACTCATGGTAATACAATCTTATGTTCCTTACTTCTTCTATAGAAAATCAATGTACGACCAATACATTGAACTAGTTCGCACTTACAAGCTGAACATACATCGATTTCTATCTCATTAATACTTGTGTCACAGCTTTTTAACACTGAGACTTTTACTAGTTCATTAGCCTTTAAATAATCACTAATTCCACTTAAAAGATTATCACTTAAACCTTCTTTACCAATTTGGAAAGTACTATTTAAATCATTCGCTAATGCTCTTAAATATCTTTTTTGCTTACCACTTAACATTATAAATTAACCTCACTTGTATATATTTTTATTTTATCATTAACATTCACTACAACTTTACCAGAGCCCTTTACTTTAATTAGACCTAGTCCCTTTAAGTAAAATAACTTAATACCATCTAAATCAAATTCATTTGCCTTTAAAGGTAAAAGTCTTAGTGGATCTTTTATACAATTATTCTTGAAATAACGTTCACTGTTCTCTAACTTTGTTCTATGTATTATTAGGTTGTTTTCTACCATAAACTCAATTGATGCGTTCCCCTTAGGTAAAACATCAATTTTCAATAATCCATTAATCACATAAGATTGATTCTCATATAATTGGAAAATTTGTCTTTTAATAGTCTTTAAAGGTAATAACTTCTTGATATTCTTATTATCTAAATGTGATAAGAAAGATTCATCATCAATCAAACCAGCAGTATCAATAAATAGATAATCCTTGTAAGTAATCTCATTAACCTTTAAAGTAGTACCTGGATAAATAGAAGTAGTAAGTTCTTGATTCTCGATTAATTTATTAATCAAACTAGACTTACCTACATTAGCTCTACCAGCAAATACAACCTTAGACATACCGCTTTCTTCTAAAATTTCAAAGAATAAATCATTGAAAGTAGTATCATTCTTATAAGTTAATAGACAATTGATATTGTTACACTTCTTTAAGACATCAAGATATAAGTCGCTTATCTTATTATCGTTGATGTTTTTAGGTAATAAATCAATCTTATTGATAATCAACAATAATTTCTTATCCTTAAAAATATCTAATAGATAATCTTGATCTAAAAACAAGGCATCAAAAGCATCCGCAATCAACACAAATAAAGCATCGTTGATATGTTTATAGCTTTCGATAATATCATCATTAGAAGTGAATTTTTTACTTACCTTAGAAGTATCACCATAATGAGTCAAACGAAAACATCTTTGACAATAATCAAAGTCTTCACCAGGCGCATAACCTAGCATATTTTTATGTTCATATTGGAGAATCTCTCCACAACCTTTACACTTTTTCATGCAGAATATGTTTAAATATAAACCTTTCTATTTTTCTATTAATCTTAGTTGTAAAACTATCAACCTCACTGATTGGCTTTACATAAATCGCATAAATACCTGTTAGCTTACCACACAAGACATCAGTCAATAATTGATCACCCATGATAAACACTTTAGACTTATCTAAATGATGTTTTTTAATCAAGGCATTAGCCTTAAAAGGTAATGGTTTAAGTGCCCAACAGATATATTCACAACCAATTGAACTAGCAACCTCTTTTACTCTTTCATCGGTATTATTAGATACCACAATCACATGAAAGCCATTGTCCTTAAGCATTTGAACAAAGGCCTTGGCCTTCGCATCAGGAATCTTCACAAAATATGGAGTGATAGTATTATCAACATCCAAAAAGACAGTATCAAAGCCCCTATTTTTTAGGTCTTCAATATCTAAATCATCATACTTTTTAATCAATAAATTTGGTCTAAAAATACTCATACTAATCAAATAAATCCGTTTGTGTATACTCTTTGTTTTCATCATCATGTTTATAGTAAGATTCAGGAATCATCACCATATCCACAACAGGAATATCACTCATATCATCTTTTATAAAAGGTAGCACTTCTCCAACACTTGAGAAAGTTGCATCAAGTCCCATAAAAGGAATACTAGATGCTGGCAAGATTGTCATCTTCTCATCATTATAGATAAGAGATGTATCACTGGCAATCGTCTTAACACCAATAATACTAGAAGGATTAGTTTTTGTCTGTTTAAATAAACGATTACCCTTGGCATTACGACTTGTAAAATCTAAATCAGCAAAATGAATTCGCTTATAACCCTTATTAGAACATAATAATAGTTCATTTGGCCCACTATGTTCAATAGCAACACCAGCTAGCTCATCATTTTTAACATTGATACCACCAACACCCATAGCACGTGGAGCGATATCACTTAACATTTCTAAAGAATAACGATTATAGTTACCATCCTTAGAAACAACAACCACATTATCATTTTCATAAGCGATGTTAACACTTACTAGTTCATCATTCTCTTTTAATTTAATAGCTGGAATAGCCTTAGAGAATCTAGATATATCAAACTTAGGGATAGAAGTTTTCTTAATCATGCCATTCTTAGTAGCTAAGACCACAAAGGCATAAGTCTCAAAACTCTTAACAATTAAAGCTCCTACTACCTTCTCATTTCCTTCTAGCTTAACGTAAGTAGAAACATGCTTACCGATATCCTTATATTTACATTCTTGTAGTTTATATACCGGAATATATAAGTAATTACCCTTGTTTGTAAATACTAATAAGGTATCTAATGTTTCACAAGCACTGATGCCGAGTAGTACATCGCTTTCTTTAGTAAAAGGTAAGCTATTTAAGTTTGCATCAAAAGTACGCTTAGAGAATCTTTTTACATAACCATCTCTTGTCAAAGATATATAACAAGATTCATTTGGTACCATTGCCAATTTATCAATAACTAAGTCAGAAACTTCGTTTTCAATCTTAGTCTTTCTAGGAGTAATATTATCAAGATTAACTTGTTTTAATTCTTTTGTTAAAACAGACTTTAAGATTTCTTTAGAACTAATAATTGATTCAAGCTCTGAAATTTCTCTAATTAAAGTAGAACATTCTTCCTTTAAAGCCACAATATCGGTATTTGATAGACGATATAAACGTAAATTTACAATAGCCTCAGCCTGTTCTTCTGTGAATAAGAAGTTATTCATCAAATTAATCTTAGAATCTTGTTTATCATTAGATCTTCTAATCGTTTCAATAACACTATCCAAGATAGAAACTGCCTTAATCAAACCATCAATTACATGTAGTCTAGCCTTCTTTTTATCTCTTAAATAAACAGAACGATTTAAAACCACTTGTTTTCTAAAATCAATAAAGGCATCCAAGGCGTCTGATAAAGACAATAAAGTAGGACGATGATTAACAATAGCGATATTATTGTAAGAATAGTTGATTTGTAAATCAGTATTCTTATATAGATAATTCAATATCATCTCGCTATTAGCATCTTTCTTAAGTTCAATGACAATCTTTAAACCATCACGACCACTTTCATCTCTTACTTCACTAATGCCTTCAATATCTTTATTAATCGCAATATCGTTAATTTTCTTTACAAGATTACACTTAATTACCTCATATGGAATCTCGGTAACAACAATTGAGTCATTAGTCTTACCCTTAAGTACTTCACACTTGCTTCTTAAGACTACTTTGCCCTTACCTGTTTTAAAGACTTCTTTAATGTTGTCTAGTCCTTGTACTATACCACCAGTTGGGAAATCAGGCCCTTTGACAAAGACCATTAAGTCTTCAACACTACATTCAGGATTATTTAAACGATAAATAGTCGCATCTACAATTTCATTTAAATTATGTGGTGCCATATTGGTCGCATATCCTGAGGCAATACCAGTAGAACCATTAACTAATAGCAATGGGTAACTAGCAGGTAAAACCGTTGGTTCAAGCGTTGAGTCATCATAGTTATTAGTCATCGTAACAGTATTCTTGTCGATATCGTTTAATAATTTTTCAGCATTCTTATCAAGTCTTACTTCGGTATAACGATAAGCAGCTGGTGGGTCATCATCGATAGAACCGTTATTACCATGCATATCAATTAAAGTTAGATTATTCTTCCAATCTTGAGACAATCTAACCATAGCTTCATAAATACTAGAGTCACCATGAGGATGGAAAATACCCATGACCTGACCTACAGCCTTTGCAGACTTACGATGAGGCTTAACACTAGTGTTACCATCCATATACATAGAATAGAGAATTCTTCTTTGTACCGGCTTTAAACCATCTCTAGCATCAGGTAGAGCTCTTTCTTGAATGATATATTTTGAATAAGCACCAAATCTTAAAGACATGATGTCATCTAAAGATTCAGCAACATTCTTTTCAATTATTTCCTTAGTCTTCTTAGCCATGTCTTTCCACCTTATAATTTTCTTCTAAAGTAAAGTCAATATTCTCTTCAATCCACTTTCTTCTAAGTTCTGGCTTATTACCCATTAAAATAGAAATCTTGCGTTCACAAATAGCTGCATCCTCAATATTTACTTTAATTAAAGTACGCTTTTCAGGATCCATAGTTGTATCCCATAATTGATCAGCATCCATTTCACCAAGACCCTTATATCTTTGAATATCACCCTTGATTGTATGACTTGAACGATACTTATTTAATTCATCATCAGAGAACAAATAATCCATACCCTCTTTAGTTTTAACGCCATATAAAGGAGGCATAGCTACATATACATGTCCCTTTTCGATTAACTCTCTCATAAAACGATAGAAGAAAGTTAATAATAATACCTGAATATGAGCTCCATCGGTATCAGCATCGGTCATGATGATTACTTTATCATAATGAATATCTTCAACATCAAAGTGGGCACCAACACCAGCACCTAAACAATGAACAATCGTATTTAATTCTTCATTCTTTTCGATATCTACTAAAGATGCTTTTTCAGTATTTAAAACCTTACCTCTTAAAGGTAAAATTGCTTGATATTTAGAGTCACGACACTTCTTAGCACTACCACCGGCTGAATCACCTTCGACCAAAAAGAGTTCTAATCTTTTATAATCCTTACTTTGAGCAGGAGCTAACTTGCCACTTAAGACTTCTTTTGCCTTAGATGAAGACTTCTTGCCAGCTCTTGCCTCATCCTTGGCTTTTCTTGCTGCATCACGAGCATAAGCAGCACGTTGAATCTTTTTGATTAAAGATGTAGCTAAATCCTTATTTTCAACTAAAAAATACATTAAGTGTTCACTTACTACATTATCTACAGCCGTCTTAGCGATTGGTGTACCAAGTTTGCCCTTTGTCTGTCCTTCAAATTGTAATAAGTCTTCTGGAATAGTAACAACAATAATGCTAGTTAAGCCTTCTCTTACATCGCTACCTTCAAAGTTTTTATCTTTTTCCTTTAATAGACCATTATTTCTTGCATAGTCATTAATAGTCTTGGTAAAAGCAGTCTTATAGCCAACTTCATGGGTACCACCATCTTTAGTTCTTACAAGATTTACATAAGAAAAAGTGTTTTCTTGGTAACCATCAGTATATTGGAAAGCGCACTTAATGTTGATACCATTACTTTCGCCTGAAAAAATTACAGGTTCATGTAAAACGTCCTTGTCTTCATGAAGATAGTTCATAAAGGCTAATAGACCATTTTCATAATGGAATTCATTTTCTTCATTATGAATATAATCTTTAACTACAATCTTAACACCTTCTAATAAGAAAGCTTCTTCTTGTGCTCTTTCACAAATTGTATTGAAGTTAAAAGTAGTTGTTGAAAAGATAGTATCATCAGGCATAAAAGTAACCTTAGAACCAGTCTTATTAGTACTTCCAAGTTCTTCAAGTTTACCAATTTTCTTACCACCATTTTCAAAGCGCATGCGATATCTTTTCTTATCGCGGCACACTTCTACTTCGCACCATTTACTTAGCGCATTAACAACACTGGCACCTACACCATGCAGACCACCAGCTGTCTTATAACCACCTTCATTTGAGAACTTACCACCAGCATGTAGTACAGTAAAAATTACTTCTAGAGTGTTTTTACCAGACTTATGTTTACCTATGGGCATACCACGTCCAAAGTCAGTTACACTACAAGAGCCATCTTTATTTAGTTCAATAATGATTTCTTTACCAAAACCATTTAAAGCTTCATCGATTGCGTTATCGACGATTTCCCATACTAAATGATGTAGTCCTCTATTATCGATGGAACCAATATACATGCCAGGTCTTTTTCTAACGGCATCTAGTCCCTCTAATATTTCTATACTGTTATCATCATAATTATTATTCATACCAGTCAATTATACCAAAAGTTTTGTTATAATTTTTTTATGAAAACTATTATATTGATTTTGTGGCTGATTGTTGGGTATCTTGTTGGTTCTATTCCCTGGGCCCTTATTATTGGTAAAGTATTTTACGGTGTAGATATTAGAACTAAGGGTTCTGGTAATCTAGGTGGAACCAATGCAGGTAGAGTATTAGGCAAAAAAGCCGGTATTTCAGTTATTATTCTAGATGCCTTAAAAGCATTTATTGTGATGGTGATTGTAAATAAGATTTCACCAGAATATGCTAGATATGCAGGATTAGCAGTATGTATAGGACACTGTTTCCCGGTCTTTGCCCAATTTAGAGGTGGCAAAGCAGTAGCATGTGCTATGGGTTATATTCTAGGCATTGCCCTATTTATCACACATGACTTTATCTTTACATTCTTATATCCAGTCTTGGTATTTGTTATCGTATTGTGTCTAACTAAATATATGTCACTAGCTTCTATGTCGGCACTAACAATGGCAACTATCATGGGTTTTTTGACATATAAGGATAACTCATTAGCTACTCTAGTATTACTTCTTACATTATTTGTAATATTTATGCATAGAGCTAATATTAAGAGATTGATTCAAGGAAAAGAAAATAAAGTTTCATTTATCAAGTAGGATCAAGTTCCTACTTTTCTTTTGGGTGGTGTGATTTATGTACACCCTTTTTCTTACAATTAAGGTAAGTTAGAAAAGGAGTGTACGAATGGAATTATTAAAAAGAATTTTAAACTTTCTTAAAAACATATTTAAGAAGAAAGAACCATCACTAATTGACTTAGTTCCTCAATTAAAAGATATTGATCATGATAAGTTATTTAAAGAAATTAGACCCGGTGATATTGTCTTTGGGGTAACAAGAACCGATAATTTAGAAAAATTAGGTCAGAGACATCGTATTCGCCCTTTTATAGTGGCAAAGAAAGAAAAAAACTTTGTATATGCATATAGTGGCACCAGTCAGAAAAGCGATTTAAATAAGCATTATCTTTTAAACAAAGATAATTATCACTTCACAAAAAATACTTATTTTTACCTAAATACTTGTTATGAAATAGATAAAAACGAGCTTCTTTATATAGTAGACAGCCTTAAAGTTAATCATATGAACGATATTAATTTAAGATTAAGATCAAAAAGAAAGATTTTAATAGATAGTGTTCATTGTTTTCGAGAAGGAAATATTATTAAAGATGACCATAACTTGTATTATATTCATAAATTTGATTCAAAGAATAATAAGGCTAAAATATATAAACTTGTTGAAGATAAAAATGGTGAAATCAAGTTAAATCGAAATAGATATCGTCTGTGTAATAAAGTGATTGATACATTTTTAAATAGTGCATATCAAATCATTTCAGAAAAGAAATATTCAATAGAAATTAAAGCTAAAAATAAAAGTAAGAATGAAGATATTTTTAAAAATCATTACTTTAAATTTGATGTAGGACAGAAGTTTTATTGTGGTTTTAATAATTATATTTATTTGTTCTCTCATAAAGGAAGTAATTATGGAGTCGAATATTTTAATGAAGACGATGAGTTCAGTAATCTAATAACTTTGCCTAAAGAAGAATATCTCAATAAATTAGATGTAGTTGATAAAGAATTAGTTAAAGATATTATTTCTATAATAGCTTATGATAATAAAAAAATAGAATGCTTATATGATGAATTATTTCTATAGAAAAGGAGTTATCGATTGATAACTCCTTTAATTTGATTAATTAGTACTCTTTAGATAGAGCAACTAGTCTCTTATAACGCTTTTGAGCATCGCTCTTTGTCTTAGCAAATGCAGCTTCAGCAGCCTCTTGACCTCTGATCTTAGGTAATTGGTTGTATCTGTTTTCATTCATTAAGAATGCTTCGAATTCATCCCAATTTGGTTCCTTAGAATCGATTGTTAGAGGTTGTTCCTTACGTGGGTCGAATCTGTATAGAGTAGTGTAACCACACTTAACGGCATTAGCTTCAACCTTTTGTTGAGAAGCAAGACCAGATCTGATACCTTGTTCAGCACATGGACAGTAAGCAATGATTAGAGATGGTCCATCGTAGCTTTCAGCTTCTTCAAGAGCCTTTAATAATTGCATTCTGTTAGCACCCATAGATACTGAAGCAACATATACATGACCATAAGCCATAGCGATTTGGCCTAAGTCTTTCTTAGCTGTAGCCTTACCACCAGCAGCAAACTTGGCAATAGAAGCAGCTTGAGATGACTTAGAAGATTGACCACCAGTATTAGAGTAAACTTCTGTATCTAGAACTAATACGTTAACATTAACGTTATTAGCAAGTACATGGTCTAGGCCTCCATAACCGATATCGTATGCCCAACCGTCACCACCAACGATCCATACAGACTTAGATACTAGATCTCTTTCGAATTCTAATAATTCCTTAACTGCAGGATTTGAGCTAGCCTTAACAGCAGCAACTACTTCGTCAACACATGCTCTTTGAGCATCTCTATTGTTGCCAGCAGCGATATATTTCTTGAAGACTTCTCCACAATCAGAATCTAAATTAGCTTCCATGATGCTTAAAATCTTAGATTCTTTGTAGTTTTGAGCAATAGCCATACCATAGCCATATTCAGCATTATCTTCAAATAATGAGTTAGCCCAAGCAACACCTTCACCATTCTTATCCTTAACAAACGGAGTAGATGGAGCACTTGAACAGTAAATCATTGAACAACCAGTAGCATTCGCAACTAGCATATCACGTCCGAATAATTGAGAAACTAACTTATAGTAAGGAGCTTCACCACATCCAGGACAAGCACCAGATACTTCAAAGTAAGGCTTTAAGAATTGAGAACCCTTAATTGTATTAGTTGGATAATAAGTTGTCTTAGGTTCTAGATCCTTGAACATGTAGTCTGCAAGAACTTCATTTTCAAGTTCTTCATTAACATCAACCATTTCAAGAGCCTTCTTACCACCCTTACCTGGACATTCTTCAGCACACAAACCACAACCTACACAGTTAGCAGGTGAAACTTGAATTCTGAACTTAAGGTTTTCAACACCCTTACCCATAGCAGGAATAGTATCAAATTCTTTTGGTGCATTCTTGATTTCTTCATCAGTTAATAGAACTGGTCTAATAGTAGCATGTGGACATACAAATGCACAGAAACCACATTGGATACAATTTTCAGCATTCCACTTAGGAACCTTAACTGCGATAGTTCTCTTTTCCTTGAATGCAACATTTGATTGTAATGAACCATCAGGTAATCCATACTTCAAGAAGTTAGAAACTGGTAGATCATAACCATCTAATGCGTTAATTACAGATACATGATTATCAAAGTAAGCATCACCTGTATTAGCCTTATTAGCATCATATGTTAATTCAGCCCAAGCTGGATCAACAGTAACTTCAACAAGACCTGCCTTACCAGCATCAATTGCTTTGTAGTTCATTTCAACTACATCATCACCCTTCTTAGAGTAAGACTTCTTAGCCATATATTTCATAAGTTCTAGAGCCTTATCATATGGCATGATTTGTTCGTTCAATGCGAAGAATGCAGATTGAAGAGTAGTATTTGTTCTTCTACCCATACCAATTTCAGCACAAATCTTTGTAGCATCAATGATATAGAACTTAGCATGCTTCTTAGCTAAACCTGCAAGCATTCTATTTGGTAAGTGCTTAGCAATTTCTTCCTTAGGGAAAGAAGTGTTAAGTAAGAAAGTACCACCATCCTTTAATTGCTTAGTCATATCATACTTGAAGCAGTATGAATCTAATGAACAAGAAATAAAGTCAGCATTACTAATATAATATGTAGATCTAATAGGAGAAGGACCAAATCTTAAGTGAGATCTAGTAACACCACCAGCCTTCTTAGAGTCATATTGGAAATATGCTTGTGCATATTGGTCTGTATTATCACCAATAATCTTAATAGATGACTTGTTAGCACCAACAGTACCATCACTACCTAAACCAAAGAATAGACAAGATGTGTAATCTGCATCTACATGGAAGTTAGGATCAACTGGAAGTGATAAATGAGTAACATCGTCTTCAATACCAATTGTAAATTCTTCTCTTGGATTATCATGAGCTAATTCATCATATACAGCCTTGATTTGGTTTGGAGCAGTATCTCTACTTGATAAACCATATCTACCACCAATGATTGTTAAATCTTTGTGTTCTCTTAAAGCATCACAAACATCTAAGAATAGAGGTTCTCTAGCGCCAGCTTCGATTGTTCTATCAAGAACAGCAATTTTCTTAACACTAGCTGGTAATACCTTTTCAAGATATTTAACAGAGAATGGTCTATATAGATGAACCTTAATTAAGCCAACCTTTTCACCCTTAGCACTTAAAGCATCGATAGTTTCCTTGATTGTTTCAGTAACAGAACCCATAGCGATGATAATTCTATCAGCATCAGGTGCACCATAGTAAGTAAATGGAGCATAAGTTCTTCCTGTATGCTCAGAAATCTTTTGCATATAATCGTTAACGATATCAGGAATAGCTTCATAATAACCATTAGCAGCTTCTCTAGCTGGGAAGTAAATATCATCATTCTCAGCACCACCTCTTGTTACTGGATTTGTATGAGGGTTTAAAGCGTTAGCCTTAAACTTAGCAACTGCATCCATATCAACAAGTGATTTTAAGAATTCTTGATCCATTACTTCAACCTTTTGAATTTCATGAGAAGTTCTAAAGCCATCAAAGAAATGAATGAAAGGAAGTGAACCCTTAATAGCAGCCAAGTGAGCTACACCAGCAAGATCCATACATTCTTGAACAGAATGAGAAGCAAGCATACACATACCTGTTTGTCTTGCAGAGTAGATATCTTGGTGATCACCAAAAATTGACAAAGCACGGCCTGCTAAAGATCTAGCACTAGTATGAATAACAGCTGGCAATAATTCACCTGCTAACTTATACATATTAGGAATCATCAACAAGAAACCTTGTGAAGCAGTAAATGTAGCACCTAAAGTACCACCTTGTAAAGCACCGTGTAAAGCACCAGCAGCACCACCTTCAGATTGCATTTCTACAACCTTTACAGTTGAATCAAAAATGTTCTTACGGCCCTCTGTTGACCAAGTGTCGATAACTTCAGCCATTGGAGAAGAAGGTGTAATTGGATAAATACAAGCTACTTCAGTAAACGCATACGCGCAATGGGCAGTAGCTGTATTTCCATCCATTGATTGGAATACTTTTCCCATATTAAAAAAATCCTCCTAAAGTATCTGTATAAATTATACCAAAGAAGGATTTACTAGTAACAATTATTTATTAAATATAGCTTCATCAAAACGTGGCTTCAAACCACACAAATCAGCATTCAAATGAGGATAAGACTGATAAATGTCATATCCTGGTAATTGATTAGCCTCTACGACATCAATACCCTTTTCACCTATCGCCATATCCCAACCTGTATAACCGATTTCAGGTGTAACCAAAGCCATTTTCTTGCATTGTTCAATTACTTCATCATACATTGGAACCTTAAATCCAATAATAGAAGTAACAGTATCTGGATGAACATAAAAGATTCTGTTTTCTTTATCCAAAGCAGGTTTTCTAACAACTCCATCACTATCTACAACAGAGAAACAACCACCCGCATGGAAATTATCCACGTGCCTACCACCCGTTCCAATTCTCAAAGCTACAAAAGGAACGCTAACCTTACCAAAACGATTAATAGTAACAACTCTTAAAGTATTAATAGCCTCAGGATAAAGTTTATTCATCTCAGCGTTTTGAACTATTCTCTCTTCTAATAAGTTTTGTTTATTAGTAAGCAATTTATCATATAGACACTTTAAGTCACATCCATTAGTATCAATAAGTTCAACACCAATACCACATAAGCCATCATCAGGCTTTGCGATAAATACAGGATGTTTCTTCACAAAATATAAGAATTCATCATAAGTGGATTCATCCAACAATAAGAAATCTCTTTTAATAAATTCCTTATATGTATTTAAAAATTCATGCTTGTTTTGAAATAAATGGAAATAATCACGATTATTCAATAAACGATGATACTTATTATTTACAGTACGATTAATATATGTGGACCTTTGTTTAGAATTTAAATTCTCAAAGAAGAATTGGAAATAATCCATATAGCCAGCACCATACTTAATAGAACACCAAATTGTATCAAATAGAATAAGGATATAAGGCTTATGACATCTTTTAGATATCTTACATACCACCCTAAACATATTCTTCCAATCTATTTCAAATAGACGCTCAAAATAATATTTAATACGATTCATAATTACTTACTATCTTTATTAATATATACAACAATAGCACTGTTTGAAGCATAGTTGCCTTTGTTAGAATGATTGTTGCCATCAACAGTGATTTTACTAATCATAAAAGGAGGATCACCAACAGATTCTACAAAAGAATAATTAGTAAAACCGGCTCCGCTTAAATAGTTTGAAATCTTACCTTTTGAATCATCAAAAGATTTAGAACCATTTAAATAGAAAGAATTTAAATCATCAATATCTAATAAAGCTTTGGTCTCAACTGGCTTAGGTCCTTTAGAAACAACAACACTAACAGCACTTCCCTTGTCTAAACTTCCAGATGCAGGATTTTGAGAAATAATATTACCACTAGCAACATTATCTGAATATTGTTCGCTTACATTTGTTGTTAAACCGTTATTTGAACACCAAGTTCTAAAATCATTTACACTTTTACCAGTATAATCAGAAACACTAACCTTAGCTACACTAGGAGTTGAACCACCACTTGTATAAACTTTACAAGAAATATTCTTATAAGTATAAGAACAACCATATGTTTTGCCAACATTTGAAGAATTAGCTTCTCCATTTGTAAATGAAATACTTAAATTTCCTCTATCAGCCTTTCTATTCTTATATGCATTAGCTTTATTAGTTGCCTCTTCTTTAGAAATGCCATTGAATTCACTGGCATTAAAAGAATATTTGCCAGCAGACAAAGCATAGTTAATAGTCTTACCTAAATCAAAAGTTCCATCATCATAAGAATATATATTCCCAGCTGGATAATTCTCTGAAAAATATGTTGTATCAGACTTCGCAAAATTAGTGAAACCTAAAGCTTTAACCTTTGTTAAGAAATCAGCTTCCTTCATATTTAAATAAGTATCAGGAATAGTAGCTGTCTTACCAGTTGCAGTACCTCCACTAGTTTCTCCATTTACCTTACAAGAAATATTATTCTTATTAGCAGTACAATCAAAAACCTTGCCAGTTCCTACAGAACTACTTGTTCCTTTTGTAAAACTAATAGTAATCAAATCGCCATTAATTCTCGCATTACGAGCCTTTAAATCAGAAGCTTTCTTACTAGCTTCATCCTTTGTTAGACCATTAAAGTCATTCGCATTGAATGAATAAGGACCGGCAGATAAAGCGTATTCAAGTGTCTTGCTTAAAGACAATTCACCATCATCATAAGAATATAAAGTATCTTTCTTTAGTGTAGTAGAAAAATAAGTAGTATCTAATTTCTTAAAATTAGTAAAACCTAATTTCTTACAAGCATCAATATAAGTTTGTGGGTCCTTGCCTAAATACTGATTATTAGTAGGAATTAAAGCTTTAGCACTATTATCACTTGAATAAACCTTACAAGAAATTGCATTCTTACTAGCTGCACAATCATATGTTTTGCCAGCCTTATCATCATTCTTATCGCCAGCAACAAATTCAATAGTGATTAGTTTACTGTCGATTCTTGCATTCCTATTCTTTAAATTAGCAGCCACTTTTTCAGCATCAGTCTTTGTCTTATCGTTAAATTCCTTTGCATCAAAAGTATATTTGCCTTCAGATAAAGCATAATTAATTGTTCTACTTGTACTAAAAGTGCCATCATCATAAGAGTAAATGTTGCCCTTTTCGATGCTCTCAGCATAATAAGTAGTATTTGACTTAGACAAATTTGTAAAGCCTAAAGCCTTTAGCTTAGAAATAAAATCGCTTTCACTTAAGCCTAAATAAGAATCAGGAATAGTCTTAGAGTTACCATCACCCTTGCCACTAGATAAAGTAACAATTAAAGATTGGCCACCCTTAATCTCCTTGTTAGCAGGAATAGATTGTGAAATAAATTCGCCTTCCTTCGCAATATCATGTTCCTCGAATTTAATACTCAAATCAACCGCGTACTGTTTAGCCCATTCTCTAATTTCTAATTCAGTATAAGTAGAAAAATTAGGAACCGTAGTAACAATATCTTCGATTGATTTGCCTAGAGAATATGTTACTGTTATATTATCGCTCTTAGTCGCATTACTTGGATTAACACTAATTAATTTACCAAATTCTTGAACATCACTTGTTTCATATAAGAAAGAAACATTTGTATATTCATTGACCAAGAACCACTTTCTAGCCTCATCAGCTGACATATTTTTAATTTCAGACGCCACATCCTTAGCACCACTTGGATCCTTGCCATTTGAATAAACGATAGTTAAAGAATCATTAATCTTTTCGCCTTCTTTAACAGATTGATAAACTACATAGTTTTGTTCAATAACGTCATCATATTGAAAAGAATAATTATATTTACTCTTATCAAGTTTGTTATCATCAATCCATTTTTCAACCTCAGTCTTATTCATGCCGCTAAAATTAATCGCAACAATGCTCTTATCAAAAGGATTACCAAATAGTGTAAACGCAAACCATACGCAAACACCTATAATAGCTAATAGTAATACACTCAAAAAGATATTTAATTTACTGCTAAAAAAATCTTTCATTATTTAACCTCCAACATTAATCTATTCTTTAAATTGCTCTTGAATATTCTATAAGAAGCGCCATCTTTTGTGATAGTATTATCTACATTTTTCGCAGTAGTTAAATCTATATAATCAACAAATTCACCGTTACGAACTTTCAAGATAATCGAATACATCCCTTTTCCAATATTACCGATATTGTCAGTACCTTTGAAAGAAATATAATCTAAATTATAAGAAGATTGTAATGCTTCTTTATAATCAAAATCTGATTTATAGTTTTCACATTTAATTTCATAATAATTGTCAGCACTATCAACAAGATATAAAGTTGTTTCTAGATTATCCAAATTATCATAATTTGTGTAATAAATCATTGAACGCCCATCAATATTGAAATTTAATTCATCATCAATTTCAATCAAATCGAATGAGAATAAAGAATTTCTAATTGAATTATCAGGCTTAGAAATCTCTGCATAATCAATAATTTCAGGGATACTCTCAGCTTCAATTTCAACACGATAATTATAATAAGTATTAATCTTGATTCTATAATTCATTTCATTGAAAGACACATTGATATTTGCGAATTCAAACTTTGTTGTACTCAATTCGCCATCATATTCATATCCATCATTATTAACGGAAACTTTTAAAGAATAAGAGCCTTCATCAAAATCACTTAGAGGTATATCAACACTATAAGCTATATATTTATAAGTATGTGTGTCACCAAATGAAATGCCATCAAATTCAGATACGGTTGTTTTATAGGTTTTCATCACTTCTTTAGATAAATTATCAATAGTTTTTATAGAAATAGATATCTTATCCAAGTTCAAGGCACTCATACCTTTTATAAAAGCTAATCCATCGATGTGAATAACATTATTTTCAACACTTAGATTATTAATCTTTTGCATTAAACTTAAATCTTTGTCTGGTTTATCATAAGTATTCTCATTTTTCTTATTAATAACCGTTAAATATTCACTATTAATATAAGCAACACTTCTATCGAAATCATATTCACCATAGGAAATAGGATTCAAATTACCTGTAGTAATTGGTGTTCTATGAGTCTTAATATTACCATTTTCATCAATTGGATTAGTTGATTGAACCTTTGTAAAAGAACCTTGAGTTCCTAAATCAATCACAATAAAGCCTTCTTGATAATGTGGACCATATTGTGTTGTATATAGAGTCTTAGAACCATCACTTGCATCTTGTTTAACAGGAATATCAAACTTATTAATCAAAGACAAAGAATAATAATTATAATCACTCAAAGTACCATTCTTATTCTTAGACAACTTATCAATTTGGTAAGCAATAGAAGCTATTTCCATACCCCAATATGGATCACTAGCGTACTTTACATTTAAACCAGAGCCTTTGTTTCCAAGCGAAGATGAGAAGAATCTTCCATCAGTAACATCCACAAAACCTCTTAGATTAACTCCAGCCTGTTCGTTTACACATGCTGCTACACTGCTAAAACTTGTAGCTTGATTCGGATCAGCATCAACTGCATTCCAGCCAAACAAATTATTACGTTTCGTTGCATAACCACTAGTACCATTAGCTGATTCATGAGCAGCCATCGCGAACAACAATAAAGCATTAATACCATATTTATTTTGGGCATCAATAAATGTTTGGCCTGTGCCCCTCATAACCGAATTATCATATTTAGATATATAACTATTAAAGATATCAGCAGAAATATTAGTCTTCGATCTTAATGGTAAAAATTGATAATAATTATAATACGTAAAGCTCTTATTCTTAAAATCACTATCACTATAGAAATTTACACCATCATAAGAATAGTACTTCACGCCCTCGTTCATATCACTAGGCGCAGGACCAATGACAATTGCCTCGCTTACAGGTTCATACCCATTAGCTGGAAAACCTCTATAAATGTGATAAACAATTTCACTATAATTGCCACTTGTTCTTCTTTCATAGTAATTTTGTTTAGGAACAAAAGTAAAAGTTCCCTCATTTGTATAAGGATTATTACCACCAAGTGTAATCGCGATGCCATTTCTAATAAATTTGCTAGGTACCAAATCAACATATTCTAAATCAGTAAAGCCATGGAAACCATTGATATTAGTTTCAATCATCCCTCTACCATCACCTAAATATCTTTCAGTATCTAGATAATTCAATTCAAAGTGTCTTGCCACATAAGTTTGTTTATAGTAAATCGAATGATTATTTACATCCTGATAAATATTTAAAGTAGCACCATCTCTAGGATATGAATAGGCAATGCCCGAATTCATCGCAATAATTTTTGTATATGAATAAGAAGAATCATGTCTAACAACAACATCGCCACCTAATTCTTTCATTCTATTTTTTGCACTAACAAAATCGCTATAACAGCTTTCGGTGCTAAAGCTGCCATCATCATTAATGTAAGCCACTTCATAGCCACAGCTTTTTAAATCTTGAGCAGAAACCTCAAAAGTACCAATAAATGGTACTAGTAAACATATAACAAGTAATTTTATAAATAACTTCTTCATCAATTCAACACCGTATCTATTGTCTTAGAAGAGCCATCTGAGAAATTAAAAGTAATAGTTCCACTAAAATCTTGTTTCTCATTTGGATCTGTAAATACTTCAAAGAATAATGCATACTTATCGCCAACCTTTAAAGTCTTATCAAGAATGTTATCTATCTTTCTAGAAGCATAGCTAGCATCCAAAGCATCATAAGATTCTCCATCACTGTTTTTCTTATAAACAGCACTAGTTAATTTTATATTATCCCCAATAGATTTAACATCTATATCAAAAGTATAGATACATAGCATACTTGAATTATAGTCCTGACCATTTCTAGTCATCATATCTGAAACATAACTATTGGAAATATCAAGGTTATAGTTAGAAGAAGAAATATTAGATTCAGTTGATTGATACTTCAATGAACTTAAATCTTTTTCATTCTTGCTTACATCAATAGTAAATGACTTACCACTTACCATATCAGTCAATATTAATTTGTCCTTTGTGAAAGGCACAAAGACCTTAGCTGTATATTCCTTGTCACTAGTAATTACACCATTAACAGTATTCAATAAAGAAAAATCTAATTCTTGTAAATTAAATTTCTTTGAATACATAGAAGTATCCGATAATTTGATGTTTTCATCAGTAACTAGATTACCAAAATCATAGTTAATACCCTTTTCATTCTGAAATTTTAATTCTATAACCGCAAAATTAAAACCTAATAAGTTATCTTTATCTTTATAAACATCATAAGAAACAAGCTCTAAGCTCGTATCATTACTTTCAACTATTTGATTGTTGTTATTAGGATTATCATCAACAGCTGGCTTTTTTAAAATCATCTTGATGCCTAAAACAAGAGCGATAATAAGAGCTACTGCTATTAGAACCAACAAAACAACGCGATCATATCTTACTTTTCTTTTCTTTGTCATTTTTTCTCCATATTCTCTTCAGCTTCAAGAAGCTTATTAAATCTACTAATAGGAATAATTGCAGCCATAGGCTCGTTATTCTTAACTATTATTTTAACATCTTCAGGCCCTAGTTCTGAAATAATCTTAGCAGCCTTACCTTGGTTTAAAGCACTAATTGGAACTAATGAATCTAATACACTAATAATTGGGTTTTTCATACATAAAAAATTATAGACTTACGTCTATAATTTTGTCAATTTTTATAACGATAAATTTATCTATAAATTAATTGATACCATCAGGATTCTTCTTGATAAAGTTATAAGAATCCTTACACATATCCTCAATACCATATTGAGCCTTAAATCCTAATAATTCAGAAGCCTTCTTAGTATCAGCATAACATGTAGCGATATCACCAGGTCTTCTCTCAACTATCTTATAAGGAATATCGATATTATTAGCCTTCTTATAAGCATTAACGATATCAAGAACTGAATAACCAACACCAGTACCGATATTAATAGTTTCACAACCCTTATGCTTATCAGCATACTCAATCGCAAGTACATGAGCCTTAGCTAAGTCAACTACATGAATATAGTCACGAACACCTGTGCCATCTGGTGTATCATAGTCATCACCAAATACTCTTAGGTATTCAAGCTTGCCATTGGCAACATCAGCAATATAAGGCATCAAGTTATTAGGAATACCATTTGGTTTTTCACCAATCAAACCTGACTTATGAGCACCAACTGGATTGAAATATCTTAACAATACTGCAGACAACTCTTTTCTTGCGTGAGAATAGTCTTCAATAATGATTTCATTCATTAATTTACTTGTACCATAAGGATTAGTGGTTGTACCTCTGCCATATTCTTCCTTAAAAGGAGCTTTAAAACTGTTACCATATACAGTAGCACTAGAAGAGAATACCAAGTTATTAACATCATACTTTTGCATTAATTCATATAAGTTAATAGAACCAGAAATATTATTTTCATAATAAGTCAAAGGAATCGTAACTGACTCGCCAACAGCCTTAAGACCTGCAAAATGAATAACGGCATCAAACTTATTTTCAACAAACACTTTCTCTAAAGCTTCCTTATCCCTGATATCTACATTATAGAAAGTTGGTTTAACACCACAAATTTCCTTAATGCGATCCAATACCTTCTCACATGAATTATATAAGTTATCAACTATTACACATTCATGACCCTTTTGGATAAGTTCAACAACTGTATGAGAACCGATATAACCAGTTCCCCCTGCAACTAGAATCTTCATAAATAATCCCTCCTACTTTATGAAACTTATAGCACCAAAGATACCACTAGACAAAAGGCCCATAATGATACCTGCTAAAACAACACCACAAACTACAGCAAACACCGATTTCTTGAAATCAAGATCTAGGAAAGAAGCTGCTAGAGTACCAGTCCAAGCGCCTGTACCAGGTAAAGGAATGCCTACAAATAAGAATAACGCAACATAGACACCATTATTAGCCTTAGCAAGAAGCTTTTGTTTACCCCTTTCACCCTTTTCAATACAGAAACGACAGAACTTAGCGAAAGGCTTAAAAGAAACATCCTTACCCCACTCAAGTACTTTTCTTGCGAAAAAGAAAATAACAGGAACTGGAAGCATGTTGCCAACAATCGCAATCAAATAACTTGGAACAAGCGGCAAATGAAATGCAACAGCATAAGGAATAGCTCCTCTTAATTCTATCAGTGGAACCATCGAAACTAGAAAAACAATAAAATATTTTACAAACATAAGTTACTCCTACTTAAACAATTTAAACAAATCCTGGCCTGTTACATATATAAATAATAATAAGAACAAAGCATAAGACAAGCCTATTATATAAGATTCTACCTTTTTACTAATAGGTCTTCTGATAATAGCCTCAATCAAAGTTAAGACAATACGACCACCATCTAATGCTGGAATCGGAATCAAATTAAAAATGCCAACATTCAACGACAATGAGGCAGCTAAGACAAAATAATAAATAGCACCTGAATTAATCGCATCACTTGTAGCCTTATAAACGCCAACTGGACCTGATAATTGATCTAGTCCAACACCTCTAAATAAACCAAGTAACATCGTTACTAATAGTAGAGTCATCTCCTTTAGATAATTAAAGCCATATTTAAAGCTACTTAAAAATGTTACCTTCTCAACCCCATAAGTCCCAAAAGCGATGCCCAAATAAGTATTACCATCCTTGGTACCTGGACTTAAAGTTAAAGTTTTATTATCTCCATTTCTATCAACAGTAACAGTGATATCACCGCTTTTATACAAAGACATAAAATCACTTAAGCCCCCGTAAGTATCAATACTTATTGAATAACCATTATCAAATTCAAGCTTCTTAATATAATCACCAGCCATTAAACCAGCATTTTCAGCAGGAGAATCAGCAACTACTTGTTCAATCTTAGAACTTGGTGAAACACCGACTTGTCCAATAGATAAGAAAACCATAGCCATGATAACTAATGCTAAAACACCATTCATGATTACACCAGCTAAAAGAATTAGTATTTTCTTGAATTTAGAAATACCGGCAAGAGTTCTTGAAACATCAACCTTTTCTGTTTCAACCTCAATCTTTTCATCAAAATCATCTGGCGTATTTGCGATAGCACAATAACCACCAATTGGTAATAATCTTATAGAAAAAGTAGTCTCCCTACCCTTTCTTTGGTATAAAGCCTTACCCATCCCAATAGAAAATTCAGGAACATAGATATTAAACATCTTGGCAACAATAAAATGTCCAAATTCATGAACCACTATAATTGCCATAAGCATCAATATAAATAAAATAAAATTAAATAAACTCATTAACTATTAGCCCAAAGATTTCTTACATAATTAGCAGCCCAATCATTATAGTAAATCAAATCATCCTCACTAGGATTCTTTACAAAATGAGCATGCTTAAGCGTCTTAATAACATATTGTTCAATCTCAGTAAACTTAATACGACCATTTAAGAATAAGTCAACAGCCTCATCATTAGCACCTATCAACAAAGCGCCAAAATTGCCACCATAAGCACCAATCTCCTTAGCTAATAAAACTAAAGGATATCTAGCATAATCAACTTTTCTAAAACTCAAATTAATACATTCACTAAAGTCCATATGTTTAACAAGATTATCACCCTTATTATCTGGATACAATAAAGCATAACGAATTGGCAAACGCATATCAGGTGAAGACATTTGAGCCATCACCGTACCATCATTATATTCAACCATCGAATGAATAATAGATTCAGGATGAATTACTGGCTCAATCTTATCATACGGAATATCAAACAAGTAATGAGCTTCCATAATCTCAAAACCCTTATTCATCATTGTAGCTGAATCAATAGTGATCTTATTACCCATTGACCAAGTTGGATGTTTTAAAGCATCTTGCAAAGTAACATTTTTTAGTTCACTTCTATCTTTATCCCTAAAAGCACCACCAGAAGCTGTTACGATAAGTTTCTTAACATCTTCCTTATTATGGCCTTGTAGACACTGTAAGATAGCTGAATGCTCAGAATCAATAGGAAGCAAAGTTACGCCATATTGTTTAACAGCAGCATTAATAATATCGCCACCAGCAACTAAAGTTTCCTTATTAGCTAAGGCAATATTCTTACCACATCTAATCGCATTTAAAGTAGGCTTAAAACCTGTAAAACCAACTAAAGCATTCTCTAGCCAGTTATAGTCCTCTTCCCTAACGATACGCTCTAAACCATTATTTCCATAATAAAAATGAACATTAGGATACTTTTCCATTAGTTCCTTTTGTTTATCAATGGAATAAACAAATTTTAAATCAAACTCTTCTAGTAAAGTTCTAAGATATTCAACATTCTTACCAACAGAAACACCCTTAAGACATAATTTATCCTTATGTTCCCTGATAATCTCAATACTTTGAGTACCAATAGAACCACTAGCACCAAGTAATAAAATATTCTTCATCATAATATATTAGTCAAAATCGCAAACAACATTAAACAGAAAATAACTGAATCAATACGGTCAAGCACACCGCCATGCCCTGGCATGATATTGCCAAAGTCCTTGATTCCATAGTGTCTCTTAATTAAAGAGAAAGCTAAATCACCAAATTCAGAAATAACTGGAAGTAAAATCGAACAAGCAATCACCAAACCGATTGAAAGTCCAAAGAAAGCTCTAAAGTATGCAAAAACCATAGAACAAATAAAGCCAACTATAGCACCACCAACAGAACCTTCAATAGTCTTCTTAGGAGATACTCTCTCGTTTAACTTATGTTTACCAAAACGACGACCTACAAAATATGCACCAGTATCCGTTAATAATGAAGCAATCAAAATATAGAAGAAGACATCACCATTACCACCAGCATATAAATTCATAACTAGTAAGATACAATAGCTTACAATAAAAGTCATCACTACAGTACCGAATACTTCATTTATAGTAATATTTTCATCATAGATTGCCACTATAAATAAAGCAATAATCAAAGCTAAAAATGAAGGAATAAAATATTTAGCACCAAAATATAAGTTAATAAGATATACAACTTCACTAAAAGCTAATAAAAGATAATTAAGTGGCTTCTTAATACAATTAACATATTCATATAAACCAACAAGACCAATTAAAGTCAGTAGAATATTTAAGCTTATGCCACCAAATATTAATGGATAAATACAAATCGCAACAGCGATTGCAGCACTAATTATTCTTTGTTTCATTTACACCACCAAAACGTCTAGTACGATGATTAAATTCATCAATACATCTATCTAAATCATCACATGTAAAATCAGGCCATAGTGTATCAGTAAAAATAAACTCACTATAAGCTAACTGATATAAAAGGAAATTAGAAATTCTTTGTTCATTACTTGTACGAATCATCAAATCAACTTCAGGCAAATCCTTAGTATATAGATAATTAGTAAAAGACTCTTCATCTACATCATCAACAAGACCATTCTTAAAATCTTGAGCATATAATTTACAAGCTCTAACTATCTCGCTTTGACCGCCATAATTAAGGGCAAAATTTAATACCATGCCTGTATTATTCTTAGTCTTTTCAATAGCACTTTCAAAGATTGACTTAGCTTCACCTGGAATTCTATCCATCTCACCAATCATTTCAATCTTAATGTTATTTTCCATGATTTCCTTTAAATAAGAATTAAAGAAAACCTTAGGCAAAGACATCAAATAATTCACTTCATTCTCTGGTCTTTTCCAATTTTCTGTAGAAAAAGCATAAAGAGTTAAGCACTTAATGCCTAACTTATTAGCATAAATTGCAATCTCACGAACTTTTTCAATACCCCTCTTATGACCCATGGTTCTTGGTAGATTTCTTTGTTTTGCCCATCTACCATTACCATCCATAATAATCGCGATATGATTTAAAGTATTCATACTAGATTGTCATTACTTCTTTTTCTTTAGCCTTAGCAACCGCATCAGTCTTTTCTACAAACTTATCAGTTAACTTTTGAACTTGGTCTTGTAAATCCTTAGCAGTATCTTCAGGAAGAGTCTTGTCCTTCTTTATTTCATCATTAGCATCTCTTCTGATATTTCTAATAGCGACCTTAGTCTCCTCACCATACTTAGCAATATCCTTACAGAAACCTTTTCTTGTTTCCTCAGTTAAAACAGGCATAGTAATTCTAACAACTGTACCATCATTTAGAGGTGGTAAACCAATATCAGAAGCATTAATTGCCTTTTCAATATCCTTTAAGCTACTAGCATCATAAGGCTTAATAACTAAAGTCTTACCTTCTTGAACACTAATAGAAGCAATTTGATTAATTGGAGTTGGGCAACCATAATAGTTTACTTCAACATGATCCAATAAATTTGGATTAGCTCTACCAGTTCTAACCTTAGTTAGATTGTTTTCTAAAGCTGCGATAGCCTTATTCATCTTTTCTTCAACATGTTTAATTTCCATAAATTCTCCTTACTTAATGATTGTACCCACTGTTTCTCCCTTAGCAGCCTTCACAATATTGTTTTCAGGTGCCATATCGAAGATAAACGCATGGATCTTATTCTCTTTACAGATTTTAGCAGCCTCTAAATCAATAACTGCTAATTCTTTCTCAATTATATCATTAAAGCTTAACTCATCATATCTAGTTGCGCTAGGATCAATATTTGGATCAGCTGTATAGACGCCATCAACACCGTTCTTTGCCATCAAAACAACTTCAGCATGAATATCTTGAGCTCTTAAAGCACTAGCTGTATCAGTAGAGAAGAAAGGTTCTCCTGTACCACCGCCAAATACACAAACAGTCTTATTATCTAACATGATATTAGCTTTTTCAGCGTCATATTTTTCAACTCTTTGAACATCAATTGTAGACAAAGCCTTAGCATCTACACCAATCTTAGTTAAAGAAGCCTCAATCATTTGAGCATTAATAACAGTAGCTTCCATACCAATATAGTCTGCATTTCTTCTATCTAGACCTAGCTTTTCAAAAGTACGACCACGACAGATATTACCGCCACCAACAACAATACCTACTTCAATGCCATCATTAACCAATTGTTTGATTTGTTCAGCAATGTTTTCAAGCACCTTTGTATCAAAAGGATTGCCTAAAGCCTCGCCAGAAAGTTTTAATAAAATTCTTTTATACATGTTATCCTCCAAAAATAAAAGGACCATTAAAGGTCCTTGAAATTAATTTTTAAGCCATTTGCTTAGCAACTTCTTCAGCGAAGTTCTCTTCACGTTTCTCTAGACCTTCACCAACAAGATACTTAACAAAACTCTTTACAGAAGCATTTGCGCTCTTTAATACAGCAGCAACCTTTTGACCTGGATCCTTGAAGAATTCTTGGTCAACTAAACACATTTCCTTTAAAGACTTAGAAACCTTACCGTTAATAGCGCCTTCAATAACTCTTTCTGGCTTACCAGCAAAAGTTGGATCGTTCTTAACGATTTCAGTTTGAACAGCTCTTTCATGTTCAACTACGTCTTGAGGCATATCAGCACTTGAAACATAAGCTGGAGACATAGAAGCAATTTGCATAGCCATATCCTTAGCTAAAGCTTCATCGCCACCTTCTAATACTACAAGACATGAAATCTTGCCACCCATATGGATGTATGAACCAAAGATTTCGCTATCGCTCTTTTCAACTAAAGCGAATCTTCTCAAAACAATCTTTTCACCAATTGTAGCAGTAGCATCAATGAATAAATCATTTAATGTCTTACCATCTACTAGTAATGCTAAAGCTTCTTCATTTGTTGTAGCATTGCTAGCAAGAATTGTCTTACAAGCAGTATCAACAAGCTTTAAGAATTGTTCATTCTTAGCAACGAAGTCTGTCTCTGAGTTAACTTCAATAAGACAACCCTTGTTACCTTCAACTAATACTTTAGAAAGACCTTCAGCAGCAATTCTTGATGCCTTCTTAACTGACTTAGCGATACCCTTTTCTCTTAACCAGTCAATAGCCTTTTCCATATCGCCATCAGTAGCATTTAATGCATTCTTGCAATCAAGCATACCAGCACTAGTCTTTTCTCTTAATTCCTTAACTTGAGCAGCAGTAATAGCCATATTATTCAGCCTCCTTAGCTTCTGTTGTTTCCTTCTTTTCTTCTGTAGCAGGAGCTTCGCTGTTTTCAGCGTCCTTCTTGCCAATATATCTTCTTTCAGAGTTTCTATTGAAACGACCTCTGTTTTGTCCTTGTTGACGCATCTTTTCTTCGTTTCTTGCTTTTCTTCTCTTTTCAAGCTCTTCAGCATGCTTTTCTACGTTGATGATAACATCTTCCATAGTTACATCCTTTTCAGCTTCATCTTCTTGATAAGCATCTTGTAAGATACCGCCCTTTGCTTCAACGATAGCATCAGCTAATAAAGAAGTCATTAACTTGATAGCCTTAACAGCATCATCGTTAGCAGGAATAGCATAATCAACAAATGCAGGATTGCAGTTTGTATCAGCTAAACCAAATACAGGGATACCTAACTTCTTAGCTTCTAAAACAGCATTGTGATCTTCCATTGGATCGATAACAACTAATGCATCAGGAAGTTTCTTCATATCCTTGATACCGCCTAAGAAGTTTTCAAGTCTAGATGCTTCCTTACGAATTAAAGCAACTTCCTTCTTAGTATAAACATTAATAGTACCAGATGCTTCCATTTCATTGATTTCTAGAAGTCTCTTGATTCTCTTTTGAATAGTTCTGAAGTTTGTTAATGTACCACCTAACCATCTTTGATTGATGTAGAAGCTTCCACTTCTTGTAGCTTCATCAAGAACGATTTGTTGAGCTTGCTTCTTAGTACCAACGAATAGTACCTTACCGCCATTTTCAGCGATTTCCTTTAATTTAGCATAAGCTACATCAAGACCATCTTGAGTCTTTTCTAGATTGATAATGTAAATACCATTCTTTGCAGTGTAGATGAATGGCTTACACTTTGGATCCCATCTTCTAGTTTGGTGACCTAAATGAACACCGTTTTCTAGAAGTTTACGCATTGAAACTAATTGTGACATTTTAAATATTTCCTCTCTTTCCGTTTCTCCTCCACAGTTTCGATCATCACTAAGCTTTCGCCACGGAGTAATGAATCCACTGTGTGTGTATTGCATACAAATGCCTATTTATTATATATGACAAGTTTTTTAAGTTCAATATAAAAAAGCGTTCATTTTGAACGAAATTCAAGACAAACGCTTTATTTTAGAGTTATTAGAAGTCTACTTCAGTATCGTAGTAGCAGCACTTCAATAGTTTTTCCATCTCTTCTTGAGTAGGAATTCTTGGATTAGAACCAGTACATGCATCACCGATAGCTAATCTAGCGATTTCAGGAAGTCTCTCTAAGAATACTTCTTCAGGAACGAAACCTTGCTCAGTTGGATAAGAATCAGGACCATAGTTCTTAATGCAATGAGGGATATTTAATTGATCATTCATACCACGGCAGAAGTCAATTAATAACTTAACCTTTTCATCATCATTGTTGCCACCTAAGTGCATGTAATCAGCGATTACACCATATCTCTTCTTAGCTGTTTCATCCTTAGCATTGAAAGCGATAACCTTAGGAAGATACATAGCATTAGCAGCACCATGGATAATATGAGCACCATAGTCAGCGAAAGCAGCACCAGTCTTATGAGCCATAGAGTGAACGATACCTAATAATGCATTAGAGAAAGCCATACCAGCTAAACATTGAGCATTATGCATATCATCTCTAGCCTTCATATCTTCATTATAAGAAGGTACTAAATCCTTTTGAATCATTTCGATTGCATGAATAGCAAGAGGATCAGTATAGTCACAGTTTGCAGTTGATACATAAGCTTCAACAGCATGAGTTAGAGCATCCATACCTGTATGAGCAACTAACTTCTTAGGCATTGTTTCAGCAAGTTCTGGGTCAACGATTGCTACATCTGGTGTAATTTCAAAGTCAGCAATTGGGAACTTAACACCCTTTTGATAATCAGTGATAATTGAGAAAGCAGTAACTTCAGTAGCAGTACCAGAAGTAGAAGAAACAGCACAGAAATGAGCCTTTGTTCTTAACTTAGGTAAGCCAAATACCTTACACATATCCTCGAAAGTTGTTTCAGGATATTCATATTTAATCCACATAGCCTTAGCAGCATCAATTGGAGAACCACCACCAATCGCAACGATCCAGTCAGGTTCGAATTTAAGCATAGCATCAGCACCACGCATAACAGTTTCTACAGATGGGTCTGATTCGATACCATCGAATACTTCAACTTCCATTCCAGCTTCTTTTAAGTAGCCAATAGCTCTGTCTAAGAAACCGAATCTCTTCATTGATCCACCACCAACGCAGATCATTGCTTTCTTACCTTCGAAAGTCTTCAAAGATTCAAGAGAGCCCTTGCCATGATAAATGTCTCTAGGTAATGTAAAACGTGTCATAAAATTTCCTCCATAATTACCTTGTTAGTATATTCACTAACAACTATATAAATTATACTGCAGATTAATATTTTATTAACAACCTATTTAAAAAATTCTTCCTTATATTTTCTAATTTCACTTAACGCATGATCCACGAAATAAGCCTTCTTATCCTTCTTATTTCCCTTAAAATCACACTTAAAAATGCCAAAGTTCGCATTCATAGGCACTAACTTATCAATCAAAGAATCACTGATATAAGAAGCCATTGCACCCATCATTGTATCTTGACCTAAATATGGACCATTTAATCCATTTAAATAGTTATACATATTTAAAGCTGCATACAAACCACTGGCCGCTGATTCGATATAACCTTCAACGCCACTGATTTGACCAGCCACAAAAACATTAGGATACTCAATAAATTGATAATGATTATTAATTACCTTAGGTGAATTAATATAAGTGTTTCTATGCATTACACCATATCTTACAATCGATACATTCTTTAAAGCTGGAATTAATTTTAAAACTCTTAATTGCTCACCAAAAGTTAAATGCGTTTGAAAACCTACGATATTATATAAAGTATCAATCGCATTATCTTTTCTAAGCTGTACTACTGCATAAGGCTTAACACCATCATGTTCCAAACCTACTGGTTTCATAGGACCAAATAATAAAGTCTTATATCCTCTTCTAGCCATCTCTTCAAATGGCATACAGCCTTCAAAATAGATCTCAGAATCAATATCATGAACATCAATCTTTTTAGCGTTTACTACTTCTCTATGGAAAATTTCAAACTCTTCACGAGTCAAAGGACAATTGATATAATCGCCTTCACCCTCTTCATCATATCTTGACTTATAATAGGCGTTTGAAAAATCAATAGAATCCTTTTCTACAATTGGTGAAACCGCATCATAAAAATATAAGTAACTCTTACCAGCAAGTCTTTTAATCTCATCAGATAAAGCGCCCTGACACAAAGGACCTGCCGCAATGATAGTTGGAATATTTTCATCAATATGAGTAAATTCTTCATGAATCACTTCAATATTAGGCTCATTATCAATTCTTTCAGTAATATACCTAGAGAAACCTTCTCTATCCACCGCTAAAGACTTACCAGCCTCAACTCTATTCTTATCGGCAGCTTCCATGATT
Source organism: uncultured Erysipelotrichaceae bacterium (assembly GCA_934725085.1). GTDB lineage: Bacteria > Bacillota_I > Bacilli_A > Erysipelotrichales > Erysipelotrichaceae > Colivicinus. The sequence goes on along the minus strand of CAKVAL010000003.1, from coordinate 41,034 downwards.
AAAGAATCTAGAGTACGCATTTCTTCTTTTAAAAGACCTACCGCATTATATAAATCATCACTTCTTAAAGAATTAGAACAAATAAGTTCACTATATAAATCAGTCTTAAAAGCCTCGTGCTTTTTAACAGGCTTTTGTTCATATAGTCTAACTTTCACACCAAGCTTAGCTAACTTATAAGCAGCCTCACAACCAGCTAAACCCGCTCCAACAACAATCACTTCTCTCATTTTTTCTTACTTCTTGTAGCTCTTGGCTTTTTTTCACCCTCGATATTCTCGATATATTTACACTTTGGATAAGCAGAACAACCAATAAAATAAGTTCCATATCTTGACTTACGCTTTAATAATGGTTTACCACACTCAGGACAATCTCTTCCTACTTCCTCTGGCTTTTCCTTCTCAATCTTTTCGATATGCTTACACTCAGGATACTTAGAACACGAAATAAACTTGCCATATCTTCCAGTTCTATAAATCAAAGGAGCGCCACAATCAGGGCAATCCCTTCCCACACTCTCTGTTTCAACATACTTACAAGTTGGATAATTAGAACAAGCTACAAACTTACCATAGCGGCCTTCCTTATAAACTAAGTCACTACCACACACTGGACACTTCTCACCAGTCTTTTCATCCTCTTTCTTTTCCATCTTCTCATAGGCATTATCTACAAGAGGTTGGAACTCATCATAGAACTTTCTTAAATACTCAAGATTATTCTCCTTATTCTCAGCAATCTTATCCAAGCCATCTTCCATATTAGCAGTATATTTAACATTGATAACTGGCTTAAAGAATTCCTTAAGCTTCTCATCAGTTAAAGTACCCTGCTCTGTAGGATAGAAATATTTAGTCTTAGACTTATCAGACTCTTTCTTAAGTTCAACATAGTTACGCTTAACAATAGTCTCAATGATAGTCGCATAAGTACTAGGACGACCAACCCCCTCTTCTTCTAGTGCTTTAATCAATTTAGCTTCAGTATAACGACTTGGTCCTTCAGTAAAATGTTGTTCCTTAACAGTATCCTTTAATTCAAGAACATCCCCTTCTTTTAAAGGCTTTAAAATAACATCCTTGCTAGAATCATAATCCTTATAAATCTTCAAGAAACCATCAAAATCTAGCTTAGAACCACTGATTGTAAACAAATAATCACCGCTTTCAATGTTGTAAGTTACTGAATTAAATGATGCATCCTTCATTAAAGAAGCTAGGGCTCTAATATAAATAAACTTATATAACTTATATTGGTCATTTGTTAAATAAGGCTTAACACTCTCTGGTGTATGATCAAGTGATGTTGGTCTAATAGCCTCGTGTGCATCCTGACTTGATTCATCATTCTTTACACGATAAAATCCCTTATATTCTTTACCATATTCATTTTCAATAAAACTATAGGCAGCACTAACAAACTCGTTAGACAAACGTGTAGAGTCGGTACGCATATAAGTAATAAGGCCTACAGTCTCATTTTTTAAATCAATACCTTCATATAGATTCTGAGCTAACATCATCGTCTTCTTAGCGCTAAAATCTAATTTACTAGAAGCTTCTTGTTGAAGAGTTGAAGTGATAAAAGGAAGATAAGGAGCTCTTTTCTTCTTCTTTTCAACTACACTACTTACCACAAAAGGCTCTTTTAAATCAGCTACAATCTTATTAGCCTCTTCTTCATTCTTAATTTCAGCCTTCTTGCCCTTAATCTTAGCCAAAGTAGTGTTGAATTCATCCTTATCCTTATTTAATAAAGCCTTGATAGTCCAATATTCTTCAGGCACAAAAGCCGCAATTTCTTTCTCACGATCACAAATCATTCTAAGCGCAATAGATTGTACTCTACCTGCTGACTTAGACTTAATCTTCTTTTGAAGCAACTTAGACAACTTAAAACCGATAATACGGTCAAGTATTCTTCTTGTTTCTTGTGATCTAACAAGATTCATATCAATAGTACGAGGATTTTCCATTGAATTTAAAATAGTATTCTTAGTAATTTCATTAAAAACCACTCTATTTGTATCATCAACATCTAATCCTAACTCTTGAGCTAAATGCCAAGAAATAGCCTCTCCTTCTCTATCCGGGTCGGTTGCTAGATATACTTTTTCAGCCTTTGAAACTAAAGACTTCAATTCTTTTACAGTATCCTTTTTATCCTTAGAAACCACATAAGTTGGTTTAAAATCATTTTCAACATCTACTCCTAGCCCTTCTTTACCAGTAGTAGCCAAATCACGAATGTGACCCTTACTAGAAACGACCTTATAGTCCTTTCCTAAATATTTTTCAATTGTCTTTGATTTAGAAGGAGACTCTACAATTACTAAATTTTTCATATCTTTTACGCTCTCTATTTCAATAAATTACACATTCAATTATTATTTGTCAATTTATATCTTCATATTTAAGAATTTCAGCACCCTCTTGAATTAATTGATTATTAAAATTTCCATTCTCATTAAACACCTCAAAAGGAAGCACCCTAATAGTTCTCCCTAGGGCTAAAGCCTCATTTACGGTTGTTAGAGTACCTGATTTATTCTTAGCTTCCATAATAAGCACTTCTTCACCCAAAGCTGCAATTATTCTGTTTCTAAAAGGGAAATGATAGGCATTAGGTATTATCTTATAAGGATATTCACTAATAAGTAAACCCTCTTGTTCCATTCGTTTATACAAACTCTTGTTTTCAGCAGGATAAATATAATCAATACCACAACCCAAAACACCAATTGTCATCTTAGCATTTTTATGAGCGCAAGCATCAATTCCCTTAGCCAAACCTGAGACAATTACCTTTTCATTCCTTACTTTTTGAACATACTTTTCAGTGGCAAATAAGGCATAATCACAAGGCCTTCTAGAGCCTACAATACTTATTTTATCTCTTTTTAATAAGCTAATGTCTCCTCTATAAAAAAGAACGAAAGGACTTTTGTTAAGATCAAATAATTCAATAGGATAAGCATCATCAAAAATAGTTATCGCATTAGGACAGAATCTTTCCTCAACATCCTCATTTCTAATGATAGCTTTTCTAATTAAGTCATAGTTGCCAGCATACTTGATTGCTAGCGAAATTAATTTATTTCTATTTTCCATACTCCATTATTGAGATGAAAATCAGAAATTCCTACCCTCTTCTTTTTAAATTTGGATCCTTACAAGGTCCATATGACATACGATAGATATCAAAAATTCCATATTCCTTTAATAATTCAAGATGTCTTTTAGTAGGATAACCCTTATGTTTACGATATTCATATTCAGGATATAACTTATCATATTCATACATTATCTTATCTCTTGTGACCTTAGCTAAAATAGAAGCTCCCGCAATTGAAATAGACTTAGCATCACCCTTAATAATAGGAATAACCTTTTCATTATCAACAATCGGCATCGCATCAGTTAAAACATACTTCACATCATAAGAAGAGGCAATCTCACTCATTGCTTTTTTGGTTGCTGCATAGATATTAAGCTCATCAATTTCCTTAGGCTCAACAATCTTTATACAGTAATACAAAGCATCCTCAACAATCTGATTATATAAGATATCCCTTTTCTTCTCACTTAACTTCTTAGAATCATTGATTAATTCGTTATTATAGCCAACAGGAAAAACACAACCTGCCACAACAAGAGGCCCACACAAAGGACCCCTGCCAGCTTCATCGATTCCCATTACTAAATCATCTGTACCAAGACACAAGTTCTCATACTCATTCAATAGACTCATATTTCTCAAAAGTAATCCTTCCAATATTGTTTTCTCTTATATCCTTTAAAAGTAAGCTATAAGCCTTATGACGATCAACATCACCATCACTTGTTAGCCACATCTTCTTTAAGCCTATTTCATTGATTAAATCAGCACTGTTTTCATCAACACCATAGCGCTTATTTAAAAGGCCTGGATAATTATCTTTAATATAATTTAAGCCAAAATAAACTAAAGATTCTTCATTTAAAATCTTATCGTTCATACTACCTAATAAGGCTAAAATCATAGCTTGATTTTGGTCTTCAATCTTAGGCCATAAAACACCTGGCGTATCTAATAATTCAACATCTTCGTTAATTCTAATCCATTGTAGATTCTTAGTAACTCCTGGTCTATTTTCCGCCTTAGCAACCTTCTTTTTAACCACATTATTAATAAAAGTCGATTTACCAACATTAGGTATACCAACCACCATAGCTCTTAAAACCTTCTTACGAATGCCTCTTTCTCTTGCCTTATCTAGCTTAGCCTTTAAGATTAATTTAACTTTATCAACAACCTTCTTAGTATTCTTTTCATTTAAAGAGTCACACAAAATTACATTCTTAAAACCATTAATCCACAATTCATTTTGTTTAAGATCTGCCTTATCAGCCTTATTAAGAATGATTAGCCTTTCCTTATTACTAGCCATCTCATCAAGTAAAGGATTACCACTTGCCAAAGGCATTCTAGCATCCCTTATTTCAATGATGATATCAACCAGTTTTAACTGTTCTTCCATTTGTCTTCTGGCCTTTTCCATATGACCTGGATACCAGTTTATTGTTACCTTATTTTCATTATCCATGTTTATCACTTCCTTTTTATAAATTGTAAATTATTTGATTAGATGTGCCGAAATAACCATATCTAAGTTGTAATATAATACATTCCTAGTAATCTCTCTATTACCTTCTTTTTGAACTAGTGCAAAATTTGCACTAGTTGAATTTTCATTCAGTTCAAGTTCAGAATATATATTTTTAATATGCTTGGTAACTACTGTTCTGTCCACATCAAATAGTTCTCCGATAGCTTTCTGTGTTAACCACAAATCACCATATTCAAATCTAACTTGAATTCCTTTATCGTGTGTTTGCCTTTCAAATATTAAGAATTCCGCACTGCTACTTCTAACAATTAAATCTTTTGTCACTTTTATCATCTCCTATATCTAAAATCTTAGTTTTCCATCAAACGGAATTACCATTAAGTTTTAATAATTTAAATCATTTTTTACTATTAAACACAAGAAAGAAAAATTCTTTATTTACGAAAGCTTATGAGTAATTTTCCATAAGTTGGTATATACCGGTTTATTGTTACCTTATTTTCATTATCCATAGTTATCACTCACTACCTTTAAATATAACATAAGTTAATAAAACAGTTGCCTAGACAACTGCATTATACTTATTTATCACATCAATTATTTCTTCTAAGTTATTCAAGAAAAAGATTCTTTCTTGTTTCTCTTTAGAAGATAAATCATAGTCAATCATCTTATTTAATAAAGCCTTTAAATCATCATAATAACCATTCAAGTTATAGACAATACATGGTGCATCTAAGTGTTTAAGAGAAACCTTGCACATTACTTCCGCAATCTCTTCCAAAGTTCCAGTGCCACCTGGGAAAGCGATAAAGGCATCGCCAAGTTCAATCATCTTAGATCTTCTAGATGGCATATCTTCGGTAATATAAAGTTTAGTAATTTCTTTATACTCCAAGCCCTGATCAATGAAGAATTGAGGTTCAACACCAATTACTTCACCACCATTTTTTAAAACATTTTCAGCTAATACACCCATTAAACCAGACTTAGAACCACCATATACAAGATTATTACCCGACTTACCAATCCAGGTTCCTAGTTCTTCACAAGCTGTTTTTAACCTCAAATCATTTCCAAAATTAGCACCTAAATATACTGTAATATTCATTTACTTTACTCCAATTCTATTAAATGGATAATATACAAAGAAATGAGTTGATTTAATCTCTTCTTTACTAAAAGTCCCATAATATCTAGAATCCTTAGAAACTGGACGATTATCTCCTAAACAGAAATATTCATTTTCACCTAAAGTTATCTCAAAATCATTAGTATAGACATCATCACTCAAGAATTCTTCTTCCACATATTCACCATTGATAAATAACATATTATTTATATAAGCGATAGTGTCATTAGGAAGCCCGATAACCCTTTTAACAAGTAATTCACTAGCCTTTGGTGAATCAATAACACAGATATCAAAGCGTTCAATACCAAGATTTTTAGTAAGTACAAAACTAAAACCACGGTCATTGGTTTGTAGTGTTGGATACATACTAGTACCATGTACTTGTGCTGATATAAATAAAAACTTAAAACAAATAAAAACTACAATAATTGCGGTTATTCCAACTTGGAAAAAGTCTTTAATAATTTCAATAATTTTTTTACCCATACTGATATATTACATTAAAAAAGTCGCACTGGGCGACTCTTTTAATCAAATTAACGAACTTCTTTAATTCTAGCTGACTTACCAGAACGGTTTCTTAAGTAATAAAGCTTAGATCTTCTAACCTTACCAACTCTTAATACTGTAACCTTATCGATAACTGGTGAATGCATAGGGAATGTTCTTTCAACACCTACACCACTTGATAACTTTCTAACTGTGAAAGTTTCACCGATACCACTACCTTGAACCTTAATTACAACACCTTCGAATGCTTGGATACGAGACTTGTCGCCTTCCTTAATTCTTACGTCAACTCTTACTGTCATACCAGCTTTGATTTCTGGAAGATCAGTCTTTAATTGATCCTTAGTAATTTCATTTACTAAATTTAAATTCATCTTTCTTCTCCTTTTAACATGTAATAATGTTGTTCATAATCAACATGAAAAGCGGAACAACGCTTAAGTATGATAACATAGTCAAACCCATTTAGGCAATATTTTTATATATGGTCTAGGAATTTTATGTTTATTAGGAAGTATCTTTATATTTACATTACTGTTTAAGTAGTGAGAATAGCCACAAAGAAGTATAAGAAAACCCAACATTCATATGTCGGGTTTTTGTTTGCGGTTATCAAGAACCATTTCACACATTTGTTTTAAAACCAAAGATGTTAAAACGATATTTAAAATCGCTCTTTTTATAAAATGCCAAAGTATGATGTAACTAAGCCAAATATCACTAAACCAAGAAGAATAGTTGTAGGCTTAACCTTCTTACCTAACATAGTATACATAATACCAAATGCTGCTAATGGCAATAATGCAGGCATAATATCATTGAAATAGCCTTGTAATGGAGTAACCATTGAACCAATAGTTAATTCAATTGGTGTCTCGATTGCGACTTGAGCAGGAATCATTGAGCCAATTACCAACAAGCCCAAAACAGATGCAGCTTTAGTAATTGTTTCAATAAGACCACCTTCATTTAAAGTGGAGAAAAACTTAGTACCATAGCCATAACCAACTTTTAAACCATAATATCTAGATAAGAATCCTGGAACATTAATAGTTAAGAAGAATAGGATTGGTCCCATAATACTTCCATTAGCACCTAAAGATGTACCAATACCAACGGCAATAGTTAATAGTGTTCCCCAGAAGAAACTATCACCCACACCAGCAATAGGTCCCATTAATGATGTTTTAACAGAACTGATAGATGTTTCATCAAATTCTGGATTATTAACATTTTCCTCTTCCATAGCAGCAGTAATACCGCCTAAAAAACTTACTAAATGTGGTGTGCAAGACATGAATTCTAAGTGTCTATTTAAAGCCTTAGCCATTGCCTCTTTATCATCACCATATAATCTTTTCAAAACAGGAATCATCATGTAACAATAGTTAATATGTTGTTGACGTTCATAGTTCCAAGCAGAATCTAATGTACATGATCTTGTAAACATTTGTCTAAATTCTTTTTTTGTGATAGCTGTCTTCTTATTAGAATTCATTGTCATCATTGAAAGATACCTCCTTACCCTTGCGTAATTCAGAGAATAAAACCAAGCTACCAACACAAATACCGGCTAAAGCTACGCCTAATGTTGGAACACCTAAATAAGCACTAATTAAGAAGCCCAATCCTAAATAGCCCCAGTTATCCTTAGAGACAATCATCTTAGCCAACATCGCAATACCTAGTGCTGGAAGAATACCCGCTACAACATCCATACCGTGAGATACCCATTCCGGTACCCAGTTGACGAAAGTTTCGATAGCTGATGAACCAAAATAGAATCCAAGTGCTACAAGTAAAGCTAAAAGAGCCTTATTACCAATACTAGAGATTCTAGCAATCTTCTCAACTTTTCTATAATCACCATTAGCAGCAGCTTTATCACACATATGACCAGCTTGAGTTAAGAGAAACATCATTTGGAAATTATCAAATAACGCAACTAGTGCAGCAACCGGAATCGCAATAGTAACCGCCATACCACTATCAGCACCAGTTAGAATTGTAAACGCAGTCGCAATAACAGCACCAGCAGTCATATCTGGCGGATTACTTGCTCCAATAGGAACGGCTCCTAAGAAAGCTAATTCCAATGTACTACCAATAATAATACCCGTTTTAACATCACCTAATACAAGTCCAACTAGTGTACCCATAATAAGTGGACGATTGTGCATTGTTGAACCCCAATAAGAGTGCATGTAACCAACAAAAGCTACAAGAAACAACAATACAGCCTTTAAAAATAGACCCTCAGTCATTTTATCCTCCTAATTTTTAAATTAAAGACATAACATCTTCTACTACGTCTTCCGGAACCATTTGAATCTCTTGTTTAACGCCATCTTCATTTAGTTCCTTAATCATTTTAATATCTTCTTCAGACACAAACATTGCCTTAGATATTTGTTTTCTATCATCAGCAATCTTAGCACCACCTAAATTAATATATTTAATTTCAGGCACCGACTTAGCTAACGCATAAGCATCCTTGATTGATTCTGTGATAATTAATAATTTGTACTTATCAGTTACACCAGAATTTAGTGCTTTAATTGAATCATCAACACTCTTAATTACTAACTTACATGTGCTTGGTTTTGCCATACGTAAGGCAGTCATTCTTAATTCATCTTTAGCTACCGCATCATTAGCAATCAATATGCAATCAATGCCTAAAACCTTTGACCACTTAAAAACAACTTGACCATGTAATAAACGGTGATCCACTCTTGTTAATTTAACCATGATTACGTAACTCCCTTACTGTTTCCATAAATTCTTTAACATGTTCTTCACAAACTTCGCCTTCATCCTTATAGTTGTCCTTGAAATAACTACCCACAATAGCTGCATCACAAACGCTTAATGACTTTTCTAAATTATCCTTAGTCACCCCAGCAGCAACAATTAGTGGGAAATCATTTAAGTAATTTCTAAATTCAACTATCTTAGCCATTGAAGTTTCCTGTCCTGTGCGATCTTGAGTAACGCAAATTCCATCACATCTACCTGTAGCGATCTTTAAATCTTCTTCAAGTGAATTAACAGACAACATAGGTTGATACTTAAATCTTACACCACCAATTAGACATCCATCATAATCGCTTCTTTCAACATCAAAAAAAGCTTGTATAGTAGCCTCATCTCTTGGCTTAACATGGCCTACTACAGAATCAACTTGCACAAAAGAAGCATTATACTTCTTCGCAAGATAGAAACCCATATGATCAACATTTAAACAATTGATACCATATGGAATACCTAAATCAATTTTAGATAAATATTCCAAGGCATCTACCATATTGTCATAGTCACCATAGTATGTTTCCACTATAACCGCATCCACACCAGATCTGACATAAGTATTTAATTCGTTTTTAAATCTATTAAATACTTCTTCTCTGCTATCACCTTTTAAGTGTAACATTGCGATAATTGGCTTCTTGTTTTTGAAAAGACCTAAAAAATTCTTATTCTCCATTTGTTCCTCCTTTCCTTAAAAATTTTCATTATCAGTTAAAATATCATTCTTTAAACTTCTCACACCAAGCCTTGAATCATTTACGATATTTTCAACATCAGCATCACTTAATTCACTCTTATATTCAACAAGAACTGAAAGAAGCATATTCAAGTTCATACCAGTGAACATCTTGACATTTTTATATGAAGTAAGTATAAATAAAGAATTCGCAACACTAGCCCCAAATAAATCAACCATAATAACATACTCAACATCAGCATTAGCCATAATTTCTTCTTCTAACACATCCTTAAACTCATCTGGATGATGACCTAGTTGTAGTGTATAAGTTATTACCTCATATTCAAATTCCCCTATAATCATCTTGGCACTTTTAACGATACCTTCGCTTAGTTCTCCATGAGATGCTAAGACTACTTTTCTCTTCATGATTTCCTCCATAGTTTTATATTGTCATCTATTGTATTAACTAAATACATTGTATAACTTTTAAATAGGCAATTCAACAACAAAAGCTTTATTTTTAGCTTAAATTCTTAATGTTTGCTACAATAAATGCATGAACACATTAAAAAAATTAACCCCTGTAACACGGTACTTTGACACTTGTAAATCAATAAAATGTTCTAAAGTGGCTTAATTGCTGCTTTTTTTATGTCAAGTTATTATTTTTTTGTGTTGTATGGATGTTGTATGGTGTTGTATTTTATGGTATAATATATAAAAATTCAAAGGAAAACAACTATGAAACTTTATTATGATAGAAAATCAAAAGATCCAACATACTTTGTTCAACAAGGTGTAAGAAATGGCAAGAAGACTACAACTAAGAATATAGCTCGTATTGGTAAATATTCTGAACTATTAAAAGACCATGAAGATCCATTACAGTTCGCAATTGAAGAAGTAGCTAGATACAATAAGGAATTTGAAAAAGGAAACATCGTATTTAATCTTACAGTTAAGACAAATGAGAAGATTATCAATAATGGAGATATAGCCTCTTCTTCTTTATGTAGAAATATTGGTTACTTTTTCTTAAAAGATATCTATGCTTCTTTAAACTTAAAAGAATTCTTTGATAAGGTATGTAAAGGAAGAAAAATAACATATGATCCAAATCTTATAAACATGGCGCTTGTTATACTTCGTGTATTAGATCCTGGAAGTAAGTTATATTCACAATCTAAGTTATCTTCTTTATATGGTGATGTTTGTTTCCCTTATCAACATATTCCAAGATTTATGGATATCTTAGAAGATAACTATGATGATTATTTGTCTTACTTATTTGATTCTAGTAATAATGTAATTAAAAGAAACACTGATGTATGTTATTTTGATTGCACAAACTTTTACTTTGAAAAAGAAGAGGAAGATGAAGACTATTACGATGATGTAACTGGTGAACTAATAAAAGGTTTATTAAAATATGGTGTATCTAAGGAACATAGACCAAATCCTATAGTACAAATGGGACTATTTATGGATGGTGATGGTATCCCTTTAAGTATGTGTGTAAATCCTGGAAGTGATAATGAATCATTATCAGCAGTGCCTAGTGAAAAGAAACTATTAAAGATGTTTGAAGGAAAAGACATCATATACTGTGCAGATGCAGGACTTGGATATACAAATATCCGTGTCTTCAATGATATGGGTGGTAGAAAATTCGTAGTAACTCAATCAATTAAGAAGTTAAGTGAAGTTGTTAAACAAGCTGTTTTTAATAATTATGAATATAAGTTTTCGTCTACCGGTAAGAAAGCTTCATTAGAGTTTATGAAAACATTTGATAAAAACGATACTAATAATCTTGATTTCTATAATGGCTATATCTATAAATCTATTGAAGTAGATAGTCTTGTAGATTTAGGTTTAACTGAAACCAAACTTCTTAAAAACGGTAATACTAGAAAAGTGAAATCAAAAGGAACACTTAAACAAAGAATTATAGTTACTTACAATAGAAAGATGGCTGAATACCAAAAGACCATAAGGAATAGACAAATAGAAAGAGCTAAGAGCCTATTAGAACACATTGATCCAGATACTTATAAGAAAGGTCCTAATGATGTTACTCGTTTTATAAAGTCTAGTAAGAAAAATAGTAAGACCGATTATTATCTAGATGAAGAAAGAATCAAAGAAGAAGAAAAGTATGATGGCTTCTATTGTGTAGCTACCAATATCTTTAATGAAGATGAAAGAGAGATAATTGATGTTCAAAGAAATAGATATAAGATAGAAGACTGTTTTAGAGTATTGAAGACATTTTTTGAGACAAGACCAATTTATCATTATAAAAACGAAAGAATCAAAGCTCACTTTCTAATCTGTTATACAGCACTATTAATCTATAGATTACTTGAAACAAAATTAGATAGAAACAATACTCATTACACTCCTACCCAAATCATCACTACTCTAAAGAATATGAATGTCCTAGATTGTGAAGGAGTCTTCTATAAATCCTGTTACACAGGTTCTAATGTATTAGATTCATTAGAACAAGTATTTGGCTTAGGTATAAATAAAACATTTTATTATCCAGTTCAATTAAATAAAATAGCTAAAAAATTATAAGTTAAGTATTTCCATACAACACTTAAAAACATCAAAAAAGCTAGAATGTGGCCTATTTATGCGGTATTCTAGCTTTATTACTTTTATTAACTGTCAAAGATGGGATTGTATAACTTTTAAATAGGCAATTCAACAACAAAAGCTTTATTTTTAGCTTAAATTCTTAATGTTTGCTACAATAAATGCATGAACACATTAAAAAAATTAACCCCTGTAACATTATGGGAGCAACTGTACAATGAAATCAAAGGAGATATTGAATCAGGCAAATATAAACCAGGCGATAAAATTCCTACCGAATTTGAATTAAAAGATCTCTACAATGTTTCAAGGGTAACCGTAAGAGCAGCTATTCAACAATTGGTTGATGAGAATATTTTAATCAGAAAAAGCGGAAAAGGAACTTTCGTTAAAGAACAAATTCATGTCGAATCAATCACTAAAGGCGGTAGTTTTACTGAAAATTGTCGCCAAAGAGGCGCTAAACCATCGACTGTAATCGTTGACTGTAAACTTACAGATGGACCAAAAGAAATTTTAGCGGACCTAGAAGCTACAACAAACAAACTAGTTGAAATTACTAGAATAAGATATGTCGATGATGTTCCATGCATTGTAGAGGTTGACTATTTTAGAGAAGAATATGACTTCTTATTAAAAGATGATATAAAAGATAGATCCTTAATTGAATATTTGACTGAAAAAATCAAAATAACACCTGAAACATTCACCGATTTCTTTACTATCGATTATGCTAATAAAGAATATGCGAGTTATTTAAATTGTCCAATTAGAACCCCACTTCTAGAAGTAAGACAAGTAGTTAAATCAAGAAATGGAAAAGTAATCTATATTAACAAACAATTCATATTAACTTCGAAATATATCTACGTTAAAAGCAATCATTAATTTGATTGTTTTTTGTAGGAATTTTTAAGTTTCATCCCAATAATATATTAGAAATATAATCAAATGTGTTTCTTAGGAAGGATCTTTTATGGAGATACTTCTACGCTTCTTTGTGGTTTTGATTGAACCTCATCATGAGACAATTCAAAATAGCTTTAGCTATGGCGATGGTTGATTTAATTGCCTTAGCTATAAAACTATTGTTTACATTACTATTTAAGTAATGTAAATTAACCACAAAGAAGCAATTGAAAACCCGACATTCGCACTTGTCGGGTTTTCTTGTGGTTTTAATTGAACCATTTCATCACTTTCAGTATATCACTTTAATTTTTTATAAAATGTAGAAATTTTGAGTTTAACGGCAATTACATATATTAGAAACATGAATATACATTGTGTTTTTTAAGGAAAATCTTTTTACGAAGAGGCTTCTTTGTGGCAACAACAAAATTGGAACTTTTTTATACGAAAGACTTCCAAATAGCTTTAGCTATGGCACTTGTAGATCTTATCGCCTTAGCACTTAAGCTATTGATTACGTTACTATTTAAGTAACAACAAAGCCAAAAAGAAGTACAAGAAAACCCGACACCGCCAATGTCAGGTTTTCACTTGCAGTAACAACACCGGAACTTTATCACTCAAATTATTATAGCGAAGCTCTAAAGATAGCCGCAATATCCTCTTGTAATAATGGAGCCCAAGCATTCTCAAGTCCCTCATTATCCGCAACATGCTTAGCCATTGTCTCAATTCTAGATTCATCAATGCCTACATCTTTTAGATGCATAGGAATATTAATAGATTCATAGAACTTATATGTCTTTTCAATTGCCTTATTAGCGATTTCCATCTTATCTAAGTTACTATCAATACCAAAGACGTTAATACCATATTTCACAAAACGATCAACTGTCTTTTCACTTAAAATATGTTTCATCCAACGTGGTGTAATAATAGCCAATCCTTCGCCGTGCGTAATATCATAATAAGCACTTAAGGCATGTTCCATACCATGACATGGCCAACCTGATTGGCTATTGCCAAGACTATAAATATCATTACAACCATATGTACAAACAAGCATCATCTCAGCTCTAGCATTATAATCTTCAGGATTATCAAGGCACTTTCTACCATTAATCATCAAACTTTTTAGCCCTGCTTCCATAAAACCATCATTAAGAATAGTTGAATCTTCACAGAAATATTGTTCAAAAATATGGTTCATCGCATCCGCAATACCAGCACTTGTTTGTTTCTTAGAAACAGTAAAAGTATAAGTAGGATCTAAGAAAGATACTTTAGGATACAAGTGTGGATCACTATAACATGTCTTATCATTAGTTTCAGTTCTAGAAATAACACCACCTGCATCATATTCACTTCCTGTTGCAGCAAGCGTGATAATGTCTACAATCGGTAAAGCATCCTTAGTTTCAGCCTTATAAGTAATTAAATCCCATGGATCACCATCATACTTAGCACCACCCGCAATAGCCTTTGAACAATCAAGAACGCTACCACCGCCAACAGATAAGATGACATCGATATTGTGTTGCTTGCACATTCTTACACCATCCAAAACACTTGGATCATATTTAGGATTAGGCATAATGTTTGGTAACTCATAGATTTCATAACCTTTAAGAAGCTCTAAAACCTTATCATATAGTCCAATCTTCTTGATACTGCCACCACCATAAGTAAGAAGAATTTTCTTTCCATAATGACTCATTACTTCTGGTAAGTCCTTGATGACACCCTCTCCAAAGATTAATCTTGTAGGTGTACAATAATTAAAATTTTGCATAATTTCTCCTTTGTTACATTAATGTATTATTTAAGAATTGTGCTAATTCTTTAAATTCGCAAGAATACTTTATATCCTCTCTTTTATTTCCAACAAATACTCCTTCACCCAACAACAAGGCAGGAAGATCGTTTTCAGCGTCACCACAGGTCATAATATTTTTAGGATTAATAGCTTGCTTCTTACTCAAATCAAGCACAGCAGTGCCCTTATTTATGCCACTAGGCACTATTTCCAAACATTCATCACCTGAAAAGAAGATATCTACTTTATCATTCTTGATATTATTAACTTTAGCAACTATTTGATTATGATATTCTTTTTTAAATAAGATAACAAGCTTTGGAATTGCATAATCAATCTTAGAAAAATCAACATACTTAGGCTCTACAAAACGAACACTCGCCCACTCTTTAATCTTATTTTCATCGCTAATCTTATGATTTAAACATAATATCTTATTATCTTTATAGAAAGACAATTCTAGATAATCATCATGAAATAATTTATCTAATTCATGAATAGTATCAACACCAATTTCATCTAAATAAGTACTTAGTTTTGACTTAGTATCATAGAACTCCAGGCCATTACAACCATAAAAGATATCAAATAAATCAGTAACCCCATTCTTTTCAAGCACTCTTAAAGAAGAAAAAACTGGTCTACCCGAATTAATACCTAATAGATATCCCTTATTCTTTAAATTAAATAAAGTATCTTTTAATTCATTTGACATAAGACATTCTCTATCAACTAAAGTCTTATCTACATCAAAAAGAATAACCTTAATGTTCAAGCTCATCGATAACCTCTTGTAATAATTCTTTTTCTTCTTTAGACAAGTCTCTTTTTTCTAATAAATCCTTACGATATAAATAAGTTTCTCTTAAAGAACCCTTTAAATTAAACTTCTTAATCTCCTTATGATTACCATTAGTAAGCACAAAAGGAACCTCCTTACCTTCAAAATTGAAAGGCCTTGTATATTGAGGATATTCTAACAAACCATCAGTATAAGACTCTTCTTTAAGGCTCTCACTACTAATACCCTCATTAATTAAACGCATGATAGAATCCATAACCACCATCGCAGGTAGTTCACCACCAGTTAAGACATAATCACCAATAGAAATATTCTCATCGATAAAGTCACTAATACGATCATCAACCCCTTCATAATGACCACAAACTATCATCAAATCTTCTTTTTCCAATAGTCTATAAGCATCCTTTTCTTCATAAGGCTTAGCCTTAGGAGAAGTCAACAAAATATAAGTATCGTCATTTCTATTAGCTCTAATCGCATCAGCCAAGATATCAACCCTCATAAGCATGCCAGCACCACCACCATAAGGTGTATCATCTACATGTCTATGCTTATCCTTTGAATAGTCTCTGATATCAACTACCCTTACTTCACATAATTCTTTTTCAAGAATTCTAGAAATAATTGAAGTATTCAAAAAACTATCGAATTGTTCCTTAAACAAAGTCAAAACTGTTATTCTCATAATAAACCACTAGCCCCACTTGTTAGATTAATTCTTGAATTAGCTAAATCAACATTACTTATAAAAACCGGAAGATTAGGAACTAAACATTCCTTGTCATCATTTTTCTTAATTCTCAAGAAATTATAAGCCTTACCCTCTTCTACATTGATACATTTGCCTACTTGCTTATCATCTAAATAAACATCTAAATTAATTAAATCCTTAAAATAATATTCACCATCTTCTAAAGGTTTGATATCATCACAAGACTTATAAATATACATGTCCTTATACTTTAAAACCAAATTAATATTATCAAGTCCAACAAGAGACAACATAATAAAGCCCTTATGCATACGATATGAAGCTACTTTAAGTGCCTCATGATTTTCACCGATATAAACAGTAGAATCTTTCTTAAAACGTTCACTTAAAAAGTCAGTATGCGATTCTACCTTAAGCTCTCCCTTAATTCCAAAGGTATTAACTATTTTTCCTATAACTACATATTCCATATAAAAATTGTATAAAAAAAGGATGAAGAATTCATCCTTAAAGTGCTTCGAATTTAATAGAAATGCGCTTATTTTCAATTCTAGAAGCTACTTGTAACATCTGACGAATTGAATTAGCCATCATTCCTTGTTTACCAATTAGTCTTGCGATATCGTTACTAGGTGCATAAACATATAATAGAATTTCATTATCATTTAATGATTCCATTTGTTTAACCATAACCTCATCACTATTACCGCAAATAGGCTTAACAATATTTAATAATACTTTTTCAAGATCAATCATTATTTGCCAGCCTTTTTACTATCGGCATACTTCTTCATAATGCCTTCATTTGATAAGATATTACGAACTGTATCTGTTGGAAGAGCACCATTATTTAACCAAGCAAGAGTCTTTTCTTCATTAAGATTAACAACTGCAGGATTTTTTCTTGGATCATAGTTACCGATAACTTCGATTTCTCTGCCATCTCTTCTATCTCTTGAATCCATAACAACGATTCTATAGAAAGGAGACTTCTTAGCACCCATTCTCTTTAATCTAATTTTAACCATTTACACTATCCTCCTTTTTCCTTAACTATAATTACATAAATAAAAGAAGGTGTCAAGTATTTTTACTTAACACCTTCAAAGTTAATTACCATACTCAAATCTAATCCACAAATCATCAATCTTAACAAGTATATTTTCATCATCAATAATATGATATTCACAGTCAACACCAAAATTAGATTGATTGTTTTTTTCAGGAAGCATGTAACCTTCAACTGTTGAAGTGATTACACCATCAACTTCATATTGTTGATTGCGGTCATTTTCGTTAGCCTCGTTAAAAAAACGACCATCATATAATTCCCCTGTAGTATGATACAAACGGTTATTAATCATAACATTAGGAGCCGCAGCATTTTCCACACCATCTACTTCTTTATTATTCATAGAACACCCAGAAATTAACACCATTGTTAGGAATAAAATAAGTATTTTTTTCATTATAATTTCCTTTCTATCACAACCAAACAAAACAATAATCAAACAATCTATAAGTTTAAAGTAGAATTACATTTTCCCTTCCTTTTCCTTATATTAGCACAAATCAAAAAAGTGATATCAATAAGAAAACAATACAATTTCATAACCGATATCACCCTTATAATCATTTAAACGAAATTCTCTAGATGAATAGAGAATATTTCATTAATTAAAACATTCCTCTTGCTAGACCACTTAAAGACTTCATCATCTTCTTAGATCTCTCAAATTGGTTAATTACTCTATTAACATCATCAACACTAGTACCACTACCCTTGGCAACTCTACGCTTATGAGAACCTCTCATAAAGCTAGGATCTTTTCTTTCTTCCTTAGTCATAGATTGAATAACAGCCTTAGTAATCTTAAAATTCTTATCTACCTCAGCATCATCAACCTTACCCTTGAAATCACCCATACCAGGAATCATACCCATAAGAGATGATAAAGGACCTAGCTTCTTAGTTTGATCAATAGTAGCCAACATATCATCCATTGTCATCTTACCTGACAACATACGCTTAGTCATCTCTTCAGCTTGTTTCATATCAAACTCTTCTTGAGCCTTTTCAACAAGAGAAACAACATCACCCATGCCCAAGATACGATCGGCTAAACGATCTGGATGGAAAGAATCTAAGTCAGAAATCTTTTCACCAATACCAGTATACTTAATAGGAACACCAGTTAAAGCCTTAACAGATAAGACAGAACCGCCCTTAGCATCACCATCAAACTTAGTAACTACTAAACCGGTAACAGCTAATCTTTCATTGAAAGTCTTAGCTACATTACAGATATCTTGACCAGTAAGTGCATCAACAGTTAATAAGATTTCATTTGGATTAACAGCGGCCTTAATATCCTCAAGTTCCTTCATCAAAGTCTCATCGATTTGAAGACGACCAGCAGTATCAAATAAAACTACATCAAAGTTATTTTCCTTAGCGTACTTTAAACCCTCAATAGCAGTATTTAAAGCATTCACAAAAATACCCTTAGAATATACTTCAACATCAATTGAAGCTCCCAAAGACTTTAATTGATCAATGGCAGCGGGTCTAATTACGTCACAAGCAACCATTAAGACCTTCTTGCCCTCTTTCTTCATCTGATAAGCAATCTTAGCAGTCTGTGTAGTCTTACCTGTACCCTGTAAACCAACTACCATAATAGTAGTTAAACCATTATTTGTATAATGAATTGAGTTATCATCATCACCTAATAATTTGATGATTTCATCATGAACGATCTTAATTAATAATTGTCCAGGATCAATCGCATTTAAAACATCCTGTCCCTCTACTTCCTTTCGGATTGAATTCAAAAAGTTTTGGACAACACTATAATTAACATCAGACTCTAAAAGAGCAACTCTTATCTCCTTTAAAGTATCTTCCATATTACGCTCAGAAAGCTTGCCCTTACCAGCAATATTCTTAAGCGATTTCGTTAAACGATCTTGTAATGAATCAAAAGCCATATGCCTATTATATGAAAAAAAGAGTCAAAATATCAATTCGACTCTTTCTTATGGGTAGCTATGATTAGTTAACGTAGAACACTCTATCTCCGACAAGCTCTGCTCTATAAATGGTCTCACCATTATCCTTGACGAAGTTATTCTCCTGAAGACGACCTTTCATAATCAATGTTTGACCTTTCTTTACATTCTTCTCAATCTCTTCAGCAAGACCTTTGAAACAAGTAATTCTGAAAACATCAGTATCTACTTTGCCATCACTATTTTTATATTCGCGTTCAACTTTTAAAAATAAGTGGGCATACTTGCTTCCTTTTTCAGACTCTAGTAATTCAGGTGTTTCTAGAGCTCTGCCACAAAATCTAAATTCGTTCATTTTTCTCCTTTCTAGTTACCTGTACCTATAATTTAGCACGCTAATAGAAAGGAAAATTCCCATATTATTCCCAAGTTTTTATCACTTTCCACATGGCAAAATGTGGATAAGTGCATAATTTGAGTAATCAAAGCCCTTAAATACGGCCTTTAAATCATTTAAAGAAATGTGGGTAAGTATCTCAATACTCTTAAAATAA
Source organism: uncultured Erysipelotrichaceae bacterium (assembly GCA_934725085.1). Classification (GTDB taxonomy): domain Bacteria; phylum Bacillota_I; class Bacilli_A; order Erysipelotrichales; family Erysipelotrichaceae; genus Colivicinus. The sequence continues at coordinate 20,869 of CAKVAL010000003.1, read as the reverse complement.
TCAATACCATTCACATAATCTCTTACATAACCAGTATCAAAAGACTCAACATCATTTAAAGTATCAAAGCTATTTCCAATATATCTTCTCTTAATAGAAGTCAAAATTTCTTCAGTAATTAAATCTTTTTTTAATTCATTATCAACAAGTTCCTTGATATTATCCTCTTCACTCTCGTTATAAAACAAGATATAAGCATAATCCTTATCAAAATCCACTTCATAGCCAAAATAATCATTGATTAACCCCTTATTAAGCCATTCTTGATAATCCTTATTGATACTTGAGAAATAAGCCTTTAGATACAAATCCAAACACCATTGTTTATATACGATATCATCGCTATCCTTGAAATTAGGCTTTAATTTAAGCGCATAAACATGTTTTGGCTTATTGATATCCATCTCAAAAGAAAATTCTTTTCTAACAACACTATCATCTTCATCAATCAACAAAGTCTTAACATCCTTCTGTTCATCAAAATGTTTCTTACTTTGATTCTCTTTGACAATATCCATCAAATAATTCACATCTAGTGGCGATACTATCAACAAAACCATATTATTTGGATGATAATTAATCTTATAACATAAATCTAATTCATCCTTACTAATCGCATTGACACTTGTTTCATCACCACCAATATCATACTTAAGGGGATAATTATGATATAAAGAACGATATGTTTCCTGTAACAAACGAGAATCAGGATTTTGCATATACATGGCTAATTCCTGACAAATAATCCCCTTTTCCTTCTCAACATTCTCATCAGTAATATCTAATTTTTGGACAAAATCTAACAATAGATTCAAAGGTTCCTTAATTTCCTTATTAGTAGTTGAAAAATAATAAACAGTCTCATGATAAGAAGTAAAGGCGTTGACATTACAACCCATATTAGAAAATTCTTCAAAGATATTCTTATCTTCGCTCTCAAATAGCTTATGTTCCAAGAAATGAGCTACTCCTGGATGAAAATGATACTCTTTATCATCCAATACTTCATCAGTATTTAAAGCGCCATAAGATGTCGCAAAAGCACAGGCTGTAGTTAAGAAGTCTTTCTTATTAAAAATAACCACTTCTAGCCCATTATCCAATTTCTCTATATAGAAATCTTCATCAAAAAAATCATTATGAATCTTTTTCATCTTTAACCCCATTTAACATATAAGTTAATACATGTTGATACTTCTTAAATACTTCACTAATATCATCAACAGTAACGCTTTCTAAATTCTTAATATATTCCTGTCTATTACACTCAATACCATTTAATTTATTCATAAAATAATATTCAGTATAGGCATCAGTATTATCCTGTAAAGCATTTAAAGAATCAGCTAATAAAGCACGTGCATAATCTAATTTAATTGGATCATAATCCTTATTAATCATACGCTTTAGTTGTATATCAACTTGTCTAACAAGCTCGTCCTTATTCTTACCATCAATAGCTGTATAAACCTTTACAATACCCTCGTTCTTATAATCTAAAACTGAGATATAGTAACACAATGAAAGCTTTTCTCTTACTTCATCAAATAATAAAGATGTGGGTACAATGCCAAACACCGAATTACCCAACATATAAGCATAGAATTCCTTAGAAGTACGATTAAATGGTGTCTTATAGACTATTTGTAGTGATGATTGTGATACATTTTTATCTTCAACTATTTCGCCTAATTCATTAATATTTAAGGAACAATTATTGAAATGATAATCATGTTCCTTAACTAAACTCTTAGCATAAGCTAATAAATCATCGCTATAATCACCAATCAAGAAAACATCTACTCCAAAGTTATTTAACAAATCATGATAGACATTTTTCACATCATCCAAGGTGATTGAATCAATCATATCTATCTTATCTACTGTATAAATATTAAAGATTGGATCTTCTTGCCCAATAATTTGATTTACACGATTAGAGGCATACTTATTAGGCTTATCCAAGGTTCTTTGAATATTAGCCTTATAGATAGTCTTAAATTCTTCTAATAATTCTTCTGAGAAATAAGGATTTAATACTAGTTCTTTAAAGAAAGCTACAAATTCCTTCTCATCAACATCCACAAAACAAGGATTCAAGAAAGTATATTTAATTGTGAAATAAGCTAAACCGGCTCTAGCTTTAGAACCGGTATAAACATTAGCTGCATATAAATTATCCTTCGCAAAAGTCATCTTCTCCTTAGTTGGATACTTCTTAGAATAGTCACCAATAAAGAAAGCTAACAAGCTTAAGCATAGATGCTTTTTCAAATCATAATCAGATGTAAAGTATAGATATAAATTAATATTCTTATACTTCTTTGTCTTAATAAAATTATTCTTCATCTTTTTTCTTGTACACCTCACGTGGTTTAGAACCATTACTTGGACCAATTATGCCATTCTTCTCTAAATCATCAATAATACGAGCAGAACGATTATAACCAATCCCAAATCTTCTTTGTAGTAAAGAAGTAGAAGCCTTTTGAGCCTCAGTTACATATTCAACTACCTCATCATATAAGGCATCCTTTTCACGTGGATTATTACTCTCACTTGAATAAGAGAAAGACTCACCTTCTAAGTTTCTCTTAATCTCAAAATAAGTATCATCATAATCAGGGCCAGCTTGTTTCTTACAATAATCGGTGATTCTCTTGATCTCATCATCAGTCACAAAACAACCCTGAACTCTAATTGGACCACTCTCACCTTGAGGAAGATATAACATATCACCATGTCCCAATAACTTTTCAGCACCAGTTTGATCAAGAATGGTTCTTGAGTCAATGGAGCTAGATACCGCAAAAGAAATACGACTTGGAATATTAGACTTAATTAAACCCGTAATAACATCAGTACTTGGACGTTGTGTAGCAACAATCATATGAATACCACAAGCACGTGATAATTGAGTTAGACGTTGAATTGATGCCTCAACCTCTTTTTTAGCAGTCATCATCAAATCAGCAAGCTCATCGATGATAATAACGATATATGGCATCTTTTCCATCCTAGGCTCACCTTCGCCAACGCTTGCATTATGCTTAATTACCAAGTCATTAAAACTCTTAATATCTCTAACACCAGCATCCGCAAAGGCATCATATCTTTCTTCCATGATAACTACAGCCTTCTTAAGCATCATGCTAGCCATATCTGAATCAGTAATTACTGGCCACAACAAGTGTGGAATATCATGATAAGGTGTAAATTCAACCTTCTTAGGATCAATCAAGACAATCTTTAAATCCTTTGGATCACTTCTTAATAAATATGAAATGATAATTGTATTCATACAAACAGACTTACCAGAACCAGTAGCACCAGCTACAAGTAAGTGTGGCATCTTATTTAGTTCGCAATACACTGGTTCACCCATCAAATCCTTACCCAAAGTGAATAATAATTGTTTAGACTTATCCTTAAACTTCTCACTCTTTGTAAGTTCTGACATACGAACCATTACATTTTCTGCATTAGGTATTTCAACACCAACAGCACTTCTGCCTGGAATTGGAGCTTCGATTCTAATATCCTTAGCAGCCAAACCCATCTTGATATTATCAGAAATACCACTAATCTTATTTACCTTAATATTCTCATCAGGAACAATCTCAAACTTAGTGACACTTGGACCAATGAAGGTATTAGTTAATCTAGCTTGAATACCAAAGTTACTTAATATTTCAATTAGCTTTTGTCCCTTTACCTCAGCTGAATTCTTATTAATGTTGCTGGCTTTTGAAGATGCAATATTAGTAAGTAAAGACATAGGTGGCATGTGATATACCTTGTTTTTTCTTATTGGCTCACATTCCTCTTCTATAACAGGTTCAACCTCAGTCTTAGATTCAAGCACAGTTGGTTCCTCAACTTGGGATTCGAGCCCAGATTCGTGCCCGGATTCGTGCCCAGATCCTCCAACATCCAAACTTGTTTGTTCGACCTTAATATCATCATCTAAGAAATAAGTCTTAGAGAAATCACTAGTATTCTTAACATCTTCAATCTTTTCTTCTTCCTTTTCCATTGTAGGAATAGATAAGTTCTCATTAAAGATATTATGGATATCCCTTTGAAGACTAGCTCTTCTTTGTTCCTCTTCAATACGTTGACGATTAGCTAATTTAGTTCTTCTTTCAAGCTCAAGTCTATTAAGTTCATTCTTAACCTGACGTCTCTCATTCATGTCATTGACTCTATCTTTAACACCATGGATTGTGTTGATACTTGCATCCTTGGCACCATTAATAAATATCTTATAAACACCAAGTGGTATTAATAGAATAGCCGCAATTAGAAACAATAAAACCAAGATAGTTAATGTACCAGCATAATCAAAGGCAGACATACAAAAATACATTAATAAGGTTCCAATTAGTCCCCCACCAAAGATTACATCAGCTGTAAATAATAATTTAATATATGAGAATGCAGTGCTAACTATAGTAAAAGGAAATTCACTTACTTTACCATAGAATAAAACAGTTGAAAGTAACATAACTGCTACATTTAAAACACCAATCCCAATGTAAAACCATACATTAAACTTAACTTTTTTAGTTAAGAATACATTAATAAAGGCACACACAAAAAGACTTATCAATAAGACTAAATATAAGTTTCCAAACAAATAAGATAGTAAGTTATTAATAAACAAGCCTACTGCGCCTGTTTTGGTGATCGAAAAATAAATTAGAGCTGCAACGCATAGAAAAGATATCAGCCCAGCATAATTAAAGGGATCATCAGGGACAATTTCTTTCTTTTTTCTAGGCATTATTTTCCTCCATTAACTTCCACAATAGCAGGCAAAATCATCGGACGCTTGCCTGTATTTCTAAGTACATAAGCTTGGATCTTCTCCTTAGCCTCTACTCTAACCTTCATATTATCATATCTATTTTCCTTAACAGCTTGAGCAACTGTATCACATAAAATATTACCTATTTCATTCAATAAGTTCTCAGCATCCTTTAGATAGATAACACCTCTACTTTGAACATCTGGTCCTCCAATTAAGTCCTTAGTCTTAAAATCAAGGACAATGCCACATACAATCGCACCATCTGTACTAAGTGTTTCACGATCTTTAAGCACCATACCAGATACGTCAGCCTTATCACTACCATCGATTAAGATTTCATCTAAATCAATAGAATCTCTTGTAGAAACAAGCTTTTGATTCTCAAAAGTAGCGAATTGACCATTATCAAGAATAATAATCTTATCAGGTGTATAACCCATTTCAACCGCGATATCCGCATTGTTGATTAAATCATAATATTGACCCTTTACAGGCAAATAATATCTAGGCTTAACAAGATACAACATTGTCTTTAAATCTTCCTTAGAAGCATGCATAGACAATAAATCATTCTTATTCAACTTAACAATTCTTACATCAGCTCTATAAAGATCATCCTCCATAGCTGCAGCCTCTTTTTCAGTACCTGGAACCACAGGAGATGCAATAATTACTAAATCATTCTTCTTTAATTCAAACTTGCTATCTTCACCAATCGCAATATTATTCAACAACTTAAATACTTGCTTACCACTACCTGACAACACACAAATCACATTAGTTAAATCATTACTAAAATTCTTCTTAGTAACAATAGTACCAGCAGGAATATGATAATAACCTAATTCTTCAACAGCCTTTAATAGTTTCAAATGACTCTCATCATAGAAATACACTTGTCTTTTATATTTCTTAGCCAACTCAAGAATTTCAATAATACGATATAGATTTTGTTTATATAAAGTGATAATTACTCTATCGCCAATATTCTCGATATAAGGCTCAATCATATCAGTAATACGATGCTTAGGAGCTGTATAACCATCCTTATTAGCACCAACTGACTCTGACATTAGACATAAAACATCATGATCACCAATCTTAGATAAGATGTTCATATTCATTGAAAAAGCTTCAAATGTTAAATCATAGTCAACAATAAATTCACTAGTATAAACAATAGAACCTTGATCAGTCTCAAAAATCAAACCAATGCCATCCGCAATAGACATCATTACAGGGAAAGTATGAATCTTATGACCAGCAATAGTATAAGAACCATCCCTTCTTAAAATATTGATTCTCTTCTTAGAATTCTTAGGCAAGTCTTCTTCGATAATCTTAGCAGTCAAAGCAGTCGCATAAACTTCAAAATCAGCCACTCTTAAAACATGTGTTAAAGCTTTCATTACATCATCATGACCATGAGTGATGAAAATACCCTTAACACGATCTTTATTCTCTATTAAATAATCAAAATCAGGAATTACATATTCTACGCCTAACTGTTGATTCTCGGGATATTTTAAACCTGCATCAACGACAAAAATATCGTCGTCGATCTCAACACAATACATATTTTTGCCATCTTCGTCTAAACCACCAAGAGCCATTAAGCGAACTTTTTCCATTATGATATCCTCCATAAGTATACTTCGTAATTATAGAATAAAAAGTTAATTAAATTCAAGGAAACTACGTGCCTTAATTATAACATCAGCAGTATAAATGATAGAATATTAATACATTAAATAAGGAGACAAACAATGATAGAAATAAGACCAATATCAGACTTAACATACAACTTACCAGAAATCGAAAAAGCTGTTGAACAAGGAAAACAAGTGTTCTTAACCAAAAACGGTTATGGTGCAATGGTTGTCCTAAGCATGGAAGAATATTCAAGATTAACTGAAAGCGATGATGTGGAAGTCAAATTAGATGAGGCTGATTTAGAAGCTAAAAATACATCTGTTCGCTTAACTCATAAAGAAGTATTTGGCTCTATTAGAGAAGCAATGAATACAAAATAGACACAATAAAACCGCATTACTGCGGTTTTATTTGTTTAATTATTTATTGAAGTATCTATTATATAAGCCTTCTAAAGCTCTACCATGTCTTGCTTCATCTCTAGCCATTTCATGAACTGTATCATGGATAGCATCTAAGTTATTCTTCTTAGCACAAGTAGCTAATTCCATCTTACCTGCTGTTGCACCATATTCACAATCAACTCTCCACTTTAAGTTCTTAGCTGTAGAAGCAGTCATATTAGCTTCTAAATCGCTACCTAATAATTCAGCAAACTTAGCAGCATGCTCAGCTTCTTCATAAGCAGCCTTTTCCCAATATAAACCAATTTCAGGATAACCTTCTCTATGAGCAATTCTAGCCATGCATAGATACATACCAACTTCTGAACATTCACCATTGAAATTAGCCTTTAATTGATCGAAGATATACTTCTTATCTTCTTCAGAAATATCAGGATTGTTCTTAACTGTTTCACCATATACACCAAACTTATGTTCAGCAGCTAACTTGATTTCACCCTTTACTTCCTCAAACATATCACTCTTAGCATGACATACAGGGCATTCTGCAGGAGCAGCATCGCCTTCATAAATATAACCACATACTTTACATACAAATTTCATATACATTTCCTCCTTGTATTTGTTAACTTATTTATATCAAATCTAGAATATTATTCAACTACTTTGCCCACAAACTCACCATTTAAAGAGAAAGACATGCACTCAGTAATTCTTACATTAACAAGATCACCAATGCAAACATCATCAGCCTTGAAATTAACAAGCTTATTATCCCTTGTATAACCTGAATAAACCGCATCATTTTTCTTAGACGTGCCATCAACAAGTACCTCAACCACTTGATTCAAATACTTTTGATTCTTCATATTGGCATAATAAGCAACCTTCTTATTAAGTTCTTGTAAACGTGCTTCCTTAACCTCTCTTGGTGTTTCATCCTCCATCACAGCAGCTGGTGTACCACTTCTAGGAGAATAAATGAAAGTAAAGGCATTATCATACTTACAGTAATCGACAATATCTAAAGTTGCCTTAAAGTCCTCATCTGTCTCATTAGGAAAACCCACGATAATATCAGTAGTATACGCAAAGCCCTCTAAATTTGAAGTTAAACGATCAAATAAATTTTTATAATCCTCAATAGTATATCTTCTATTCATCTTCTTAAGAATACTATTAGAACCAGACTGAACAGGCAAATGAATATAAGGACAAATATTCTTATTATTCTTAATCGCCATAATCATATCGTCATTAAAATCCCAAGGATGTGAAGTCATAAAACGAACTCTATTAATACCAGTCTTAGCCACTTCAGTCAATAAAGTCGCAAAATCATAACCCAACTTTAAATCCTTACCATAGGCATTAACATTTTGACCAAGCAAACATACTTCCTTATAACCAGTATCCTTAAGTTCTTGCACTTCCTTAACAACATCCTCAAGTAATCTACTTCTCTCCTTACCACGAGTATAAGGGACGATACAATAAGTACAGAACTTATCACAACCATACATGATATTTACTGAAGCCTTATGACTTGATAAACGAGTAACTGGAACATTCTCAATTACCTCACCCTGCTTAGAAAAGACCTCAACAGCCCTCTTCTTATTCGCATTATAGATGTCATAAATCATCTTAGGCAAAGAAACAATATTATGAGTACCAAAAATAATATCTACTTGATGATACTTCTCCAATAAAGTTGTAACCGTCTTCTCCTCTTGAGCCATACAACCACAAATGCCAATAAGCATCTCAGGTCTTTCTCTTTTTAGTCTTTTTAAAGCACCAACTTCACCAAAAACCTTATCCTCAGCACCCTCTCTAATAGCACAAGTATTAATCAAGACGATATCAGCATCCTCTTCACTTGTTGTTTCTGTAAAACCAAGTTCCTCCAAAAGACCCGCAATAGTCTCTGAATCTCTAAAGTTTGCCTGACAACCATGAGTCTTAATTAGATACTTCTTATCCTTTCCTAGATTCAAATATTTTTCATCGACATTATATGTTAGTCTAGCAATCTCTTCTGTGTTATTTCTTCTTCTAGCTTCCTTAATATTAGGTAAAATATAATCTTTCTTCATACCCATCTATTTTAACATCAAAACCATAAAAAAATACCAAGCTAAGCTTGGTATCAACTCATTGATATTATTATTGAGAAATTGCACCTGTTGGGCAAGTACCGCAACAAGCACCACAATCAATACAAGTATCTTCGTTTACTTGGCACTTTCCATCAGCATCAAGATTTAAAGAGCCTGTAGGACAAACATCAGTACAAGCACCGCATCCTACACAAGTATCAGTATCAATTCTTACTGGCATGTATTAGATCCTCCTTCTTTCCTATAATTATAGCCTAAATAGCCATAAAAATAGCACCTAGATTATAACCCAACAAACTAATTACGATAATAGAAACGACCGCAAAAACACCACCCCAGACAAACATTGACTTACTATCAGTCCAACCAGAACCGATAGCTACTGTATTAATAGTAGATTGCCCAGCCGGTGTCATATTGCAAATACCAGCACTAAAACCAATCAAACAAATAGCAGCTGGAATACAAATTGTTCCATCAGGAAGCGATGATAACACTGTAAGCATAATTGAAGAAACAACAGTTGTAGTAACAATATTACTTGAGAAATTAGTCTCAATTACAGCCCAAGCTACAAAGAAGAACACAAGAACACTAACCGACAAACCACTGGCAACAGGGCCCATCATATCAGATAACCAAGTAGAAATGCCTAAGTCCTTATTAGTAAGTGTTGCCCCAACTAAAGTAGCTGCAGCTGTCATCAAAATAGAACCCCACATAACACCCTTAGTAGTTGCCTCTTTAAAGTTTAATAATGGCTTGCCATCAAAAGAAATCACAAACATCAAGATACAACCAAGAAGTGGTGGCATCGCTGTTGTCATACCATTAATCAAAGCATAATACTCAGGCATTGCGTTCTTTACAAGAGATGGTGAAATCCATAAAAAAACAACCAAAACCAAAATAGAAATAATAGCCAACTCAGAAGCATCAGCCTTAGCTATACTTCCTCTTAAACTAATTGCCTTTCTAGTATCAATACTTTTAATATCATCAGGTCTATAAATAAACTTAAAGATTAATATCAACGATATTAATAAGACAATACCAGTAGGGATACCAAAGGCCATATATTCAAAAGCACTAATAGGATAACCAATTTCACTACCCGCAAAATAACTCATCGCCAAAGTTGGCCAAACATGACCAATAGGCGTCATACCTGAAGACAATGAGATACAAAAAGCAGTCCCCATCATCAGCATATTACCGGTCTTGCTACCCTTTTTAATATCCAACACCTTATAGATATCCTCTAAAAAAGGTAAGAAAGCTACAAACAACACTGAAGGTGAAATAAATAGGCCAATGAAAGTAATCGCACCAAACAAGAAACATACAAAGTGCCAAGGTCCCTTTCTAGCCACCTTATTAGTGATAAAAGCTATCGTAATTCTTCTTACAAAATTGGTCTGTGATAAAGGGTAAACAAGAATAAAAGTAAACAACAAGAAAGCCACTGTTGAATTACCAAACGACCCTTGTAACATCTTATTAAAACCATAAGATGGTAATAAGCCTATCATAAAAAGTGAAATAAGCGATGGCCAATCAATAGACACATTAATCCACATGATAAGTGAGGCAAAAAAGATACCTATTGCCCACAATGCCTCATGAGACAAACCCCAGGTCATATCTGGCAACAAATAGAAAAATAAGATTACTAACATCGAAACAAGTAACGATACATTTCTCTTAGTAAATAAACTCTTCATTAAATAATCTCCTTACAATAAATGGCATGTATATCATGCCATTTATTTTACTTTTCTTTAACAATTAAGTCTAATGCGTCAAGTTGTTCCTGATCAACACCACCTGGTGCATCAGCCATCAAATCATAAGCAGTTGCAGTCTTAGGGAAAGCAACAACATCCTTAATATTATCAGTACCACACAAGATCATGATAAGTCTTTCTAGACCAATACCACAACCACACTCTGGTGGCATACCATATTGGAAAGCATCCAAGAAGAAACCAAATCTTTCCTTAGCCTGTTCTTCACTTAAACCTAGGGCCTTAAATACCTTAGCTTGAACATCTTGATCATGGATTCTAATTGCACCACTTGATAATTCATAACCATTTAACACAAGGTCATAAGCTCTAGAGAAACAGTTACCCTTATCATCCTCAAGCTTAGCGATATCCTCATCTCTTGGACAAGAGAATGGGTTTGATGCAGCCTCATATCTTTGTCTATCATCACTCCATTCATACATTGGGAACTCTACAATCCACGCAAAACAGAACTTATTCTCATCAATTAAACCTAGTTCCTTAGCAACCTTACAACGTAAAGCACCTAAGGCTACATCAGCGATAGACTTCTTATCAGCTACAAATAATAACGTATCATTTTCGCTTAAGCTAAATTCATTTCTTAAAGCATTCTTTTCATCTTCACTCAAGAACTTAGCGATACCACCTGTAAAGTCGTTATTCTCATACTTAACAAAAGCGACACCCTTTGCCTTATAAATCTTAACAAACTCAGAGAACTTATCTGTTTCCTTACGAGAGAAACTATGATTATCAACTTTGATAGCCTTAATAACACCGTTATTTTCTAAACAAGTTTTAAATACTGAGAATTCAGAATTTCTAAACAATTCAGTTACATTATGTTGTAACATCTCAAATCTTAAATCTGGCTTATCACTACCATACTTTTCCATTGCATCTAAATACTTAATTCTTGGGAACTTTTCAAGTTCAATACCCTTAAGTTCCTTAAATACTTCATGCATACAGTCTTCAACAATCGCAAACAAGTCCTCTTCACTCGCAAAGCTCATTTCCATATCGATTTGAGTAAATTCAGGTTGTCTATCAGCTCTTAAGTCCTCATCTCTAAAACATCTAGCGATTTGGAAATAACGGTCCATACCTGAAATCATCAACAATTGTTTATAGATTTGTGGAGATTGCGGTAAGGCATAGAACTTGCCATTATATAAACGAGAAGGAACAAGATAGTCTCTAGCACCCTCAGGAGTAGACTTAGATAGAATTGGAGTTTCTACTTCAATAAAATCATGATCATGTAAAACTCTTCTAAAGATAGTAGTAACCTTATCTCTTAAAATCAAATTCTTTTGAAGCACAGGTCTTCTTAAGTCTAAATAACGATACTTTAATCTTAAATCCTCTAAGGCATCAGTTTCATCCGCAATAATCATTGGGGTAGTCTTAGAAGAATTTAATACCTTAACTTCCTTAACAAGAACTTCAATTTCACCAGTTTCTAACTTAGGATTAGGTACTTCCTTAGCGCTAACCTCACCCTTTACCCATAAAACATATTCGTTTCTTACATCCTTGATAGCCTCAGTATGAGCCTCATCGAAAGTAATTTGAGTAATACCATAACGGTCTCTTAAATCAATAAAGACAATAGAACCAAGATTTCTTCTCTTTGAAACCCAACCAGCTAATTCTACTGTTTTACCTACATCATCTTTTCTTAATTGTCCACAAGTATGTGTCCTATACATTTATCTATCCTCTCTTTCTTCAAGATAATCAATTAATTCATCAAACTTGATTGTATTTTGTTCCTTAGTAATCGTATTTTTAATAGTAACCATACGATTATTCATTTCATCCTCACCAATAATCACAACATAAATGGCATGCTTACGATCACTTGACTTAAATTGTGACTTCATTGAACGATCATAATAATTTAATTCAGTAGTATAGAAGTTATTACGTAAAGTAGTAGCTACTTCTAAGGCATAAGAACTACCCTTTGTCATATCAATGACATAACAATCGATTTCTTCTTCAATTGGAGCCAAGGCATCCTCAGCCTTAGCTAAGATTAATAGACGCTCTAGTCCAATCGCAAAGCCAATACCAGATAATTCAGGGCCACCTAGTTGCTTAACTAAATCATCATAACGACCACCCGCAAAGACAGTAGCTTGAGCACCAGCACTTTCATCGGTTGAAACAACTTCAAATACAGTATCTGTATAGTAATCTAAGCCTCTTACAAGTGAATCTTCTACAACATAAGGAATTTCTAATACATCCAAATATCCTTTTACCTTTTCAAAGTATTCTTTAGCTTCATCAGTTAAATAGTCTTTCATCTTAGGAGCATTCTTTACAAAATCCTTATCTCTATCAATCTTACAATCTAAGATTCTTAGAGGATTTTTAACTAAACGATTCTTACAATCCTCACAAAGATCTTCCTTATAGCTTTCAAAGTGTGCCTTTAAAGCGTTAGCATAATTAACTCTAGATACGCTATCACCCAAGGTATTAATCAACACCTTAACATTTGATAAGCCTACTAACTTGATATAGTTATAACCTAGAGCAATAGTTTCTGCATCAACCAAAGGTGACTTTTCGCCAATATTTTCAATACCCATTTGAGTAAATTGACGTTGTCTTCCTTTTTGAGGACGCTCATGTCTAAACATTTCTTCAATATAAGCTAACTTAACTGGAGTATCCATATATAGCTTATTTTGAATAACACTTCTTACAATACCCGCAGTACCCTCAGGTCTTAAAGTATATAAGTCCTTATCATTAGGAGAAAAAGTATACATCTCCTTAGTTACCATATCACTGGTGTCGTTGTCTTTTCTAAAAACGCCTGCATATTCAAATACTGGTGTTTTCATTAGCTTGTAGCCATATAAATCAAGCATGATTCTGAATGAATCTTGAAGATCTTCGAAATTTTGTAGTTCTTCTGGCAATAAATCGTAAGTTCCTTTTACTGTTTGATACATAATCCTCTCCTTATGAAAATAAAAAAGGTAGCACAAGGGTGCAAATGCACGGTACCACCTTATCTTTAACTTTAAGCTCTTAACGCGAGTAACGACCTATCTTTTAAATAGATTCTAAAGAAGTGTCACTTATATCTCTTACTAAAACTTGCACCAAAACGTTTCTCTCTATAAACAAAAGATATAATCAGTTTCTTTTATCGATAAAGACATTATACATCAATTTATTAAAAGTTGACGTGCTTTAAGCTTACTAATAGAAATAAACGCAAACAAACAAGAAACAAGAATAAAACTGTCATTGATTAAATAGATATAAACAACATCCAAAGTACTTATGCTTATCTCATATTCTTCGTAAAGAGCTAATTGTTTCTCAAAGACATCAAAGTCTTCTTGACTACCTGATATCATTGCCATACGTTCTTGTCTTTTTATATTTGTTTCTAGCATCTTATCAGCAGAAGACTTAGCTACTCTTATGCCTATTGGGAAAGACAAAGATATAGCTAAGAAAGCTATTATTAATATCTCTAACGCAAAAGAAATAATCGACAATAGTTTGCTTTGCCCTATTGCCAACAGCACTGCATATTCATGAATTCGCTTCTCGTTTAAAAAAGTAATAACATTAATAAGCAACAAACAACTAATGACAACCATAACAATCATGATGATGTTGTAAAGATCTTTTAAACTCTCACTTGGTTTAACCACCTTATTATATTCATCGATATTAGAATTAATGGCATATTTCTTAGTTTCTTTATCAAGAATGTCTTTAAAAGTTAACTCTAGTTCTTCATAAGTCGTTCCATAAGTTTTAATACCCATGAAGTTTGGTTTAAGTTTAATGTTATTTTCTTTAGCGATGCTAAAGAATTCATCTTTATTTATGATGAACTTTGTTTCCCCATCATAATAAGGATTTTTACTAGATATAGAAGAATCATTATTTATGAAAAAGCCAACTACTTCAAAAGTATAAGGCTTATCCTTAATATAAATATCTATCTTATCCCGTTCTTCTACAAATGTATTAGTGCTCACTAAGACTTGATTGGAATCACTAAAATAATTAGTTATTTCATAGTTTGAATCTGCGAAGGCATCATAAGAAACAGCTGAAGCTAAGATACCGTTAGACTTAGTTCCATATTCATCTTTTGTGTAGGCCTCAGTAGCATAAGAAGACTCATAACTACAGTTATTATCTCTACAATAATAAGTAAAATCATCGTCGATATTTATACATTCTCTATTAGTTCTAAATTCAGCATCACTTGTATAAATACTTATTTCAATATTGTCTTTTACACTATTTGAGATATTAGTACCAAGTCTTGATATACAGGTTGCGACAATAATAAAGAAAGACAAGATAAAGATAATCGAAAAAATCAGAATTGAGTCTTTTCTTCTTGTGATGATTGATTCAAATATTCTTTTAAAATAATGTTTACTCATAAGACATTCTTACTTTTTTGATCAATGTGGACTACATGATCACACATATTAGCCAATTCATTATTATGGGTAACCATAATAATGGTCTTACCAAATGTTTCTACTAGTTCTCTAAATAATTTAATAATACCTAGAGATGTTTCATAATCCAAATTACCAGTAGGCTCATCAGCTAAGATAATTTCACCATCACAGGCAACTGCCCTTGCGATTGCCACACGTTGTTGTTCACCACCCGATAATTTATTTACTTTACGTTTAGCCTTATTCTCATCGATGCCAAAACGACTTAAATAGCCATTTAACATATCCTTATCAACTTTTCTTTTCTTATCAGTGATACTGATGGCAGTTAAGATGTTGTCATAGGCATTTAAATAATTTAATAAGTTATAGTTTTGAAAGATAATCTGAACATCCTTCTTATGATAATTATCATAGCCAATATCTTTGATATCCTCTCCCCTATATAAGACACTACCTTCCTTTGGTTCGTCTAGTCCTGCTAGTAACATCAATAGCGTTGTCTTACCGCTTCCTGATTCACCAACGATAGAATAGAATTTTCCTTGTTCAAAACTATAGTTACACTTATCAAAAATAACTCTAGTATTAGAACCATCTTTATAGTAGTATGATAAATCTTTAATTTCTAATATTTCTTTCATAGAACCTCCTATTCATCAATCATGATTTTTCTTACTTTGATAGTAAAAATTTGTATTGTACTAAGTATTATCGTAAACAAAATAACTACAGTTTGAATTAAACATATTTTGATTAAATCAACAAAGTCGATAGTCAACTTAGCCTTATTTAAAATCGATATACTATCGGAATAATCTAGGGTCTTATCATTAAAGATGTCGCTTACTTCAGGATTTAGATCAATCTTATCAATGAATTGATTAGATATTATATTAGACACAAAAGCTGCTATTATCATCGTGAAGACAATGATAATTAAATATTCAAGTACTAGTTGTACCATGATAGCAACTTTACTTTCTCCTAAAGAAGCTAATAAACCTATTTCCTTTTTACGTCTATTTAAGTCTAGACTAACGATAAAGATAGTTAATAAGATAGATACGACAAAAGAGAACTTAAATAAGATGTCTGAATTTAAAGACAATGTATCTAAATTTCCCGCAAAGCCATAGTAGGCATCTAAGGCTGTTTCATATTTATAGTTGCGGTCGCCAAATTCATTTAGTTCCTCAATTTTTTCAACAAACTTATCAATATCATTAAAAGAATTTAAAGTAATAATGCTTGGATAAACCTGAATATAATCAAATTCACTTAATTTATAAGACTTTACTTCCTCATAAATTTCCATGAATGTTTTTTCAGGAATAATGACATAGTCTCTGCCAATAACATCATTATGATTACGATATTTATCCCCATTTAAGATACCAATTACTTCAAATTCATATTCTTCATAAATATTTACTTCACCGTTAATGACTTGCGCAATACTATATTTAATATGATCTCCTACTTCAACTTCAGTAAAAGAACCATCTTTATAAAGATAGATATCAGAAGTTAAGACACAAGTCAATGCCCCATTATCTATTTCATCATCATTAAAGGTTCTACCCTCTTGTATAGCTGCTTCATTAAAATGATAATGTAGGTCAGTGAATTCACTTTTACTAGTACTACATAATCGAATAGAAGGACAATATTCATTTTTACCGCTTAGCCAATTATTAAACGAAGATAACCATCCTTCTGGTAAATCTTCTTCACTAACCTTATTTCTTTTAATTTTACTTAATAATTCACTACTACCCACATCATACAATAGTCCCTCATCACTATAAGAGACAAGTGATTGATTAGTCATCGTCATGTTTAAATCATAATATTGAGGCTTTAATTCATCGATTAATTGATAATAATCCTCATAATACATCTCACAATATTCTTGATAGCCAATCTTTCTAAGCAAATCCCAATCACTTTCATCTTTGGTAAAACTAAAAGCAGAATTAGAGGCATTAATAGAAACAACAGGATTAACACTAGCTGCAATCTTATTATTTAATACATCGCTTACATTCTTGATTGAAAAGGTAACACATAACAGTAGTGATATAACAAACATCACCACTAATAGTATTGATGTTTGTCTTAACCTATTAAATATTGAACGATAAATTCTTTTAAACATATTATTGATTTTCCTTGTTTCTTGAATTTTATCATAGCCCCTATAAAAAATATAGATATTAATAAGTTAACACGCATTAACTAGAGGTTAATAAAAACAGCATTTAAGCTGTTTAATTAAATTTCATATTTGCAAATATCTTTTCCATTCTTTCGTTTGGATATAGCCTATCAATGGTTTCTACTATCTTATTATTAGCTTCTGCGCCTTGTAATCTTTCTTTCCATCTAAAGACTACAGCACCAGTGGCAAGACTATTAACAATCATAAATACTAGTAGTACCATTGTAAGTTTTTTGCCTATTTTATTAGGTATCTTTAGAATCATTTCCGACATGAATGGATAAATATCTTTAATCCATAAAATACCTAAGATTCCCCAGAATAATGAATATAATAGGCAAATTCTACCGTTTATATTAAAAGGGAAATTAGAATAGTCCCAAGATGTTGAACCAAACAATAATTCTTGAAAATAGGAACATAAATATTCAACAATACTTCCAGTGATAAAACCACCGATGAAGGAATAGATTCTTGATCTATTACGATACTTATATAGAAAGGCTGATAATACTAAGGCGCCAAAGCCATATACAAGATTAAATGGTCCCCATATTAGGCCAACTCTAGATTCATAATGTCCTCTTGTGACAATGCAGAATATTGTTTCGATTACTACACCCGCAAAACAACCAATAAAGAAGACCCAAAATAGCTTATAGAAAGTATTACCTTTCGCAAAGTGATTACTTTCGTTTTCCTGATAATCCAACATCGAATTAGGCTTGCTGATAACCTTCTTATTCTTATCTACTCTTTCCTCGTATTTCTCATATTCTTTAATTTGAGTCTTGATAGTATCAGCTGTCTTACTACACTTACTAGCAGAATCCAAGAATAATTTAGATGCGTCATTTAAAAGATTGTATTCTTCTAATAGATTAGCCTTTAATTCAGGCATCTTAGAAATCTCTTGTTTCTTAGCAAGTTCCTCAATCTGAGAATTAATAGTCTCGGTAGTATCTTTCTCTAGCTCTAATAAATCTTCTTTTAGAGCTGCATATTTAATCTCTAACTTTTTGTTCATAATACTTATTATAGTTTTCCTTCATACAATTCGCAAAATGTTTAATTTCATAATCACATGTCTTTAAATATACAAAAGAAAAAGGAATAGGTTTTGCGAAATCTAATGGTATGATTGACGCATCTAAAAAATCCATTGATAGATAGTTTGTACAAAACAATAGATTATTATCTTTAATACAATCTTGATACTTATCAGCTAAATCGTTTTCTTTGTCAATCATAACAACATTTGAATTATCTTTAAGTATTTGAATCTCTTCATTTATTTCTTGACAAGAACAAGCTCCATTAACATAAATATTAGAATCTTTAATATCATTTATCGTTATTATCTTGTTATTTGCGAGCCTATGAGTTTTAGGAACTAGTAAACCCGGCTTTATTGAAGTAATTATTGTCTGTTGATAATGCCTATCTAATTCTTCAACACTAGAGCCAATAAGAATATCAACTTGTTTCCCTAACTTATCTAGATTATCTTCTACAAAACAATAACTTTCATCTATTTCAACAATATCGACTTGATAATTATTATTATCAAAAAGCCATTTAAATACGATATCGGTATTTCCAAGTAAAAAATGACGAGATAAACCAACTCTTATCTTGTTTTTTCTATCAGCCTTTAATTTTAATAAACACTCATCATAAATGTTTTGCATTTTCTTTACAGCAACATACAAAATCTCACCTTTTTCCGTTAAGATAACACCCTTAGAACTTCTTTCAAATAAGCTAACACCAAGTTCTTTTTCTAACTTATTGATATGTTTTCTTATCGCTACAGGACTCATATACAAAACTCTTGAAGAAGCACTAAAACTTTTACATTCAACAACTTTAGAAAAAACAACTAATGAATCATTGTGCATATTATTAACCCCCTTAACCTATAGTTAATATTGTATTAACTAATTTATCAATTCACAAGTTAGAATGCATCTTTTATAATTAAGCTGTAAATAGAATAAAAATAATTAGTAAGTTTAGGAGGAAATAACTATGAAACGATTGTTTGTTTGTATCCTTATTATCTTTTTAGTATCTTGTCAAAAGACTTATGATGTAGATAACGAAATATCTTCATTAAATAATAAGATAAAGGAAAACGTAAGTGATGAAACTGCATATATTGATTTATTTAACGCTTATATAATTAAGGGAGAATATTATAATGCGATAAAAACATTAGATAAATCATTAAAAGAAACTGATGGTGCCAAGACAAAAGAATTGATTAAAGGCTTAAAAGATGGCTATGATGTATGCGATTCTAATGATACTTTTTATAAGAAAATCCTAATAGACTATGATTTTGACTATAATCCATCTATTAAAGATGAAAGAAACGTTGACTATTATCAAGGCAAGAGCACTTATATCGGCAATGATTTAGATTCAGTTTACTATAATGATTATCAGTTATTATCATCAAATTACCAAAAGCTATTTAAGAAGAGTAATTATACAGTTTATCTATTAGATAAAGAAGATAAGATTACTGATATTTATTGTACACAAGATGAACACTATAGTGTTGAATATAAGGATGATGGAAGTATCTGTTATATAAGAGATGATGACTGGTATTATTATTTTAAGGATGAATTAATATACAAAGTTGGTACAAATGATGGTGATAATGAAATTACATTTGAATATGACACAAATGATAATCTTGTAAAACTTGTTAAGACTGATAAATCAGGCACTATCACTACCGAATACGAACTATATGATAATGGTTCACCTTCTAAGGTAGTACGTTATTCAAACTTAAATAAAGAAATATTCGAATATAAAGAAGATGGAAAAATGACTTCGATTATCAATTATTACAATGATGAACTTAGTTCAACATATGAATTTGATTATGATGATGATCATATAATCTATGAAAAGTTTGCCTCTTACCCGCCTTCAACATTTGATCATGAATATACATACACCTACAACAAGGATGGTTATATAACTCGAATAGATGATTCGATGAATAAAGATTCTCTTCAAGAATTCACATATAATGAAGATTATTCAGAAGTGACTATCCACAAAGATAATGAATATGAAAAGGTAGAACTACATCATTAATAACGGCGAACAATTAATTTTGTTCGCCTTGTTTCATATACATCGTTTATACATCTAAATCCATCGTTAACTTCTCTTAAAATTTATACATCTATTATAAAAACAGGCTATACAACCTGTTCTTTTATTTTTTCTACAAAATTATGATATTCTTTTTCATTTAATCCAAGAGAATTAAGAATCTTCTTTTGTCTAGTGTAGATTTCGCCTCGACTGGCCATCCTTTTCGCTAAGTGTTGGCGATTAGTTTCGCTTCAATTGGCTATTGATTTC
>CAKVAL010000002.1 GCA_934725085.1 uncultured Erysipelotrichaceae bacterium | reverse complement strand
AAAAAGTAAACTAAATCACCTATTGTGATAAATATAAATTCATTCACAATAGGTGACATTTTCGCTAAACCTTAACAAGTTATTTATAAGCTATCTTTGATTTTTAGCCAATCTCTTAACAAGAATGTACAGAAATATGGGAATGTATAAATATTATTTTCAAAGCCAATATTATTCATAGATAACTTGATTCCCCATTTGATATCACCATACTTTTCACTTTCAATCAATGTTTTCATCGATTGTGATTTTCCGCTATTAGCCTTAACCTCAACTGGAATTAAATTGTTAATATCTCTTATGAAGAAATCCTCTTCTAAAGAGCTATCTTCCCTTTTGTAGTAATACAAATAATAGCCACTTTTATATAAAGCCTCGCCGACAATACTTTCATATATTGCACCCTTATATACGCCTAAGTTCTTATTAACCCTAAGATCCATTTGAGTTTCATCATCCAACATTGCCACAAGCAATCCAGTATCAGCCATATAAAGTTTAAACTTAGTATCATCATAATTGCCCTTAAGAGGTAATTCTGGAAAGTTTAAACAATAACACTTCTTAATAATACCTGCATCTTGTAGCCAATCTATACACCCTGCATAGTCATGAAATCTTGCACCATTACCAATTTTTGTGATTTGGAACTTCTTGTTTTCTTTAGCAAGTTGTACTGAAATCGCATCAAATACTCTAGTGATTCTTGTTTGATCAACACCATCTGCGTATTTTCTTATATCTTCCCTATAAGCTGAAATGATTTGTTTTTGTAAGTCTTTAGTACCTGAAAAAGAATTTGATTCTATATATCTCGATACAACTTCAGGCATACCACCCAATATTGCATAATCAATAAACAAATCGTTTATTCTATCAAAAGTCACAGTACTGATAGGACTTTCATCAATCATCTTATTAAGAAGTTCTTCTTTTAAAGAATCATCATAACCTTTTGCCCATAAGAACTCTTCAAAATCCAATGAATGCATCTCGTAATCAGTCTTATAACCAACACTAATACTTTGAATTTGTTTATAATTAACACTCAATAATGAACCACTACAAATAACATCATAGCGTCCATCAAGAGAAAAAAACTTTAGTGAAGAAACAATATCTGGGTATGATTGAATTTCATCAAAGAATATAAGCGTCTTATTTTCTATAAATTCAATATCAGGATTGATTCTTGTGATGTTTCTAATAATATCACTTGGATTATAGCCATCAGCTAATATCGTTTTAAAATATGGACTTTCAACAAAATTTATTTCCACAACATTATCATAATGAGTGCTCGCAAAACATCTAATAGATTCAGTCTTACCTATTTGTCTAGCACCCTTAATAATCAAAGGTTTTCTATTCACATCGTTAAACCAATTATCTAAAAACACATCTATTTTTCTTTTTAAATACACAATACAAAACCTCCTTATACCACCATTATAAGGAAACAAAGTAGCTTTGTACACAAAAATTAGAGCCAATATTTATGATTTAACAACATTTTTAGAGCCAATAAATAGAGTATTCCAACATTTTTAGAGCCAATACTTATTTATTGACAATAGTTTTATTTATGATTGTATATTCCTGATCACACAACTTCGCAATATCAGGATTATGAGTAACCATGATTACACACTTGTCATATTCATGGGCTAGTTTTAAGAATATATCAACAATCATATTAGAATTCTCAATATCCAAATTACCAGTTGGTTCATCAGCCAATATTATTTCGGGATTATTTATCAATGCCCTTGCGATTGCGATTCTTTGTTTCTCACCACCAGACAACCTATTAGCCTTTCTTTTAGCTGTTTCCTCATCAATGCCAACAACACTTAAAGCACCATAGATTCTATTTTCATCTTTCTTGTTACCTGCGATTTCCATCGCCAAAGCCACATTTTCAAAGCCATCCAAATAGTTAATCAAATTATAATCTTGGAACACAAAGCCTACTTTCTTTTTTCTATATGTACTTTCATCATCAAAAATATCATTTCCATCCAAAAGAATTGAACCACTCTCACATTTATCTATAGTACCTAAAAGTGATAATAATGTAGATTTACCACAGCCAGATGGACCAGTTATACAATAGAATTTTTTATCCAAAAACTCACAACTTGCCCCATTAAATATTTCTTTCTTTGATTCTCCATCCTGATAAGAAAAACAAACATCTTTTACTTCTAATTTCATAAGAACTCCTTAACGCAACAAACATTCCTTGATATTTTTTGGCTTATTCATCTTAAACAACAACACCATCAATAAAACACAAACAGTTATAGTTACCAACATATAAACGATGAAATACATTGGACTAATTAGATATGAATGATTGATATTTTCGAATATAAATTGATGATTGACACCGATTAAATTTAATATATCATTCTCTAAATTAATTTTCTTATTAATATAAGAAGAAATAATAGAATTAAAGCTTAATAAGTAAACAATATAAGCCAAGCATATACCAGAGCCTATAATTATTATCTTTTCTATAACGAATGTTTTGATATTATCATTATCTTTTAAGCCAAGAACATTCTTAATTCCAAATTCTCTTGTTCTATTTTTTATTTCTATCATTATAAACAAAGCTATAATCAATAAAAATACTAGATACATAATGCCAAAAACATTCTTAACATTATCAGTAAGCATCACAAATGGTGAAATAATACTATCAACATATTCATTATTTGATTCTATTTCATACTTATCGCCTAGCGGACTAATCTTACCATTAATGCTACTTAGTTTATTTTTAACATCAGCATAAACATTTTCCATCTCATCATAAGAAGACAACGTTATATAAGCATCGACAAACTTTACATTCAATACATAATTATTATTATTTACAACAGTTTTTATATTATGATCCTTAAAAAGGCTTATATAATCATCGTAATAATCAAGAACATTTTCTCTACTTAAATAAATTCTATTATTAAGCATATATTCATTCTCATAATTTGTGATATCAATATTACGACTCTTATAAAGGCCAACCACTTCATAATCAATATAATGATCTATAAGTGGAAAAATTCGATTGTTGTTTAATAATTTATAAGCTACAGGAATAGAAATCACATCACCAATTTCAACACTTCTATCGCCTATTAACATCCTTTCGTTAACAAGCACCTCATTAGAGCCTTCTAGAAAAGTTCTTCCCTCAACTAGTTCAATATCATGTTGTTCTAAATAAGTAGAATCACTTCCATATAAGTAATAAACATCTTCATTGCCAACTTGAATTTTTACATACAAATCATAATGAGAATCATAATCATTAAATATCTTATAGATTGCTTGAAATTCATTGTTGAAGTCGTAATCATTTTCAATAACCCGCCCACCATCAACCTTACACAATCTATTTTTAATTCTTATATCGTATGTTAAATCACTTACAAGCCCTTCTTTTAAGTTAGCACTAATCTTATTAATAGATAAAATTGATAGAAATAAGAATGAAAACAAGAAAACACACACCAACAACGCCAATGTCTTATTAAAATTTTTCCTTAGATACAACAATGCCATTTTAATATTCATATTCAGTCCTCAAATAATATTTTCTTAACATTTAATTTACTTATTCTGATATAAGAAATAGCACAAACCAAAATCATAATTACCAATACTACAAATATAGGAACTAGATAATTACTTAAACCAATATTAATTTCCAAAGTGTCTAATTCACCACTATAGAAAATATTATCAGTAGTAATTAGGTTATTATTCATATGATTTAAATAAGTATTCGCTAAAACGCTAGTTAGTACTAAAGATAAAATCATCGGAATTATTGACTTTATTAAGTATTCAATAAATAGTCCAAAAACCACTTCAATCTTCTTTTTACCCAAGGCTATATACAGGGCTAATTCTTTCTTATCATCTTCAATAGTCTTTAACACATACAAGGCAAAGACCACTAAAAATGCACCTAAAGAAATAATAATTGCCAATTTCAATAAACCTTCTACAGTACTAATATTGTTGATAACTGCATAAAATCTATCTAAATTCGAAAAAGAAGTATATTCAATTACTCTATTAGAAATCTTATTTAACTTATTTAATTCACCATTAATATAAAAGACAATATTTTGATAATCATTTAAATTATCAGCCTCTATCAACATCGGCCTAATAGCACCATATTGATTATAGAAAATAGCTTCTTCACTAGTTAAATCATCAGCACTTGCATAAGGTCTTCCATATTCATCATACATTTCTAATAAATCACTTCTAATTCTTAGATAAGCTTTTTGAGGAATAAATAATGATGTACAGTAAGAATTACCAAGCATATTAACAATACCTTCTTTTTCCATTAACATCGTGTCCTCGATAACTAAGCCACCATAATGGCCATCATCAATGCCGATAACTTCAAAATCATAACTTTTTATATCATCACCATACTCAATGGTAAGAGGAATAATATCGCCTAACTTAACTTCTCTTATTTCATTTCTAGAAAGAACATAAGTATTAGGCCCACAAATCGCAACTAACTTACCATCATCTATTTCTTCATCTGTAAAAATTCTACCAGCAACAACATTTATATAATTTAATTTAATATCAGAAAAATCTTTTGTATCAACACCAACCAAAACGGGATGCATACCACTGCCATAACTGTAATTGATTGGTTCCTCTACTGAATGTGGATCCAAGTAAAAATTTTTCATAGCAGTCTTATAATGAGCATTATTACTTATAACCTTTGAAATCTCAGGCAAAAAGTTTCCTTCAATACCCATATAATCAAATAAAACCATTTGAAAATCATCCTCATTTAAAACATCCTTGGCACAATATAAATTAGGATTACAAAGACTTTCCTCTAAATACACCCTACCCAAATTCTCTTGTTCTATATATTCTTTAATCTCATGCATCTTCTTATAAACTTCATTATAAGTATCATAGGTATCTTCATAACCAAGATAAGAATCATTGATATCGCCATACACTATAAGATTAATACCGAGCTTTTTATATAAGTAGTCTTCTATTTCAACATTTAAATTATTAATTACTATCGAAGAAAACAAAATTATGAAGCATAGGAAAAACATTATCATATTCGATAATGTTTTTCCCTTATTGATAACTATCCTATTATAGATTTGTTTCATAATTAATTAAGCATACACGGTATAATGATAAGTATGACCAAATACAATATAGTACACATCGACCTCTATTCCGCTACCATTACTGAAAGTATATACACCATCAATCACAACATTTGGATCATTAGATTTTGCTTGAACATCAAAATTATATGAGCCGTTAAATGATTTTTCATAGCTACCATAGACATTAATTTTTGCACCTGCTCTTTCAGGAACATTAAAAGTTACATCAACAGGGATATATTGTCCAACTGGATTAATTGGATAAGCATCTTCAGCATATACATTCTCATTAATAAACGGGAACAACAAAACAAGCAACATAATTAAACAACTAATTTTTTTCATATTTTTTTCTCCATTTCTTATCAAATGACACCGCAAGGGATTATGTTCCAATACCAATGCTTATAGTTCTGTTTATAAATAAGAATCTACATTACCATGATGTATACCCTCCTTTGAACTATGTGATATTATTTATTTCTATCTACAAGTTAATTATAACATAAATAAAAAAATGGATAGCCAAAAATGACTACCCCAGCGTGGTCCGAAAACTCGCGCCTCAATCAACAAAAAAATTACACAACAACAAATCTACTTCTTAGGAATAAATGAATCAAAGATTATTTGTTGGTATAGACCATTACAATCTTCTAACATACTTTGATTCTTAACAGTCCAGGCAACACATTCAGCTTTATACAATCTAGAAACAATATTAAATGATAGATTATTCTTATTTCTAATATCATAGGCAACAAAGTCTGGTTTAGTTAAGAAATTAGCCAATAGGTTTGTGCCTGCAAACTTAACAAACATATTAGCTGTATTCTTCTTATCCTTAAACATGTTATAAGCTAATTGACCTCTAATAATCTCTGGATGATACTTCTTTAAATGATAAACAACTAAGGGATTAAAAGATTCCATGACATAATTAAGATCATAATTCTTTAGCATCTCAACACTTAAATCACAAGTCTCAATACATGGTCCCTCAGGCTTAATTTCAACAATTAATGGTGTATCCTTATCTAATTCTTTTAACACATCCTCAAACAATGGAATCTTATGTTCAGTATTAACCAATGAATACTTTTGAAGTTCTTCATAGCTACAATCAGTTAATTTTTTATCAACACCACACATTCTAAATAAATTAACATCATGGAACACAACCAACTTCTTATCAGTTGTCATTTGAACATCTAGTTCAATACCATAACCATGTTTAACAGCTTTCTTAAAACCAATTAAGCTATTTTCAGGAATATCAATATTATTAAACAAGCCTCTATGAGCTATGTATACATCTTCAAAAGAAGCCATAGCCTCTTTACGTTCTTTATTCATATTAGGCAACAACATCAATAGATACACTAAAATGATTATTAATATTATCTTTAATACATATAACTTCATAGTTTATTACCCCTAGTTTCTATCCAATAAGCAGCCATTGATTGACCCTTTTGATAAGTTACTTCATCATCCAAGTAATCAGCTAAACCAACATCATTCGGATTAAATGCTAGTGCTTCCTCTTCATTAGAAAATTCCACTTCAGCATAATAGAATTCAGTACTTGTACCTTTGTCAACTAAATTAACTTCTAAATGATGACCATCACTTAATAAATAAGTTTTTCTTATCTTATCAATTAAAGGTAAACCAATTAAATCCTCTAACTCATCAAACTTATCCTTTGAAATTTCCATTTCTATTTCTTTTCTAGACAACTTACCCTTTGACTTAAAACATAAGATATATTTAGAATCCTCATCCCTAATTCTTACTGTAGGACTAGTTGAAATATAACCCTGTCTCATCTTCTCTGTATATAGAAGCTCAAGATTATTTGGCCAACCCTTAACCATCCATTTTCTTTCTATCTCAATATTCTTCATAATTAAAACTTCTTAATAGCTTCCCTAAAAGAATCCAAAGCTTTGGTATCTCCATCTTCTAGTGCATGAACAATACAATGTTCCATATGTTCATTGATAATTTCCTTACCCAAAGAATTTAAAGCTCCCCTACAAGCTGACAATTGAATTAGAACATCTGCACAATCCTCATCATTTTCAATCATTCTCTTAACCTTCTCAAGATGGCCAATAGTCTTAGAAAGCCTATTAAGCTCCTTCTTCTTAACCTCTGGTGAATGATAATGATTATGTTCCTTCATTATTGACCTCTTTCATTTTTCCTAATCAATTATACCCCAAATCGTACACCATTAAAACTCTTCCATTTTAGGGTTTAAAACTGAATTAATTGATGTTTCTATGTGATAAACTGAAATCAAGAAAAGGAAGTAACAATATATGGAATATGTAGAACTCAAATGTCGTAATTGTGGTAGTCCTATAAGAGTAGGAAAAGATGTTACTCATATCAAGTGTGAATATTGCGGTAGTGAGTTTGTCTTAAGAAATAGACAAACAAACATTCAAAATATCAACTATGGTAATGGTGTCTTATATCAAAGCTACATACCTGATGGATGGAATGTAAATGTCTTCGATGACAATGAAACCTTATCAAGTTTAGCTCCAGTAAATAAAGGGTTACAACTATGTGCACCTAATGGTCCTCAATTAGTCTTTTATCCTTTTGCCTTCTTTAAAGACAACGATATGAAATCAATACTTCATAGAACGCCATTAGAATATCAAACAGACTTTCTAACATTGGTATGTTACTCACGTTTTATGTCCATTAATGATTATGCTCAAAGAAGAATAATATCTATATGTCAAAAAATAACTCAAGGTCAGATGCAACAAATCGATATTAAGCCTTTACCTTGTGATCATATGATGAACATGGCTTTACAGTTTCAACAAGATTCTACCAATAAGATGGGAAAAGAAAGTCTTGCTGCGCCACTAAAATTTAGCTTTACATGTATAATTAACAACCAAACATATAAGGGATACTTTGCCTCTATTTTGTCTCATATAGACAACACCAAGAATTCAAATGACTTTATTAAAAAAGGCCTATCATTCATGGGAGCCATGTATGGTATTGGAGGCCTTGGTAGTTTTGATTGGGGAAGATGCTTCGATTTAATACTTATCTACCAGCAAGAAGATGCAATCGATTATGAAAACATCTTTGATAAGTTCTTAAGTAACATTAGATATGGACCCACATACTTTGCCCTACAAGAACAAGAGCTTAGAAACACTCAACAAGTACAAGTACAAGGTGCTATGTCGCGTCAACAAAACGCTATACGAGCAAGCCAAAATATATCACGCACCCTATCTGAAACTAGTAATATAGTTAATGATGCTACATGGAGTCATAGTCAACAAATGAACAATATTATTGACCATTCAACTGATGGTATAAGAGGTGTTGAAAACTATCATGATTCTTATGGCAATGCGTATCAAGCTGATGTTAAATACGACTACATCTATAAGAAAGGCGATACTTATGTAGGTAGTACTAATGGTAGCCTGCAATTAGGTCCTGATTGGGAAGAACTTAAGAAATAGTATAAAAATCGTGGGTACAATACTCACGATTTTTAATTGAATTAATTAAATTCTAACAATCTTACCTTCTGATACAAGATAAGTAACATCACATATATTATCAATATTTTCTTTAATATGTGTTGTTACAATAACAATACAACCATGTTCCTTCTTTTTCAAAATTATATTCTTAGTCAAACCAACACTTCTTTCATCCAAACCATTAAAAGGTTCATCAAGAATCAATATTTTTGGATTATGAATAACCGCCTGAATAATTGCTAATTTTTGTTTAGTACCCAAAGATAAATTCTTATATTTAGTATCAACAAACTCATTCAATTTATAATAGTCAATCCAAGAATTAATCTTATCATCTGTTATTTTCTTAGAGAAATCCTTCAACATTTCCAAGTTTTCCCTAAGAGTCAAAAAAGGCAAAAATTGAACATTTTCAATCATTATACCGGCATTAGACAAATAATTATTGGGACTTCTTATAGCCTTACCATCTTGTTTAATTAAACCCTTATCAGCCTTCATATAACCACAAATAAGCTTTATTAAAACAGTCTTACCACAGCCATTTTCACCCTTTAAACAGTAAACATTACCTGATTCAAACTTGGTACTCAAATTTCTGATAACCAAATTTTCTTTAAATTTCTTAGATACATTATTTAGCTCAATAATCATGACTCATCCCTCCTTGCTGTAGAACCGATATTTGTATAAGATAATCCCAAAATTATAATTAAAATTATTAAAGTTATAAGTGTATTGAAGTGAAGAACACATTGAAATAGAGTGACAATATTAAACATGATCACAAAAATCAATGGTTCAAAACTCAACAAATATATGCACAAGAATGCAAGATAGTTTATTACAAGTATTAATATTGTCTTAATAACAGAAGAAACATTAATATTTGGTTCTAAATATAATAAACAAACAATTGTTATCATCACTATAAACAAAAGACTATCTTTCAAATAGTATCTTGTAAATTGTTTAACCCTATTAACAAGATACGTCCTTCTATTCTCACTATGATATTTAACAATTAGATTGTATCCACTATATGAATCACATACAAAGATGATGGTATCTAAATAATTAATAATGCCAAAGGATAAAATAATCATCATCTTTATAAAACTAACAGTTGGTGGCATATCAATATAGTAATCTCTGAAGTCTAATAAACCCAAGTCAAAGAAAGTCATTAAATCAACCTTATATTCAAAATTCACATTAAGCATTCGAGCAATCTCATACCCAAGCAGCACTAAAGCTATTGTTCTAAGTAATGTTTTTAGAACTTGTTTTAAATATTTATACTTCATAGGCTTTAATATTCAATAAGTTATACAACACAGCACACACCAACAACGGCATCATTAACTTAAACATATTATGTAGATAATACGCATGAACCATAAATGAAGACATAGGAACAAAATAAGACGGTAAGATTCGATATAAGAATAATGAGCCCAACCAAATAAAGACTAAATATACCATCGATGGTCTAATGAAGTCATTGAAAAAATCTACAAGTTTCATGCATAACATAGAATTCGCAAAAATTCCTATACAAGTAAAAATCAAATTAAACAACAAGAAACCGATTTTACCTGGAAAGATTACTCTTAATATCGAGCCTTCAGCAAATGCATAATAAAGTGAATCTGGTTCTAATTCAAAACGACCACCAATCATCGCAACAACACATATGATGATAAAAATTATTGTGTACCACAACATTGGCAACATCGATAACAACACCTTTGATTTAAATAAATTTTTAGCATACGAGTTATTCTTACCAATACTAAGTTTTAAATATTTTTCTTTTATTGTGTAATACGATTTACTAGTAGCAACCACTACCATCGGAATTAAAAGCGATTGAAACCTTCCTAATTCGAAGATAGTAGACTCAATTGAAATAAAACTATGAAATATTCTGTCCTTAACCTCAAATACATCAAATCTTTGTAAATCAGGTGCATCCAAATCAAAAAAGAAAAACGTTTTAAACGCCTTATAATATATGATAGCCAGTATCACTATACCTAGTAATAGATAAGGCATAAATAACTTTATCTTATTATGTAGTTTCATAAAACCTCATTTCTAGCCGCAATTAGAATTGCATATCTATTTGTTTTATCATTAATAACTCTTGTCTTATTTCTTACAAATAGTGGCAAGAATAAATAAAATGCCTGATATGTATAACATAAGATAAATATAATAGTTACAATTTTATTAAAATAGTCAATATTCATAAATCCACTCCCTCTGTATTATTTGTACTATCTGTATTAATTGTATTAGTCATTATATTTATTTGTCAACTATAAAAACGTTAACTTCTCCTAAAAATTATACAGCTATTAATAGGAGTTTTTCTTTTTATCAAATCGATGTTGAAATGGCATGAAATTTTCATATAATAGTTTTGGAAAAACCTTTAATTTAGTACGAGATACTATGAAGGCTTGAAAAAACACTGGTTTCTTTTGATGTGCGCCTTCAAATGTATTTTATGTTTGAAGGTTTTTATTTAGGAGGAACTTTTATGTTAAAAGGCAGAAGCTTATTGGAACCAATGGATTTCAGTTTAGAAGAATTAGATGGTATTTTTGATTTAGCAGACCGTATTATCGCTGACCCTCAAAAATATGCTCATGCGTGTGATGGAAAGCTATTAGCTACCCTATTCTATGAACCAAGTACACGTACTCGTTTCAGTTTTGAAGCCGCAATGTTAAGACTAGGTGGTCAAGTAATTGGCTTCTCTGAACCAAATTCAAGTTCAGTTGCTAAGGGCGAAAGCATTGCCGATACAATCAGAACAATCTCATGTTACGCAGACGTTGCTGTTATGCGTCATCCAAAGGAAGGTGCTCCAAGAGTTGCTGCTAATAGCACTGACATGCCAGTAATCAATGCTGGTGATGGTGGTCACCAACATCCAACCCAAACTTTAACAGACTTATTAACTATCAGAAGAACACTAGGTACTTTTGAAAACATTACAGTAGGTTGCTGTGGTGACTTAAAGTTTGGTCGTACAGTTCACTCACTAATCAAGGCATTATCAAGATACAAGAACGTTAAGTTCGTACTTATTTCCCCAGAAGAATTATCAGTTCCTGATTATGTTAAAAAAGAAGTTTTAATCAAAAACAACATCGAATTCAAAGAAGTTAGAACTATGCAAGAAGCACTAGGCGAAGTAGATGTTCTATATATGACTCGTGTTCAAAGAGAACGTTTCTTCAACGAAGATGATTATATCCGTCTAAAGGACTCTTTCATCTTAGACAACGAAAAGATGCAACTAGCTAAGAAAGACATGATCGTCTTACACCCGCTACCAAGAGTTAATGAAATCGCTACTGAAGTTGATAGTGATCCACGTGCTAAGTATTTTGAACAGGCAAAGAATGGTATGTTTGTACGTATGGCTCTAATTATGAGCTTACTTGGAATTGAAGGTTAATAGGAGGCCAAAAATGATTGTAACTAGTATTGAAAATGGAATTGTAATTGATCATATTACTGCTGGATTAGGTGCTCAAATTTTAGAATATCTAAAGATTGACACAAGCGAAAACACTATCGCCTTTATCATGAATGCTCAAAGTAAGAAACATGGTAAAAAAGATATCATCAAGATTCAAAACGTAACTGACGTTGACCTAACAGTACTTGGTCTAATCGACCCTAAGGCTACTGTTAATGTTATTAAAGAAGGTAAGATTGTTGAAAAGATTAAATTATCTTTACCAGAAAAAGTAACAAACGTTATTAAGTGTAAGAATCCAAGATGTGTTACTTCTGTTGAAAGAAACATCCCTCATATCTTCCATTTAATCAACCCAGAAACAAAAGAATATCGTTGTGAATACTGCGATGAAATCGTTTCTTTCAATAAGAAATAATGAAAAAGATCATTAAAAACGGTTTAATCATTGACCCTAGTCAAAACCTATGCGAAGAAGGCAACTTATATCTTGATGATGATAAAATCGTCAAGATTGAACTAGCTAATAAGACATTAGGAAAAGCTAAAGACTTTAAAAAAGCTGAAATAATTGACGCCAATGGTCTATGGGTAACACCAGGTTTAATCGACCTACATGTTCACTTTAGAGAACCAGGACTAGAATATAAAGAAGACATTAAAAGTGGCTCTGAGGCTGCAGTAAGTGGCGGTTTCACTACTGTATGTATGATGCCTAATACTAAGCCAGTAATTGATAGCGTAGAAACTTTAGAATATGTTGATAAAAAAGCTAAAGAAGCTGATCTAATCAACGTATTAACTATCGCAGCTATCACTAAGGGTCAAAAGGGTGAAGAACTATGTGACTATCAAAAGATGATGGAAGTAGACACCATTACTAAAAAGATTAACGGTAAGGGTATCTGTGCCATTAGTGAAGATGGTCGCTCTGTAATGAACTCTAGGGTAATGTTAGAAGGCATTAAAGAAGCCAAAGAATTAAATCTACAAGTATTCTCACATACAGAAGACGATTCCCTTGCTTCTACCAGCATTGGTGAAGAGTTAATTGTCGCAAGAGATATCATGTTAGCCAATGAAGCCAACACAAGAATACACTTATGTCATATCAGTACTAAGAATAGCTTAGATATTATTAAGACAGCTAAAGAAAGAGGAATTAAGGTAACTTGTGAAACAGGACCTCACTACTTTATCTTTAATAAAGATGATGTAAATGGTGATCCTAATAAGAAAATGAACCCACCTCTTCGTAGTAAAGAAGATGTTGAAGCTGTTAAAGAAGCCTTAAGAAATGGCACAATCGATGTAATTGCTACCGACCATGCACCTCATAGTAAGGAAGAAAAGTCTAAACCTATTGAGAAAGCATTAAATGGTATTGTAGGTATTGAAACATCATTTGCCCTGTCTTATACATATCTTGTTAAAACAGGCATTCTTACACCTCTTGAACTAATAAACAAGATGTCAACTAATGGTGCTAAAATCTTAGATATTGACCGTGGTACTTTAAAAGTTGGAAGTATTGCAGATATCGCACTATTTGATGTAACAAATGAATATGAAATAAAGGAAGAAGACTTTAAGTCAAAGAGCCATAACTCACCTTTTATTGGTATGAATGTTTATGGTAGAACTGTTCAAACATTTGTTGCAGGTGAATGTAAATTTAAGAGATGAACTTAATTGTTCATCTTTTTCTTGCATTATTAGTTAGCATGTGCTAACCTATATACATAGTTAGTTCATGCTAACTGGAGGTAATATGTCAAAAGAAAAACTAAACTATTCATTCATAAACACCTGTGCCCCGGTAATCAAAGGACTAACTATCGCAAATACCATAACTGGTAAGAAAGGTACTTGCAATTATCTTCTTAATGTATTAGATAATAGCCCCTTGTCTATTCACCTATTGCATAAGAATAATAAAAACGAAATTATCTTAATATATCGAGAAGCTAATTTGAAAGAGTATCTATTTAAAGATGAAGTGAAAACTTATCTTAAAGAACTAGGATATAAAAGATGTGATCTTAATTATGTCTTAAGCAAGCTCACAAAACGTTTCAGTAGTTTTTATCTAAAGAAATCTACATTTCCTCACGAGCTTGGAATCATCTTAAATTATCCTATCGAAGACATCAAAGGCTTTATTGAAAATGAAGGGAAAAATTATCTGGCATGTAAATATTGGAAAGTCTATTCCAACCTTAACGAAACACTTAAAGTATTCAAAGAATTCGATAAAGCCTTAGAAACTTCATTGAAACAATTACTAAGCGGATATCGCTTAAATGAAATTATAGAAGGAGCTATATGATTAATATTATTTATTGGACATTATCAGGAAACACTCAAATGATGGGAGAAGCTATTGGTGATGGTGTTAAAGAAAGTGGTAAGGAAGTAAATGTTACAAACGTTAACAGTATTATCGCTGACGATTTAAAAGATGAACAAGTATTTGCCCTAGGCGCTAGTGCCATGGGTGATGAGGAATTAGACTCAGAAATGGATGACTTTGTAAGTGAAATAGAAAAAGACTGTAAAGGAAAAACAATTGCCCTATTTGGTTCTTATGACTGGGGCAATGGAAAATGGATGTCAGACTTAGAAAACCGTCTAAAAGATCATGGTGCCATTATCTTAAACGATAAAGGTTATATCACAAGATTATCGCCTGATGATAAGGCTATTAGTGATCTTAAACAAATTGGTAGTCAGTTAGCTAATATCTAACTTGCTATATATACTTTCCCCATATAGTATAAAGAAAGGAACTGTGCTAGTGTAACAGTTTCTTTTTTTATACTATAAAGATATGAAAGATACATTTTTGAATGATGATGAATTATTAGATGAAGAATTATTAGCAGAAGCTGTCAAAAGAATGGAAAATGCTGACTTAAGTAAGACCATTTCTCATGAAGAAATGATGAAAAAGTTTGGTATTACTCAAGCTGAATTAGATGAAATGGATGATGTAGAAATTGAATAAGAAGGCAAATGCCTTCTTACTTTATTTATTCAAATTTTCTTTTGCCACTGCCAACATCAACTTGATTCTATTCTCCTGATTAACCTTAGTAGCACTAGGATCATAATCAATAGGAGTGATATTCGCATTTGGGAACTTAGATCTTAGGATATTAATAACACCCTTACCACAAATATGATTAGGTAGACAACCAAAGGGTTGAGCACAAATGATATTCTCATAACCACTCTCGATTAATTCAACCATCTCAGCAGTTAATAACCAACCCTCACCCATCTTAGTACCTAAATTTAAGATACCCTCAGGCTTTTTCATCAAATCATAGAAAGAACAAGGGGCATTAAAACCATAATCCCTCATAGCCTTAGACATCATATTGCCATATTTATTTAGTTTCTTTAAAGCAAGACCAGCTAGCTTACCCATAGTAGGAGACATGCCATAATTCTTATAGTCCATTTCCCAGTTAGCACAACAATATTCCACATAGCCCATAAGACCTGGCATATTAACTTCACAATCCTGACTTTGTAAGAATTCCATTAAATTATTATTACCAGTAGGAGAAAACTTAACATAGATTTCACCAACAACCCCAACCTTAACCTTAGGAGTCTTATTTAATTCAATAGTCGCAAAATCTTGGGCAATCTCATTAAAAATCTTCTTATATGAAGTAGGAAGATAATTCTTATTATCTCTGATATCCCTATCAAGCTTTTTAAGCCACATATTAAGGTGATTCATACTTTCACCCTTAACTACCTCATAAGCTATCGTTTGGTTCTTCAGAGCCTCTAATTCATCTCCATATTCAACTGCAGCTAAAATCTTTAGGAGCATTCTAGGCGTTAAAGGCATAATAGAGCCCTTCTCTAGTCTATTCGCATTTAAACTTGCTACTGGAATATTACTATGGCCACTTCTAACTAGTGCCTTTCTTAATAACTTAATATAGTTGCTAGCACGACAACCACCACCTGATTGTGATATTAAAAGAGCTGTATGATCCAAGTCATACTTGCCACTCTCTATCGCCTCAAGAAACTGCCCAATAACAATCAAAGCTGGATAACAAGTATCATTATGAACATACTTAAGACCAAGTTGGGTAACGTTACTACTACCTGAACCAAGTAATTCAACCCTATGATAGCCTTCTGATTCCATCGCACTTTTAATTAACTTAAAAGAAGTCTCACACATATTAGGAACCAAAACAGTATAATCCTTCATCATCTCTTTAGTGAAATTAGGAGTAAGATATTCCATTTTACTTATCCTCCTTTCTCTCTTCAATAGCCGCCAGTAAACTTCTTAAACGAATATTAACAGTACCCAAATTAGAAATTTCATCAATCTTTAATTGAGTATACAACTTGCCATGATCATTCAAAATTTCTCTTGTCTCATCACTTGTAATCGCATCTAACCCACAACCAAAACTTACTAGCTGTACTAAATCCATATCATCATCCTTAGTACAATAATTAGCACAAGCATATAAACGTGAATGATAAGTCCATTGATTAAGAACTTGCGTATCAATCTTTTCATAATGATGAGACAAACTATCCTCGCTAACTACCGCACAACCCAATTTCGTGATTAACTTATCGATACCATGATTTACTTCTGGGTCTACGTGGTAAGGTCTACCAGCTAAACAAACAATATGCTTACCCTTTTGTTTAGCCATAGATATAACCTCATCAGCCTTAGTAGCTAACAATTTCATATGATCATCATATTCTTTATATGCCGATGCAATTGCTTCCTTAATCTTCTTATCATCCAAATCACCAAAATGTTTCTTTAAGATACTAGGGAAACGCTTATTAAACTCATCACGATTAGAAATATCCACAAAGTCACAAATCATATGATTATCAATAATATTGCCACTTAATACCTCAGGATAATAAGCAACCACTGGACAATTATAATGATTATCACCCAAGTGCTCATCCACATTATAAGAAAGACAAGGATAATAAATATAATCTACCCCTTCCTTCAGTAATTCATATATAGCGCCATGGCTTAACTTCGCTGGATAACAAGCTGTATCACTTGGAATTGAAGCCTGTCCTTCTTGATAAATAGCTCTTGTAGAAAATGGTGAAGTAACAACCTTAAAACCCAATTCTCTAAACAACTTATGCCAGAAAGGCAACAATTCATACATATTTAGACATAATGGTAAACCAATTGTAATATCACCATCAGCCCTATCATCCATATACTCTTTCAACAAACTTAGCTTATAAGCATACAAATTATATTCATCATTATTATCCTTACCAGTTAAAGGCTTATCACAACGATTACCTGAAATATAACGCTTACCATCATTAAAGATATTCACAGTCAATTGACAATGATTACCACAACCCTGGCACTTAAAAGAATTAACCTTGTGTTCAAAATGCTCTAATTCACTTAAAGAAATAATACTACTTCTACCCTTACTACGCTTCTTGCCATATAAAGCTGCCCCATAAGCGCCCATTAAACCGGCAATATTTGGTCTAATAACATCAACACCCATTTCCTTTTCAAAAGCCCTTAAAACTAATTCATTATAGAAAGTACCGCCCTGTACTACAATCTTAGAACCTAAATCCTTAGCACTAGAACATCTAATAACCTTATATAGAGCATTCTTAACAACCGATATCGCAAGACCTGCTGAAATATCTTCAATAGAAGCACCATCCTTTTGAGCTTGCTTAACTGAAGAATTCATAAAGACTGTACATCTACTACCTAAGTCTACTGGATGCTTCGCAAACAAGCCTAACTTAGAGAAAATTTCTACATCACTGCCTAAGGCACTGGCAAAAGTTTGTAAGAAAGAACCACAGCCACTAGAACATGCTTCATTTAAGAAGATATTTGAAATAGCACCATTTTCAATCTTAAAACATTTCATATCCTGGCCACCGATATCGATAATAAAATCAACATCAGGCAAGAAATGCTTAGCAGCTGTAAAATGAGCAACCGTCTCAACTACCCCAAAATCACCATGAATCGCATTCTTAATTAGCTCCTCGCCATAGCCAGTACTTGTCACACTAGCTATCTTGATATCAGGATGTTTCTTATACAATTCAATCAATTGATCACAAATTAATTTAACAGGACTACCATCATTGGATTGATACCAAGTATAAAGAAGATTATCATCTTCATCTACCACAACCATCTTAATAGTAGTAGAACCACTATCGATACCAATATGAACATTACCCTTATAGTCATCAAAAGATACTTCTTCTACTCTATCCTTAGAGTGTCTTTCTTTAAATTCCTTATATTCTTCCTCATCTTTAAATAAAGGTTCCAAGCTTTGATAGCTTGCCACACTTGAATATTCTCTTAATTTTTCTAATACCTTATCTAAATCAACTACTTGATCACTATAATAAGCAGCACCTAATGCGACATATAATAAGGAATTCTCAGGGCACTTACCTTTTACATTTAAAGTCTTATCAAAAGAATTTCTCAAACACTTTGAAAATGTCAAAGGACCACCAAGATATAAGATATTACCTTTTATTGGTCTGCCTTGTGCTAGACCAGCAATTGTTTGATTGACAACAGCCTGATAAATACTAGCTGCTATATCGCTTTGTTTGCCGCCCTGATTAATTAAAGGTTGTACATCACTCTTGGCAAAGACACCACATCTAGAAGCAATTGTATAAGTACGCTCAGCCTTTAAAGCTTCCTTGTCCATAGTATCCGCATCCAATTTTAATAAAGTTGCCATCTGGTCAATAAAAGCACCGGTACCACCAGCACAAGTACCATTCATTCTAACCTCAACACCATTAGTTAAGAATAAGATCTTAGCATCCTCTCCACCCAGTTCAATAACTACATCTGTATCCTTAGCCAATCTTTTACAAGCAAGTCTTGTCGCATATACTTCTTGGACAAAGTTAACACCAGCATTTTCAGCTAAACCCATGCCAGCCGAACCACTGATAGATAAAATAACTTCATCACCTTTACATATTTCATCTTTTATATAAGTCAAAAGTTCAATACTCTTCTCTAAGATATGACTCATATGTCTCTTATAACTTGAATAAATGATCTGATCATTTTCATCAAGTACAACACACTTAATAGTAGTAGAACCAATGTCTAATCCGATTTTCTTTTTCATGGGAAACATTATAAACCAATTTTTTCAAAACTGTTTGATAGAAGATTGCCAAAAAGTGATTGATTAACATTTCACAAAGATGTAACATAGTATGTATTGAAATACAAGGGGGTTTATTATGTTATTTCAACTTTATGGGGAAACCTGTGGTTGGCAACTTTTAGGTTGGCTTCTAGTTTTCCTAGGACTAATAATTACAAACGAAATCGCCAGAACTAAATGGGGCGGAATTGGCATCTTCGGCATTGTATTATTAGGATTATCAATTTACTTTATTGCGATTGCCATTGGCGCAAAAAACGGAGCTGAGTGGGCATTAAAGAACGACACTTATGTGCACATGAACTCATGGTTCCACTATGCTAAGCTATATGCTGCCGCAACTGGTTGTATTGGCTTTATGGTAATCAAATACAAGTGGGGCAAACTTGGCAAAGCTAAGTGGTTCAAATGCTTCCCATTTGTGATTGTTGCGATCAACATTCTTATCGCTGTAGCTAGTGACTTTGAAAGTGCAATTAGAGCTGGTTCTCTAGCTGGTGGCTGGTGGTATTCATCAGAAGGCGTATGGCTATATGGTGGCTGGTGGAACGTATTAAACGGTCTAGCAGGTATTATTAACATCTTCTGTATGACAGGTTGGTGGAGCATCTATACATCAAGTGATGAAAAAGATATGTTATGGCCTGATATGATTTGGGTTTACATCCTAGCTTATGATGTATGGAACTTCGAATATACTTACCTTAACCTTCCAACACATGCTTGGTATTGTGGCCTTGCCCTATTATTAGCACCTACATTTGCCAACGCTCTATGGAACAAAGGTGGTTGGATTCAAAACCGTGCAAACACCCTAGCAATCTGGTGTATGTTTGCGCAAGTATTTCCACTATTCCAAGACAACTCAAGATTCTCAGTTGTTCCAGTATTATATAAAGAAGGAACAATTCAAGCTGCAACTGCAGCAGGTGTGACACCTGTACTTGGTAATGTGCATATGCAAGGTGTTGTCGCAGTATTAGCACTTGCGATCAATGTTATTGTTCTTGGTTTCATCATCAAGAAGTCAGTAGCTGCTAAGAAGAATCCTTATAAGTATGATGTATTCACATCTACTCCAGACTATAAGGAAGCAATGTCTAGAGCTCAATAGTTAAAGAAAGATGGATCACACTCCATCTTTTCTTATTGTTTCTCAATATAGCCACTTATTGGCTCACTAT
This sequence comes from uncultured Erysipelotrichaceae bacterium, assembly GCA_934725085.1. Lineage (GTDB taxonomy): Bacteria > Bacillota_I > Bacilli_A > Erysipelotrichales > Erysipelotrichaceae > Colivicinus. The sequence continues at coordinate 121,350 of CAKVAL010000002.1, read as the reverse complement.
ACATATCTTCGCTAATTGGTTTAAATCTATCCTCATCATAGACATCCATAAAACCATTAGTAGCCTTATATATCTCATTAGTCTCAGTATCATAGACTCTTTCATAACCTAAGATTGCATCACTTTGTTTCTGTGACATGATATCAAAACTTCTATTTCTATTTTCCCAAGATGCCATAAAACCATCCATTACTTCATTGAAGTTTTTGCTAATTTGTCTTGATAAAGCGACTTGATCATTGCTAGATTTAATAGCTGTATCAACAAAACTATCTGAAAATTGTAAGCTACTGATACAAGTTAAAAGTGTTTTACTCCAATCAAGGAAAAGATCCTTAGGAGCTGAAACAATCGTTACATTATAGGCCATATAATAGCCACAATCATAGCCCTCGAAAGGATTGCCATTATAATAAGATAAATCAAAACTACCAAAATCAACAATACTAGCAGTAAACAAACCCTCAGCTTCTTTTCCTTCTTCCATGAAGGTGCCTCTTAATATTTCATCACCCAAACTATAAATGCCCATTTCAGAATTAGCTTCAATATGATCTACTGCATTAAAATCTTGTAAGATAGCCTTAAAAAAAACTTCTGTGGTTGGTTCTAATAATACAGGGGCATTCGCAAAGATTTCACATTCGGTTTGTCCTGCATCAACAAATGATTGCCATATTTTTTTACCCTCTTCAGTATGTAATAATGGTTCCATTTTTAACACATAAATAATAGAAAAGCGTGTATCATCAGGATTATAAGCACCAATAAAACTGGTCATGCCATAACCACCGGTTTTAACCTCCCAACCGCTTGGAATCGTAATTGTAAAGTTATTATCTTGATAAACTTCCGTCTTAATATTATCAGTCCTTAAAATAACATAATCACTTTTAACATTTTCTCCTCCAGGATAATCATAGTAATCATATTCCTCAATTTCCTTTTTACCACATCCTGCAAGTAAAAATAACGTCATCAAAAACATCAAAATCTTTTTCATATAGCCTCCTATTCGATATATCTAATCCCATTATCCTTGTAAAAGCTATGGGGATCATATTTATAAAACTCACCATCATTTCCCTTAATAATCTTTTTAAGTGGTAATAATGAGTAATCATCACAAATTACATAGTCGCCAACTATATTTCTAACATCTCTATAAAAAGTAGATAAGATACCAATTTCTTTTAAAACTAAATTACAAGTATCAGGAAAATTAGGTTCATTAGCATAAATAATTTCATAGTAAGCGCAGTTAGTCATTAAAATATTAGAATTAAAGATTCTAATAGGATATCCTTCTATTTCAAGATCAAAGGCAAGATATTCTCTTTTGCCCATATCCCTATACTCGTCTAAATTTAAATAGTCAAATGAATAAAGAATACTCAATTTGTCTTCAAACAAGGCAAGCATATAGTCATCAAAATCATATATCTTATTGGCACCTTTAAAATAATCAGTATCATCTTTTAAAGTATCACCCTTGTAACGATATACCCTATTAAATAAAGATTCATCAATCTTTTTTTCTTCTAAAGTATCAAAGTTGATTTTTAATCCTTCATCATCTTTTAAATAAATATCAATATCACTATCTTTAATAGACCAAGACAGAGGATTTTTATATCCTATATCAGTTATAAACTTGATATTATAACCATTAGAAAATAAATTATCTAAGCTTACCTTATAAACTATTCCATCATTGAACATATGATTATTTAAGTCAAATTCACTATATTCACTGATATCAACATCACCCTTTTCCAACTTTTTATAATCTGATTTATCATAGGCAAGTCCTCTTTCTTTTAAAAGATATTGAGTTAGATTAACAGGATCTGCCTGAGTATGTTCAATAGACTTACAAGCACCTAATGACATTAATAAACAAATGGATAAGATAATATACTTCATGCTTATATTTTAAGAAACATGAACAAAAACATATATAAGGGATATCCGCCAATTATTTTTTAAACAAAGAAATAAGGCCTACACGAGATGTAGTATTAGTTTTCTTATAAATAGAAGTTACATATCTTTCTAGTGTTCTTTTAGAAATACTTAACTTATCAGCTATTTCTTGTAACTTATCATCACTGCTAATTAATAGATTTAAAACTTCCCTTTCTCTTGGGGTTAAATTATATTCTTTTGCTTGATTATCACTAGATTCTATAAACAATTTATATTTATTGGTATAAACAAAAGTAAGAATACTAGTAAAGACAAACAAGATTAATTCAATACTGATGATAAGTAGCTTATTGTCACCACTTAATAAATTTAAAGATAGATTAGAAATTAGAATTGCCACTAGATTATTGATAGCCCTACCCATTCCAGCATATAGCTTTGGTCTATTAGTATAGGGTGCAATTTCTAAAAAAGATGTCGTAAAAAAGACCGCAAAGAAACCAGCCGACAAGTAAAAGATTATTAGACCAAGTAATTCATTAACCAATAAACAAATAGTAGAAAGAACCATCACACAATAGATGATAATACTCATATATTTTCTTGATCTTATATCATATAAGAAACCTGCCAACAAAGCACTAAAAGCTAAAAGTAATCTTGGCCATCTTCCAATATCTAAGACCTTATTGGCATGATAAATAGTTACCGCATTATCTAGTGTTGAAAAAACAATTGTTAGTAATGATACTAACAATATTAGTATGATAGATAATTCTTTTGTATCTTTTTTTACTAGTATCATTTCATCAACATTAGTTTTAAATAAACAAATTGACAACAATACTAAACAAAGAGGAATGATATATATTTCAATACTTAGATAATTAACCACAAATTGTAGTAAAGTACCACACATATATGAAATGCCTACAACAATAGCACTATCACAGATTGACTTATAATAAGATGCACCACCTAAGATTCCTAAAAATAGGAATAACATAAGTCCTGATATAAGTATTGAAATATAAGTATCTAAATTGATTACGAATATAAAACTTATAAGCGAAAGTATACAAGTAACAATATAGATACTTTTTTGTTTATCAATGAATGAATAAAGAAAAAATCCAAGTACGCTACTACCTAACACATAGTTTTGAGCATTGACTACACTAATCCCTTTTGTCGTTAAAGATATGATGTCAACAAAAAGAAACTCACAACTCAAAAATATAAAGGTAAACAAACTCATTAAAATGTACTTGGATTTATTCATATTAATCTAAATCTTCGAAAGCTTCTAAGCCTTTCTTACCTGCAACCTTTTGGTCACCGTGTTTAACTTGCATCATAGTGAAATAAGATGCCAATACAAATATTGCAGAATAGATAAATAATACTTTATAAGAAATAAGTCTCATTAAAGTTCCTGCACACACTGGAGTGATAATTTGAGCAGCCATACTAGCTGTATAGTAATAACCAGTAAACTTACCAATGTCACTGCCCTTACACATTTCAACAACCATCGGAAGTGAATTAACATTGATGCTAGCCCACGCAAGGCCTACAAGGGCGAAACAGATATACATTACAAAATTGATGTGATCAAAGATAGTTGTTAAGACAAAGCCCATAATAAACATTGAAGCTAATAAGATAACACCAAATTGAATGCACTTCTTTCTTCCTACCTTAGAAGCTAGAGCGCCAACTGGAATATAAGAAACAATAGCACCGGCTGTAGCTACTAATAAACATGTACTAGCACCACCAAGTCCTGCACCCATTACCTTAGAAACATAAGTTGTAAACCAAGTTGTTACACCATTATAGCCCATAAACCAAAGGGCGATAGAAGCTAGTAAGAAACCAAGAGATCTTTTAACTTCAGGAGGCAACTTTTCATCACCACTTCCATCATCAACAGCTAAGTCCCATTCAGGATGTTGCTTCTCAAGTTCTAGATTCTCTTGTCTTAATTTAGGTTCCTTAATTATTAAGAATAGGATGCCAACACAAATAAACATTAGTGCTGAAATCAAGATAAACAATATTTGATAATTAACATGCTCAACACCAACAGTCTTAGCGTGAGGATATAAAATGCTAGCCAAAGCTAAGTAGATAATACCGCCAATTGCACCCATTAAATTAATAATCGCATTAGCCTTAGATCTTAAAGGATTAGGCGTAACATCAGGCATTAAAGCTACAGCAGGAGAACGATAAGTTCCCATCGCAATTAGTAAGAAACCAAGCACAATGATAAAAGAAATAAGCTTAAATGTAGTTGGTTCACCATAATAAGCATTATCAATAATTGGCAAGAAGTTCATTAAAATAACAGCCAAACCAGTACCAAATAAGATAAATGGCATACGCTTGCCAATATTAGTTTCTGTCTTATCAGACAAAGAACCAAACAAAGGTAATAAGAATAAGGCCAAGACATTATCAAGGGCCATGATCATACCAGACAACGTTTCATTTAAATGAAAGGTGTTGGTTAGAATTAGTGGAACAATGCCATCATACATCTGCCAGAAAGCACAGATAGACATGAAAGCTAAGCCCACTAAAATCGTTCTCTTGTAGTTTAATTTCATATTATCCCCCTATCTACAACAAAGATGCGAATATTCTTAACACACTCATCAAAAAGTTCTTCACAATAGAAAAACGAGCATGTTTAATTTCAATTGAATCATCCAAAGCATCCAAGAAGTCCTTCTTAATATCCATTATCTTTTTACTCTTATATAAAAGGACTGCATTCTCAAAATGAAGATATAAAGAACGATAATCAAGGTTAACAGTACCGACAACACTTGAAATATCATCGCTCACAAATACTTTTGCATGCACAAAACCAGGTCTATATTCATATATCTGAACACCACCCCTAATTAATTGGTCATAATAAGACTCACCAATATCATGAATTATCTTTTTATCAGCAATACCAGGGACAATAATCTTAACATCTACACCTTTTTTAGCGGTATGAATAAGGCAGTTAATCATTTCTTCATCAATAATCAAATAAGGAGTCATGATATAAACATAATCTTGGGCTCTATTTAAAATGTCCATATAAACACTCTGCGCCGTTAATTCAAAGTCTAAAGGTGTCTCACTATAAGGAACAATAAAACCATCCTTAACTCTAACTCTATGCTCAACCATGAAGTCTCTATAATCAACATCATCATGTCTTAGTGCATTCCAGTTAGTTAAGAAAGTCACCAACATCGAATCAACGGCCTTACCCTTAATTCTAATGATATTATCTAACCACTTACCATGAACTACCTTCTTGTTTATATATTCATCAGCTAAATTAACACCACCACTAAAAGCTACCTTACCATCAATAATTAAAATCTTACGATGATCTCGATTATTCATAATAGTACTTAAAATCGGAGTTACCTTATTAAAAGTAACCGCCTTAATACCATAAGACTCAAGTACATTAGCGTATGATTTAGGTAATGTATGCAAAGAACCCATATCATCATACATAACCCTACACTCAACACCCTCTTTTACCTTTTCTTTTAGAATATCCAAAATAGAATTAAACATAATTCCTTCTTCAATAATGAAATATTCCATAAAGATATACTTCTTAGCCTTCTTAAGCTCACTCAATAAAACAGGAAAACCCTTTTCACCAGGACTATAATAATCAAAATTATTGTTGTAGTAGATTGGGAAATTACTATTCTTTAGAAACATGAAATCTTGAAAATAGGTAGGACACTCTTTCTTTAAATCCTCTAATACTTCATCATCCTGTTTTAAAAAAGTAACCGCCTTCTTTTCTTCCTTAACAATCGACTTAAAAGTTCTATTAATAAACAAATTAAAATAAGTCATAAGGAAGACAAAAGTAGCCGGTACTGGAAATAAAATAATTAAAAAAATCCAAGTTATATCACTAGATAAATGCTTAGAAGTTCTAATAATATTTAAGACTACTATTACCGCAAGTATATGTAAAAATACTTCAATAAAAACAAATTTAGAAGTCAAATAATTAAATAACAAAACCCCTAAAGCTAGTTCACCAAGAACCATGAACACCAAAGTTATGATACGGCCTAAAACACTTTTCATTATATTTATGATATAAAAAAGTCATCACCTTAGGCAATGACTTATTTGTATTTTTGAGTATCTAAAATGGTATTAGCTCTACTTATTTGTTCCTTGCTAGGGGGTAAAACACCATCTAAACGATATTTAAGACCTAACATCTCCCACTTGTGTATACCAAGTGTATGATAAGGAAGAACCTCAACCCTTTTCACATTAGATAAAGAATCAATAAATTCCTTAGTCCTAGTTAAAGAATCATCATCATCATTAATGCCAGGAACAAGAACATGTCTAATCCAAATAGGCTTATTCTTCTTATCCAAATACCTAAACATTTCTAAAATATTAGTATTTGGCTTACCAGTGAGTTCAATATGTTTGTCATTATCAATATGCTTAATATCTACTAAAAGTAAATCAGTAAGCTCTAATAACTTATCAAACTTTTCCATGAACTCAATATTGTTTAAATCAAAAGGCTGACCACAAGTATCAATACAAGTATTAACATCCTCTTGTTTACATAAAGTAAATAGATCAATCAAGAAATCAAGTTGTAATAAGGGCTCACCACCAGAAACAGTAATACCACCACCATTTCTCCAGTAAGACTTACATCTAATAGCCTTATCAAAGACTTCCTTAGCGCTTGTATTTCCTTCACCTGTTTTCCAAGTATCCGGATTATGACAATATGCACAACGCATATTGCAACCTTGCATAAAAACAATATAGCGAACCCCTGGCCCATCAACTGAGCCAAAGGATTCGCATGAATGAATAAGACCTAAATTGTTATTACATGTGCTCATGACAAGTTCTGCTGATAACATCTAGTTGTTGTTCACGAGTCAAGTCAATGAACTTAACAGCATAACCAGAAACTCTAATTGTGAAGTTTGCATATTCTGGCTTTTCTGGATGTTCCATAGCATCTTTTAACTTCTCTACACCGAACACGTTAACATTCAAGTGGTGAGCACCTCTGTCGAAGTAGCCATCTAATACGTTAACTAAGTTATTAACTCTTTCATCCTCACTATGACCTAGTGCATCAGGGTTAATAGTTTGTGTATTTGAAATACCATCAAGAGCATATTCATAAGGTAACTTAGCAACTGAGTTTAATGAAGAAATTAAACCGTTCTTTTCAGCACCATAAGCTGGGTTAGCACCTGGAGATAAAGGTTCGCCAGCCTTTCTACCATCAGGTAGAGAACCTGTTGCCTTACCATAAACAACATTTGAAGTAATAGTAAGAATTGAAGTAGTTGCTTCTGAATTTCTATAAGTATGGTTTTCCTTAACCTTCTCTAAGAAAGTCTTTAATAACCAAATAGCGATATCATCTGCTCTATCATCATCATTACCGTATCTTGGGAAATCACCCTCAACTTCATAATCAACTACAAGACCATCTTCATCTCTGATTGTCTTAACCTTAGCATATTTAATAGCACTTAATGAGTCAACAACATGGCTGAAACCTGCAATACCAGTAGCGAAAGTTCTTCTTACTTCAGTATCAATTAAAGCCATTTGAGCTGCTTCATAATAGTACTTATCATGCATATAGTGGATTAAGTTTAATGTGTTTACATACAACTTAGCCAACCAACCCATCATTAAGTCATACTTTTCCATTACTTCATCGAAATTTAAGTATTCAGAAGTAATTGGTTGATAGATAGGACCAACTTGCATCTTAGTCTTTTCATCCTTACCACCATTGATAGCGTAAAGAAGACACTTAGCTAAGTTAGCTCTAGCACCAAAGAATTGCATTTCCTTACCAGTTTGAGTAGCACTTACACAACAACAAATTGCATAGTCATCACCCCAAACAACACGCATTACATCATCATTTTCATATTGAATAGAACTTGTATCTACTGAAATCTTAGCTGCATACTTCTTAAAGCCTTCAGGAAGTCTTGAAGTATATAAAACAGTAACATTTGGCTCAGGAGAAGGTCCCATGTTCTCTAAAGTATGTAAGAAACGGAAGTCAGTCTTAGTAACCATGCTTCTACCATCTACACCAGCACCAGCTAAATCAAGTGTTGCCCAAACTGGGTCACCAGAGAATAATTGGTTATAGCTTTCAATTCTAGCAAACTTAACCATTCTAAACTTCATAGTTAAATGGTCAACGATCTCTTGAATCTCAGATTCAGTATACTTGCCACTAGCTAAGTCTCTTTCAAAATAGATATCTAAGAAAGTAGCGATTCTACCTACTGACATAGCAGCACCATTTTGAGTCTTAATAGCAGCTAAATAACCGAAGTATAGCCATTGTGCAGCTTCATATGAATCCTTTGCAGGTAAAGAAATATCGAAGCCATAGCTTAAAGCCATTTCCTTCATAGCCTTTAAAGCCTTGATTTGCTTAGCAATTTCTTCCTTTTGACGACAAACGATTTCATCCATTAAACCGCCACCGTATTCATCTAAATCATTTTGTTTACATTCGATTAAATAATCAATACCGTATAAGGCGATTCTTCTATAGTCACCAACGATTCTACCTCTACCATAAGTATCAGGTAAACCTGTAATGATCTTGTTATGTCTTGCAGTCTTCATTTCCTTTGTATAACAAGAGAAAACTGCATCAGAGTGAGTTGTATGATACTTAGTAAAAATATCATGTAACTCTTGGCTTGGTTCATAACCATACATTTGACAGCTTTGTTCAGCCATACGGATACCACCATAAGGCATAAATGCTCTCTTTAATGGCTTATCAGTTTGTAAACCAACAATCTTTTCTAAATCTTTATCAAGATATGCAGCACCATAAGCAGTAATACCACTTACTACTTCAGTTTCCATATCAAGCACGCCACCCTTGGCTCTTTCTTCCTTTTGTAAAATTTGTAATTCGCCCCATAGCTTATCAGTTGCCTCTGTTGCACCAGCTAAGAAACTTTCATCACCATCATATGGCTTGTAGTTAGTTTGAATGAAATCCCTTACATCAATTTCATTGCACCACTTGCCACTTTTAAATCCGCTCCACTGTTCTTTCATACTACCTCTTTCTTTATTTATAACGACCTTCGTCGTTTTACGTCCTTTATTCTAATATTTTTGCACTAATTTAGCAACATAAATGCACAAAGAATACAAATTTTTGTATAAGCTCTATTTCTTCTTTACAACATAAGCTAAACCAAAACTATTTGGACCCAAATGAGAACCAATAACAGCACCAATCATATGCTTATTAAATTCATGTATCTCAACACCAACATTAGCTAATTTTTCAACTAACTTAAGCACATTACCAATACTTGGTGTATATAAGGCACATATTGGAAATCTTTCATCTAATCTTTCATTAACTATCTTTAAAACCAATTCTTCAATTGCGCTCTTAGTACCCCTTGGCTTTGAAAACAAGGATACTTTACCTTCATCATCTAAAGTAACAAGTGGCTTAAACTTCAATAAGTTACCAACCTTATGAGCAACCGCATTGACTCTACCACCTTTGGCTAAATAATCTAGGTTATCAGCACCAGCCATAACCCTAACTCTAGTCTTTAGTTCCTCTAATGTAGTAACGATTTCGTTATAACTAACCCCTTCATCTCTCATCCTACAAGCTTCATTAACCAAATATCTTTCACCACATGAACAACTCAAAGAATCTATGAAATGACAATTATCAATCTCAACCATATTCTTGATCATAACTGCATTATCATAAGTACCAGAAATCTTAGAAGACAAGAAAATACCAATTACCTCATCATTATTCTTTTTTGCCTCTTCTAAAATCTCCATAAGTTCGCTTGGAGCGGGTTGAGAAGTTATTGGAAATGATGGACTATTTACCAACAAATCAAAAAATTCTTCTTTAGATATATCCTTTTCCTCCTTATATGTCTTTCCTTCAAAAGTCACATTAAGAGAAATCATGTCAACGTTAAGCTCTTTAGCTTGGGCTAATGTAATATCACTAGCGCTATCTGTAATAATTTTTAACATATCTACATATTACTATATAAAAAAAATAAACTCACGTTTATTTTTTTAACCAACAAGCATATAAAGTAAAGTCACTATCAACAATCATCGTATCTAAATTAGCTCTAATATTACAATTTTCATCGAGTGCCCAATAATCAAATTCATAACCCTCTCTTGTAGGATTTTCTACTTCAACCTTCTCTCCATATTCATATCGCTTAGGTTCAATATAAGAACCACCCAAAGAATTAAAATCTACTTTGAAGCCATTATTAGTCAAACCAATAACGACACAAATAACAATTGCCACAAATAATACACCAATAATCTTATCTAAGGTCTTTACAGAAATATTTACTTTTGAATAAAGCCCTCTTAGTTGTAATGGCGAGCTTTTAGGCTCGCCATTATTATTAGATTCGGTTTTTTTAATTTCCTTATCTTCCATTATTTCTTAGTTAGATATTTACGCATATCAATAGCACAAGCAATCAAAATAATTAAACCCTTAATGATATAAAGCATATTTTGATTTACTGCTAAGAAGTTAAGAGCAACGAAAATTAATTGAAGTAGTACAACACCGATAAATAATCCAGAAATCTTACCAGTACCACCAACGAATGATACGCCACCGATTACACAAGCAGAAATTGCATCGGCTTCATAGTTTAGACCTGTATTAGCAGTAGCACTACCAACTCTGGCAGCATCGATAAATCCGGCTAATGAATACATAACACCAGCAAGAACGAATACTAGGATAATTGTCTTTTCAACGTTAACACCAGATACTTCAGCAGCAGTCTTATTAGAACCTACCGCAAACATATTCTTACCAAATTCAGTCTTGTTCCAAATAACCCACATTACAATTAAGAAGATTAATGAATATAGAACATATTTAGGAACAGCTACTGTACCAATCTTGAAAAGTGGACCAGCAATCAAATTCTTATATGGTTCAATCATACCTGATAATGTTTGACCATTATTTGTACCAGACATCATATAAACAAGGATAATACCATAAGTAATAAGTTGTGTTGATAATGTAACGATATATGGGTGTAAGCTGAACTTCGCAACAGAGAAGCCATTTACAAAACCAATAGCAGCACCAATCAAAACAACAATCAATAATACAACTGGAATAGGTAGAGCTTGAGTCATATTTGGCCAAATCTTAGAAGATGTAGTCAATAATGAAGCAGTAACAACGGCAGATAAACCAACAATTCTACCAGCAGAAATATCGGTACCAGCCAAAACAATACAACCACCAACACCTAAAGCAATTGGAAGCTTAGATGCAGTCAATGAGATTACGTTAACGATTGAAGCAGTACCTAAGAAAGCAGGTCTTTTAATCGCAACATATACAATTACCAACGCAATGATAATAAACATCGCATTGTTGAATAAAAAGTCTACAAGCTTTTTAGAATCAAATTTGTTATTCTTTTCAGACATTAGTGTCATCCCCCTAATTTATGCATATTTAGCAGCAAGAGTCATAATCTCTTCCTGCGTAGCTGTCTTAGCATCAACTTCACCTGCTAAACGACCACCACTCATTACCAAGATTCTATCGCATACACCTAATAGCTCAGCCATTTCTGAAGAAACCATTAGTACACATTTACCTTGCTTAGCCAAATTAATAATCAATTCATAGATTTCATACTTAGCACCAACGTCGATACCTCTTGTTGGTTCATCTAGTAGTAGAACATCTGGCTCTGTTAATAACCATCTTGCGATAATAACTTTCTGTTGGTTACCACCTGATAAAGACTCAATTCTTGTCTTTTGATTTGGAGTCTTTGTCTTCAGAGAATCAATACCCCATTGTGTGGCATCATACATCTTCTTATCATTCAAGAATGGACCATTCATATACTTATCTAGCGAAGAAATACAAGTATTAGCTTGGATATCACGGATACCGAAGATACCAGTAGCTCTTCTTTCTTCTGTAACTAGAGCGAAACCATTTTTAATTGATTCACGAGGATTCTTGTTCTTTACAAGCTTACCATCAAGATAAATCTCGCCACTCTTTCTTGTCGCATTACCGAAGATATTTTCAAGTAGCTCTGTACGACCACTTGCATCTAGTCCAGCAATACCTAAGATCTCACCTCTATTTGCCTTAAATGAAACATCCTTTAATTTAGAATATTCAGCAGTAAGATTCTTAACCTCAAGAAGTGGTTCACCAATAACGTTGTCCTTAACTGGATATACATTAGTAAGCTCTCTACCTACCATCAACTTAATAATTTCATTAGTTGTTAAATCTTTTGCGTCTTTTGTAGTTATGTATTTACCATCACGCATGATAGTTACTTCATCTGAAATTCTCAAGATTTCATCCATCTTATGAGAAATATAGATGATACCACAACCCTTTGCCTTCAATTGGTTGATAATCTTAAATAAATGTTCAACCTCAACCTCAGTCAAAGAAGATGTTGGTTCGTCAAATACGATAACCTTCGAATTATATGATACTGCCTTAGCAATCTCAACCATTTGTCTTTGAGATACAGGCATTGTTGACATAACTGTTTTAGGATCAACATTAACTTCTAATTGATCAAAAATTTCTTTTGTGGCCTTATACATTTTCTTCTCACTTGTAAATAGTGGGAAGCCATCAACCTTAGGATAACGACCTAGCCACATGTTATCCATTACATTTCTTTTTAAAGCTTGATTAAGTTCTTGGTGTACCATTGCTACACCATGTTCCAAAGCTTCTTTGGAATCCTTAAAGTCTACTTCTTCACCCTCTAGATAGATATGACCACTATCCTTGTGGTAAACAGAGAATAAACATTTCATCAAAGTAGATTTCCCGGCACCATTTTCACCCATAAGAGCATGTACTGTACCCGCTTTAACAGTTAGTTGTACATCATCTAGTGCCTTAACACCTGGGAATGACTTACTGATATGTTCCATTCTAAGCAATACATCATTTGCCATAAAATTAGTCCCCTTTATGTTAGTTAAATATAATAGTAGCCACGCCGTTAGCGTGGCTACTTAGTAAAATCAGTTAAGCTAAATTATTTAGTATAAGCTGAGTAAGGAATGTTAACTCTCCATGTACCAACTGCTTCATATTCAGCAGGAATGTTAGTAACTGGAGCTTCACCAGCGATTAAGTTGCTAGCAGTTAAGCAAACAACCTTAGCCATACCTTCACCATCTTGTTTTACTGTACCAGTCATGTTACCAGCATCGATAGCGTCTTTTGCAGCTTGGATAGCATCAACACCGAATACTGGAATAGTAGTACCCTTACCATCGTTGTAACCATGGCCTTGTAATGATTGGATAGCACCTAGAGCCATACCATCATTGTTAGCGATGATTAATTCAGGCATATTGTTGTTAGCTTCATTGTATTGAGCTAATACTGTTTCTAAATGGTTGAATGCAGCTTCTTGAGACCAAGTACCATTAGCATCTACTAAGTATTGAGTAGTAGCCTTTTCATCATAGTAAGCTAATTCAGGCTTGCCAGCTTCTGTTAACATAGCGTTAGCATCTTCAACTGAGAATTGAGTTCTAGCGATAGCTTCTGTATTACCTTCTTGACCCTTTAACATAACGTAAGAAATCTTACCATCTTTGTTTAGATCTAATGCATCATAGTTAGCTAGTAAGTAATCACCAATAATCTTACCTTCGTAGTGACCAGCTTGTTCATAGTCAGTACCAACGAATGCAGAACCATATTCATTTAATAATGCTTCAGCTTCAGCATCATCAGCAGAAATTGATCTATTGAAGAATACAACCTTTGCATCAGCAGCCTTAGCAGCATCTAAGATAGCCTTAGTAGTATCAACAGAGTTAGATTCAACTTGGTTTACAACTAACACCTTAACACCAGCAGCTAAAGCAGTAGTGATTTGGTTTGTTTGATCTGTTTGGTTACCATTACCATCATAGTCCTTGTAAGAAATACCAGCAGCATTAAATTCATTATTTAAAGCAGCACGTACAGTTGACAAATAGTCATCAGCGAATGTGTACCAGAATACTGCAACTTGTTCTACATCGCTACCACCAGTAGTAGCACCACCATTGTCGTCACTACCACCACCACAAGCAGCCAATGTAAAGATCATTGCAATACTAAGTAAGACAGTTAAAATCTTTTTCATTTGTTCTCCTCTTTTGTACCTTTAGTACCTAAATTTTGTAAGCTCCATACACCCCAAGTTTGTGCAAGCGCTTCCATCGCATATAATTATACATGATATTCTTCCAATTGTAAGCGCTTTACTCATCTTAATGTCGTCTTGGTTACCACCTGCTTACAAAAGTCCTTATAAAATGCTTAATTCTTTGAGAATTTACTTTCTGAAAAAGATTTCAAAAAGAAAAAGGTGTACCACTACACCTCAAATATTCCATTCTTAATCATGATTGGTTTTAACACCTTAAGCTTAGTCATCGGACCAATCTTTAACTTAGCCACAAACCTAGACGCATAAGGCCTATTCTCATCATGGACAAAGGCAATCTTCATAATCTTTAGCTTATACTTTAGACACATATTATAAAACTCAGGAAACCTCTCAGCAGGATATAAAGTATAAACCTCACCATTATCCTTCATATTCTTCCTAAAAGCCTTAAACATATCATCAAGTGGCAAAGTTTCCTCAAACATTGCTGTCTTATAAAACTTATTACTTCTTACATTACCCATCTCAAAGAAAGGTGGATTACAAATCAATACATCAACAGGTTCAATATCCAAGTCCTGAATCCTTGAATTAATAAGTTCATAATCATCTGTATACCTTTTTAAATTATCATTCGCCAATTCAAGTGGTTCTTTAAAAATATCCACCCCAATCAAATGACCCGCATTATGATAATGAGCATACAAAAGTAAAGCACCATTATTAGTGCCCAAATCCAAAATTGTCTTCTTCTTTAATGGTTCTAGAAACATGCCCAAAGCCGCAGTATCTGAATTAACCTTAAACATTTCAGAATCCTGTTCAATCTCATAATTAATAAATTTCAAATAATCATTCTGTCTCATCATCGTAATCCTTTGACAACTCAAAATAGAAAGTTGACCCCTCACCTACTTTAGAAACCACACCATATTTAGCACCATGAGCCTCTAAAATAGCCTTCGCAATAGCCAAACCCAATCCAGTCGAATTCTCATTCCTTCTAAAATTCTTATCAATCTTGTAATAGCGATCCCAAATAAAGGGAAGATCTTTCTCACTTATACCATCACCCTCATCTTTAACCTCAAAATACAAACTATCTTCACTATCCCTAATAGAAACATAAATAGTCGAATTTTCATCTGAATGCTTAATCGCATTAGAAAGATAATTGTATATCACTTCCGATATCTTTGTCTCATCACCATAAACAATTACACTCTTAAGATCCTTCTTTAGGGTGATATTTTTTTCCTTCATTAAACCAGACAACAGTTTACATACATTTGTAATAGACTTCTCAATATCAAAATTAGACTTATTCAAATTAATAAAACCAGCCTGAAGCTTTGAATACTCTTGCATATCATTAATAAGCTTAGTCAAATATTCTGTCTCATCGATAATAACATCCAAATGTTGATCCCTCTTAATTGGATCATCACCTGAAATATCCTTAATCATCTCCGCATAAGACCTAATCAAAGTAATCGGCGTCCTTAAATCATGAGACACATTCGCAAGTAAATCCTTTCTAAGCTCATCAATCTTTGAAAGCTTCTCTGTTGCATCATCAAGGGTACTAGCTAACGCATTAATCTCACTATAAGACTCCTTCTCGCTTTTAAAACTAACATGATAGTCGCCATCTGCTAGTTTATTAGCCTCCTTTTGCATATTAACTATTGGAGAAGTAATCTTATTTGCCAACAAAAATGAAACAACCAGAGCCAGAATAACTATAAACATCGACAACAACAAATACTGTTTCAAAATAAAATCGACATACGAATCAAGTAATTCCAATGGTGCATTAACCAAAAGATAATAATTAGCCAAATTAATAGAAACCTTCTTACCATACAGTAACATCTCCAAATCCGTAGTAGGAGATGTCAAAGTCTCACTTATCACATTATATTCATTTAATTTATCAACAAGCTTAGCCCCATCATCATAGACAACCAAATCATCACCATCTATATTGATAGACTCGTCAAAAGCACAAAGCTCACCCAAAGAATCAGCACTATAAACCCTTCTACCATTTTGATTATAAATAATAGCACAAACATTATTATTATTCACAAGCCTATCAGTCTTTAAGATAGACGCCTCACTTGGCTTATTAACCAAAAGCTCATTCTCAATTGTCGAAACAAGGGTATCAATCATCTTAATACGATTCTCACGATAATAAGGCTTAATCAAAGCCACCAACAAAAAGCCTAATAGCACTAGCATTAAACAAGAAAAAATTAAAAAATATAGCCAGGTCTTAAACTTTATGCCCCTAAAATTAAATCGCAAACTTGTAACCCAATCCTCTTTCTGTACAAATCAAATCACGATACTCACCAAGATTCTTCCTAAGCATCTTAACATGAGTATCCACGGAACGATCACCCTCAAAATAATCCATCTTCCAAACTGCTCGAGATATTTTATCACGCGACAAAACAATATTCTTATTATCAATAAAATAAAACAACAATTCCTTTTCCTTAGGAGTCAAATTAACCCTATCTCCATCAATATAAACTTCACGGGCATCAAAATCACAAACCAAACCCTTATAAATAAACTTCTCATTCTCGTGCTTATTGTGCCTTGCCATAATGGCCTTAATTCTAGCCATCAACTCCTTAGGAGAAAAAGGCTTAGTCACATAATCATCAACACCCATATTAAAACTAAAAAGCTTATCATCCTCTTCTTGTCTTGCACTAAGCATAATAATCGGTGTATCCTTGACTTCCTTGATCTTCTTACAAGCCTCAAAACCATCCATAACCGGCATCATAATATCCAAGATAATACAATCGTAATCGCTAGCTAAAGCCATATTAACAGCACTCTTACCATCACTTGCCTCATCACAAACATAACCATTAACCAAGGCATACTCTTTAACTACTTCACGAATTCTAATCTCATCATCAACAATTAATATTCTCATCAATACAACACCATCTTTCTTACAAGAAGCGAAGACTCTCTCTCCTTTTTACCCTCAAAATAAACATAATGAGCCTTATTCAAACCCTCTATATATTGATCATAAATATTGGGCATAACCGCCAACGAAATAGAAGCACTCTCATCATTGACATCCACAAAACACATCCTTTGTCCCTTTTTTGTCCTAATCTGTTTAATACGCACAATCTGGCCAAAACCACAGGCACTACCCATCTTTATCTCACTGATAGATGGAACACTTATATGATACTTTTGTTTAACTCTCTCAATTGGATCAAACTTAAAATAAAAACCCAAAACTTCCTTTTCCTTAGAAGCCAAAACCATCATATCATCAGGATGATTTTCAATAATTGGCGTATCATCACCACCAAACAAATTCAAACCATTGGTAGAATTGGCATATTGAATAACCCTACTTAAATTAAGAGCCATCGAATATCTACTCAAACCAAACTCATCAAAGGCACCACCCGCAATCAGACTAGTCAAAGCCTTAATATCCACGCCTTTTTCAGTTAACTTACAAATCGCATCAACATAAGACGAGAAAGGCTTAGCCTCCATAATCTTAGAAACATTAGCACTACCAACATCCCTGCAAATACTAAGCGGCAACAAGATCTTATCATCAACTATTTGATACTCATTAGTTGACTTATTAATAGATAAACCAAGTAAACCAATATTCCTATTTCTTATTTCCTTAATATACGCATAAGTCTTCTCACTAGCACCAATCGTACCATTAAGTAAAGCCTTATAAAAATACAAAGGATAATTAGCCTTCAAATAAGCCATACGATAAGCCACCAAACCATAAGCGATTGAATGTGACTTATTAAAACCATAATTCGCAAAACGCAATATCAATTCATACAACTCATTAGCCAAAGCTATATCATAACCATTTTTTAAACAACCATCTATAAACTCAGGCTTCAACTTTTCAAGTTCCTTAGCCTTCTTTTTAGACATCGCCCTTCTTAAAACATCAGCCTTACCATAAGAAAAGTTTGCCAGCTTACGCGCAATTGACATAATCTGTTCCTGATAAACAATGATCCCATAGGTCTCTTTTAATATAGGCTCCAATTCCTTAGTCAAATACTTAATCTTTTCCCTATGTGCCCTATTCTCTAAGAAACTAGGAATATTCTCCATAGGACCTGGTCTAAACAAAGCTATCATCATCGACAACTCTTCAAAAGAATTAGGACGCATCCTTCTAGCCAAATTCTGCATACCATTAGACTCTAATTGGAAAACACCCAACAAATTCACATTAGAAATCAACTCAAAAGTCTTCTTATCATTCAAAGGAATCCTATTAATATCAAACTTAGGATTAATATCATCCATAATTTCCGCAATAATACCAAGATTCCTTAAGCCCAAGAAATCCATCTTAATCAAACCCAAATCCTCAAGATACTCAGCACTATATTGAGTAGAATCCAAATCACTTTCTATTGAAATCATTGGAACCACATCAGATAAAACATTCTTAGAAAAGACAATACCAGCCGCATGAGTTGACTCATGACGTGGATTACCCTCAAGCTTTAAAGCTATCTCAAACAGGAATTGATACTTCTTATCACTATTAATCTTTTGATTAAACAAAGGAATCGTATTATAAGCATCCATTAAAGAAGTATTCAAACTATTAGGAATAAGCTTAGCGATACTATCAGTCTCCGCCGTTGTATACTTTAAAACTCTTGCCACATCCCTTAAGACCTGCTTAGTCTTTAAAGTACCATAAGTAATAATATGACCCACATGATCCTTACCATACTTCTCTTTAACATAAGCCACCACTTCATCTCTTCTATCATCTGGAAAGTCGGTATCAATATCCGGCATTGAAATTCTTTCTGGATTTAAAAATCTTTCAAACAACAAACCATACTTAATTGGATCGATCTCAGTTATACCAAGACAATAAGAAACCAAAGAACCAGCAGCGCTACCTCTACCAGGACCAACCATAATTCCCTTTTTCTTCGCATACAAGATAAAGTCATAGACAATCAAAAAGTAATCCTCAAAATGCATCTTAATAATGACATCAAGCTCATATTGAAGCCTACTTATATATTCATTAGTCAAACGATTCTTAAGCCTTCTCTTTAAACCTTCTTTACACAAGGCAACCAAATAATCTTTTGAAGAAACATCATTAGGTGTCTTAAACTCAGGCAAAGAAGTCCTAAAAGCCATCTTCACATTACAATTATTAGCTAAAATATCGCAGTTCTTAAATTCATCATCAAAGTCAAAAACATCCTTAATATGACGATCCTTCTCATAATAAGCATTCTCTTCTAAAGTTCTCTTATCCCTTATGCACTTTAAAACCTCATAAGCAATATAATCATCTTCTTCAATATAAAGAGTTGTAGACATCTTAATAATCTTTATCTTATTCTCATTTAATAAAGGCCTTAATTCATCATCTCTTCTTACGTTGCCAGCCATGTCTGCATCTAAGAAAGCCACCAAATGATCACCAAATATTTCTTTTTCTTTCTTAATACTGTTATTGATATCTTCACTGTCAAAATAAGGAACATCTTGTGACTTAATCACCACAAAATTATGATCACGATACTTATTAAAAGTTTTTAAATCAACTACCTTATCAACGCCAGCATTAACAACACTTGATAATCTCATCAAATTTTGAAAACCTATATCATCCTTAGCATACAAAATAACACTAACAATCCTATCGACATTAACATCCACTTCTAGTCCAATAACCGGCTTAATATTTTCTTTTAAACATTCATTATAAAAGCTCATTGCCCCAGACAAGACATTCTTATCAACAAGGCCAATAGAAGAATACCCCTTCTCCTTAGCCTTTTTAACCATTCTTGGAATCGTGCACATACTCGAAAGTAAACTATATACACTTCTTACATAAAGTAGACTAGCCATATATCAATTATACAAGAAATTTATTGACTCATGCGTTATATAGAAATACAATAAAAATACCCCTAGGGGGTATGGAGAATATTTATGGAAAAAACATATGAAGTCAAAGGAATGACCTGTGTTATATGCAAAGCCAATGTTGAAAAAGCTTTAAACAAGACAAATGGTGTCAACAGCGCTGTAGTTAATCTTCTAGACAATGAAGTTACTGTAGACTTTGATGAAACTAAAGTTAATGAATTAATATTAGAAGAAGCGGTTGATAAGGCAGGTTATAAGTTATTACTAAACAAGGAAAAGAAACTTAATAAAGATAAATTATATTTAATTATCTCTATTATTTTATCAATTATCCTAATGTACCTATCAATGATGAAAATGGATGATGGTGTCGACCCTGATATGATGGTAGGCATTAGTCTTAATCAATTATTTCAGTTGATACTAGCACTAATAGTAATCATAATTAATAGACACATCTTTAAATCAGGCTTCAAGGCATTATCATCATTAAGCCCTAACATGGACTCCCTTGTTGCCCTATCAAGCACTGTCTCATTTATCTATTCAATATATGCTCTATATAAGATTAATCTAGGCGATACTTCTTATCATCTATATTTTGAAACAGCAGCCATGACGATTACCATCGTTACTTTAGGCAAATATATCGAAGGCAATACTAAAGCTAAGACTACTAAGATTATTAGAGGCTTAACTACTTTAATACCTATGAATGCTCACTTATTAAAAGATGGCAAAGAAGAATTAATATCTATCAATGATTTAAAAAAGGATGATATTGTCATCATCAAACCAGGAGAATCAGTACCAAGAGATGGTGTAATCATAAATGGTAGCTCATCAATCGATGAATCAATGATTACTGGTGAATCTTTACCAGTAAATAAGACAGTTGGTGATGAGGTAATTGGAGGAACCATCAATACCTTAGGTACTATCAATGTACAAGTAACCAAGAGTGCCAGTACTACGGTTCTTTCTAAGATTATTAATCTAACTAAAAAAGCAAGTAATGAAAAGATTCCAGTTGAAAGATTTGCGGACAATATCTCTAAATACTTTGTGTTTACAGTAATCGGCATCTCACTTATTACCTTTATAATCTGGATGATTATCAGTAAAAACATGGAACTAAGTCTTAACTTTGCCCTATCAGTACTAGTAATCAGTTGCCCTTGTGCTCTAGGTTTAGCGACACCAGCTGCCATTGCGGTAGCCACTGGAAGAAGTGCTCAGCAAGGTATTTTAATCAAAAAACCAGAAATCTTAGAAGTAGCTGGTAAGTTAGATACAGTTATCTTTGATAAGACAGGTACCCTAACTCAAAATAAATTGAATGTAGTAGAAACTAAAATCATTGATGATGAATTTATTAATTATTTATCTTCAATTGAAAAAACTCAAAACCATCCAATCGCCAAAGCGATAGTAGATAAATATCCTAATGGTAATATTACTTTTGATTCAATTACTTTTATTCCAGGACTTGGTGTTAAAGCCATCAAAGGTGATGATACCTACTTAGTAGGCAATAGTAAATTAGTCAACATTGAACAAAACAACTATTCATCTATTGCCCTAAGCAAGAATGATGAATTAATGGGCATTGTCTATTTAAGTGATATTCTAAGAGATACTTCAAAAATTGCCATAGAGAATCTAAAGAAAAGAAATATCAACCCGATTATGTGCACTGGTGATAATAAGATAGCCGCCACTAAAATAGCTAACTTATTAAAGATTAAAGATTACAAATATGAAGTAAAACCAGAAGATAAAAATGAGTTGGTCTTAAGTCAAAAAGGAATAACGGCTATGGTTGGTGATGGTGTTAATGATTCTATTGCCCTATCAGCAGCTGATGTTTCTATTACTATTAAAAACGCCAGTGATATAGCTAGTGCTAGTTCTGATGTCATCTTAATGAAAAACGATTTAAATGATATTTCATTTCTTTATGATTTAAGTAAGAAAACTTTTAGAATCATCAAAGAAAATCTCTTCTGGGCCCTTGGCTACAATACGGTATGTATTCCTATTGCGGCAGGACTTTTCTATAATAGTTATGGGCTAAAATTAAATCCCATGATTGGAGCTATTTCCATGTGGGTATCATCAATGTTTGTGTTAGCTAATGCGCTAAGAATATATAATGTAAAGAAAGAGGAAATTAAACTTATGAACAAAACTGTATTAATTGAAGGAATGATGTGCAAAAACTGTGTTAAGCATGTAATGGATGCTTTAACTGGCTTAGGATGTGACGCCACTGTTAGTCTAGAGGATAAGAAGGCTTATATTAAAAATACATCACTAGATGATGAGACAATCAAGGATACAATCGAAGAATTAGGTTACGAAGTCAAGGAAATTATTAATGACTAAAGATAAAGATAAGATAAAAAAGTATCTTAATATCGCAAGAGGTCAACTTGATGGGATAATAAAGATGATTGATGAAGATCGCTATTGCCTAGATGTATCAGACCAATTATCCGCAACAAGATCATTACTTAAAAAAACTAATAATTTGATTCTTAAAAATCATATTGATAATTGTGTAAGAGAAGGTATCTTGGTAGGCGATGAGTCAAAGGTAGATGAAATCATAAAAGCATTGGAGAAACAAGTATGACAACAAGAAGAGAAACAACAAGACCCATCAATGTTGGTGGTGTCCAAATTGGTGGCCAAAACAAAGTAGTCATTCAATCAATGACTAACACTAAGACCAAGGACGTACAAGCTACTGTTAAACAAATTAAAGAATTAGAAGAAGCAGGATGTGATATTGTAAGAGTCGCTATTCTAGAACTAGAAGACGCTAAGGCCATCAAAGAAATCAAAAAAGAAATCAACATCCCTATCGTATCTGATATTCACTTTAATCCTGATTTTGCGATAGCTGCCATCAATAGTGGTACCGATAAGATTAGATTAAATCCCGGTAATATCGAAAACGAAGATAAAATTAAAGAAATCGTTAACCTATGTAAGGAAAGACATATACCGATTAGAATCGGCATCAATGGTGGTTCTTTAAACAAAAAGTACAAACACTCAGAAGAAGCGATGATTGAAAGTGCAAAAGACCATTTAAGAATCTTAGAAGCCAATGACTTCCATGATATCTGCCTATCATTTAAATCATCAGACCCAATCGAATGTATCAATGCCTATAAATTAGCTAGTAAAGAATTCAATTATCCACTACACTTAGGTGTTACTGAAGCTGGTGGTCTTATCGATAGTGCCATCAAATCATCATTAGCCCTAGGCAATCTATTATTGGATGGTATTGGTGATACTATTAGAATTTCTATCAGTGATGATCCAGTTAAGGAAATCATGGTAGCTAAAAAACTTTTAAGAAACTGTGGTCTTAAGAAAGATGTTGCCAACTTAATTTCTTGTCCAACATGTGGTCGTATCCAATATGATATGTTGCCTATCGTTAAAGAAATGGAAAAATATCTAGAAAATGTTCATAAAGACATTGATGTTGCCATCATGGGCTGTCCTGTTAATGGACCACTAGAGGCAAAACGTGCTGATATTGGTGTAGCTGGTGGTAAGGATTGTGCCCTTCTTATTAAGAAAGGTGAAATCATCAGATCTATTCCACAAGAGGATGTTGTTAGAGTCTTAAAAGAAGAAATCGAAAAGTTATAAGGTGATGAATAAATCACCTTTTCTTTAGCTAAAATCCCTTCTTACAAACCTAACGACACCCATTATTCTTACAGGTAAATCAATAACTTCCTGCTTAGTAAAAAACCTTGACTCATATTCAGGATTAGTAGCCTCAAGAATCATCAAATCGTTCTTATAATAAACTTTCTTAAGAGTTACTTCATCGCCAACAAGCACAACCGCAATTTGACCAGAACTTACAATATCTGACTTAGCTACATAAACCAAATCACCATCATAGATATGAGAACCTATCATTGAATCACCACAGATTCTTACAAAATAATCCCCTCTATTGGCATCAGCTTGTCCCAGCTCTACATAACCCTCAATATTTTCATCAGCCAACAAATCATAACCAGCCTTGACAAAACCAGCAATTGGCTTAATTCTTTCTTCTTGCATGATGACAGTTTCAATATCATAATCTAAGACCTTAGACAATTTCTCAATCGTACCCTTTTTAAGCATGGTACTCTCACCATTTAACCAACGATAATAAGTTGATAAAGACACACCGAGTTCCTTGGCTACCTCATTATGGCCTTTACCATTGTCTGTTTCATACTGTATCAAAAGTTCTTTCAATCTCATATCTAGAATTTATCATATATTTAGGAAATATTAAATAAAAGTTTTTTATTTTTTCCCAAATCTTACTTGTTTTGGTAATTTACTTTCTTATAATAAAGACATGCAAAGAATATATTTATGTATCGACCTTAAATCTTTTTACGCTTCTGTTGAATGCGCTGAAAGAGGACTAGATCCCTTTAAAATAAATTTAGTTGTAGCCGATCCTACAAGAGGAGGAGGTGCCATCACCCTAGCTGCCACACCTGCTATTAAAAAGTTAGGAGTTAAAAGTAGAGGTCGTATCTTTGAAATACCCAAGAATATTGAATATATCATTGCCCCACCTAGAATGTCTTTATATATGGAATATTCAGCCTTAATCTATAAGATTATTCTTAAATATATCAGTAAAGAAGATATCTATGTTTATTCTATCGATGAATGTTTTATCGATGTTACGCCTTATCTTAATTTATACAAACTAAAGGCTAAGGATATTGCCAAACTGATTATCAATGACATCTATAAAAATACTTCAATTACGGCAACCTGTGGTATAGGTACTAATATGTTTTTATGTAAGGTGGCCTTGGATATTTGTGCTAAACATAAAAGTGATAATATTGCCTACTTAGATGAAGATGTTTTTAAACAAACTCTATGGCACCATCAACCTTTAACGGACTTTTGGATGATAGGACCAGGAACAGTTAGAAGATTAGCTTCCATTGGTGTTTATGACTTATATGGTATTACTCAAACACCAGAAAATGTCTTATATAAGCTCTTTGGCATCAATGCCAAGACTTTAATCGACCATGCCTATGGGAAAGAGGATACTTGTATCAGTGATATCAAGGCTTATAAGCCTAAGGCTAATTCAATATCTAATTCTCAAATTCTTTTTGAAGACTATAACTATAAAGATGCCTACATTGTCTTAAAGGAAATGGTAGAGGCTAATGTCTTAGAACTAACTAGTAAACATGTGGTTACTAATCATATTTCTTTATATATTGGCTATTCCAAGGATGTAATAAAGGCAAGTTCTGGTAGTAATAAGATTAGTAATACTACTAACTCTTATAAGATTCTTTTAAATGAATTTACCCTACTTTATAAAAGAATAATCAATACAAATTATCCAATAAGAAAGATAGGAATTAGTTTTGGTAATTTAAAGGATGAATATTATGCTGAATATGATTTGTTTACTGATATTGAAGAAATTGAAAAGGAACACAAGTCACAAGAGGCTATGGTTTATATTAAACAAAAATATGGTAAGAATGCCATATTAACAGGAACCAGTTATTTAGATAAGGCAACTGGTAAAAAGAGAAATACATTGATTGGAGGCCATAATGCCTAGAGCTGAAATTTTTATGGCTTTTGATGCCTTGAACGGTTATCGAGAGCTTTTAGAGAAACAAGAAGAAGTGCTTGTTGAAAAAAGAATCTTAGACAATGAAGATTACGAAATATTAAATCGCACTATAAATGAAATTGAAGTTGGCAACAACATCTCTGTTATCTATTTTGAAAATGGTAAGTATTACAAAAAGGAAGGACGTTTGTCCAAACTCAATTACGATACTAAGATGTTACAAATTGTTAAACAAAAGATTTTATTTAAGAATATTGTTGAATTAAAGATTATTGATCAAGATCAACATCTAACCACTCAAAAGGAACCCATACTTTAGTCTTTTGGTTCATAAATTCTAATTCAACTAGGCAATTGCGATTCTTTTTAGAATATTCAATAATATAGCCTTCCATTTCTTTAAGTGGTCCATCAACAAGGACAACCTTGCCATCAACTTTTTTAGCTTTTGAAACTGGTAAGAAACCTTCATTTTCTAAAACCCACTTAGCATATTCTAAGTCACTGCCCACCAGTTTTCCGTTATTATTCTTATAAGAAAGAAGCTTATAAGAATAATAATTGGACTTAATCTCAAATGGTTCTTTATCACATGGCATATATAAAAAGACATAGCTAGATAACATAAGTTCTTCTACATCATATTTTTGACCATTCTTAGAGCGATGTGCCATTTTAAGCATTGGCGTCGCAATAAGATATTCATATTCTTTATTCAATTCATTAGCTAATTTTTTTTCTTGTCCCGTCAATGTAAAAAGACAATAAGCATCATACCCGTTAGCTACTAAATTAATTTTTCTTTGTTTAAGCTCATCTGAAAATCCCTGCATATAGATAATTTTATATTAAATATTTAAAAATGTTATAATTTTATTCATGCTTAAAGAATTTATTAAATATTACAAACCTTACAAATTACTATTTATATCAGACATGTTGGCATCATTATTGATTTCATTAAGTGCCATGGTATATCCGATTATTACAAGAAACATGCTTAATGATTTCATTCCTAATTCAAAGTATGATTTAATCATTAAATTTGGCATTATCTTACTTGTAATCTATATCATCAGAGCTTTGCTTAAATACTTTGTTCAATTCTATGGACATGTAATGGGTGTAAGGATTCAATCTGATATGCGTAAGGAATTATTTAGGAAGATTCAAAGATTACCTTATTCATACTTTGATAACCATGAGACAGGAGCTATCATGTCTAATTTGACTAATGATATCTTCGAAATATCTGAATTAGCTCACCATGGTCCTGAAAATGTCATCATGTGTACTTTAATGATCATCTTATCTTTTATCTACTTGGCAACCATTAATCTAAATCTTACTTTGATTATCTTTGCCTCTGTGCCTTTCTTGTTTTTAATTTCAATGAATCTTAGAAAGAAAATGAGAGAAGCATCTAGAAAATCAAAGATTGCGATGTCAGGTATCAACGCTGGTATCTCATCTTCCATCAGTGGTATTAGAGTTACTAAGGCTTTTAATAATAGTGAACTAGAAATGGAAAAGTTTGATGGCTACAACAAGAAATTTATTGAAGCTAGAAAATTGCACTTCAAAAGCTTTGCAACATTTAACTCAAGCACATCATTTATCACTGACTTATTCAATGTTATTTGTTTAATATCAGGTGGTATCTTCTTATATAAGGGTTTAATTACCTTTGGTGACTATTCAACATTCATTGTCTCAATTAACTTGTTTATCACACCAGTTACTACCCTAGTTCAATTCACTGAACAATTAGAAGAAGGCATCGCTGGTTTTGAAAAGTTTGAAAAAGTAATGTCCGAAAAAGAAGAGACAGACTTACCTAACGCAAAAGACTATAAGGATTTAAATGGTGATATTGAATTTAAGAACATATGTTTCAAATACGATAGTAACGAAGTATTAGACGATATCTCATTTAAGGTTAAGAAAGGTCAAACCGTTGCCCTAGTTGGTGAAAGTGGTGGTGGTAAGACAACTATTTGTCACTTACTTCCTCGTTTCTACAGCATCGATACAGGTTCAATTGAAATCGATGATAAGAATATTTCAAACATCACAATGAACTGTCTAAGAAGAAACATCGGCATTGTCCAACAAGATGTCTTCTTATTCTCAGGAACATTTAAGGAAAATATTGCCTATGGTAATTTAAATGCTTCTATGGATGAAATAATAGAAGCTAGTAAGAAAGCTAATATCTATGATTACATTATGTCCCTACCACATGGCTTTGATACTCAAATTGGTGAAAGAGGTGTAAGACTATCTGGTGGTCAGAAACAAAGATTATCTATCGCTAGAGTCTTCTTAAAGAACCCACCTATTCTACTTCTTGATGAAGCAACTAGCGCCTTAGATAATACAACTGAGATCATGATCCAAGAAGCATTAGATACTTTAAAGGAAGGAAGAACTACAATCGTAGTAGCTCATAGACTATCTACTATCAAGAATGCCGATAATATTTTGGTTATTGAACATGGTAAAGTTAAAGAAAGTGGTACTCATGAAAAGCTTATGAATATCGAAAATGGTACTTATAAGGAACTTTATGTGTCTCAATTTAGAGATATATAGCACATTTTAGAGAGTTTTTAAATATTCTCTTTATAATTTGTTAAAAAAAATATATAATTGAAAAGTATAGAGGTTGAAAACATATGAACGAAAAAGGAATTGAATTAAAGAACGAGCTTATTGCTAAGGCTGAAGAACTAGCAAACAAAGAAGATGGCATCACTTCTCAAGAAGTTGAAGCTCTTAAGAAGAGATGGAGAAAAGCTAGTAGCGAAGAAGAATCTTTAGCTGAAAAAGAGCTTAATGATAAATTTGATGGCTTCATGTCAGTTATCGCTCCAAAAGTAACTGATATGTTATTATCTGCTGAAGAAAAGAAGAATGACATTATCAAGGAAGCAAAGGAAATTTCTACAAAGAGCTATAAGGAAGCTACATTAAAGATGAACGAACTTATGGACAAGTGGAAAGCTTCTGGTAGAACTGGTGATAAGGAAAAGGATGATGCTTTATGGGCTGAATTCAAGGCTGCTAGAGATGAATTCTATGCAAATAAGAAGGCTTACTTTGAAAACTTAAAGGAATCATTTGCTAAGAATAAAGAAGAAAAAGAAAGATTAGTTGAAGAAGCTATCAAGGCTAACGAATTAACTAATTTCAAGGAAATTTCTGCTAAGATGGATGAACTAATGGAAGCTTGGAAGCAATTGGGTTCAGCTGGCAAGGAACATGAAGAAGAATTATGGGCTAAGTTCTCTGAACAAAGAAAGATTTTCTTCAAGAATAGAAAAGAATACTACAAGGGCTTAAAGGAAACTTATGCTGAAAGAACTGAAGCTAAGAAGGCTATCATTGCTGAAGCTAAGCAATACCTTGCAAGATCTGAATTCACCGATGAAGAAATCGCTTCTGTTAAGGAATTAAGAACTAAGTGGAAAGAAGTTGGTTCTGCTGGCAGAGAAAACGAAGATACTCTATGGGAAGAATTCAATGGTATTGTCAATAAATATTATGACAATATGCGTTTCTACCGCAACAACAGATAATCATTCAAACCTAGCATCTGCTAGGTTTTTTATTTAGCCAATAAAAGATGTGTTACAAACACACCTTCTACATTAATTGTAATATATAAAACTTAAGATAATCAGTTTGATTAGAACTCAATAATATTGGATGATCCTTACCCTGTTGACTATATGAAATCTGCTTAAGAACCATATTATTTTCCTTAGCTGCCTCTAGTAACATCTTCACAAATAAATCTTCATTCATAAAATGTGAACAACTACAAGTAACCAAATAGCCACCTTTACCAAGTAAACTCATTGCCTTAGAATTAATACGCTTATAGCCATTAAAAGCTGCCATAATTGTAGAACGCGATTTAGTAAATGCAGGTGGATCTAGAATAATCAAATCATATTCTCTTTTCTTTACTTTATCTAGATAATCAAAGACATCAGCCTTAACATAAGTAACCTTATCTTGTAGATTATTCAATTCAGCATTTCTTCTTGATTGTTCAACAGCTAAAGGTGAAATATCAACAGACACTACCTTTTCAGCACCATTAATAGCGCAGTTTAAGCCAAAAGAACCAGTATGAGTGAAACAGTCTAGTACCCTTTTACCCTTGGCAATTTTACCAACCAATTCTCTATTGAATCTTTGATCTAAGAAAAAACCTGTCTTTTGGCCATCAACATAGTCAACATAGTACTTAATACCATTTTCAGTAATGATTGTTTCCTTATTATTGATATCAAAGTCACTACTTGCATAATAATAGTCCTTATATAGTTCTAATCCATCCAAGGCTCTAGAATTAACATCATTACGCTCATAGATGGCATCGATCACATAACCCTTTTCTTTAAATACTTCTAATAAAGCTCTAAAGATTAAATCCTTTCTTCTTTCAATACCAAAAGTTGTAACTTGAGTAACTAGGATATTGTTATACTTATCAACTGTTAAACCCGGGAAACCATCAGCCTCACCAAAGACAATACGACAAGCATCAATCTT
This sequence comes from uncultured Erysipelotrichaceae bacterium, assembly GCA_934725085.1. Lineage (GTDB taxonomy): Bacteria > Bacillota_I > Bacilli_A > Erysipelotrichales > Erysipelotrichaceae > Colivicinus. The sequence continues at coordinate 90,936 of CAKVAL010000002.1, read as the reverse complement.
ATCTAAGACAGTTAAACGATAATCAATCGCATAAGTGACTCTTCTTTTAAAGAAGTCATAGTCAAAGATATCGTTGGCATTCTTAGAAAAGATTCTAACTCTAATCTTAGAAACATCTGAAATAAAACCAGTTCCTAAGTATTTACCTTTCTTAGATAAAACATCAACAATATCACCATTCTCATGTTCCTTAGAATAAGAAATAATCTCATTCTCATATACCCAGTTATTACCAGACTCAATAAAATCCTCACCCTTTTCAGTTATGGTTATAACAGGATAATCACGCTTATTTTCCTTCATCTTACAATCCTTTCAAATAATCTATTAAATCGCTAAAAGAGCCTTCTAATCCACTGTAGGGATGCTTCTCACTTCTAATAGCACAATCATTCACTAAATAAACATCAATGCCTAAATTCTTACAAGGATATGCGTCCTCATGTTCATCATTGCCTATCATTAAACATTCTGAAGGTGAAACATTATACTTATCTAATAATGCTTGATAATATCTGGTATCAGGCTTAATGAAATATTGGTCCTCATAGGCTGTAATATAATCAAAGTCTTTTTCATCTAGGCCTACAAAAGACAATCTAGTCTTTTGGGCAACAAGAGGAAATAAGGGGTTAGTCGCAAGCACTACATGTTCTGTTTTACTACGGGCAATATCAACTGCTTCCTTAGCCAATGGATTAGGTGATGTAAAACCAATAGCCTTCTTAAAACCATTGGCATAAAAGTTGTCACAAACCTTTTCAAAGTAATCCCTATCTAGTTTAGCCTTTTCTTCAAAATCCTTCCAGAAAGCCTCTCTATTAGTCATAGTCCCATTAGATAAAGCCATCGCCCTAACACCAGACCAAATAGACTTCACAAAAGAATCAGCATCAATCTTATCAGCTACTTCCTTACATAATAAGTAAAAGTAACCCTTCACAAAAGTATCCTGTTCCATAGGCAACAAGGTACCATCCATATCAAACATTATTAATTTATATTTCATATCGAACCTTTCAGTGAGCTACCCAAAGCTAAAGCACTTGGGCTTCTTGCTTCATAGACTTATACCTTATATAGATATTTAAATTATCTATAAAGAGGGTTTCATCTCCACAAGACCATAAGTTCTACGCTCCATAGAAACTTTTTTGAAAAATTACATTACAAGTGCATAATCCAATATAGATTGTGCACTTTTTATATCTCTAGAAAAATAATGATGTCCACAATATTCACAATCGTATGTTCTTTTATTTAATGGGTGTTTTGTTAAGTTACCACAAATAGGACATATTTGTGTGCTTGGGTAACTTCTTGGAATTACATGTACAATATTACTTTGTTTAAGTTTTGCCTTAATAAAACCCATACAAGAATTTTGTACTTGCTTTCCAAACAATCCTTTATGCCAATTGGCAATCATCTCATCTTGAATAGCAATATAATCATAATCATTTAAAAGAGCAGATACTACCTTATTTGCTTTATCGTATTTCCTGTTATTTTGTTTACAATAAGCTGTTTGAAGTTTTTGTACTCTTTTATAGTGATTATGCGACTTAGTATTTCCGTTTCTTAATAATGAACGATTTATCTTTTTGGATAATCGTTTAATTGAATTATTTTCTTTAATAGAAATATCAAATACTTCACCATTGGACAAATTTAAATGGTGAGCGATGCCAAAATCAATGCAAACTTTTTGGTTTGTTTGAGCTTTTTCTTCTTTTTCCACAAAACAAGTGACATATAAATATAAACCATTTACTCGTCTTACAAGTTTGGCATTAGTGATTTCTGCATCCTTAGGAATTTGTTTTAATCCTTTGACATAAAAAGGCTTTTTAATATTTTGAATCTTAATGTGATTGTGGTCAATAATACGATAAGTAGTACCGTATTGTCTTAATGGTAAACAGTTGCATACTGATTTATATTTGAGTTTACCAATCTTATCACCATTTTTCTTTTTGGCAGATAACCCTTTTATCTCACTTTTTGTTTTATCAAAAATATCTTGAATCATCTGACTACCAAGATATTTAATTTCTCTTGTCTCATAATGATCTTTAATCTTAACCTCAACCGTACGAGCATTTCTGTTTTCTTTATTGATGTTGTTTGCAATATGAAAGTTTCTTAACCATTTAGCCTCACAAAACATAGCATTTAGTATATTTGTTTGCTCTGTATTTAATTTGCTATTAATGATTTTTATTTCGTACGTCTTACAATCCATTGCTTGATGTCGTTTTCGTGTTTCAAGAATAGATTGCTTAATTGCTCTATTTTTTTCTTCTTTGCTCATTCGTTTTTTGATCCTCAATATATTTTTTTACAACATCAAGTGATATAGAACCAACCGTAGCAATAAATTTGCTTCGAGTCCATAATGTGGGCAGTTTACGTTTCAACTCAGGAAATTCTCTTGTTAAACAATGTGCAGTTCGACCTTTAATCTTAGATACAACATAATTAACACCTACAGTTGGATCTATATCCAATAATAAATGGACATGATCAGGCATAACTTCCATTTCAATAACAATAAAGTTATATTCTGTTTGCAATTCAGTAACCAATTCTTTAAATCGATTAGCAATTGGTTCACGAAGTACTTTTCTTCTATATTTAGGGCAAAAGATAATATGATACTTACATGAGTAAACGGTTGTTTCGGTTCTTCTATATTCGTTCTTCATCCATATATATTATACTACATATCTATGTTAAAAGCGAATCCATCTCAAAGCTAAAGCATTTGGGGTTTCTTCGCTATTTTTCTAGAAATTTATTCAAATAAGCTCCGATAAAGAAGAAATAGAAGAAGAAATTAAAATACATCATAAGCACTACAATAGTAGCCAATGATCCATACATTGAAAAACTTAAATAATTATTAACTAAATAATTAAAAACTTTTGAGAATAATTGACATACAATAGTTGAAAAAATTGCACCAGGAATAACCTCTCTAATCTTATTCTTCTTAGCAGGCAAATAAGCATAAAGAATCATAAATGCGATGAAAAAACCAATAAGTGTAATTAACATCTTATAATTAACTAAAACCGCTAAAACATTAATAAATTTAATATTGAAGTCACTTAAATAATCATGTAGTGTTTCACCAAACAAAGATAATAAAGAAATAAAGATGATTACTACAATAGCTACTGCGGTGTCTAAGGTACCAATTAATCTAACTAAAAAGTAGTTCTTTTTTTCAAAATAATCATTGATATCATTTAAACCATTTCTAATGGAAACCATTGCCTTTGAAGCAGTCCAGAACATAATCAAAAGTGATAAAGGCAAAACAGCTGTTGTCTTTGAATAGACCTCATCAATAATATTGATAGTAAAGTCATAGGCATATGATGGTAATACATTACTTATCATTGAAATAACATCAACTTCCTCAATTGGAGTATAGGGAATTAGATACAACAATATCGTAAGAAAAGGAATGACACATATAAAAATGAAATAAGCAGTAGCAGCAGAATACATGCCAATATGATGCTTATTCATATTCGTTAGAAAATCATCGACATACCAAAGGATCTTTTTCATCTTTCACATTATATTAGCTAAATAAAAACCAGACAAGTCTGGTTTAAGTTTTATCCTAATTTTGCAAGCTCTACCGCGATATCACTGGCAACACTTGCATTATTATAAGCTAATTGAAGATTACTAGCTAAAGAAGCACCATCAGTATAATCTTTGATATGAGCTAACAAGTATGGTGTTGTTGCCTTACCATGAATATTATCATTCTTAGCACTTTCTAAGGCCTTATTGATAATCTTTTCCATCTCGACAGAATCCATACCATATTCTTCAGGAATTGGATTAGCGATTAAACCGCCACCCTTTAATCCTAAATCAAATTTAGTCTTAATGATTCTAGCAGCCTCAGCAGCATCATTCAACTTATAATCAACCCCAAAGCCCGATTTACGGCAATAGAATGCAGGGAAATCTTCTGTTTGGTAACCCAATACTGGAACACCAAATGTTTCTAGATATTCTAGAGTTAAGCCAATATCTAGAATTGATTTACAACCAGCACATACTACAAATACTGGAGTATTAGCTAATTCTTGTAAATCAGCAGAAATATCCATAGTAGTTTCAGCACCACGGTGAACACCACCAATACCACCTGTCGCAAATACCTTAATACCTGCTAAAGAAGCAATCAGCATAGTGGTAGCTACTGTTGTGGCACCTGTTTGATTAGTAGCTAAATAGACGGCAACATCTCTTCTAGAAACTTTACCAACATCCTTAGCCTTACACATAATTTCTAATTCTTCAGCATTTAAACCAACCTTTAACTTGCCACCAATAATAGCAGTAGTAGCAGGAATAGCACCCTTGCCACGAACAATCTCTTCTACCTTATGAGCGAACTCTAAATTCTCAGGATAAGGCATACCATGAGATAAAATCGTACTCTCAAGGGCAACAACAGGCTTACCAGCATCAATAGCTTCTTGAATCTCTGGTGTAACACTCAAATAATTCTTCAAATTTTCCATCTTATTTTCTCTCCTTAATAATCTTTTTTAATAATTCAACTGATAAATCAGGATTAATTGTCTCCTCACAAGTAATCGCCGCAATACCAGCACCTAGCGCATAATCAATTGTATCATCCAAATTTTGTCCTGTGACGAAACTATAAATGATAGCCGCAAAAAAACTATCACCAGCACCAGAGGCATTAACCATCTTATCTATCGGCTTAAAGGCTCTTGTATAGGTGTGATTTTCATCATCATTATACATGCAACCATCGCCACCCAAAGATACATAAACCTTCTTAACACCACTATCTAGTACCTTTTCATAAGCCAACAATAAATCAATATGATTATCAATCTTCATATCAGCTAAAACAGATAATTCACTCCTATTAGGCTTTATACAATAGATACGATTAAGATATGGTCTAATCTTCTTGGCATAGACATCAGAAATTGGATCCACAAAAATAGGAATATCACCATAAGTATCAAACAAATAATTCAAGACCTCATTATCTAAAGAAGGATCCAAAATAATTGCACTAGCATTTTTAAATACAGTTTCATTCTTCTTAATATAATCCACATCAATATGCTTCAAAATATTCATATCACACATCGCAAGATGCATATCATTATTATTATCCTGAACCTGCACAAACAAACCAGTATGCCCGCCCTTAATCACATCAATATCACTAGCATCAATACCTGATTCATTAATTCTTTCGATTAGATAATTACCATAGATATCATCACCAACACAAGTTAAAAGCTTAGTATCTAAACCTAATTTATGAATATTCTCCAAGATATTACGAGTAACGCCACCTGGTGTATATGAAATATCACTTGGATGATCATAGTGTTCTTTGATTTCTATCTTTGACTTACAATAAATATCAACATTGGTAGCCCCAATACCGACAACATACTTTTCCATTTAATCTACCTCTAGGAACTCTTAAAGATTATATCAAAAAAACCACAACCGAAGTTGTAGTTTTTCATTCTATCTTTGACCCTTATCGTAAGGGATACCCTCGGCCTTTGGACACCCTGACTTATTTCTTGAAATAATCAAGACAATAATAACAATCACAAACGGAATAATATTATAGAAATAAATATCTAAACCCAATGAATTCAAGAAAGAGATTTGGCCAGCAAGAGGACCAATACACTTCAAGAAACCAAATAATAATGATCCAAAGAAGATACCGACTGGATTCCAGTTACCAAAAATCATGATAGCCAAAGCTAAGAAACCCATACCACCAACAGAGGCCTCAGCAGTACCAGCTGAAACAGTTGCGATATAAGCATAACCACCAATACCAGCTAAGAATCCAGAAATAGTAGTGCCTAAGAAACGCATCTTATATACATTGATACCCACAGAATCAGCAGCCTGAGGATGTTCACCACAGGCTCTTAAATGAGTACCAATCTTTGACTTATATAACCAAATAGATAATACAACAAATAATCCAAAGATAATATAAGTTGAAATATAAGCCTTATTGCAGAAGATTTCATATAAAGGATTCATATCCCCTTTATGTAAAATTACATAATTAGGCATTGGATTCATAACCAACTTCTCTTGATTAAAGAAAACAAGACAAACAGTTAAGAAGATGGCAGGAGCCAACATATTTAAGGCAGTACCTGCAATAGTTTGGTCAACCTTTAGCTTAATAGCCGCAAAAGATAATAGTAATGAGAACAAGGCAGCTGCTACACCTGAAATAAGTAAAGCTAAGACAAACATCAATTGTTGATTATCGGCAAAAGTACCAGCAACCTGCCATGCATTGACGCACAAAGCGCCAATGAAAGCACCAAAAATCATTTCACCCTCTAAAGCCAAGTTAATAATACCTGATCTTTCAGAGAAACAACCAGCCAACGCAACTATTAATAAAGGAGTTGCATAAATCATCGTCTTTTGAAGAATAAGAATAAGATTAGTCATACTTATTTGCCCTCCTTTTGATCAAGCATACGCTTATCTTTACGCTTAGAAAGATTAGTAATAGCTTCCTTGATAATTCTTGTAAAACCAGCCATATAAATAATAACCGCAACAACAACATCAGCTACATATCTGTTAAAGCCAACCTTAACCAAATAATCACCACCAACATTTAGATATCTAATCAACAATGAAGAGAAGACAACACCAATTGGATTACAGTTAGCCAAGAAAGCACTCGCAATACCATTAAAACCATAGGCTGGCAAACTAGAATATTGAGAAACATACTTATATTCAATACCAGGATTTAAGTAATATAGTGCAGCACCCATACCAGCCAAAGCACCAGCAATCATGATAGAAACAACGATATTACGCTTTTCATTTAAACCAGCATATCTAGATGCATCCTTATTAGCACCACAAGCCTTTAATTCATAACCAAATGTTGTCTTATTCATAATGATATAAATCACAATTGCAATGATAATAGCAATGATAATACCACCATCAATCAAAGAACCAGGGAAAATCTTATCTAGCCCCATCTTAGGCGTATAGTTATCCAAGACCTTAGCCAAGAAACCACCCTTTGTGTTCTCAGTAGATTGAATAGCAATCGTATACTTAAATATCCAAGATGAAATATTAGCCGCAATCCAGTTTGTCATAATACAAATGATAACTTCATTTATATTAAAGAAAGCTTTTAATAAACCTGGTATCATACCCCATAAAGCACCAAGTAAAGCACCAACAAGCACTGCCAAGAACCATACGCCAATTCCTGCAGCCCTTGTAGTGGTTGGAATATATAAGGCTACAAGTAAAGCACCAATAGTACCCATGATATATTGACCAGGAGCACCGATATTAAACAAACCCGTCTTATAAGCAATAGATACAGATAAACCTGTAAAAATCAAAGGCACTGCATAGAAAACCATATTACCAGTATTAGATAATACATACTTGGTAACACTAGAAGAGAATGGTCCTGAGAACATAATCTTCAAGCCACCAAAGGCATCACCAATTGAGTTATTTGGACTCACCATAGTAATAATAACCATGGCAATAAAACCAACCAATAAACCAATCAAAATTGAAACGATAGAAGATAATAATGACTTAAATCCATCGCTTTTAATAAGAGAAACAAATTTAGATTCCTTTTTTGTCGTCATTATTTACCCTCCTTAGCTACATTATCCTTTTTAGCACCAGACATATATAAACCTAGCTCTTGAACAGTAATCTTCTTAGGATCAAATTCACCAACAATCTCACCCTCATACATTACATAAATTCTATCAGACAAGTTCATAACCTCATCTAATTCAAGAGAAACTAGAAGTACCGCATCACCATTATCACGATTCTTAACAATCTTTGAATGGATATCTTCAATCGCACCGACATCAAGACCTCTTGTAGGTTGTACCGCAATCAACAACTTATGATTTCGATCCATTTCTCTTGCGCAAATAGCCTTTTGTTGGTTACCACCAGACATTGAACGAGTAATCGTAATTGGACCCTGACCACTTCTTACATCATATTCGTCAATAAGCTTATCAGCATATTCCCTTACCTTATCAAATCTAATGAAACCATTCTTTTCAAATTCAGGTTCAAAATATCTTTGAAGAACTAAGTTTTGTTCAAGATTATAATCAAGAACCAAACCATGTTTATGTCTATCTTCTGGAATATGCGAAATACCATGAGTATTCTTATAACGAATTGTCTTATGAGTGATATCTTCACCCTCAAAAATAATCTTACCTGATTCAATTTTATCTAAACCAGTAAGGGCATTAATGAATTCGGTTTGACCATTACCATCAATACCGGCAATACAAACTATTTCACCCTCTTTTACGTAAATAGAAGCACCATTAACCGCATTCTTTTTATGAGTATGAGACTTAACAACTAAATCATCAACCTCTAATACTGTCTTACCAGGCTTAGCCTCTTTTTTATCAACCGCAAAATTAACATGACGACCAACCATCATACTAGACAATTCTTCCTTAGTAGTATCCTTAATATCAACAGTACCAATACACTTACCTTTTCTAAGAACGGTACAGCGATCAGAAACAGCCATGATTTCATTTAATTTATGAGATATAAAAAGAATTGACTTTCCTTCCTTTTTAAGATTAAGCATAATCTGCATTAATTCATCAATTTCCTGTGGCGTTAATACAGCAGTAGGCTCATCAAAAATCAAAATATCATTATCACGATATAGCATCTTAAGAATCTCAGTTCTTTGTTGCATACCAACCGTGATATCAGACACCTTAGCATCTACATCTACATGTAGACCATAAGTCTCTGACAACTTCAAAACCTTTTCTCTTGCCTTCTTCTTTTGAACAAAACCTAAAGAAGAATCCTCATCTCCTAAAATGATATTGTCAAGTACAGTAAAACATTCAACAAGCTTAAAATGCTGATGCACCATGCCAATACCTAAAGATGTCGCAACATTTGGGTCGGTAATTTTTACAGGCTTGCCATTATATAAAATCTCACCCTCTTCAGGCTGATATAAGCCAAACAACACGGACATTAAAGTTGACTTACCAGCACCATTTTCACCAAGTAAAGCGTGAATCTCACCTTTTCTAAGACCAAGAGTTATATCATCATTGGCAATTATACCTGGGAAGACTTTTGTGATATGACACATTTCAATTACGCAGTTATCTTCCATAAAATTATCTCCTTTTTATATCTTATAAAAAGAAGACACCCTAAAAGGGTGCCTTCCATACAATTAAAACCCTAAATTAATATTCAAGAGTTAAAGTAACATTTGGACAGTTAGCCTTTAGACCATCCCATGCAGCAGCAGTACTTAAATCAGCACAATCAGAATCAATCTTGATTGAACCATCAGCTACCTTAGCAAATACTTCATGGTATTGATCAACTGTAAAGCTATTGAATCTCCAAGAACCTTCAGCAGTAGGTAAACCTGTAGCTTCATCACCAACGCCTAAGTTAGATAACTTATCAGCTAATTCAGCATCCCACTTGCCTTCTAACCACTTAGTTAAAGTTAAATCAACAGAACCAGATAAGTTCTTGAAAGCAGAAGTGATAACTCTATCAGACTCAGCAGATTGGTCAGTATCAACACCGATAATCTTACCGTTTTCAGTTTCAGCAGCAGCAGCCTTTACAGATTGAAGCATAGAACCACCACAAGCGAATACTACTTGAGTACCATTTGTGTACCAACCAGAAATTTGAGTTTGTAATTCTGTAGAAGCAGAGAATGAACCACCATATAAGAATGAGATTGTAGCTTCAACAGTTGTACCTAATTCAGCAGCAGCAGCTTGCATACCTTGAACATAACCATAAGCGAATCTGTTACAAGCAGCATTTGTACCAGCACCACCGAAAGTACCACCAAGCTTAGTATAGCCATCCATTACAGCAGCATAACCAGCGAAGAAACCAGATTCTTCTTCATGATAAGAAATAGCTGTAACGTTGTCTAAGCCTAAAGCCCAACCATCAACGAATACGAACTTAACTTCAGGATTTTCCTTAGCAACAGTTTCAAGAGCAGCAGCTTGTAAGAAACCTGGAGTAACAACGATTTCAGCACCACCTTCAACAGCTTGTCTCATAGCAGCGATTCTGTCATCATCAGTTGCATCAGAACCATTAGCTGGTTGATAGTACTTGTAAGATAAACCATTCTTTTCAGCGAAAGCAACAGCACCTTCATAAGTACCTTGGTTGAAACCACCATCGTTTAATTGACCAACGTCTGTAACAACAGCAACTTTGTAGCCATCTTCTGTACCAGTAGTACCGCCATTGTTGTCGTCTTCATTATTTGAACAGCCGACTAAAGCGAATACCATGAAGAAAGCTAATAATACAGATAGTAACTTTTTCATTTTCATTTATCCTTTCATAAAATTACTAGGGGTGTAACCCTTTACACAAATTTTATCACAAAAGATTAATATGGTTAAATATCTTAAATTAATTGATTTGGTTAATATTTAATTTTTATTCAAAGATGTGTATAATACTTATGTTCTACATATCGTATATACTTTCAAATTGGTGAAAGCGTTTCTACTCCGTGACCTTAATCATGGGACTACGATCTCTTTTATCGGTTGCTTAGTTATAAGCAATTTTTTAATTTTTTACGAATGTAGTTAGAAAATTTTAAGGGGGACTTATGTTAGAGAAAATTTTCAAGTTGAAGGAAAACGGTACTGACGTAAAAACTGAAGTCATTGCCGGCTTAACAACATTCATGACAATGGCATATATCATTGCCCTAAACCCTAATCTATTAACAGGATTTACTGCCAATGGTGGCCAAGAATTATGGAACGCTGTTTTCTTAGCAACATGTATCGCTAGTGCCTTCGGTACTATCTTAATGGCATTTATCGCAAATAAGCCATTCGCAATGTCAGCAGGTATGGGACTTAACTCTTTCTTCGCTGTAGTAGTTGCCAACATCGCAACAATTGCTGGTGTATCTTATTTAGAAGGTTTCAGAGCTGGACTTTGCATCATCTTAATCGAAGGTATTGTATTCATTATCTTATCTGTACTAAACGTAAGAGAAAAGATTGTACAAGCTATTCCACTAGGAGTTAGACTTGGTATTTCTCCTGCAATTGGTCTAATGCTTCTAAACATTGGCTTTGGATCAAACGCTGGTGTCTATTCTGAAACTGGTGGCCCATTCTACGCAATGGCAAACTTCTTTGGTTCTTTAACTGCTTCATACGCAAAAGATACTATGGGAAGTGGCTATCCAGTAATGGTGCTTACAGTAATCACAATGTTTGTAGGCCTATTCACAATCGTAGCTTTAGACCACAAGAAAGTTAAAGGCTCTGTATTATATGGTATCCTAACAGGTTCTGTAATCTATTGGGCTGGTGAATACTTCGTTCTTCACATCAACCCATTCGCATCTTTAGCTACTGCAAGCTGGTTACCTCCATTCAAGGATATGGCTACATTAACATTATTCAAATTTGACTTTAACGTTTTAAAATCACTTGGTATGTTCACAGTTGTAACTCTTGTATTAACATTCTGCATTATCGATATGTTTGATACAATCGGTACTCTTGTAGGTACTGCAAGCCGTGCAAACATGTTAGATGAAAATGGTAATATGCCAAACATGAAAGAAGCATTATTATCAGATGCTTGTGGTACAGTATGTGGTGCCCTAACAGGTACAAGTACAATCACAACATTCGTTGAATCTGCATCAGGTGTTGAAGCAGGTGGTAGAACTGGTCTTACATCTCTTGTAACTGGTCTTATTTTCCTTGCTTGTATGTTTATCTCACCTATCGCTGCAATCATTCCAGCAGCTGCAACATCAAGTGCTCTAATCTATGTAGGTATCTTAATGTTACAAGGCTTAAAGAACATCGACTTTGATGATATCTCAGTATGTGTACCAGTATTCATTATGCTAGTAGCTATGCCAATCTCTGGTTCAATCGGACATGGTATTGGTTTAGGTCTAATCGCATATACAATTATTAAATTTATTACAGGAAAAGCTAAAGAAGTATCTCCACTAACATTAGTATTATCAATTCTATTCTTAGTTAAATTCTTCTTTGCATTCTAATTATTAAGAAAACGAGGTCTACCTCGTTTTCTTATACTCATCTATCACAACCTGATAGCGCTTAAGCGCTTCATCACACACTTCGTCCCAAGAAACAGGAATTGTCTTCTTCGCATTAATGCCCAAATTAATCGCATAATTTTCATCCAACAAAGCCTTCTTTAACTGTTCATGCAGACTTCTTGGATCATTATCACACAATAAGCCATTAAAACCATCTTTGATACATTCACTAGGTGCACTATCTCTTACAACCACAGAAGCAGTTCTAGCATTAGCAGCCTCTCTTACCACCATAGAATAAGTATCATACAAAGAAGGAAACACAAACATTGAAGCTAAAGCATATAAGCCATTTAACAAGTCCTCATCATTTAAATGACCCGTTAATACTGTATTATCACCAATTCCTAATTCCTTAGCCTTCTTATCAATCTCATCAAAATGAGGACCCTTGCCAGCTAATACTAACTGAAACTTAATGCCATCACTTTTTAAAAGGGCACAAGCCTCAAGAATACACTCGATATTCTTTTTCCAATTCATTTGTCCCACATATAATAAGACAGGATCAAAGCTTAAATTAAAATGCTTACGAGCCTTAATAGCCAAAGTATAATCAATATCCTTGATATCCATGCCATTTTGTATGATTGTTATTGGCTTATCATAACCATAAGACTTCAAAGTCTCAGCTGAATTTTCACTTACCGTCCAAACCTCATCACACTTGTTATAAAAGTTTACTAAGACATCAGTACCAAACTTAGCTATATACTTAGAACCGGTAATCTGCAAGAAATCATCATAATATTTAGAATGAAATGAGGCAACAAGTGGAACACTATTGTTCTTACAATACTTAACAGCCTCAATACCCGCAATAAAAGGAGTGTGTACATGGACAATATCAAAATTCTTCATTTCCAACATCTTGTCATAATGAGCATCCAATAATGGTAAACCAGCATTATAAACAGTCATTGGCACCGTTTGAGAATAATAATCAATTACCTCAAAAGGAAAACGACCACGATAGCCCATATCTTCCATTGGAACTATCGCACTAACTTCATGACCCTTCTTTCCTAACGAATCACAATAGTTATAAACAACCCTACCAACACCATCTACTATTGGCAAGAAAGAATCTGAAAATTGTCCTATCTTCATATCTAAATCTCCTGATTATCTAATAATGTTTCATATTCTCTTAACAAATTATTCAAATCATCATATGTCTCTAACTTAGACATTCTATTCTTATAGACACTACTATTATATAAACCACTTATATAATGAGGGGCCAAACCGCGCATTTCTCTTATTCCGATAAGTTCTCCCTTTAAAGTACACAACTTATGGGCATGCCTTAGACACATCTCGATACGGTCTTTATAAGAAGTTTTAATATCAGTAATACCCTTTTCATAATCACTGATTTCTTTAATCAAGAAAGGATTACCAATAATACCTCTACCAACCATAATCGCATCACAATACTCTTTATACTTAATATAGTCATCAAGAGTCTTAATATCGCCATTACCAATCACAGGAATACTAAGATTTTCATGAAGTATTTTAACATCATCCCAATTAGCACTGCCCTCATACATTTGGCTTCTAGTCCTACCATGTAAGGTGATAGCCTTGATTCCTGTATGTTCAAGTTTTTTAGCTAGTGACATGTAATTTTTATGTTGCATATCATAGCCCAAACGCATTTTCACCGTAACAGGCTTAGAAGTGTTATCTAAGACGCTTTTTACTATCTCAAGAGCTAAATCCTCATTCTTCATCAAAGCACTCCCTGCGCCCGTTTTAATGACCTTTGTGACAGGACAGCCCATATTAATATCAATAATGTCACATTCACTCTCTTTATCCAAAACTCTTGTCGCATAAGCCATCGTTTCAGGATCTGAACCAAACAACTGAAGACTAACAGGATGACCACATCCAACATCAATCATCTTAGCTGTCTTTTCATTCTTGTAATAAATAGCCTTATCAGAAACCATCTCACAACATACAAGACCTGCCCCAAATTCTAGGCAAAGTTCTCTAAAAGCTGCATTGGTAACTCCAGCCATAGGTGCAATAATAAGTGGATTATTTAAAGCTACATTACCTATTTTTTTCAGCATACTTCTTCAACAATTCAATATCTTCCTTATCAAAATGATATTCCTTATCACAGAATTGACACTGAACATCAATATGACCATCCGCAATAATCTCATCGATATCATCTTTTGAAAGAGTTAATAGATTACGCAAGAATCTTTCCTTAGAACAATCACAATGATATCTAACTTCATGTTTCTCTAAAATTTCAGCATCATCAAATAAAGAATGAATATAATCTTGTAAACTAATTCCTGATTCAATAACTGAAGAAATAGGCTGTAACTTAAGATTCTCTAAATAAACAATATCTTCTTCAGTATGATCTGGTAACAATTCAATAATCAAAACACCGCTTGCCTTACATGAATAATCAGTATCTACAAGAACACCAACAGAGACAATGCTTGGTCTTTGTTCAGAAACACTAAAATAATACGCAAAATCATCGCCAATTTCACCTGTTCTAAGTGCAACCTGTGTTGTATAGCTATTTCTCATTTTCAAGTCTCTAATGACCTTTAAATAGCCTTCTGTACCCACTACTAAACCAACCGCAAGCTTATTAGAATCATTGTACTTTAGATACAAATGATTATTACCTACAAAGCCCTTTACATTACCTTCACTATCAGCAGTAGCCAAAACAGTACCAATACTACCACCACCATTAATTGTAGTAGTAACAGATTCACCATCATTCTTTTGCATCAAAGCCATAACACTAGTTACAGCCATTGTTCTACCTAGTGCTGCCAAAGAAGTTGGCCACATATCATGAATCTTACCAGCATCATCAACTAGCTTAGTTGTATCTCCTAGATAAAATCTAGCATGCTTATTCAAAGCAGTTCCAATAATAATATTACTTTCCATGCCCAACATTATATCAAATATCAAAAATCATGAACTGTATTAACCAAAGTAATAAAATATATTATATGTACAATTACATCTACAAAACACCAAAACAGTTTTCAAACATCCTATTAACTAGTGATGGAGAGTTTTTAACTGGCTTGTGTTTCATCAATACATCAAAAGGATCATATAATACAAGTCTTCCAATTTTTAAAGAAACAATTAAATGGTTAGATATTTATTTTAGTGGTAATATTCCTAACTTTACACCTAAATATAAACTAAATTCTTTGACACCCTTCCAAAAAGAAGTTTTAGAAATCACAAAGAATATACCTTATGGAAAAACTATTACATACAAAGAGATAGCTGATACTATTGCGAAAAAGAAGAATATAACAAAGATGTCAGCACAAGCAGTGGGACAGGCATTGAAACATAATCCAATTTGTATCATAATACCTTGTCATAGAGTGATAGGCTGTAATAATAAGTTAACAGGCTATAACGGTGGAATAAGCAACAAAATTGAACTATTGAAGCTAGAAAAATAAAAAAACAACTATTTCTAGTTGCATAAGTTTATTCAAGTTGAACATTCGACTGGAGCAGGTGATCGGAATCGAACCGACGTAGTCAGCTTGGAGGGCTGAAGTTCTACCATTGAACTACACCTGCAGTCTGGTGACCTGGGCGGGAATCGAACCCGCGACCCTTTGATTAAAAGTCAAATGCTCTACCGCCTGAGCTACCAGGTCAGCTTACAATGGCTGGGATGGCTGGGATCGAACCAGCGAAATGACAGAGTCAAAGTCTGTTGCCTTACCACTTGGCTACATCCCAAGAAATAAAATGGTGGAGGGGGACAGATTCGAACTGCCGAACTCGTTGAGAGCTGATTTACAGTCAGCCGCGTTTAGCCTCTTCGCTACCCCTCCACATTAATAAGTAAGCTCATTTATATTACCAAAGCTTACTTACTTTGTAAATAGGTTTTTGATAAAATTTTAAAATTTCTCAAAATTTACTCAATATCGCCACCAATATTTCTTAGTTTAGTAACAATGTTGTCATATCCTCTATAAATGTGATAAGCATCATGGATGATTGTCTCACCTTCTGCCATAAGACCTGCAATGATTAAACCTGCACCACATCTTAAATCTGTAGCTGTAACCTCAGTTCCATGAAGCTTGCAAGGACCAACAATAGTAGCTTTTGCATCATCAACAGTGATATTAGCACCCATCTTATTTAATTCAAAACAATGTTTAAAGCGCTTTGGATAAATTGTCTCATTAACATTTGATTCACCATTAGCCACACATAATAAAGGCGTAATTGGTTGTTGCAAATCAGTCGCAAAACCTGGGAAAGTCTGAGTTTGAATATCAATTGGCTTTAAATTCTTAGCACCATATACCTCAACAAAATCGCTGCCAACATTCATCTCAACACCCATTTCCTCAAGCTTAGACAATAAAGCCTCCAAGTGTTGAGGAATTACATTCTTAACAGTAACACCATCACCCATAGCAGCAGCCATACAAATATAAGTGCCTGCTTCAATGCGATCTGGAATAATATCATGGATACAACCTTTTAAACGCTTAACACCATCAATAATCAAATCACTAGTACCAGCACCACGAATCTCGGCACCCATCTTATTTAACATACTTGATAAGTCAATAATTTCAGGTTCTTTAGCAGCATTTCTAATAATTGTTCTACCCTTTGCGAAAACAGCAGCCAACATAATATTGATAGTTGCACCAACAGAAGCAATATCTAGATAAATCTCATCACCAATAAGTTCATCCGCAAAAATTTCAATATTATCACCATCAGTCTTAACTGTTGCACCAAGTGACTCAAAACCCTTTAAATGTAAATCGATTGGACGAGGACCTAAATTACAACCTCCTGGATAAAGCATCTTAACATGCTTAAATCTACCAAGCAAAGCACCCATAAAATAATAAGACGCTCTTAACTTTCTAACCTCATCACCATCTAAAACAACATTCTCAATCTCTGTAGGATCGATAGTAAAGTTATCCTCATTCATCACTACCTTAATATTCAATTTTCTTAAAATAGTAACAAGTGCATTAATATCCTCAATCTCAGGAATATCATAAAGCTTAACAACTTCACTTGCTAAAACAACCGCAGGAAGAATCGCAACAGTAGCATTCTTACTAGAAGAAATAGTTACCTCACCCTTAAGTCTATTTCCACCTCTAATTTTTATAAAATCATTCATCGATAATATTTTACCTAAAAAATAAAAAACTATCTACATACATAGATAGTTTCCTAAATCAAATTTCAAATTAGATTATTGCTTAGTAGCCCAAGTTGCATCACCAAACTTTACACAAACCCAAGCATTATCGGCTAACTTAACCCAAACATTCTTATCACTGTCTTCCTTAGATTCACTAGCTGTAAATACAGTACCTGTAGCCATAAACGCTACACCATCATCATCACTAGCAACCTTCTTTACATCATCAGATAAATCAGCGAACTTAGTTTGAGCATTTGAAGTACCAGCACCTGTTCTAATTCTAACTGTAGCTGTCATCTTATAAGTTGCACTCTCGCCAGTTGGCACGGTTGTAGTTGTATTAGCACTATTAATTTGATTTTGAAGTTCAATAATCTTGTTATTAAGTTCAGTCTCAGTAGTTTGTGCCTTTGTTACATAAGCATCATATTCAGTCTTTAATGTTGTATAAGCCTTATTCTTACTGATGCCCCAGAACATACCAAATACTGCAAGAATTAGTAGCACCACCATAATCGCAATCATAATAACATTAGTCTTGTTGATACTACGGCCTTCATCTTCTTCATCATCATAATAATCATCGTCAAATTCAGGCTCATTACATGATGGAATATCATCATTCATCTTAAAAACAGAACGATCAATATCATCATCATTAACCTTGATTGAAGAAAAATCAGGAATATCTACAGTATCATCACTTTCATATGGGTTTCTTTCGTTCATAATATTTTCCTCCTATAAACTATTCATCAACTTCTATAATTCGATATCCATCATACTCACCAGTCAACAACTTAGCCTGGTTAGCAATCTCAAAGATATCAGTTAATATTTTACCATCAGAATTAACATGTTCCTTAAAAGTATCAACAATCATTTGCTTTTCATCAACATTGACAAAATATTCATGGCTCATCATCACATCAACAAATTGTCTTAAACCTTCTAAGTCCGTGAACACTAAACGATGTAAAATAATAATCTTTTGGCCTTCTTTATAGTCAGATGCGAATGATTCCTTTAATTCATAAACACCCTTTATAAAGCCATTACTCAAATAAGGATATAACGCAACAATCGAATCATAAATCTTTTTATTTAATTCATTAATTCTTTCTTGCTTATTCTTAAAGTCATCAACCTCATACTCATTGTTAGTAAATTCATCAAACAAATCGCCAACATAATCAGTCTCTTTATTAGAACCTAAATCAAAATCAGCCTCATCTTCATCAGAATCCTCATCGCTTTTATCTATGCCTAGGTCAAATTCCCCTTGTTCTAAGATATCTAAGCCAGGATTTGGAATATATAATTCTTCCAAAGAGCGATTATTGTATTCCTCAAGATAATCATTTTCAACTATCTCAGGAGCATCTTCTTTGTCTTCACTAGGGCACAAAGTATTACATGATTCAATAAGTTCAGAAAGACTTCTCATTCCTGGAACATCATCTTCTTGTAAACTAATTTGATCATCATCCTTTAATTCACTTAAAAACGAAGAAATTGGACCTTGTTCATCTACATTAACATCATCAAACAAGTAATCATCTTCTTTTTCCTCATCTGTATGATCCGCGTAATTACTTAACTTTTCAGACAAAGGTACATCATCAAACAACGAAATCTCATCACCATCATAAGAGAACTCTTCATCGATATTTTCATCCTTAGTGGCCTCTAAAATACCTTCATCCATACTTAACGCATCAAGAACACCCAACATATCCTCAGAGAAGTTTGGCTCCTCAACAACAGGCTCACAAGGTGGAATAATATCCTTCAATCTACCAACAATACTATCAACATCATTGCCAATATCAATAGTTGGCTCCTCAATACGCTTTTCAATAACGATTGGTTTAGACTCCTTATTCCAATCCTCATCTATAACCTCAGTTATTGGAGGCAATATCTTTTCTATTCTATCAACAATACTATCAATATCACTTCCAATATCATTTGTAGGTTCCTCAATTCTAGGTTCTACAATAATTGGCTTTGATACTTTATTCCATTCTTCATTAATAGTTTCAGTTATCGGCGGAAGAATCTTTTCAATTCTTTCTACAATACTATCAACATCATTACCAATATCAATAGTTGTTTCTTCTTTTCTTTCTTCTACTACAAAAGGTTTAGATTCCTTTTCCCACTTTTCATCAACAACAGTTTCAACAGGAGGTAGAATATCTTCTAACCTTCCAACAATACTATCGACATCATTGCCAATATCATTTGTAGCTTCTTCAACACGCTCTTCAACAACAGGTTCTTCTTCAGTAGAATCATCATTGTCTATTACATTTTCACAAACCACTTCTTTGTCTTTCAACTTATTAGTAGGTGAAAGAGTATCATCAACAGGTTCTTCTTCAATCAAAACATCAATAGGTCTTAGAAGATCCTCTAAATCAACATTAGGCTCTTCCTCTAATTCAGCAAGCTCATCTTCGTTGATCTCTTCATATTCATCAACACGCTTAAAGACACCATCTAATAAAGAATCATTATTAGGATTTAATTCCTCATATTCAACTTCATCTAAACCAGAACATAAAGATTCAAATTCGGCAAATTCCTCATCTTTATTGTCATCTTCTTTTATTTCATTGTCTTCTTCATCAACACCAACATTTTTAAGCACATCAAAAGAATTGATTACTTCATCTAACTTAACTTCCTTTTCCTCAGGCTTATTTGTATTAGTAAAGAATTCTGAAATTGTATCTCTAATTAATTGTTTAATCTCATCAGCTTTTAAACTATTATCCTTTTCAATTTCATCCTCTTCAATAATTTCTTCATCTAAATCCAAAGTCTCATCAACAACTGGCTCCTCTTCGGTTTTAGTTTCTGATTCAAATTCAGTCTCAATATCCACAAAAGGATTCAATACAGGCTCTTCAACCTTGATATTCTCATTGGCTATGATTTCAGAAAAAAGCGAATCTAATTCTTCATTATCGCTACCAGGAACCTCAATCTTCCTATTGTCCTCAATATACGATTCATTCGCAGCTCTAGCAATTTGAGTCTCAAAATCATTTGTTTCCTCAAACTTAGAAGGCTCTCTTAAAATAGAAATAAGATGATTCACCATCTCCTCATCTTTTTCATCATTTTCTTTTTTGAAATCAACATTAAAAATATCATTGAATTCATCAATCATCTTAGAAGAATCATTGATAAAATCATTAAAAGCCTCTCTGCCCGCATTAATTAAATCATTAGACTTATCTTGAACACCGCCAAAAGATGAGCCTAAACGATTTCCTAGCTCACTTTTAATCTTATCCAAATCAATTTCATCTAATTCTTTTATCTCTTCGCTGTTATCCTTAATTTGTTTTTTTAAATAATCAGCAGCCGAAGAAACAAAACCTAATAGAGCAATATTCTTATCTTCCATATTTATTTTTTAATAGCTATTAAGATGCCATCTCCGATTTCATCATGCATTATTATATCAAAACGCTCATCATTTACCATAAAATCGCGGAAATTAACGATTTTTTTAAGCATAGAACGTAGACTTCTACTATTGATTTCATCAATTTTGTATATCAAGCCATGGAAAATCATATTGTCATAAATAAAGACACCACCTTTTTTTAAATTATTATAAAATTGCTCAGTATACTTACCATATTGAGCCTTAGCAGCATCCACAAAAATTAAATCATACATCTTATCAGTCTTAAACTCTTCGATTGGCATAAAATGAACATCAATTTGATTATCAAAACCGTTATCTTTAATATTCACAACGGCCTGTTTATACATATCTTCATTACGCTCAATCGTATCAATATGTATACCTTTATCAAGACTTGCCATATGCATACTTGAATAACCAACAGCAGTACCAAGCTCAAGAATATCCTTAGCACCTGTAACCTCAACTGTCTTTAGCACAAACAAGAGCCCATCATCTTTAATAATGGGCACCTTGTCTTCTAAAGCTTTTGTCTTTACTTCATCAATTATCATTACTTAATAATTTCACTCATGATCTTCTTGAAATCATCACACTTCTTAACAGCAGCATCATAAGTAGCATCCTTAGTAGATAAGTAAATCTTACACTTAGGCTCTGTACCACTAGGTCTAATAGCGATAAATGAGCCATCTTCTAAGTAATACTTAATCGCATCAGTAACATCGAAACCTGTTAAATCCTCTACTCTACCATCACTGTAAGTAGTTTTTTGAGTCTTATAATCTTCAATCTTAACAATCTTATAGCCATCAATACTAAATGGATTCTCACGGATATTCTTCATGATAGCAGCCAACTTCTCAGCCCCATCAGCACCTGAAAGCATAATAGACATTTGAGCATCAAAATATGCACCAACCTTATCAAAAATACCCAATAAAACATCATACAATGTCTTACCTTGATTATGATAATAAACAGCTTCTTCAGCCAACATCATACAAGCCTGAGTAGCATCCTTATCTCTAACAAACGGCGCAATCAAAGAACCATAAGATTCTTCATAACCAAAGACATAAGTCTTCTCACCATTCTCTTCATATTGTTTAACCTTATTACCAATAAACTTGAAACCAGTCAAAGTCTTCTCACACTCTACACCATAGTAGTTTGCGACAGCCTCACCAATATCACTAGTAACAATTGTATTAAACATAACAGGATGATCAACTTCCATGCCTAATTCTTTTCTTGTACTTAAGATATATTCAAGAAGAAGAGCACCAGTTTGATTACCATTAAATACATGATAATCGCCATCCTTTTTAACGCCTACACCCATTCTATCGCCATCAGGATCACAAACTAACAATAAGTCCGCATCAAGCTTTCTAGCTAATTCTATAACACCCTCATAAGCACCTGCTTCCTCAGGGTTTGGAGTCTTAGTATTAGGGAAATCACCATCAGGAATAGCTTGTTCTTCAACTACATAAACATCAAAACCAGCTCTTCTTAAAGTTTCTCTAACTGGAATATTACTTGCACCATGTTCAGGAGAGAAAACAATCTTAAGCTTATCCTTATTAGGAAGATCCTTTCTTAAAGAAATATTCATTACTTCCTTATAGTAAGCTTCATCAACTTCAGTATTAACAATATTAATTAAACTCTTATCATAATCACCAATTGTAATAGAAAGTGGATCCTCAATCTTATTAACCTCAGCAGTAACCTTCTCAGCTAGCTCAGGAATAAGTTGACAACCAGTCTCATCATACAATTTATAACCATTATATTGTTTAGGATTATGAGAAGCAGTAATCATAATACCGCCATCACACTTAAAATATCTAGTCGCAAAAGACAATTCAGGAGTAGGTCTTAATGAATCGAATAAGTAAGTCTTAATGCCCTTACTAGCTAAAAGAGCAGCACAATCATAAGCATAATCCTTTGAATTATGACGATTATCATAACCAATCGCGACGCCATCTTTATTATTAGCATTTAAATAATTCGCAAAACCTAAAGTAGCCTTTCTAATTGTATAAATATTAATGCGATCAGTACCTACACCCATGACACCACGCATACCTGCAGTACCAAACTTAATATTTGTATAAAAAGCATTCTCGATATCCTTCTCAGACATCTTTAACATTTCTTCTCTAGACTTTGCATCTAAATTAGGATGATTCAACCAATTATTATAAGTATCTTTATATGACATATTCATTCCCTTCTAGTTTTAAAATAGAGAAGCATCAGCTTCTCTATTCATAATTATTCTTTATTATTAGTTTAGATTAAGCTATAACCTTTTGAGCCTTCAAAATATCTTCGATTTGCTTGATAGCTTCTTCTTCATCCTCACCATCACAGCTGATTGTAATCTCTGATTGAGTAGGGATACCTAAAGACATAACACCCATGATTGACTTCATATTAACAGTCTTACCATTATAAGCAACCTTAACTTCGCTCTTGAACTTGCTAGCAGCATTAACAGCTACAGTAGCAGGACGAGCATGAAGACCAACTGGATCTACAACTAATACACTAATTTCTTTCATTTTAAAAAAAATCTCCTTTTCAATTACTTCTATTTTAAATCTTGAGAAAGCGCTTTACAATAGTTTTTAGATTATTTGTGATAAGTTTCATGATTTAAAATCTTAAAACAACGATAAATTTGTTCAAGAATAATAAGACGCGTCATTTGATGCAAGAAGGTCATATCAGAAAGTTTCAATCTATAATTAGCACGCTTTTTAACTTCTTCTCCCAAGCCCAAAGAACCACCTATCACAAAAGTAATTTTTGAATAAGACACAAACAACTTATCTATTTTCTTCGCAAAAGACACAGAATCCAAAGGCTCACCATGTAAATCCAAAAGAATTACATAATCATCCTTATCTATCTTAGACATAATTCTAGAAGCTTCAATATCAAGAACTTCCTTCTCATTATCTCTAATTGGTTCATCCTTAACCTCAATTACCTCTAACTTATGATACTTTTGAATTCTCTTTTGATAATCATCAATCAAAGCCTTAAGTGAAGCATCCTTAACCTTACCAACGCAAATTAGTTTAAGCATCTATTACTCCCTGTAACTTGATCTTTTCACCATTTCTTATAATCTCAAAAGTAAAATTTAATTCTTCAGAATACATCAAACCCAACAGAGAATTACTATCAACTAGTTTTACATCATTAACCTTTGTAATAACATCAGCCTTAAGAATACCTATTTTAGAAGCGAAACTAAAAGGCAACACTTCGCTAACATAATAACCTTCACTTAAATCAACATTGATATTCAAACTATTAACTTCATAATTCTCTAAGTCTTTAATATACTTACCCTTAAACCCAAAATTAACACGTCTATAAGATAAGTTATTATATAAACAATCTAAGACTTTTTTGAGTTCATCACCGGTTAACGCAAAAGTAATATCATTGTCTTGCATTAAAATACTACCAACTAGTTCGCCATTCATATTTAGTACAGGAGCACCACTATACCCTTTTGTGAAATCACCACTTAATTGAATCAAACCTAGATAATATTCATAATTTTCTTCATTAAAAGTTACTTGATTCTTGATTTCCTGATAATTTTTAGAAACCATTCCAAACTTGTTAGAAAAAGCATAATCCATAGAATTATTAGTACCAATACTAAGTACGAATTCGCCATCTTTCAATAATGTACTATCACCAAACTTTAATTCTTGGACATCGAAAGGAAAATCACATTCAAGCAAGGCTACATCCGCAAACAAATCACTTCCATATAACTTACCGTTTACCTTAACCCCATTATTAAAAGTAACATTAGCATTTTCACTTTCACTTATCCCGTGAAAAGAAGTAGCTACATAAACTAAATCATCTTTTTTCTTGTAAATAAAGCCACTTGATACCTTACCGTTTTGTTCAACTGCCACCATAGAAGACTTAGTATTTTTTATAACTTCACTAAAATCAGTAGAAAAACCAGTAACCCTAACTTCTTCGATATTAGTACCATTACTATCATTGTTGTTATTTGAAATAGCAATAGAACTAACTATCAATAGCCAAATAAAAGTGATAGAAAAAAGACAAATTATTACATTCTTTCGCATATTAACTCCAAGGAACCTGTGTACAATCCATTATCGTACATGCATCAGTCAAATGCCCATCAACAATAAAGTGGAAGTGGGTATGAACACCAAACGCATAACCAGTAGAACCCATTACACCAATTTGTTCACCTCTACTTACAACCTGACCAGCACTAACTATAATCTTCGACATATGGCCATAATGTGTTTTATAACCGTTTTGATGGTCAATAACCACAAAGTTACCATCAATGCCATTATAGCTAGCAGTTTCAACTATACCAGTATCAGCTGCATAAACATTACCATAACGCTCATACTGATTGACAAAGTCAGTGCCCATATGAGAACCAATACCTGGAATATAGTAACAACCCCAACCACAAGTAATCTTAGGATTATCAACAGGCCATACATAGTTACCAGTACCAACATCAGCTTTTCTTGCTGTACCAACCTTAATAACACCCTGAATTGGCTGTCTAACCACATTACTAGACTTAACACTACCAGTTTGTAAGACACCATTTACCCAAGTCTCTTGATACAAGACATTCTTAAGACCATTGCTTTCTTCAGTCTCAATAATAGTAGTACCTGACTCAAGAGTTGCATCCTTAACATAAATAGGAGACTCAGGAGTAACTACCTCAGAAGCTAAACGATCCTTAAAAACCACCACATTAATAGGACTAGAAAAATATGTAACATTAATGTTCATACCAGGTGTCAATACCTGATCGGTTGAAAAAATAATATCTCTATTAATAAGCATCAACTGCTTAGGAGACATATTCTTAAAACGATAACCAATACCACGAAGAGTATCACCCTCTTTGGTAATATAATATTGTTTCTCACTATTACGCCCATAACATAGGTAATCATATATTTCATCAAAAGTAGTAAAAATATTATCAGGAGCCATAAAAGAACTTGAATAAGTTATTGTCTCCTCAATCTTTACATTCATATCAACACTACCAAAATCAACAGGTTCGGCAATCGTCTCACCCTTGGCAATCTTTTGAAAAGTTTCATCACTCACAAAATTCTTCAAGAAAGTATCTCTTGCCTGGTAAAACATTTCAAGATCACTTACATAAATAACATCATAAACACCTTCGCTAGTTGAAAATTCAATAGCTGTAGTCTTAACACCCAACAAATCATTATCAATTAAATAAGAAACAATCTCGTTATCTTTATTCTCATACTTGTTAAAGGTCTTTTCTTTGGTAAGCAACAAATCTTCACTTAAACCCAAAGATGTATTAGGAAACTTATCAACATACTTTTGATATTCGTTGTTTATCTCACTATAAAAAGTATCAAGACTTGTAATAACCCCAACAAGTTTCCCTTGATAATATAAACAGTTATAAGTATTAACATCATTGCCTAAAACTGCATTTTGATTGACAAGCGACTCAATAGAAAAACTCTCACCCTCAACCTTATTTTCATCCAATAAATAAGGAATCCCCATGACAATGGCAACACTTAAAACTATACTAACTATTACTCCAATAATATCTTTTTTCATTACTCTTCACTATTTGAAATAGAATAGAACGCATTAATATCCTTCTCAAAAGCCAATTTAACAGTACCAATAGGGCCATTACGATGCTTAGCCACAATTAGTTCAACATCCTCACGCTTTTCATTACGTTCTTCATCCTTTTTATAATAATCCTCACGATAAATGAACATAACCATATCAGCATCCTGCTCAATCGCACCAGATTCTCTTAAATCCGACAACATTGGTCGCTTATCATTTCTTGATTCAACCGAACGTGACAATTGTGATAGGGCAATAATTGGCACATCTAATTCACGAGCCATAGCCTTAATCTTACGTGAAATATCAGACACTTCCTGTTGTCTTGACTCAGACTTAGTATTTGATTGGATTAACTGAATATAGTCGATAATAATCAAATATAAACCATAATCCTCTTTAAGCTTACGGCACTTCGCATTCATATCAGAAATCTTAATACCAGGAGTATCATCAAAGAAAATCTTTTGACGTTTTAATTCCTGTTCTGCTTCTTTAATCTTAATCCACTCAGCCTCATTCAATTGACCTTTTCTAATCTTTTGGCCATCAACCTTAGCCTTAGCAGACAACATACGATTAGCCAACTGTTCACATGGCATTTCAAGCGAAAATATAGCACAAGCACCACTTGAAACCATAGCTGAATTTAGCGCAATATTTAAAGCCAAAGCAGATTTACCCATACTTGGACGAGCCGCTAAGATAATCATGTCACTCTTTTGAAGACCTGCTGTCATTGAATCTAATTGAGAAAAGCGAGTCTTAACACCAGTTATAGTAGAACCAGCCTTCTCTATTGCCTCAATTTTTTTAACCGCAGCCTCAAAAACCTCACTACCAGGCTTAAATTCAGAATCCGTTCTACTTCTTGTAATATCTAAAATCTTCTTCTCAGCATTCTCTAAAACCGTATCAATGCTAGCTTGACCATCATAACCATCACTAGCAATTTCCTCACCAGCCTTAATAATACGTCTTGCTAGTGACTTATTCTTAATAATACGAATATATTCCTTAGTATTAGTACGATCAATTGTTGAATCAGTCAAACTCAATAAATAATCAAGACCACCAATCGTATCAAGATAGTTATAGTCTCTTAACTTATTACCCAAAGAAATAGTATCGATAGTCTCCCTATTTTCAAACATACTTGAACAAATATTATAAATGCGACGATGCTTATCCAAGTAAAAATCATCACTTGTTACATCAGCCTCAATACATTCTCTAATTGTATTTTTGAAAACTAATATATTACCTAGAAGTGATTGTTCTGCTTCAAGACTATAGGGAATTGTTTTTTGACTCATCTTATTCCTCAACTAACTTAACTCTAATTGTACCTACTACACCCTTATATAATTCAACCTTAACATGTGAAAAACCTAGGGTCTTAACTGGATCCTTGTCAATAAACTTACGCTTATCTACTTCAATACCATGCTTCTTTAATTCATCGCAAATTTCCTTAGTAGAAACAGAACCAGAAACATGACCATTATTAGCCTTAACTTTGAAATCAAATTCCATTGCCTCAAGTTTTTCCTTTAAAGCTAAAGCTGCTTGTCTATTTGTTTCATCTTCCTTAGCCTTTTCTTCATTTTGTTTAGCTAAAACCTTATTAGCACCCTCACTAGCAACAACAGCCAAACCTCTAGCGATCAAGAAATTTCTTGCATAACCATCAGAAACTTCCTTAACTTCACCCTTCTTACCAACTTTTTTTACATCACTCAATAGAATTACTTTCATCTTCTTCCACACTTTCTAAATATTCATCTATACATTTTACCAAATTAGCATACATATCACTTAATGAACCATCCCTAACCTGCATACCAGCAGCTGTCAAATGGCCACCACCACCCATCTTCTCTAAGATAAGTTGTACATTGATATTACCATCACTTCTAGCTGAAATTGCCACCTCATCTTTATTAATCTTGCATAAGACAAAGGCCGCATTAATTTCCTTAATCTCAACCATTCTATCAACTGCTTGAGAAGCAATAGAACGAGGATATATATCATTATCACCCATATAAGCAATCATAATATTGTCATGATACTTCTTGCCATTGGCGATAATTTCATATCTCTTCTTAGACATATCATAAGGCTCCTCAATCAAGATTTCACACTCATTTGAATTAGCACCCAATTGTTTAATAGTCTTTGCAACATCAAAAGTTCTTGAATCACTACGATTTCTAAAATGATTAGTATCAATCAACAAACCAATATATAAGATGTTAGCCTCTTCCTTTGAAATATCTAAGTTTCTAGAGAAATACGGCAACATTTCAACACTCATCTCAACCGTAGAACTAGCACCAGCCTCAATGTATATAAACAAGGCATCAACATCCAAATCAGCACTACGACGATGATGGTCAATTATCACATTCTTCTTAGATTCTTTTAAAATATTAGGGCTATTACATAAAGACAAAGAATGATGATCGACCATGATAACCAAAGTTTCTTCATCCATTAAAGACAAACCCTCTGATTCAGAAATGAAGTTATGACGTGAACTCAATAAGCTACCATACTTATCCATAACATCCTTAATCATCGTCTCCACACCACCAGTTCTTGTAACTACATAAGCCTTCTTACCCAAAGTAGAAACAATATAACTCATAGTCAAAGCAGCGCCAATACAGTCCGCATCAGCATCCTTATGTCCTACGATAATAACATTACTAGCACCATTAATTAGATTTCTAACCGTATTGGCAACAACTCTTACCTTAACTCTACTAGCTCTTTCCTTAGCTTCTGAAGAACCACCATAGAAATTAGCTTCCTTACCAATCTCTCTTGAGACAACCTGGTCACCACCTCTTGTTTGAGCAATTTCCATCAAACTTGTTGCCTCTTTATCTAATTCAATCAAATCATAACTGCCATAGGCAAAAGACATTGATAAAGTAACATCCACACCACCATTCTTAGATTCTCTTCTAACGGTATTCAAAATAGAAAAACGATCGTCTAACAATCTTTTATAAATAGAATTATTTAAAATCAGCAACAAACGATTATTTCTTAAAGTCTTATAAACAATACCATACTTCCTAAAGTATTCAACAACAGCTACTTTAATATTGGTATTAATAAAAGAAATATCATTTTCATTCAAAGTTAATTCATCATAGTTATCAAAATTCACAATACCCAAAACATAGGCATTATTATTAACCTCATTCTCTAAATCATACTCTCTAGAAATATCATTGAAGAATAAGACATAGGCATCATCTTTCTTACTTACTTCATACTTATCATCATTAATCACAACAATTGTCTTGGCTATCTTACCACTTAATAAGTCTCTAAGTTCAGGCAACCAAACAAGAATCTTATCACCAACATGATTAATATCTTTTTCATTGAACAATGAAGATAACCATGTTATTTCATAATCTTCATTATAAACAAGAATACCAATACGACTTAGCTTTAAAGCCTCTGTCATTGAAGAAGAAAGATTAGTCTCAATATCACCGGTGATTTGGCGATGATTAATTGAAAAATAATAGTACGTCGCAATCGTTACAGCTAAAGAAAATAGAACGATTGAAACAGCCAAAACATTAAGCTTTTGGTAAATAAAATAATTAACAACAAGCGTTAATAATAATAATAAATAAACTACAGTAACAGTAATAATAAATTTTCTATTCTTTTTCATTCTCTAATTTTCTTCTAAGTGGTCCGCTTCCATACAAGAAACCAACTACTAATAATATAATATACGAAAATGGCATCAAAATAAAAATACCTAGAAGTAGTAAAAAGATATTTACCCTACCGCCCTTCTTTTTTAAATAAATAATCATAAACAAATAGCCATAATAAAATAAAATCAAAGAAGAGAACACACCAAGGCACATCAAGCTATATTTAACAAACTCACTCTTCATTAAAATAGGTACATTCATAAACATTAAAGAAGAAGTAAAAAGAAGTAAAACATAAGCTAACCATTCAGGCATCCTGATGTCCAATGCACTATTGTAGCCAATATTCTTAATCTTCATTCTCTTTAAGACAAAAACAGTCATAAAACTAATCAAGTATCCTTCTAAAACACCAGTCAACATTGTAGAGAAAATAAAGACAACAAGAAGGAAAGTACCTAAATTACCAACAACCGCATTCATTGCCCCGCTAACTCCAGCCACATTAGACATTTCATTAAAAGTCACTTCCATAGCTTTCAATTGAGTATCAACACTAACCCCCAATAAAGGTGACACCAAGAAAGTAATCAAGAGTTCTGATAAGACAAAAACCGCAATTGAAATTAACATCACTCTTCTACGATCATAGTCTTTTCTAATAGCCGCTGATATACATAAACCTGTAATGATTGAAGCAGGCAAATACATATAAGTATATAAAGAACCAAACAGTATAGATAAAGCTACAACACCAACACATAATACATAGCCATCTTTCATTGAATACATGCAACAATAAACTGCAATAATCACCGGTATCAACAAAACAATAAAATAAGTAAAGGCATAAGACAATTGTCTATCTATCAACATAAAAGCACCAATCAGTGCCAACAACATCGCTCCTGTAGTTAATTTTTTTGTTTTGTTCATAAAATGATCCTCCTTTATAAAAATAGCCTTCCTATTAAGGAAGGCTATCATTAATTTAAATTAATCAACAATGTAAGGTAACAAAGCCATTTGACGTGCTCTCTTGATTGCAGTAGTCAACATTCTTTGATACTTAGCGCTAGTACCAGTAACTCTTCTTGGAGTAATCTTGCCATTAGCACTAATGAACTTCTTTAATAATTCAACATCTTTATAATCGATATATTCAATTTTGTTCTTAGTGAAGTAACAAACTTTCTTATATCCGACTCTTTGTTTTCTAAAAGCCATAATTATTTTCCTCTCTATTAATAAAATGGTAAGTCATCGCTTGAAATATCAAGAGATGGCGTATTAGAGAAATCATCCTCAGGACTATTTCCCTCAAAACTAGGTTCAACACTTGGTGTAAAAGTTCTATTAGGAACTGGATTAGCCGCAACATTATTGCCACTATTCTTACTACCACCAATTAATTGAACACTATCACAAGTAACTTCAGTTACATATACTCTACCATTTTGACCCTCATAGTTTCTTGTAGTAATTCTACCCTCAACGCCTACAATTGCGCCCTTACTAGCATATTGAGCTAGGAAATCAGCAGATTGTCTCCACGCAACACAATTGATAAAGTCAGCTGTAGGACCATTATTACCACTAGAGAACTTACGATTACAAGCCAAGGTAAAAGTACAAGTTGAGATATTAGAGCTAGTTTTTCTAAGTTCAATATCCTTAGTAAGTCTACCAACTAATACCACATTGTTAATCATAACTACTTACCAGCCTTTTCTGCAGTATTGATAGTCATTGAACGAACTACATCAGCGTTGATACCTAATAAACGCTTGAATTCGTTTAAGCCTTCAACTTCAACACTATAAGTAGTTACTACGTAATAACCCTTAGTCATACCATCGATTTCATACGCAAATTCGCGTAGACCCCAGTCATCAACATTTTCGATAGTACCACCATTATTAGTGATAATCGCATGTAATTCTTCACATAAAGCAGTCTTAGCAGCTTCATCTAAAGAAGACTTGATGATATACATAGTCTCATATTGTTTCATGTTTTAACCTCCTTCTGGACATACGGCCTATTGCTAGGCAAGGAATAGTATTTTCTATTCGCTCAAATATTATACCATCAATATCACATATTTCAAGGTAAAATAGGTATATGAATATATTATGTCCTATTTGTAAAGAAACATTAACTAAACAAGACAAGACTTTAACTTGTCCTAATAAGCACAGTTTTGATATTGCCAAACAAGGTTATATCAATTTAAACATGAAAGCCTCATCTAATACCGGTGATGAAAAAGAAATGATTAAGGCCAGAAACCTTTTCTTAAACGAAGATTATTATCTTTTTCTAAAAGATAAATTAAATGAAATCATCAAAGATTTAAATCCCACAAACTTATTAGACCTCGCTTGTGGTGAGGGCTACTATACCAAAGACTTAAAAGTTGAAGACAAGATTGGAATTGACCTAAGCAAAGAAGCCTTAAAGATCGCCTCTAGAATAGATAAATCAACCACTTATATTCTTAAGAATATCTTTGATGTGCCACTAAAAGACCATTCCCTTGACTTAATCACAACCCTATTTGCACCAATATCTAGTGAAATAAATAGACTACTAAAAGAAGATGGCCATTTTATCTTAGTTAAACCAGACTATGATCATTTATATGAACTAAAGGAAGCAATCTATGATAATCCTTACTACAACGAAGTAGATGATAATCATATTGAAGGCCTAGACCTAGTAAATGAATACAGAATTAAACAAAAAGCCATCTTAAATCAAGATTCATTCAACAACCTATTTAAGATGACTCCTTATTACCATAAAACCAGTAGAAAAGACATTGAAAAGTTAAACAATATAGACACCTTATCAATAACTTTCTCTTTTATAATTGACATCTATAAGATATCAAAATAGAACTTGGAATATTCTTTATAAACAGAGTCTACGCCATATTTGTAGCCCATCTTATCAAGAATATCTTTACATAAAGATAAACCAATGCCACTGCCAATGTGGCTTCTTTTATGTTCCTTATCAACCTTATAATAACGATTCCAAATCTTATCCTTATCCTCTTGCTTGACACCACTTCCATTATCATATACATAGATTCGATAAGCACCATTTACTTTTTCTTCACCAATAATAATCTTAGTATCCTTGGCATCATTATAATTGAGTGCATTACTCATGAAATTATGCAAGACTTGTTTTAATCTATTATCATCAACATTTACCATAACATCACCATCTTCAACATCCAAAACAAATTCAATATTATTAGCCTTGCAATATGGCTCAAATTGATCATAAACAGATCCTAATAAATCAGTAATCTTTATATCTTTTTTATGAAACTCAATCCTACCACTTTCTACCTTAGACAAATCCAATAAATCATCAACCAAAGTAGATAAACGCTTAGCCTCATTAATAATGACATTGATATTCTCTACGTTGTTCTCTTCAGGAAAATCCCTAATCATCTCACCATAACCCACAATCATCGTCAAAGGTGTTCTTAAGTCATGGGAAACATTACCTATCAATTCTTTCCTAGCAACATCAGCCTTAATAATTTCTTCATTTGCCCTAGCTAAAGTGTTATTTAAGTTTTCAATCTCCTTAGCATCCGTCTTAATCAACTTATGATCATATTTGCCACTAGGCAAATTAGTAGCTTCCATTTCAATTTTCTTAATTGGATTAACAATCAAAGAAGACAAACATAAAGCCAAAAGAATAGTCGCAATAACCACCACAATAATAATGATATTAAATTGATCATACATCGTATCAATAGTACTTTGTAAAGGCACAATACTTGTTGACAACATAATCAAAACATTTTCTTCATTGACTTTACTCAATTTAGAATAAATATAAGCATTTTTTATATTAGACGAATTACTATCAAACAAGGCTTCACCACCATTATCAAAAGTAGTGGTCGCTATCTTGTTTAGCTGCTTATTACTTAATTTACCCAAGGCACAAGAAGAAGCATCTTGATAAGTGGTAAAACCTACCGCATCAGTAACCACTCTTATGCATACTTCATTAGAAAAAGAAATATCTTCTAAAACCGATAAGATATCATCATTTTGAATCCCCTCATCTATTTGAGCAGCTGTATCCTTCAAATAGGCAATCTTGTTATTCTTATAAGTTCCGTCTAAAAAAGTCGTCTGTAAAAACAAGATTAAAGCCAATATTAATCCAATAAAGACAACAAGTATCGTCAACATCAAAAATCTTAATTTAAACGTCTTTTTCATATTCAACATAAATATACAATACTAATGTGAACTTTATCTAAAATTTTAAAAACACGTATTTAAACGTGTTCTTCAAAACGATAGCCTACTCCTCTTATAGTGGTGATATATTTACCATATTCACCAATATCTTTTCTAAGAAGCTTCATATGAGTATCCAAAGTACGATCATCACTATCATACTCATAACCCCAAATCGTATTAATAATATTTTCTCTAGTTAAGGCCTTACCCTTATTCTTTAGAAGTAATAATAAAAGCTCATATTCCTTATTAGGTAATTCAATCCTCTTACCATCAATAGTTACGCTATGAGCATTTAAGTCCATAACCAAACCATCAACGCTAATTACATCACTGTCTTTACTATACCTTCTTAGAATTACTTTAATTCTAAACATTAACTCTTTTGGTGAAAATGGCTTGGTAACATAATCTTCTCCTCCACTATCAAAACCATAAAGTCTATCACTTTCCTCACCTAAAGCAGTTAAAAAAATACAATGGACATCTTTAACCTCTTTCATCTTCTTCAAAGTCTCAAATCCATCCATATTAGGCATCATCACGTCAAGGATAACCACATCATAGTCTTCTTTCTTAAAAAGTTCCAACGCTTCAAGTCCATCCTTGGCTAGAGCTACTTCTAGGCCCTCATGCTTAGCATATTTGCCTATCATTTCTCTAATTTTCTCTTCATCATCTGCTATAAGTATCTTTGCCATAGCTAGATTATAAAACAAATGGCTATCATTTATTAAGAAAAAATGTGTATAATTATTAAGCATTGCGGTGTAGCCAAGTGGTAAGGCGGTAGACTCTGAATCTATTATTTCATTGGTTCGATCCCAATCACCGCAGCCATTAAAATTTTAAAGGAGCGAAATATCGCCCCTTTTATTTTATCCTTTAATTTTTAACAAGATAACCACAATCACAACAATAACTGCAATTAGTAATGCACCAACAACATATAAGGCAATCTTCTCACCCTTCGATAACTCCTCCTCATCAGATTCGTACCCAGAAGATTCGTGCCCGTCAGATTCGTGCCCAGATTCGTGCTTAGACTCGAATCTTCTAGGCTTATTTCTAACAGGTCTTTTAATCTTTACAGGTTCCTCAGGCTTTTCCCAAGTTTCTTCCATTGTCTCATCTGATTCTTCAACCTTACTTCTTCGAACTGGTCTTTTAATTTCAGTAACTTCTTGTTCTTCCTCTAAAACCCTAGTTTGAACTCTTACAGGTTCCGCCTTAAGTTCTTCCTTGACAGGCTCAGACTTAGGAGCAGGAGCAGGCTTTTTCTTAGCAGCAGTCATATATTGAAGACGACCCCTAATATTTACCAACAGTTCCTTAACAACAAGTGCAACCTTAGCTTGTTCAACCGCCTTATCAAGCGCAACATCACTAATAATCTTCTTTAAACTGTTGCCTTCTAATAATTTATTGAAATTAGAAGTAATCGCATTTAAATCCTTCTTCTCTAAATGAGAACCCTCTTGTCTTGTAAAATCAGTTGGAATCAAAGTATCAAAAACAAGTACACAAGTCTTCTCAACAACATCCTCTTCTACCCCTGCAGCATTTGCAATTCTTGTAACATCATCACTATTTACAAGATATTTTAATAATATATTTAAATTGTCCATATCAAAACCTCACAAATCTATATTAATACATTTTGACTAATTTTTATATAATGTTTGTTATGAATAAGTTTCCATATACTCTAGATAATAAACGTTATCACACATTTAATTATTACTTAAAAAACAAATACCATCAAAAGGTTGCTAAAGTCATCATTGATGGTCATTTTACTTGCCCCAATCGTGATGGAAGTAAAGGATATGGTGGTTGTATCTATTGTTCAGCATTAGGAAGTGGTGATGCCAACTACAATATTAAGGAAGATGTACTAACTCAATACACCAACAACAAAGAAACCATGGATAATAAGTGGCCTAATGCCTACTACATTCCCTATTTCCAATCTTTTTCTAATACCTACGGTCCTTTAAAGAAAGTGCAAGACATGATTGAACCTTTCTTAAATATGGAAGATGTAGTTGAAATCGCTATTGCCACAAGATGTGATTGCTTAAGTGATGAAATGATAGCTTATCTAAATAAAATTTCTTATATTAAGCCCCTATGGATTGAACTAGGGCTACAAACCAGCAACAATAAGACAGGTGAATTAATCAATCGTTGTTACACATTTGAAGAATTCAAAGACACAATTTATAGACTATCTAAGTGTCCTAATATCAAAACTTGTGTTCATGTCATCAATGGCTTACCTTATGAAACTAAGGAAGATATGATCAAGACTATTAAAGATATAAATCACTTACCATTTAATGCGATTAAAATACATATGTTGCAGGTATTAAAAAATACACAACTATTAAAGTTATATGAAAAAGAACCTTTCTATATCCTAGAAAGAGAAGAATATATCGATATCGTAGTTAGACAACTAGAATTATTAAAACCTGAAATTATAATTGAAAGATTAACTGGCGATCCAATCAAGAACGAATTGGTTGTACCTAATTGGGTTTTGAATAAAACTACTATCTTAAACGATATTGATAAGTTGATGGCTAAAGAAGATACATATCAAGGAAAATTTTATGAATAATAATACTTTTGTACACAAATACATTAAAGGTCTAATTAACAAGAATGATGAAGTAGTTGATATGACCATGGGTAATGGCTTTGATACTTTATTTTTAGCTAATATATCTAAATACGTTTATAGTTTTGACATCAATAAGCAAGCCTTAGAAAACACTTATGAAAAAGTAAAAGATAAAGATAATGTGAAACTTATCTTAGATAATCACAACAACATAGATAAATACTTAGACCATAAAGTTAAACTATTCTTATTTAATCTAGGCTATCTACCAAACAGCGATCAAACAACTATCACTAATAAAGATGATACCCTAGTGGCTTTTAAGAAAGCTTATGACCTTTTAGAAAATAATGGTTATATCATCATCACCTTCTATCTAGGACATAAGGGTGGTAAGGACGAATATTATCTATTAGACAAATATTTTAAAGACAACAATATTAACATCATAGACAAATATAGAAGTTATAGACATGCAGACGAGCCAATAACTTACATAATGAAAAAGTCCACTTAAGGACTTCTTCATATTTTTTGTTAGGGGACATTTATTAAGTATCTTTATTATAGGGGAAGTGGATACTTTATTATATGTAAGGATCTTCTCCTTACATCTATATATTAAACAAACACTATCAACAAAATATGTTTCAATTATGTTAAATTGTGTGTTTATTTTTATAGTATCTTCCCAAGCAATCGGTCGCTCTAATAAGATTAATTATGGATTCTTCATTAGCCACATAAGTGCTAGCTTCCCAAGAAGATGCAGTTAATGATGACTTAGCAATTATGCTTAGCTTTTCGATATCATTGTCTATGCCTAAGTCTTCTAAAGTTGTAGGAATTCCACATTCAATACAAAAATTAAATGCTTTTTCTATTTCTTCATTTGAATATTCTTCAGCAATCAACAACGACAAAGTACCGAAGCCAACCCTTTCACCATGGCTCTTTTTTTCACCTTCAGGAATCGCGGTAAAAGCATTACCTATCGCATGGGCCACCGAACAGCCAACATTCTCAAAACCAATTCCACTCATAAGAATATTTGCTTCCACAACGTTTTCAAATTGAGGAGATATTATTTTGTTTTTAGCACATTCTAGAGCCATTAGACCATCATGATATAAAGTGTCCATACATGCTTTCGCGATTGCTCTAGCAGAAAGAGTAGACATTCCGATTTCAGAATCACACCAAATATAGTTTGGATGACCTTTTCTTTCATTTGAAAGACCTTCATAATATGTTGATAATGCATCTCCGATGCCTGCTGTTAAAAATTGAACAGGAGCATTGATGATTACGGCGGTATCAACTAGCACTAAATCTGGATGGTAATGGTGTATAACTATCTCGTTCATTTCACCCTCATCAGAATATAAAATAGACATAGCACTAGTAGGAGCATCACAAGAAGCAATAGTAGGGCAAACAATCAGCCTTGCGTTCATTTGTTTAGCAACCATTTTGGCAACATCTATTGTTTTGCCTCCACCAATGCCAATCACAACATCAGAACTTTTACACTTATTCATTGTTTCATCAATATTCTTATGTGAAATTACACCAGAAAAAGATATGCATTCATATTCGTTTTGATTTCTATACGACTTGGCAACCTTTTCATCAAACATATTTATTAGAAATTCATCAACAATATATAGATGAGTATTTCCAAAACTATTCGCATATTCATGTAATTTTTCAATAACCCCAGCACCTTGTATATAATGGCCAGGTGAACCCCAAATCCTCATTCTTTTCTCCTTCTAAAAATGTCCAATCATTTTTTCTAACATTTCATAGTCAACAGTTACATTTTGTGCACCGGCAAGGATAGCCCTTTCCACATCTAAAGATGTTTTTAACGACGCTGCACAAACCATGGTGTCAATGTTTCTTAATTTAAAAGCATCACTGATTTGCTTAACAACCGAAATGCCATCATAACCGTTTTTATCTAGTCTTGACACATAAACAGCTACACATACAGCTCCAGCTTCAGAAGCCAATAAAGCTTGCTTTAAATCAAAGATAGCCGTGCAAGAAGAACGTATACCCTCATTCTTAAGTTTTCTTATAGCAACAAGGCCTTCACTTGTTGCGGGTATTTTAACCAAAGTATTGCCTGGTACTTCCCTTATGATTCTTCTTGCATCTTCTATCATTTCCTCAGAAGTGTCGCCCATAACTTCTATATACAATGGCATATCATCCTTGATTATTTCTCTATATTTTTTACTTGCTTCCAAAAATGATGTATTACTATTTTTTAAATCTTTAGCAGCGATACTAGGATTCATTGCGAAACAATTAACAGGGAAATATTCTATAGCTTTTTTAACCATTTCTAAATTGTAAGTTACAAGACAATATTCCATTTTTATTTATCCATATTAGCTATACGTACACCTTTTCCAAACAATCCTTCCCAGTCTGACTTAAAAGTATCTAAAGTATTAGGTGTCATAGGATGAGTAATCAAAGCTTCCAACATAGGAAGATCGACAGTCACGTTTTCTGCTCCAGCCAAAATAGCCTGTTCAATCGCAAGAGGTGTTTTTAAAGAAGCTGCACAAACTTTACAGTCTGTAATACCATGCATCTTAAATGCCTTAGCAATCTTAGCAACAGTTTCAATGCCATCACCACCGTTTTTATCGATTCTTGAAACATATACAGCAGCACAAATAGCTCCAGCTTCTGCAGCTAGCATAGCCTGGTTAAAATCATAAATAGCTGTACATGAACAGTAAATTCCTTCCTTCTTTAAAGCAGCAATAGCCTTTAAGCCTTCAGGACAAGCAGGAATTTTTACCAATGTGTTACCAGGTACCTTTGCCCTAACGGCACGTGCATCTTCAATCATTTCTTCAGCAGTATCACCCATAGCTTCAAGATAAAAAGGTGTATCTAGTCCAATTACTTCACGGATTTGATTGGCATTCTCTAAAAATGTTTTACCTGTACCTTTAAGACAATTAACGGCTATAGATGGGTTCATTGAGAAGCATGCTAGCGGATAAACGCCAACACACTTTTTCACCATCTCCAAATCGCCTGTATCTAAACAATATTCAACCATATTATTAATCTCCTTTAATTAACCAAGAATTTTTAACGCACCAAGCACAATACCAGCAATCATAATAATTATTATTTGAGCCAATACATTAACATGCTTTTTATTTAATCCATAGAATATACCAATAGTTACAAGTGGAAGTAGTCTAGGGAAAATCGAATCAAATGTATCTTGTAATGAGAAAGCTACACCTGAAATATTAAAGGCAATAGGTGTTGTAACACTAATGTTAGTAGCACACATTGCTCCAATTACCATCAAGCCAACTATTCCTAATGCAGTTGTAATCTTACGCATTGTATCTGAATCAGCGGCTTTAGAAATAATTGTATTTCCAAATTTGTATCCATACTTTACACCAAAATAACGTAAAGCAATTGTTGGAATATTATAAATTGCTAAGAACAAAATAGGTCCAGCAAGAGATCCTGCAGCACATAACCCAGCCGCAATACCGGTTGCAATAATACGAAGTGTACCACCAATCAATGAATCACCAATACCAGCCAAAGGACCCATTAATGCAACTTTCATAGCC
This sequence comes from uncultured Erysipelotrichaceae bacterium, assembly GCA_934725085.1. Taxonomy (GTDB): domain Bacteria; phylum Bacillota_I; class Bacilli_A; order Erysipelotrichales; family Erysipelotrichaceae; genus Colivicinus. The sequence goes on along the minus strand of CAKVAL010000002.1, from coordinate 50,081 downwards.
GAAATTGATTCTGTATCAAAATTATCATTATTGGCATTTTCTTCTTCCATAGCAGCTGAAATACCGAAAATTAAAGGATGCATTGTTGCTTGGCAATTATAGAATTCTAAATGTCTCTTATATGCAGCAATACGATCTTCCTTGTTATCATATAATTTCTTAATAGCAGGAATCATTGAATAACAGAATGACATGTGTTGTTGACGTTCAAAATGCCAAGCATGTGAAGTTGTGAATGATCTCCAGAACCCACTTCTAAGTTCTTTCTTTGTTAATTTGTTAGAATTCATTATCATCATCTCCTTTTACAACATTATTAGTAGCTGGTGCGAATAAATGAGCCATCATCAAAACACCAACTAGCACGATTGAGAAACATACGATTCCTAATACCGGAATACCTAAATATGCACTTAGTAAGAAACCAAAGAAGAAGAATACAGCGATTTGTTTGTTTGAAATCATTGAAATCAATTGAGCAAAACCGACAGCCGGCAAGATACCTGCAGCAATTCCAATTCCAGAAGTTAACCATGAAGGAATTGCTTTTAGAAGTGCAGTAACTGCATCGCCACCAAACAAGAAACAAACAAACGCAATAATAGCGAATGATAAATCAAACAAGAAACCATTTGATAAGAAAACTAGTTCTATTCCCTTATCATTATCTTCTTCCGCATAGCGGTCTGCCATTTTAGCCATTAATGGAGTAATAACACCATAGAATAAGTTAACAACGATTGCAGACAACATTGCGGCAGGCATTGCAATTGTGATCGCTGTTTCAACACCAGAACCTGTTGAAATAGCAAACGCAGTACCTAAAACCGAACCAATAATCATATCAGGCGGTATAGAAGCGCCAATGGCTTGCATGCCCATGAATACCAATTCAAGTTCAAAGCCCAACATAACACCTGTCTTTACATCTCCTAACACAATACCAACAAGTGCACCAAGTACGAGTGGTCTACCTAAATTTGCGGTTCCCACAAAATAGTCAGCCTTACCAATAAATACAATAAGACCAACAAGTAATGCTTGTATCATAGTTTATCCTCCTTTACTATAGATCAGCCTTTTCGATTACAAGTTTTTTATCTTTAGCGGTCTGACGTACTTCAATTTCACATCCATCATCCACTAACTTCTTAAGCAAATTTAATTCATCACTATTCAAATGAACTGCAGGTCCAAATGATTTGACGGTGTCTTCTTTCTTCATAGTTCCGCCTAAGTTAATTGATTTGATTCTTGAAGAACATTCAGTTGCTAATTTGTAAGCATCAGCAACATTACCAACGACAATAAGAAGATTGTACTTATCAGTTACACCAGAATTTAGTGCACTAATAGAATCTTTCATGTCTTTAATTACCAGTTTGACTCCTGTTGGCTTTGCTAGCCTCATCGTTGTCATACGAATTTCATCTGATGCAACTTCATCAGAAGCAATCAAAATACAATCAGCATTAACCGAATTACACCACGTGAAAGCTACTTGCCCATGTAATAATCTGTGATCAACTCTACAAAGTTTTATCATTTTCTTCCTCCTTTCTATATGCAGCTATTAAATAGCTCTTTTGTACTTTTTAAATATTTTTCAGGCTCCATAAACGAAATTGGATCAACATATTCCAAAGACAATCCTCCTGAATAGCCATATTTCTTTAAAGAAGAAACATATTCACTCATGTTCAAATCTCCATAACCCCAAGGCATATGGCCGGTCGGCTTCCCATCAACAAAATGAATGTGCCATATTTTTCCCGGAAATGTTTCAAACCAATCTTTTAACGTTTCTTCAGCATAATGCATTGCTCCAAAATCAATAGTTAAACCAAAATTGTCTCTATTTACCCCTTCAAGTATTTCTTTAGCTTTTGAAATCGTATTAGCAACAAGAGATGATTTAGACCAAATAGTTTCCATCGCTAATTTGATATTCTTATCCTTTGCATAATCAGCAATTCTTCTTAACATTAAAATTGACCTTTCCCTAGCAACATCAGGGTTTTCATCATAATAATTCCAACCAGGTGTAACCAAAATCATCTTTGCTCCTATTTGACTAGCAAGATCTACTACTTTACAAAAATACTTATAAGTATTTTCAATTAAGAATGAACTTCTAGCAGCAATATTATTTGGCTTAGGATTATTTTGTTCACCACATACGACCTGAACTTTAATGTTATATTTATTCATTAAATTCAATAACAAATCAGTGTCTTGCATATATTGAGCATTTACCAAAAAGTGTTGCGGACATAACCATAGTTCTACATTTCTACAGTTTTCGTTATTACAAGTTTTAAAAAAATATTCCAAATCATAATAACGATAATTAATGTTCATAGGATATAGTTCCATTAAAAATCTTCCTCTACGTTATCTTTCTTTATAAGATCGTTGCAATAAATCACAGACGATTTTCCTTCATTAACAGCATTTTTAATTCCAGTTTCTAAATCATTCTCATCTAAAGTCATTAACATTTGAATAGCTAACGCCATTGACATTCCAGCTACTAAATAAAATTTTCTTTTTTGAAGAAGATTTATAAACTCGTTATTAACGGAACCACCATATAAATCTGTTAAGACAATAATTTCATCATTAGAATCATAAGTATTAAAAATATCTTCAATTTGTTGCACTAAGGCAACACCAGGATCCATATAAGCGCAAATCGTATCAATGTGTTTATCCTTTCCTGCTATAAATGTCACACTTTCAGCCATCCCAGAAGCCAAAGGACCGTGTGAAGCAAATAAATATCTAATCATATATAACCCTCCTAATCATTCTTTATATAATCAAATAAATAAATCATTTCTGAAGTTGGAATTTTAATGTTATAAGTAAAATATATTCTTTCAAAAGATCTGTTAACATTTGAAATAAATTCCTTTTCATTATTTTCAAATTCCCTTTCTTCGCCAGATTCTTGTATTTCACTATGAGTCATAAGTCTTTCAATCATAAAGCAAACATGCATAGAAATACCTATTACAGTATTTGGCTTAAAACGATGGCCCAAACTTTGTTGCAAATTATTAATCGAAATAGAAACATCATCTAACAAGCGAGTTGGATTAAGAATTGTTAAATTATTTACAATTGACTCTAAAGTAAAATTCTTCAAAAGTTTTGTCTCAAATAAATCTAACTCTTCTTCATTCAAATAATCTCCAAGCACTTTTCTTAAAACATCATTTTTCTCAAAGCTCATTACTTCTTCAAGAGAAATATTTTCAACATTGCCAATGTCGATTCCCTTAGAAGAAATTAGCAGTGCGACATCATATTTTTGAAAAATAGCATCTTCGGTTTTAATTTCTTTAAGTTGTTTATAATCATAAGCAACCATAACCAAATCGATTTTCTTAGGCAAAGACTTCTTAAATAAAGCAACTAATCTTTCAGATATTTGAACACCAGTATCACTAGCAAATATAATCGCTCTTTCATATTGTTTTGAATGAATCAATTTATAATGACAAGCTGATTCAATAACTGCCTTTTTAAGAATTTCTTCCAATTCTCTTTCTTGAAGAATCATGCTTCCTACATTAAGAGCTATGGCGGTTGAAACATTATTTATAATTCCAATATTGATTCTATTTTCAATCAGTGTATCTAATTTTTCTAACGAACCCATATCAACCAAAAGAACAATATCGGTTAAATATGGATTATTTCTAACAAACAAATTCATTCTATTGGCCACTTCATCAACCGTAGTATCAAGTGACATATCAATAGCTTCAAAAACTTGAGATTCTAATAAAGTATTAACTGCAATCGCAATCGATGAGGCGGTTGAAATTCCATGAGATAAAATAACTCCAGTTGTCTTTTGATTTTTAATGTTTGAATTAAAATAATGAATATTTAACGCAATAATTATTTTAGAAACTATAGATAACTGTATATTTAATGTATTTTGAACTCCGTTCGCTATTTTTTCCTCCAAAATAAATTCATTTATCAGGTTTGCTTTAATATCTTCAAATAGGTTTCTCAAAGATTCGCGAACCCCATTTTGCCATCTAGCAAGTTGAGATCTTGAATTTTCTTCCAAAATTAATAATCTAGCAACAACATGAATGCTATTGAGAGGTAGATTTATTCCTCTATTTTGTTCTAAACCATTGATAAGCACGCTAAGTGTTCTTTCATACAATTGTATTTTCTCATCTGAATACAAATCGGTTTTTTCAAGCATTTCATAGAACTGACGCATAATGCTACGAGTGCCATCATAATCTTTAACATCACCAAACTCTTTATTGTAGTTCAACAACAAATTCATATGGTTAATAACGTTGTCACAAAACGAAGATGCTTCGTACATGTCTAAAGTAATAAGTTCATCTTTATTTACAAAAGTGATATAGTTATAAAATTCTAATGGTAAATGTTTAACATTAATCTCTATTGGGTTTGCTTTTCTATCATAAGCATTTGCACAAACAGCAACGATAGTTTTTCTTAAATCATCTAAATTATTAGAGTAATCTATTCTAACTAAGGTGTTTAATAAATTTCTTGAAATCAAAAAAGTATTATTTAGTTTCTTTTCTTCTTCTCTAAACAAACCAGTAACAAATTGTTTCTTTTCATCTTCAGATCTATCAACAAATATCGGAAGATTTATTCTTACCGGAACTTCAAATAAAAATTCTGGTTCAAGATAATCAGCATCTAACTCAGAGGATACGATAATCTTTATTTTCTCGATAGTTCCAATTATTAATGCCAATTCCTTTTGTTGGCTTAAAGATAAAGACGAAACATTATTTAAATAAATTAATCCTGTTTGAAATTGTTTTTCATTCCTTTTTATTTCAATCAAAACATCTTCAAAATTTTCTTTAGATAAATCACAGTAAACAAACTTTGACTTCCTGTCACAAAGATTATTATTCTTAAGATATTCCAAAGCTAACTTAGCTAAATATTTCTTTCCTGTCCCTTTTTTACCAAAAATAATAACAGGCAAGGGTGTTGGATAAGAAATAGCTGACTTTAAAGAAGATATAGGCATCATCAAACTGCCATTACATCCAATCGCATAGTCAAAATCCTTAATATAATTTGCATTTGTATCAAGATATCTTTTAAATGCTTCAATAGACAGAAACTCAAATTCATCAATTTTTAAGTTATATATTTCCTCTAGTTTATTTACAGGAAGATAATAAACTGGTCTTGATTTAATTCTTACAGCTTTTTCATCTTTAACTAATGAATTTAAATATTCAGAAGTTGAAGTTCTTGATAAAATAAGCTTCTCTGAAATACTAACCGTAGTAAAATCATCCAAATTATCAAGATTAACTCTTTGTTGATTTAAGTATTCTAATATTTTGTTAACTGTACTCATTTCCATTGCTCCTTTAGTATAAAAACATTTCAAATAAAACAATTTTTTTCCAAATAAATTCGTCACTTTTGCTGTTTTATTTAAAATATTCGACACAATTATAAAATAAATGTCATTCTTGAGCTTTGTAATTATTTATAAATTATCTGTCGACCTATTATTTACATTTCTAGAAATAAGTTTTATATATATTTAAATAAGAAAAAGTCCAATTAAGGACTTCATCTTTTCTTTTAAAAATTAGGGGATAATTATGAATTGTAGGTCTTTTACTTCCTACACTTATATACTAAACAAAGACTATCTAATTAATTTGTTTAAAACTTGTTAAATTATGTGAAATGTAAATTGTTATAATTCTTTTATGAACAAAAAGACAAAAAGAATTACTTTAATCATATTATCTATATTAATCTTAGTAGGATTAACTATCTACAACATCACCTATGTAAACCCTTATGACTTTACCGTTAGAAAAGAAACCATCAAATCTTCTAAGATTGACGATAATACTAACGGTTTAATAATCACTTATTTCTCTGATATTCACTATGGCACTTTTATCAACGAAAAGCACCTAGAAACTATTGAAGAAAAAATCAACAAGTTTGATCCTGACATCATAATCTTTGGAGGTGACTTATTTGACAGTGCCCTAAATGGTAACGATCAATCTAAATTAAGTGACTTCTTAAGAACACTTGAAGCCAAATATGGCAAATATGCAATACTTGGTGATAAGGACAATGAATATATCGAACAAGTAAAAAGTATTCTAACAGACACTGACTTCAGAATCTTAGACAATCAAAACGAAAAGATTTATGTAAATGGCTCTTATATCAATTTAGTTGGTTTAAATACTAACGCTGATGTTACAAGTGCATATGATGGTGTTAACCCTAGTAATTTCACTTTTGCGATAAGTCATTATCCAGACAATCTAGATAAAGTAGACTTCACAAAAACTGATTATATGTTGGCAGGACATTCATTAAATGGCCAAGTATATATTCCATTATTCAATTTATTCTATCGTCCAAAGGGTGCTGAAAACTATTATCATAAGAAATATACAGTAAACGATACAAGGCTTGATATTACAAGCGGTATTGGCATGATAGAAAACAGCATCCGTATGTTCGCGGATGCTGAAATCGTAATCTATAAGTTAACTAAGATCTAGCTGCTATCCTCTCGATATCAGCTATTTCTTTTGGAACATCACTAGACAAAATTGTAGCTCCTGTTCCTGTGATTAATAAATCATCTTCAATTCTAATACCAATGTTTTCATCTTCAATATAAAGGCCAGGTTCATTAGTAATAACATTACCTGCCACCAAAGGTGCATTACCAATATTAACATCATGAGTATCCAAACCTAAATGATGTGAAACACCATGGAAATAATATTCACTTACATCCTTAGTCAAACCATGCTTAGGAAGCTCTCTTGTATAGTAATCAACAACTAGTTTATTTAAATCCCTTAAAGTAATTCCTGGCTTAGCATTCTCTACCACAATCTTTTGAGCATTCAATACTAGTTCATAGATTTCCTTTTGGCGATCACTAAACTTGCCATTAACTGGGAAAGTTCTAGAAATATCAGCACAATAATTCTTAAAAGTCGCACCCAAGTCACACAAGAACAATTCACCATCCTCCATCACTTGATTATTATCACTGTAATGAAGAACAGTAGCACGCTTACCGCTAGCACAAATTGACTTAAATGAATTCTTATTACAAACATTTTGAGCCAACACTAAGTTAAACAAACCTTCCATAGTCATCTCATTCATACCAGGTCTAATTGAAGTCATCATTTGTTTAACACCAGCATTTGTAATATTGATAGCCTGTCTAATACAAGTCAATTCATAATCATCCTTAACCATACGAGACTTTGCGAGTAATGGATAAATATCCTTAATAACCAAAGAAGGATGATTGCTTCTTAACTTATTGGCAAACTTAATCGCAACAGTTTCTTCTTGATTTGCATCATAATGCCACAAATCAAAATAAACCTTAAAATCACTATTATGACGTTGACGATTTAAGACATTAGCTAAATAGCCTTCTAATTCACTATAATCAGAAACATTAGCAACACCACTCACATCACTTGCTTCACCCTTGAGCATTCTACCGCCTACCCACTTAGCCATTAGCTCATCATAAGGCAAAATAAATAATTCTTCATTAATACGACCATCAATCATTGTCACAACCAAGGCCATAGTTTCCTTTTCTAAACCTGTTAAATAATAGAAATTACGATTAACATCAAAAGGATAAGCCTCATCCTCTGACTTCATAATAGGATTGCCTGAAAATAAAACTAAAGCAGAATTGCCAGTAATATCCTTAACCAATCTTTCTCTTCTAACTGAAAATAAATTCATCTAAAAACACTCCTTAAAATATCTCATCATCTTTTTTATCTAAATAAGAAACCTTAACTATTTCCTCATTCTTGATTGCCTCTTCAATTAAAGACTCATAATCAAATTTTGATTCATAGAATAAGCATTCCTTCTCTTTTGGCTTAGTAACCGGATTCTTAGGATCAAAAATTGTACAACAATCCTCATAAGGAAGAATTGAAGTCTCATAAGTGCCAATCTTCTTAGCCATCTCAATACTCTCAATCTTATCCATCATACACATAGGACGAAGAATTAGTGTATCACAAACCTTCGCGATAACTGAAATACTCTCAGGAGTCTGAGAAGCAACCTGACCAACACTCTCACCATTTGTGATTAGATTAATCTTACGTGCCTTACAGATTCTATCCGCAATACGATACATCATTCTACGCATGATTGTTATCGCATAAGACTCATTAGCATGCTTATAGATAGCCAATTGTAACTCAGTAAAAGGAATAACATGAATGATGATATCGCCTTGATAAACACTCAATTGTCTAGCTAAGTCAAAAACCTTTTCCTTTGCTTGTGCACTTGTATATGGTTCAGAAGCAAAGTGAATACACTCAATCTTTAAACCCCTTTTCATTGTCAAATAACCAGCAACAGGAGAATCAATACCACCAGACATCATAAGCATAGCTCTACCATTGACACCTGTTGGATAACCACCAATACCCTTAATCTTCTCATCCATGATTACGGCATTTTCTTGATTAATAACGACATAAATCTTTAAATCAGGATTATGAACATCAACCTTCAAATCACTATTTCTTAAAACATGCCCAGCAACCTGTCTATTAATCTCATCACTTCTAAGTGGGAAAGACTTATCACTTCTTTTTGAGACCATCTTAAAAGTCTTATAATCCTTCTTCTTTGTAAGCTCTAAGGCAGTCTTTTTAATCTCTTCAATATCACGATCTACTAAAATAGCACCTGAAAAATAAGCATAACCAAATACTTGCTTAAGATCTTCCTTAATCAACTCATAGTTTTCACCATTTAGTTCAATATATAAACCATCATGTAAAGTACGATAAGTTAACCCAGGATAAGCCCTTAGCCTTTTCTTAATATTATTAGTTAAAGCCTTAGTAAAATCTTTTCTATTCTTACCCTTAGTAGATAATTCACCATATCTAACAACTATATGATCATAATTAAATGTAGTCATAACGCTTAATATCCTCCTTTAAACAATCTATAAAACAATCAATCTCTTCCTTGGTATTAGACTCACCAAAAGAAATTCTTAACGCATAATCCTCATCAACACCCAAAGCCTTAAGTGTACGATTACCCTCATTCTTACGAGAACCACAAGTAGACTTAGAAGAAACCATAATATCTCTTGCGTTCAACGCATTTAATTCTACTTCACTTTTAATAGGAGTTGAAATATTAATTAAACTTGGTAAACATGAATCAAAAGAATTTACCACCACTCCATCGACTTCCTTAATTCTCTCCATGAAATACTTATTTAATTCTAAAACATGTTTATTATAAGCATTCATACCCTCAAGAGCTAGTCTTAAAGTCTTTGCCAAGACGATATTAGTTGGTGCATTACTTGTACCACCCCTAATACCAAATTCTTGTTGACCACCAGATATTATAGGAAGTAATTCTACATACTTCTTCTTAATTAAAGCACCAGAACCCTTTAAACCATGAATCTTATGAGCAGAAAAAGATGCCATATCAATATCCCTCATATCGATATCAACCTTAGCTAAACCTTGTGTGATATCACAATGGAAATAAGTACCACTATTCTTCTTAACAATCTCTTTAATGGCGTTGATATCATTAACAGCACCAATCTCATTATTCACAAGCATAATACTCACTAACAAAGTGTCAGGTCTTAAAGCAGCCTTAACATCATCAGGCCTAATCATACCCTTTTCATCTGGATATAAGTATGTAACCTCATAACCAAAGTGTTCTTCTAATTGCTTAAAAGAATTATAAACGCTTGAATGTTCATAGATGCTAGTAATCAAATGCTTCCTTGTATTATTAAAACATAAGCCCTTGATAGCCAAACTATTAGCTTCAGAGGCACCGCTTGTAAAAATAACTTCATCCTTAGTAACATTAAAACTATCCGCAATAAGCTTTCTAGCCTTTTCTTGCATATTATAAATAGCGACGCCATCGTCATACAAAGCATCGCTATTACAATAATAATCGTCTAATAAAGTCTTGTATGTCTTTAATACCTCAGGATTTAAAGAAGTAGTAGACACATTATCAAAATAAATCTTCTTCACTAAATATTCTCCAAATAATCATTATCGCTAGAATTAGGGAACAACCTTTCCATACAAGAAATAGCCATAGTTAAGGCCTTAGTATATTCACCATTCAAATAAGAAAATTCCGCCTTAGAAAGATCACGCTCAACCTCTGGATAAGTAGAACGATACTTATTACCAAAGACAATCGCATTCTCAACCATAATCGCCATCCCAACAATATTATTCACATTGTTGTAGAACTTATAAATAAAATCAATCGCATCATCTAAAGTGGTATTTAACTCATCAATATCAATTGGAACCATAGCCAATTGTTCCTTAATCTTCGCAATCTTAACCCTGCCACTTGCCAAATCATCATTATAAGAGTCAGCAATTGTAGGCAAATGATATTCAAGAACCTTAACTTCAACCTCATTTAAAACAACCTGCAACTTCATAAGTTGTGTCTTTGCCCTTAATTCAACGGTTGTATTCTTATCAAAAATAGCCTTATATTCCATTAATGACTTAGCATCTTCACTAATAGCCTCTAGAATCTTATTACCTCTATCCAAAAGAAGAGTACTTGGACTATCATTAGTAACGATATCTTGATTTAATTCAATAATATCAGCCTGATACTTATCAATAGACTTTTCCTTTTCCTTTAAATAAGCAGTCAAATCTTCAATGCCAAAACGCTTAGAATCCTTCTTATAAGCAACACTTACATAATTATGTAAAGACTTAAGCTCATTCAATTTATTCGCTATATCATCAGAAACAGTCTTAACACCATTATATGCCTCACCCTCAGCCTTAATATTCTCTAAGATTTCATTAAGCTCAGCCCTTAATGTTTCATTATTTTCTTTAACGCCACCGATTTCACCATCAGATAAAACCTTAATATTCTCACTAATGCCCTTCTTGATATTCTCCAATTTCTTTTCAATATCTAAATGAATGGTATAAGCACCCCGTTGTCTTAATAAGGCATATTGTCTATTAACCTCATCAACCATCGTAGGCAAGACACCCTTAGAATCGGTAATCAAAGTAGGAATTGAGTCAAGGCAAATTCTAATAGAAGCGATATCTTCACTAATTTGATCTAAACATTCTTTAGAACTAATATAGTCAGAAACATACATGAACTCTTCGCTCTTTGAGAAAAGATCCTCAATATGTTGAATCTTCTTATCGATTCCCTCATTGGCAATCGATAAAGCTACCTTATTCTTATTAATATATAGTTTTAATTCTCTAAAATCTTCCTTTAATCTAGCAGAGCTTTCACGTTGATCATTCTCTTTCTTAGAAAACTTTTCCAAAAACTTATCAATATCTCTAACTTCTTTTTCACTATCATCAATATTCTCAGAAATAATTTGTAGAGCTTCCTTACAAGACTTATAGTTTCTACAAGCGAAAGAATCTTCGATATTCTCTAACATATCCGCAATAGAATCGATATGTCTTTGAGCCTCTTCATACTTTTCATAATATTCTTTAACTTCAGTAGCAGTTTCATCGTTTCGCTTAGCCATTGCCTGAGCCTTAGATAATTTAAAAGCTAAAGGAATTGTTTTAACACTATTAAAACGGACATTTAAATCATCAATAGACTTCTTAATATTGGTCTTTTTTGTGTTATTCACAATAACCAAAACAATTATTACAGCCAGCAACAACAAACCGGCAATGATACCATACTTAACGTTTTCGCTCATAATTTTCCTCTTGATTAAACAGTATAATTTTACTATCACATACGATATTTTTCAATTGACTTGATAAACCTTATTTGATAAGATAAATAGGCAGTTTAGGACGCATGTAAAGTTCTAAAGAAGCGCGTTAGTAGCCCATTTGGGAATATAAGTAGCCTAGCGTAATGGGTGAACATTGCATACTAACACATCCTTAGAATGATTTACACCTCTAACTGAATTGTCAATGGGAGGAAAAAATTATGGCAAGAAACACAGGACCAGTATGGCGTATATCTCGTCGTCTTAACTTCTCTATCCTAGAAACAGGTAAAGAATTAAGCAAGAGACCTTATATTCCAGGTCAGCACGGTAGTGCAAACAAGAGAATTAAGCTTTCAAACTTCGGTTTACAACAAGCTGAAAAGCAAAAGATTAGAAATCTTTATGGCTTAAATGAAAAGCAATTCTACAACACTTATTTAAGAGCAGAAAAAATGGAAGGCGTTACAGGTACTAACCTACTTGTATTACTAGAATCAAGACTTGATAACCTTGTATACCGTATGGGTTTTGCAAGAACAAGACGTGGTGCTAGACAACTTGTTAACCATGGACATATCCTTGTAAATGGTAAGAAGGTTGATATCCCAAGTGCAAGAATTCTTCCAGGTGCAACAATTGAAGTTAAAGAATCTTCAAGAAACATGGCAAGCATTGCTGATGCACTAGAAGCTACAGTTGCATACAAGGACTTCGTTGAAGTTGATAAAGACAATAGAAAAGGTAAATTCGTAAGACTTCCTGAAAGAAAAGAATTAAACCAAGAAGTAAAAGAATTACTAGTTGTCGAATACTACTCAAAGTAATAAGTATTTTAAAAACAAGAATCTTATGGTTCTTGTTTTTTTATACCCAAAAGAAAATGTTGGTTCCCCAACATTTACAATTCATTATATTTAGTACTAGCCCCCTTAGCCTTATCAACAGGATACTTAGCCGCATTTAGTTTAATCTTATCAGTAATAATCTTATCAAGATCCAAGTTACACGCATCAGCCATTAAGATACAATAATTCACGACATCTGCAAGTTCTTCTTTAATCTTATCAATCTTATCAAGACAATAGACATCGTCCCTAGACCATTGAAATATTTCTAATAATTCACTAGCCTCTAAAGAAATAGAAATAGCCAAGTCCTTAGGATCATGAAATTGTTTCCAATCCCTATCATCCCTAAACTTCAATACTTTATTAACAGTTTCCTTGCTAATTTGCATTATAAAGCCATTTCCTTCTTCAAGATATCACTAACCTCTTTGATTGAAGCCTCAACATCATTATTAACGACATGATACTTATAAACACTGCCTTGATTGATTTCTCTTTGAGCTTGGTCAACTCGCTTGTTGATAACCTCTTCCTTCTCAGTTCCCCTGCCACTAAGTCTATTTCTTAATTCATCAATACTAGGTGGCATAATAAAAATACTGATACAATCACTACACTTTTCAATTACTTGAAGACCACCTTGAACATCAATCTCTAAAATAACATTCTTCCCCTTATTTCTCTCTTGTTCAACATAGTCTCTTGGTGTTCCATAATAATTCTCAACATATCTAGCATGTTCCAAGAACTTATCATCTTTGATTGCCTTCTCGAAAGTCTCTTTAGACACAAAGAAATAATCCTTGCCATCAACTTCACCCTCTCTTGGAAGTCTTGTAGTCATTGAAACAGAAAATTCTAGATTCAATGATTCATCCTTTAATACTTCATGCAAGATTGTACTCTTGCCAACGCCACTTGGCCCACTATATACAATAAGTAATCCTTTTTTCATATCAACCATTGTACTACTATCGAGTATAATTATTCTATGGCACTTGATGGAATTATATTAAATAAAGTAAAAGAAGAACTTGAAACGCACTTACCAATGCGTATAAACAAAATCAATTCTACTTCAAACACTGAAGTTATCTTTAACGTACACGCAGATAGAGTACGTACAAATTTGGTTATCTCTTTACATAGTGTATATAACCATATTTCTCTATCTAACGAAAACTACACCAACTTTGAAGAACCATCTACTTTTGTAATGGTACTAAGAAAATACTTAACTAATGGTATTATTACTTCAATCACTCAAAATAATTATGATCGTTATTTACTTTTAGAAATAAGAGCACTTAATGAACTATATGATGAAAAGAATTATGTGTTAAGTGTAGAACTAATGGGTAAGTATGCAAACTTGATTCTTATTGATAAAGAAACCAATAAGATTATTGACGCTCTAAAGAAGATACCACCTTATCTAAATAATAAGAGAACAATCCTACAAGGCGCTAACTTTGATTTACCTGAAAACCAAAATAAGATGGATCCATTCTCAGATAATCAAATTGACTTCAACGAATCATTAGTTAAACAAATCCAAGGCTTTTCTAAACAATTAGAAGAAGAAATACGTTATCGTATGTCTAATGGTGAAGAATATAAAGACATTCTTAATACTATTAAAGAATCTAATAAGTTATATGTTTCTGACAACAACGATTATCATATTATTCCTTTAACATACTTAAACAAGGGATATAAAGAATATTCAATTGAAAAAGGTTTTGATACGCTTTATTATCAAGCAAACGAAAAAGAAAGAATTAAGACAGTTACTGAAGATATCTATAAGTTTGTGAAAAGACAAATCAAACACTTTGACACTAAGGTAATTAAACTTAATCAAAGTCTTATTGATAGTGAAAACTTAAATGAAGATAAGGAAAATGGTGATTTACTATATACCTACTCTAATCTTGAACAAAAGGGCTTAAAGGAAATTGAAATAATTGACTATGATGGTAATTCTAAAAAGATTAAATTAGATCCAAAACTATCAATTAAACAAAATGCCAACAAATATTTCACTAACTATACCAAGAAAAGAAAAGGTAAAGTTTATATCGAGGAACAATTGGATATTGCCAAGAAAGAACTTGAATACTTCAATGCTTTAAAGGAGCAATTAGATATCGCAAGTTATACTGATGCCCTAGAGATTAAAGAAGAATTAATTAAATATGGCTACCTTAGAAAGAAAGTTAATAAGCCTAAAAAGAATAAGAAAATTAATCTTTATCAAGTTGAATACAAGGGTTCAATTATCACCTTTGGCAAAAACAACACTCAAAACGATTATCTAAGCTTTACTTATGCTAAACCTAACAATATGTGGTTCCATGCTAAAGACTATCATGGTGCCCACTTGGTAGTTAATACCGATAATCCAAGTGAAGAAGTCCTTAGAATGTGCGCTAATCTAGCTGCCTACTTCTCTAATGGTAGACTATCTTCTAGTGTTCCTGTTAACTATTGTCTTGCGAAAAATCTTAAGAAAGTAAAGGGAACTAAACCTGGTTTTGTGACTATAAAGAACTATAAAACCATTTTTATTGACCCAGAATTAGATGATGATTTGATTATTAAAGCTATCTAAAATGAAGTTCACTTAGAACTTCACTTTAGATTTAATAACTTCTTATATTCTAGAGCACTCTTTCTTAATTTATCTTCAATGATATAGTGATAAAGAATATTGATAATTCCAAATATTTCAACAATCAAGTATGCCACAAACAACAAGACAAATTGTTGAGTATCTGGATCATTATTTTGATGATTAACACTCTCGTCAATAGAATCGAAAGTATAAGTATTAACACTCTTTTTTCTAAGCAACAAATAAGAACCCTGTCCCTGTCCCTGTCCAATAAAAGTCACACTATCCTTTGACCAATAAGTCTTGCACTTAACAATATCACCATTTTCTTCAAGACAATAAACGCTATAGATACTACTTGGATCCATGTCTTTTGGCTTAATTGAATAAATCATTTCACCTTCTTGATCAATTCTTCTTAAATTCAATGAGAAAGTTGACTTAAAGGCACAAACACTCTCAAATCCATAAGCCTCACCAATTTCTTCTAGCTTATTATAAGAAGACCTACTAATATCCCTTATATGCACATAATAAGTATTCTTAATTAGCCCATCAAACAAGGTCCTTTTAGCTAAATTAGTATCCACATTAACACATAGTCCTGAAATAGATACATCTAAGTCACTTTGGAAAACCACAAAATTTAAATAATTGTTGTATTCATTGAACAGCATCTCATCCAACAATCTTAAATCATCAAAACTAAAATAATACTTTGTATCCTTTAAATAGCCCTTTAACTTCTCTAACTCATCAATATCATAAGTACCATCTTCCTTATATGAATTGATATTCTTATTAGCTAAATCAGCTATTATTGTCTTATTACTATTCTCTACAACATTTATCTTTTGACTAACACTTTCACCACAATAGGTAATAGTAATCTCTTGTTCGCCAACCAAAGTATTGTCAAAATCACTAATCATATCACTAGTAATATTCTTAATACTATTAGAACCATTGGCATAATTGATTCTGATCTTTGCGTCCTCTAAGTTTAAATATGAATTTACATCTAACTCATTATTAGGAAAGGCATAGACACTGATACCCTTTATTTCCTTATATTGAGCTATATTGTCATGATCAAAACCAACAAATTCAAAACCATCTTTAACAGGTTTAATCAAAGGCAATTCAACACCCTCTAAATTATTAAAACTCAATGAACTTTCATTATTAAACAAGCCATCACCAAAGTCATAAGTTACTTGTTCAATCTTGTTTTCATGCATCTTATCTTCATTTATCAACAAATCAAAGACTTCCTTATCAACATAAGCCACATTCTTTTCAAAGTCATATTCATAATCAGCATCTAAACTAGCATCAATTTGGACCTTATAAGACTTTTCATTCTCATCTAAGATAATCAAAGAATAATTATGTAAATCATATAAGCGATACATACGCTTACTTAATTCTTCATCCTTATAGAAAGTTAAACGATTTAAATCATAGATAATACCTAGACAATAAGAATCTAAATCCTTACCACCTAAAGCCTTATCGAACAAATAATAATTAGAAGATATATTCTCACCATAATAAGCATCCAAAGTATTAAACAAAGTATAACCAGATAACTTATCACCCAAGAAAGTTCCCCCATATAAAGAAGAATGATAATTACCATTATGATTAGACAAAATATACTTATCAAAAGAATAGATAGACTTATCTATACTCTTATAAGCATTATCATTTCTTTCCTCATCATTATCATAGGCATTATTTGTGAATAAATCATGATTCACATAAGCCTTGAGATTTTTAGCACTAGAACTCTCACGCATTGAAATAGCCAAAGAATTCATCGCATTAGTCCCAAAAATATTCTGATAGATAAAGAAAGAATCTAAATTATCATAATATTCACTTCTATTAATGATATTATTTGCCCCATCATTAATATCATCATTATATTTATCCATGCGACCTATAATCTTTAATTCATTCTTAAAGAAATCATCAAGCTCTTTAGCACTATAATTAGACAAACTTCTAAAAGATAAATATTGGAAGTAACTATAAAAAGGAGCTTCACTATTGACCGCATTAACACGTGTATCATTTCTATAATCATCACTCATCACCTTAAAATCTTCATAAAAGTAATGACCATCATAACTATAATAATCCTTATTTTCTTCCAAGAAATCAGGAGCCTTATCTAACTTATAAACCTTTGCGTAATAATCACTATTCAATTGGGTCTTAATTAGATGAGCTAAATCACCCTCTAAATTACGATACAAAGATACTCTTACATTTAACGAATCAAAAGGACGCAAGATAACAGAATCAAAACTAGTAGTACCAATATCTCCTGCATAGGCAAACTTCACATTATCACCGTTTCTATCAAGATATAAGCCATCCTTACCATAACAGCCATTAATAGAAGTAGTGTCATTTCTTCTTAAAGAACGATAACCCACATTCAAACTACATTCATCATTGGTTTGAAACTCAACAATACCATATTCCATAAATAAAACAGTATCACCTTGAGCTAACACCAAATTCTCATAATCTTCTAAATTATTATTGTAGAAATTTAATGCCGAATTATAACGCTCAAAGGTTTCAATTACCTCACCATTAGATGCATCATATACTGTATATTCATCTTCAGCATGTACATCAAAAGCTGCGAACACAAAAATCGCAGCTATCAAAAAGATAAAACTTAAAGTCTTCTTATAATTTAGCACCTTTAAATTTTACAACAATTGCGAAAAAGCACAAAATTTTAGAAAAGTCCTGGAAATAAATTAGCTAAATATAAGCCAATCACAAAAGAAGCTATATTGGCAACTAACGCATACAACACGCAATAGCCTTTCTTCTTTTTAAACATTAAACAATAGAAAATAGCCTCTATCACAAACACTAATGATTCTAGTGATAAATAAACAAAATAGTACCCAAACCCCGTATATACATTTAATAAGACATTTAAAATTATTTGAGTTATCACATTGATCAATAAGATATACAATAATTCCTTATTCCTAAATTTAAACAATAATCCAATCAAAACCTCAACAACAACAGTAATCAATATTCGACAAACTAAAGCCTTTACTTCATTTTTAAATTCATATGATTTATGCATATTAAGTCTTTGATTGCCGCTTAAATTCTCATCATATTTGATAGAACCTATTTCAATACCATCCATATCAACTGTATAGTAGGTATCAAAGGCATATCTTTTGCAGACATCACTAGAGATAAAAGTATTAGTTTCAGGATAATACAACAAAACCTTAAACTCATTAGGTGGATAATAAGTCCAAGCTAATTCCTTTGTATCATTCACCTTCCATGCCCATTGTAAGAAATAATAGCCATCACTATCTTCATAATTCACAAAAGCTTCCCAGATATCTCTATCCACAAAGTCTAAGTTAATATTCTCTTCTTCTCCATCCCAAGCCCGTGCAGGACCTGTAGACTCTTCTTTAGACAACAAAGTGCCATAACACAACTCATCACCCATATTCTTAAACTGTATTCTTACAGAAGGTTTCGGACCAGTATCTCCACTAACGCCAATAGGAAACATCATAATCAAACATAAGAACACAAATATTAATTGAGTAAGCTTTTCTTTCATAACAAAGGCTCTCCTTTATAGATTCATTATACAAAAAAAACTAGATTTCTCTAGTTTTCTTTTGCTCTAACATCATGCCCACAATCAATCTCGAGAACTTTATAGCCAAAATCATCATTATTCTTGATTTTGCCACTCAATATATCGTTTAACACGATATCTACTTTTTCATCAGTATCCAAGAAGGCATCACACGCAATAGTCAAATCATTCACTGGATTTATTTCCAATAATTTTTGGTGTAGCAATTCTCTGTTTGTCATTAATTACAGTCCTTATTAAAACTAATAATAGCATTTAACCCTAACATCATAGCCACAGTCAATTTCTAAGAATTTAAGCACAACATCATCGTTTGTTTTAATCTTGCCATCTAGTACTTCTTTTAATACCAAGTCAACTTTTTGTTCTGTATCTAAAAAAGTATCACAAGCTATGGTCAAATCATTTCTTGGGTTAATTTCCAATAATTTTTGATGCAATAATTCTCTATTAGTCATTTGATTTTGGCCCTCCTAAAAATCCTATACTCATTATAACCATTATTCTCAGCTACATAAATATAACCATCAATGTATTCGATAATATATCTATCATTGATATGTTTGGAATAATAATTGGTGTTAATCGCATGAAAAACAATACCATACTCTTTTTTAGTTAATTTTAATGTAGGCAACGATACCTTGTAATAATAATTTTTTATAGTTTCTTTTGAATTTTCTTCTTGAAAATCATCCTCTAACTTATCAATATTTTCTTTCTTTCCATTCATATATTTTTCTTTTTATCGCCAAAAAACCTTATTTAAATCTAGAAAAGATAAAGTGTCTTAAAGTTCTTAAAGTTAAAAGACGAAATAGGAATATCCTTCTTAAGAGCTACCTTCTTATTAATATCTACTACATAAGTCTTATCTATTGAATCAATTTCATATATTTCACTAAGTAACTTAAAATTCTCTTCCATCGTTAAGCGACCATCAAAGACAACCTCCAAAGCCTTTTGTTTCTTCACAATAATAAATCTTAAGATAATCTTATTCATAAGCGATCGTCTTCAATACCCTTCCCTTATTGCCCTTTAGATAATAAGCATAATTATCTTTAAGATCTTCCTTCTCATCATAGTAGAACAACCTTTGTTTAAAAAGACCATCCCTCAGCCACAATATCTCATCATAGTCATAATCCTTTAAAGTTGAATTATATAAGCATACCTTAACATTCTCACAAGTCTTATAAACATCACTAAAATAATCAATCATCTCTTGATCATTACCAGTAATCAACACCTTCTTATTCACATTAAAGTAAACCTTATCCCTATCTTTAACATCAAAACCAGCTAAGATTCCCTTATTGGAAGATTCAAACTCTAAAGTATCTGGAATATAATCAACATAACTTGGATATTGACTCTCTTCTATATCTAATTCATTAATAAGACAAGGTATAAAACCATTTTGGCCATTATAGAAAGAATCGTTTAAATCGAAATTAGAAGATGAAAAGACATTCAACAAATCTTGTTTATCCTTATATTCAATCACCAACTTATGCTTAAATGAATTCAACAAACGGAAATTCATCGTCGATACCTTAGTTAAACATATGACATTCACATGAGTCACTTCACTTCTCTTCAATAAAGAAATAAGCGATTCATTAATGCTATCATCATAAGCTGACAAACAATTATAATCCTCAATAACTAAAGTTAATTCCTCATTTGATTTCTTCAACTTCTTAAACAAATATACAATATCATCAATCTCTTCATAAACCAAAGAATCCGAAATATATTTGCCCTTATATTTCTTAGAGGCAATCACAATCGTCTTTTTATTCAATTGATTAAGAATCGTATTAATCTCATTATTCCTACTTGAACAAATAAAAATATTTTCATTAGAACCGATAGTCAAAATATCCTTATAATGTTTTCGATAATCATCTATCTGACCAAAAACAATCTCATCATACTTCTTATATTCATTTCTTAACTCAATAACTTCCTTCTTTTGAGGCTTCTTAAAATCAATACTTGTAACCTCAATATTCATATCCCTTGTTGTATCAATTATCTTATTAGTCACATAAGAAGCGATAGTTTGTCTTTCTTGTTGTTTATAAGACTTCTTAGATATTACATTTAAACGATTATCCAACAAAGAAACCTCATAATCATCCTTATCATCGATATCCTTCTTACTATAGAAACTCTTTGCCAAATAGATATTCTCATCAACACTCAAATAAAACTGTCCAGCACTAGTTAAATAAGCAGCATCCTTACGCTTAATAATGTCATTAGAATCCTTCTCACTTAAAACTTTTAAGGCAATCTTAAACCTACTATTTGACCAAATCTCATCATCTATAGCACCAGAAGGTCTCTGTGTTGCCAATATCAAATGAACACCTAAGCTTCTACCAATTCTAGAAAAAGAAATCAATTCCTTAATAATACTTGGATTATCCTTCTTTAACTGAGCAAATTCATCCACCACAATAAGTAAATGCGCCATCTTAGGAAAACCAAAGTTTTGATAATCAGAATCCAAATAATCATCGATATTCATAATCGAAGTCATTAACTTATTAGACAACTTTTTAAACAAAGTCTGTCGTCTTTTACATTCATGGTCTAACGCCACTATCATCCTTTCAAAACCTGATGGCTCTAGATTATCAATTGAACCTACAATATGAGGCACTGTTCCCTTTTGACTTGTCAAAGATTCCTTAATACCACCACCCTTATAGTCAATAAGAATAATATTTAGATAATCTGGACGATATCTAATACACAACGACAACAACATCGACACTATAAGTTCTGATTTTCCACTCCCAGTTGTACCAGCTATTAAGCCATGTGGACCTAAATTTCTTTCATCCAAATCAAAATACAACAGCTCTCTTCCCATATAGGCAAAATCAGCCCTTAAGCCAACTTGTTTCTGCGTATAAAAAGATTCAATATCGAAATTATTAAACACTTCCTTAAAAGTTAAATCACCCTCATCACTTCTTATTTTTTGATAATCACTAAGCAGTTCACAAACATCCTTAAAATCAATTGCCTTCTCATTATAAGTAAATTCATATTCTTCTTTCCCCTTGATTGTTCCCTTATTATCTTTGAAATAAACAACACTCTCGCTATCCTTATAAATATTATTCTCATCTTCCACAAAATACATCAGAATAATATTAGGATTAGTAAAACGATAATCCAAACGACTATTAGCCATAAGAACTAAAGGCTTATCCAACTTTAAATTATTTAATTCCTGTAACTCCTTGTATTCCCTTAAAGTTAAACGACTATCATGATAAATAATCGAAGGAATATTAAAGAACTCATTAAATTCATCCAAATCCTTACTATAAAGAGCGACATAATAATCATCATAATGATACTTAACAGATAATTCTAAAAGAAATCTCTTTAATAGATAATTCAATCTATTCTTATTAGCCACAATACTAATCAAATGATAATTCTTTAAATCCAAGAAATAAGGATACTTCTCAATATGAGTTAAACCATAATTAATACTATTTAAAGTTTCATTGATATCATCATCACTTGTCTTATTAAGTTCTATATGCTTATCATACTCAACAAAACCCAAGCTTAAATTCAGAAACAAAGGACTCTTATTAGTAATATAAAATAACTTTTCATCATTAAAATTTCCATCAAAGAAATAAGAATTTCGTTCCTTAAGAACCTCCTTAAGATTATTTTGTAACCTAGTCTTATAATCCAACAAATAATCCAAATAAGCTTCCTTTTCCTTCTTAATCTCTAAATTATTAGTCCTACTTTCGTTGAGACGAGTAAGAATCGGCCACAAGACACCAGAAATCACCATCATAAAAGGCATAATCATATAAACCAAGGAATTTGTAAGATCATTACCATCCAAATAATTCTTATAGACATTAATCGAAGCCACAAAAATCATCGCCAAAGACATCGTTAAACTAGGACCAATCTGATAAACAAGAGGCTTCTGTTTAACCTTTCTAACCTCGTTATACTTTTTAATCTCTGGAATCTCTATAACCTTAGGTTCATTCAACAAATAATTATGAGTTAAAGGCTTAACATTCTCATAAATAATTGAAAGCTCATCTAATTCCTTTTCCTTAATCCTATTCTCAACTAAAAAATTATTGATATATAAGAAGTCATCATAATAATAGAAATTAAAATTATAAAAAGAAATGAAATCACCACTGCTTAACTCCTCATCCTTATAAGTCTTACCATTTAAAAGTAAAACAGGCGCATTAGTCTTAAGCTTATGATCCTTATACATCAGATAATATTCCTTCAACATTGGATCCTTATTCTTGATATTAGCCTTAGGCGAACTAATATATAAGAAAGGCTCATTATTATAAAGCTTATAATCATCAATACCCTTAGAATCGCTATATACAAACAAGTTGATTTCACTTATTAAATCACTTGTCTTTATCACATACTTACGTTCCTCTAATCTTCTAACCTTATCACGGTCACTAAAGAAAAAACCCTTATTTAAACAGATATAAAGACGACCACTCTTATCTACAATCTCAATACCTCTATACTTAAAGGGTAGGATATTTTTAGTAATCTCTACCCTCAACAATTCATTCCCATCTTGAATTAATATAAACATGCTTAGCCCTCACTCACTAACACATTAATCGATGCACTATATTTATGGTCCTTAGTAGAAACAACGACCTCACTAGCTCCCTTTTTGACACCATAAACAACACCATTATTAACAGTAACTACACTATTATCCTTACTGCTATATTCCAAATCATTTAAACTATATTTACTAGGTAAACCCTTAATCTCAATCTGATAAG
Source organism: uncultured Erysipelotrichaceae bacterium (assembly GCA_934725085.1). GTDB lineage: Bacteria > Bacillota_I > Bacilli_A > Erysipelotrichales > Erysipelotrichaceae > Colivicinus. The sequence continues at coordinate 26,251 of CAKVAL010000002.1, read as the reverse complement.
ACTCACCAATCTTAATAACCTTAGAATACTTATTCAAAAGAATTTTATCCGCATTAATAGGACCTGAATCATTCTTGTTTGTCTTTAAACGATCCTTTCTTGTACACTTATCCACAAAGACAAAATTCTCTATATGACTCTTATTTTTAAAAACCTGATTCTTCTCATCTAATAACTCAATATCACGAGACACACCTAACTTTGATAAAACAGTCTTTGGTGTATTAAATCTTAACTTCAACATCCAATTCAAAGACAAATCGCCACAAACCTTCACGTCTCTATTTTCCTTAGCCAATTCATCATAAGTACTATAAGCTTCATCCACATTTAATTTTTCATGATTACCCTCTTCATCATATAAATGTAAAGTTGTACCTACCTTAGCCTTAATACCCAAATCAGCCTCGATATCCATTAAACAAGCCTTAGCAGCCTCAAGGTTAAAATTAAGGCCAACCGCAGCCGATGAAGAACCACCAATATTTAGATTCACATCACGATCATTCTCATTAATAAAACGAATCTTACCATTTCGATTCTCAAATCCCTTAGAAGACTTATTCGCAACAACTATTTCAACCTTACCTGAAGTATAAAACTTTGCCAACACCTCTACATTAAAAAACAATGTCGGTACGCCCTCAATCGGAACCTTTAATTCACAAATCTTGATAGTAGCCTCGGTCTCATCATTTTTATCCTTGATCATTGACTTGGCTAAATTCACAAAAGAAGATGAATCTAAGTCCTTTAAATCTAAGTAACAATTCTTATAACGGCCAATAGAAACACCAATTTCCTCTACCGTCTTATAATCAAGTTTCAAATAAGCATTCTCAATATTATCCGTTTTAAACTTCCAAATATAAGCGGGCTTCAAGTTACAAACACTTATATCATAAAAGAAATTCAAACCATCTACATTCTTAGAAATCCTAGCATCAATACTACTTCTTGTGATCTTATAAGACACATTAAAACCATCTTTAGTAAAACGATTACTTGTACCACCAGCTAAAAGCTCACGATCATTATTCACATAAGCCTCTGTATCATAATCGGTTTCAAGCACAATCGCCTTAGTCAAATCCAATTCACTATTATCTGAAATCTCAAGACTCTCAAATATCTCATCAAAAGTTGCCTCCCTTGTTAAGTAAGCACCATTATGGAAACCCGTGACAATCACAAAACAATCATCTTCTTCTAGATAAACTAATTCGCCAGATTTCAAATTGGCACTCGTCTTTAAATAAGCGCCATCTTTTTCATACACTTTAATCTCTTTATATTCTTCTTTATAAGTTACTTCTTCTTTTCTTTCTATTTCTTTGTTGTTGATAAGACTTACAGCCTTCTCAATAGCCTCTAAAGCATCCTTTTCATTAACCAATTCATCATCAGCCTTAACCCTTTTAATAATTCCCTTTTTCTTTAAACTCTTAACACTTGTATCATCATTCTCAATTAAATTATTCAAAGTTAAAGCCAAATACCCATAAGTTAAATACTCAGGATATTCTTCACCATCAACTACCTTAAAAGCTATTAAATCAGTTATACTCTCATCAACATTCTCACCCCTACCTAGCCCACTATCTCTAACCAAAGTATTGATATAGTCGCTAGTTAAATAAGGCTCACTCGCCTTACATGATGCTAGTGTCAAAGACACCAGCATCACCATAAGACAAGCGATTAACTTATTCAAAATTCGACGCATTAGAACTTAAAGTAGACTCTAAAGAATCATAAGAAGAAACGGTATAATCAAGATACTTTGCATACTCTTCAATCGTTTGGCTCTCATCAATGAAACGAGTTGAAAAACGCTTAAAACGCTCAACAATAGCCTCACCAGCCGTACCCTTCCAAACACCTGTTAAATCATTCATCATCTTAGAGATATCATTTAAGATATCATCCATGCTCGCATTAATGCTGCGGATATTACTTGCGGCAGCACTCACTTCTGGTAACGTAATTCTAATATTATCCATATACTATCCTTTCAATTTTCCTGCACAATTTGTTAATTCATCCTGAGTCTCGCGATATGCCTTAGCACTAGCTCTTAAGAACTCCGCATACTGACGCATAATTAGAGAAATCTGTCTTAAATCCTCCTCAAAAGATCTGATTTTACCTGAGAAAGCCTTGTTATCCTTGCCTCCCCAATTAGTCTCTAATCGATCAACTTCGCTATATAGTGAATTAAACAATCTTTGGTAATCACCATCAGCACTCTCAACTCTCCCAGCAGTCTGTTCTAAGCTACTTGGATCAACATTAATCATGTTATTCATAATTCTTTTCCATCCTTTCACTATATATTTGCCGACAAACCCTAAAATTCCTACCCCAAAATTAAAAAAAATGAATATCTAAGTAAAAAATGTTTAATTTACTTGACATTCATCATTTCATAACAGTAATGTATTTAATTCAAAGTTAATTCTGTAATTATTTTTTTACATTTATAGCGATAGCAAAATAGTAAAAGGAGATAGTATCAATTTAACTTTATCCCATTATTCCTAATATATACGTTTAATGTATTTCTATGAACGCCCAATATTTTAGCTATTTTATTTTTAGATAATCCTTTGTTGTGTAATTCTACTATCGTTTTATCTTTCCCTGTTAATTTATAATGATTAGATTTTCTTCCTTTGGGTCTACCTAATTGTACTCCTTCTGATTTTTTCCTAGCCAACGCCTCCTTTGTTCTTTGACTGATTAAATTTCTTTCAATTTCAGCACTAAGTCCAAAAGCAAAAGCTAGCACTTTTGATGTAAGATCGTCACCAAGTTTATATCCATCTTTAATGGTCCACACTTTGATTTCATTCTCCATACAGTAATTAAGAATAGACATTATCATAAACATATTTCTACCAAGCCTAGATAATTCAGCACAAATGATGATATCTCCTTTTTTAACTTTTCCTAAAAGCTTGCCTAATTTTCTTTCATCTACTTTTTTTGTTCCAGAAATAGTTTCTTCAATCCATGAGGCAACCATAAGTTCCCGTTCCTTACAATAATTTTCGATTTCAAATCTCTGATTTTCTACTGTTTGTTTATCAGTGCTTACTCTTATATATCCATAAATCATTTAATTTTCCTCCTTTTTATGGTTACATATAAACGAGCGATTATATAAAGCATAATAATTCCGAAATATCTTTTAATAGTTCTGAAAACTGGGCTATTTTAAACCAAATTGAGTTATCTATTAAGAAAAAAATAGAAGAGTATGGAACAAAATTAGAAGATTGGGGCTTGTCTATTAATAGAGGAATTCTTACCGGTTATAATGATGCATTCATTATAGATGAGCCTACTAAAAACGCTTTAATAGCTTCCGATCCTAAATCAGACGAATTAATTCGACCGATTTTAAGAGGCAAAGATATAAAGCGTTATAACTATAATTTTGCGAATTTATGGCTTATTTACATACCATGGCATTTTCCATTGCATAATGACCCAAATATAAAAGGTGCAAGCGCTATAGCTGAAGAAGAATTTAAAAAGCAATATCCAGCTGTCTATAATTATTTAGAAGGGCATAAAGAAAAACTATCAAAAAGAAATAAAGCAGAAACTGGTATTAGGTATGAATGGTACGCATTACAAAGATGGGGTTCAAATTATTCGGACGATTTTAATAAGCAGAAAATTATATATCCTAATATGACTAAATATTTACCATTTTATTTAGATAATAAAAAATTTTATGTTAATCAAAAGTGTTTTATTATTTCCGGAAGACACTTAGGATATTTAACAGCATTTTTAAACTCAAAACTTTTTAAATATTGTTTTAGAGATTCATTTCCTCAATTACAAGGTGGAACTAGAGAATTAAGTAAGATTTTCTTTGAAAAAATAAAAATAAAAATGGTTAGTGACTCATTAAACGAAATATTCGAAAGCAAAGTTATTAAACTACAAAGTTCAATAGCAGAAGCAAAGGATACTACTGCTATTGAATTAGAAATTGATGAAATGATATTAGATTTATATAATCTTACAGAAAAAGAAAAGAACGAGATTATGTCCTTTTCTATTCTTTGATTCCTAATGAAGTGTAAATTAGATTATCTATCTGAGAACATAATTCCAACTTGTTCTCAGATAGTATTGTTTTTACTAGTTCTTCAATGTTGCTGTGGATTTCATTTGGCAATTTTATTATTGGCAATTTTTTTATATTTGATGCAGATCCATAGTTATAACTACCGTTTGTAAATACCATTTCAAAATATTTTTGATATAAATTCGAATTTAATATTCCACATAAATAATATAAATCGTTACCTGTAATCATAAAAATTGAATTATTGAAAAAATATCCTTCAGGGATTATTGTGAATTTATATTCTGAGTTAACAGGTGTCCATATTAATTTTTGCTTATTAAAATCGTCCATTTATGTTAGAAATTAATCTTAATATATTCAATCTCTTCTTTTGTCAAATTATATAAATCAAAGATTAGCATATCTAATTTACAATCAATTTCTGAATCAAATGATTTTAAAAACTCATCAACTAATATAGAAATTTCTTTTTCTTTCTGTGAATTTATTTTTGGAATTGGAATTTTGTTAACATACATTGTGAACATTCTTACAGCATTATCGCCAAGTTGAACAGACAGTGTTTTATAATACCAGTTAATAAGTTTTGAATTTAAAATTGCCAAAAAGTAATTTTGATGTATTTCGGTACTTATAAAGTAAATGGTATTATTACAAAAAATCCCTTTATCAACTAAGCAAAAAGATAGCCTTCTATTGATATCGTTATACATGATTTTTTGTTTATAAAATTCGTCCAAATATTTACAACTTCTTAATTCCCACCAATAATCACCTTGATCATCACGTTTATATAAGCCTTTTGATTTCTTGCTTCTATTTTTTGATAATTCCATTTCCGTGTTTATTAGATATGAATAAATAGATGGATGTGTCTTTTTGAACCAAGTTTCCGGATCATAATTTCCTTTATGATTATTTGTATACCCACAAGGAATATAAATAACCCAAAGTTGAGCAAATTCATAGGAATATCTTCTTATGTCTTTGCCTCTTAAAATCGGTCGAATTAATTCACCTGATTTAGGATCAGAAGCTATTAAAGCGTTTTTAGTAGATTCATCTATAATAAATGCATCATTATAACCTGTTTTTATTCCATAATTAATTTGAATGTCCCATTCGCTTAATGGTGTGCCATATTGTTCGATTTTGTTTTTAATACTTGTCTCAATTGGGTTGAGAAGTATCCAATTATCACTTGAATCGAATTTAATTTCAGAATAATGTTGCTGTAAATAATCGCTCAAATTAGTTGTGCAACCATCATCAACGGTTACAGCAAGTGTTTTTCCTTTATTTTTCTCTTTGCATGCAATCAAAGTATTAACATCTACAGTAGCAGATTCAAATATTTTATTACCTGCATAATCAATCAACTTTAAAGGATTGCAATTATCAGCTAAATAGCCACGCAGCTTTTCACCATAACCAGCTCTCATCCATTTGTTTGAGGTGATATAACATAATATGCCTTTATCTTTCAAAAGATTTAAACCTTTTTCATAGAAAATACAGTATATATCACCAGTTCTCGCAAATGTTGCATATCCTTGATCTTTTAGTTCGTTTGCTAACTTACCACCATCTTTTTGCAATTGAACATAAGGTGGATTAGCAACAACGATATCAAAGCCACCATTTTTATAAACTTCTTCAAACTCCAATTCCCAAATAAAGAATGGTTTTGTCTTTTTCCTAATCATATCTTCTATCTTCGAAAATAAATCAAATTTTCCTTTTGCAACCAACTCTGATTTAATTAATTCTAATTGTTCATTTTCAATTTGATTAGATAGTTTTTGCTTATCAAGTTCGTCTGAAGTATTAAAGAATTTAACTTTCGCATCTTTTAATCTCTTTAGTATTGCTTCAACCGTATCGGTATTAAATAAGTTTCCTTGGATTTCTACTTTTGCTTCTTTTTTCGTTCCTTTCCATCTTACATTCCACAATTTTATATTTTCAAAAGTATCAACCAATGAATTCCCTACTCTCAAATGAAAATTCAAATTTGGAAGAGGCTTTGGCGCATAACCGTTTGTTTCTTGATCCACAATCAAAGATAACCACAAACGTAGTTTTGCAATTTCAACCGCATCATATTCTAAATCAACACCATATAAAGAATTTTGAATAGTTTGTAGTTTAATTTCGTATTTATCTATTTTTTTGTTTGTTAATTCAAGTAAATTAGTACGTAATTTAACTATTTGGTTTAACATGCCAACAAGAAATGCACCTGATCCAACAGCTGGATCAACTATAGTGAATTCGCTAACACACTCATCAATATCATCTGCCAGTTCTTTTATAAAGTCAGTTTCTTTAAGGGCATCACCGTAACGTACATAATTCAAAATAGAATCATAATCTAAATTCAACATTTTAGCTAATCTAGCTGCTAAAGATTCTTCACACATGAAATGTACTATTTCTCTAGGTGTGTAGAACGCCCCTAGTGAAGAACGATCATTAGTATCTAATAAAGATTCAAAAATTTTACCTAACATTTCTGGGTCAATAGCAACTTCTTGTTCTTCTGGATCAGCTTCATCAACTGTGAAATTATATTGAGATAGAACATTCAGTAATCCAGTTTCTTTATCGTTAAACCAAAAATCATTAGGTATTTCAAAATCGGTGTTTTTCCAATCATAATTTTCAATCGCTTGGAACAAGCCGCCGTTTAGAAAAGGTATCTTTTTGCCTAAATATTCATCATTATCTCTTTTAGCATTTAAAGCATTATAAAATAGTGGCTCTAAAAAGTCATTAAAGTAATTCCCTATGAAGTATTTTGTACTATGTAGCAAATAAGATTTATCACCATCACCCCATTCGGAAGTAACGCCAAGCCATCCTTTCTTTTGAATAAAGTGAAGAAACATTATTTGTCCTAAAGTCTTTTTACAGAAAGTTGTTGCAAATCTTTTTACACCATCTTCTCCTCTATAACCAACTTTATTTGCTTCATTTTTAAAAACATTATTTGTTGATAAGTAATCATATAATTCAAAATATTTATTTTTATATTCCTCATAAAAGTCTTTAGATAGCCTTGAAACACTAAAAGCCTCAGTTATTTGATCTAAAGAAGGATTAATATTCGATTCATATATTGGATTTAATTGCTGGAAGTAAGTTCTAGTTGGTTCATCTTCTCCTACTAAAAAAGAAAATCTTTTTGCCGGTTTAAATTGCAATTCAATTCCATTTTCATTAAATTCATATTCAATTGTAACAAATGAAAGTTTCCAATTCTTTCTAGCATCATCAAAGTATGCAACTAAAGCGGCATTAAAATCAGTAAATTGATTTTCTAATAAATATGCCACAAAATTTCTTTGTGCCTTTGGAGCAGAACTGTTATTTTTTACTTTAACAGAAAGAACTATTATACTTTTTCCTACGTTATCTTCATATTTACCAAATACCGTATATGATTGAATAGTATTTTTAAACATTGATGGAATATCAGTTTGTTCCTGTAAGGGAACAGTTTCCATGTCGTTCAAAAAATCTGCAGTAAACTGTCTATAGTTCTCTTGCCTATAAGGAACCGTTAATAATGATTTAAGCTTCTCCATATCTATTTTTCATCCTTTTCTAAATATTCAGACAAAACAATCACTTTTGGTTTATTAAGTGAATTTTGCACGTCATAATTTGTTCTTTCCATTAAAAACACTTCATCAATTGATGATTTAAACGCATTAACAATAGTATCAAAAGACTTAGAATTTTTATCTATTGCATTTTTTACATCTTTTAGAACTCTTGAATTCAATGAACCACGTTTTATAGCATTTTCAACTTTCTCTAAATATTCTCTGTCAGCAGTTTTTAATGAAGAAATTGTTAGTAATGCTCTCAATGTATTTCTAACCTTTTTTTCATTAGGTGAAGCAGCATTTGAAAGATTGCTAGTTTTAGAAGAATCTAATATTGATGAATATAGGTTTTTATTTGAGGTAAAACCTTCAAAATAGTCATTTGGAATTTCAATTCCTTTATCATTTTCTTCTGCTTCTAATAATTTTGCAGCTTCTTCAAATTCTATTTCACTTGAAGTACCGTTTTCATACTTAACAAACTTCTTAATCCAGCCTTGTTTTATAAATGTTATTATAGCATTTGTATCCTTAGACTTTCGTGCTACCCTGATTTTATCAGGCAAAGATTGTATTTTATTGGCTAAGTTTGGATTATTTGAAATAATATCATTAACCATCTTGATGTAAGACATTTGTTTTCCATTTGACATCATATCTTCTTCATCATCCAACTTATTAGCCATCATCAAGAAATCGTACAAGTTATATGAAGTAACATGCTCGTCATCCGTTATTGTTTTAGAGTCCTCTCCTAAAAGTTCATTAAACATTTGAACTTTTGCTCTTATTGAGTCTTCTAAAGATAGGTGTTCTCGTGTATTGGCTCTTGGGAAAAAATTATAAACGTATAATTGTTCGTTTTCTGAGCCAACACGGTTTATACGTCCTACTCTTTGCATTACCCTTGTTGGATTCCATGGCAAATCATAATTGATAATTATTGATGCCTTATGTAAGTTGATACCTTCACTCAAAGAATCTGTAGTAATCAAAATACGCTTATCATTTATACCTTTTGAGTTAAAATGTGGGTCAAAATTATATTGAATATATTGCTTTTTAGACATGGAATCTCCTCCTCCAAAATCAATAACAACATCTCCATAATCTTGTTCCAGTTTTCCTTTTAAATAATCAACAGTATCTTTAGCTTCTGAAAAAACAATTAATTTCGTGTTACTTCCAAAAGAATCAATATTATACTTTAGTAAATTATATTTGGCATCTCTTGTTTTGATATCATATTCACTCCACATATCAAAAATTTCTTGAAGGATCTCATCATCAGCTTTAACTTTGTCGATGTAATCATCTACAAATTCATCAGATGTAAAACAATCGATATCATTCACATCAATAAAAACATTAAACGCTTCTTCTTCCATTTGATCTAAATCATTGAAATTATATTTAGTTCTTGAAGCGACACCTACAACAACTTTTCCTTTATTGTATAAATTTATAAAACCCTCAGATGATTTTTTCAATCTTTCTACAGATTTAAGAAAAGCATAGATAGAACTTTCTAGACGTTTTACAAGCATTGTTTTAACAAATCCTATCATGTTTTGCTGTCTAGCTTTATCTGATCCAACCTTCTTTTGGTTTTTCAAATATAGCAAAGGAGCATATCTTGCATAAGAAAACTTTTTAAGCAATTCTATCGTATCTATAAAAGTCTGTTCCATCTCTTCGTCATACATATAATCCAAACGAATAGGATCATTTACAGTTGGGAACTTTAGGCCTTGTTTTTCTAAATCCTCTTTATAATATTGAGTTATTTCACTTCTAGTTCTTCTTATCAGCACATGTCTTAATACGTTGTCACGAATCTCTGCAGCAACATTCGAAACAACCAGGGGATCGTTTTTTGAAACTTTGACTTCTTTATATAATTCATTGAAATATTTTTCAAGATTATGATTTCCGGGAATTATTGAGGAATTTCTTGAATCCTGAAATAAAGTAATTAGATTTGCTATATCTAAAATTGTATTATTCTGAGGTGTTGCGGTAATCAAAATAACGCCTTTGCCATAACAAATTTTCTTCAAATACTGAAATTCAGTAGATGATGCATTTCTGAATCTATGGGCTTCATCAATAAAAACATATTTATATGAAGCTATATCATCCATTTCCGATAGTTGATCAACAATGCCAAGCGATACAACTTTATCAGACATTTTATATCCAAAATCAGCCAATACACTTTCCCAGTTATCTTTTACTACTGGTGGCACAATAAAAAGCTTTCTACCATCTAATAATTTTCCAAGCATTGCTGCAATATATGTTTTTCCCAAACCTACAACATCAGAAATGATTACTCCGCCATGACGAGCTAAGATTTTTCTTGCTTGAGTAACAGCATCTGATTGATATTGTAGATTCATATAACCATCTGGCCATTCATAGTCATTCTTTCTAGTATCAATCTCTTCTTCAAAATAAGCAAAGAGAAGTTTTAAAAACAATTCATATGGAGTTATATTTTTATTCATCCAAGTATCATTGTTTATGGTTGTTAGAATATCTTCTGTTATATCTTTGGAATCTTTCCATAATTCTTCAAAAAAATCTAAGCCATATTGAACATCAGATTGATTTTTAAGTTCAACATTAAATTCAACATTTTTATCTAAACCATTAAAAGTAAAATTACTAGAGCCTGTAATTAGGTTTCCAAATTGATCAGGTACTTTATCAGGATCCTTCCTAACAATATATAATTTTGCGTGCACATTTTTTTCATAACACATGCGAATTTTAAGTTTTCCAGATTTAATCCACTCACAAAACTTAAATACTCCATTTTCCATTTCTAAATTATCATCTTCCGTGTTATTAAATTCTTCTGTTATTACTTTTTGTACTTTACGAGTGGCGTTGGCTCCGGAAAGTTCAAAAATATCCATTGCTTGGATGGTTTCTATATCTGCTCCTAAGCCAATCAAAATTCTTATTTCTTCCACATTTTCCAATTGCTCTTTTAACAAATAAAACCCAGTGATTCTGAAATATCCAACTAACACGTCAAAATACTTTGAGTTAGTTAAAACAGTATTTAAACGATCAGATAGTTTAATTCCATTCTCGTTCTTATTAGTAAATATTGATAAATCATTATTTATTACAGTCATTATTCCAACCCCAATCTAAGCTTTCAGTTATTTTCTTTATTGATTATCTCTACTACATCATCAAATGTACAATTTAAATACTTACAAATACGAACTAGAAGTTCCATGGAAATGAATTGCCCCTTTCCCATTCTAGCTAGTGTATTCTGACTAATACCAGCCTTTGCAGCAAATTCAGTCTTCTTTAAATCCTTATCGATAAGTAATTTAAATAACTTCTTATATGATACTTCTTCCATAACACGTTCTCCGTTATCTTTATTATTATATCTTATCCATGTTTCATCATAAATACTTATCTTTCATTTCTGCAAGTTTTTCTCACAAAAAAAGGAGAATTTTTTCTCCTTAAGCTAATAAAACGCTATCATTCACAATCTCATTTCCAGTAACCTTCTCAAACATCTTAAGTAAATCAGCTACCGTCAACTTCTTCTTTTCTTCACCACTTATGTCAAGTACGATCCTACCCTTATCCATCATAATCAAACGATTACCATACCTTAAGGCATCCTTCATATTATGAGTAACCATAAAAGCTGTTAAATTATGCTTATTAATTATCTCCTCAGTCTTAGACAAAACAACTGCCGCCGTACCTGGATCAAGCGCCGCTGTATGCTCGTCTAACAACAACAGCCTAGGCTTAACAAGTGTTGCCATCAAAAGCGTCAAAGCCTGTCTTTGACCACCCGACAACAAACCAGCCTTGCTCTTGGGACGATCCTCTAAACCAAGATTCAAAGTCTTTAAATCTTCAATATACTCTTCCTTTTCACCCTTAGACATACCAAGCCTTAAAGTTCTAAGCTTCCCTCTTCTTGAAGCTAAAGACATATTCTCAATAATAGACAAATCAGGACAAGTACCAACACGAGGATCCTGGAAAACTCTTCCTACATACTTCGCCCTTTTATATTCAGGCATCTTAGTAACATCCAAATCATCTAGATAAATCTTACCCGAATCCGCAATAGTACTACCACTTAATAAATTCAATAACGTAGACTTACCAGCACCATTAGAACCAATGACGGTAATAAAATCACCATCATTAATCACTAAATCGACACCATTTATCGCATGAACCTCATTTGCACTATGAGCCTCAAAAATCTTATATAAACCCTCAACCTTAAACACGCTTCTTACCTCCCTTATTCGCAATGATAATAGCCACCGCAACCACAATAGCTGTAAACAACTTCATATCATTAGCGGAAATAAAATTAGTATTTACCACAAAAGTTACAATCAAACGATAAATAATCGAACCCACCACGACACCAATAAGACAAACCGCAAAATACTTATCCTTAAACAATACTTCACCAATGATGACACTTGCCAAACCAACTACAATCGCACCAATACCCATCGTCACATCAGCATAACCATTATATTGAGCAACCAAAGACCCACTTAACGCAATAAGGGCATTAGACAACATCAAACCCGCAATAATTGTCTTATCAGAATCAACACCATTGGCCCTAATCATCTTATCATTATTACCTGTTGCCACTACTGAAAAACCAAATTCAGTATTAAAGAACCATACAAGTAAAACAATCAAAATAATAACCACAATCAAACCCAAATAGATAGCTGCATCTCTATCTCTTGTTAAACCAAGGACATTCTTTAACTTAGTCAACAATGTTACTGATTGAGTCAAGGGAATATTCGCCTTACCCATAATTCTTAGATTAATAGAATACAAACCAGTCATTGATAAGATACCCGCAAGAAGTGAAGGCATCTTAAACTTAGTATGTAAAACACCAGTCACAAGTCCTGCCAAAGCACCCGCAATAAGGGCTAATAAACAAGATAATAAGGGATCTATTCCTCTTACAATATTAGAGGCACAGACGGCAGCACCTAAAGTAAATGACCCTTCACTTGTTAAATCCGAAATATTCAAGAAACGATAAGATAAATATACGCCAACAGCCAACACTGACCACAGTAGGCCTTGTGATAAAGCAGAAACAACAATCGCCATGCTTACTTACCTAAATCATTACCCTTTTCAATAATAGATTCAGGAATTGTATAGCCAATTCTTTCTGCCACCTTAGAGTTATAGTAAACCTTACCACTGTCTTCATAAACAATAGGCATAGTAGCTGTATCGCCACCATCTAACACTTTCTTAACAACTTCACCAGTTAACTTACCAAGTTCATAGTAATCAATGCCCACATTAGCCAAACCGCCATCACTAACCATGGCAGCAGCACCAACAACTACTGGTAGCTTATATTCTTCTGCTGATTGTAAAACACTACCCATAGAAGCAGCCAAATTATTATCGGTAGGGATATAAATAAGCTCTACATTTTCCTTGGCTAAAGCTGTAATAGTCTCACTTGTAGTATTCTTATCAGGCGTAGTCTTAACTACACTTTCAATACCTGCAGCTTCTAAAGCCTTAAGCATTTCATCGGCTTGTAATTCAGAATTAGTCTCACTAGATGTATATAAAATACCCACTTTAGAAATACTAGGAACAAGTTCCTTAATTAAAGCAACTTGCTTATCACTTGAGAAATAATCACTAACACCAGTAATATAAGAACCTGGCTCTTTGTTTGACTTAACCAAACCAGCACTTACATAATCAGTAATCGCAGTACCCACGATTGGTGTATCAACATTTGTATTCATTAATACTTGAGCACAAGGAGTCGCAATAGCCACAATCACATCACAATTACCATTCACTAAACTATCAGCCATAGTAGTTAAATTAGATTGATCACCCTCAGGATTTTGATAAACATACTCGATATTATCATATCCTGCTTCAGCTAAATAATCCTTCATACCCTCTCTTGCCTCATCCAAAGAACCATGAGTCATAAGTTGTAAAATACCCACCTTAATAGTAGAATCATCCTTCTTAGCACCACAAGCACTTAAACTAAGCACCATCAACACAGACAATAAAATCATCATTAGTTTTTTCATAAATATATCCTCCCAACAAAAAAGACCCACCATCCAAAGGACGAGTGAGTCTTCGCGTTACCACCTTTATTCATCAATATATTACTATATTGACCTCTTTAACCACCAACATGGTCTAGTTCGATAACGGGAACAACCGAGCACATCTACTACAGTTTCAATAGCTAACATAAATGAGGAATTCGCAAGACCTTATATAACTGTTTTCAGCAACCACAGTCTCTCTTTAATACAGTCAATCCTGTTACTAGTTCATCTATAACGTTTATAAAATAATATTAACACTATTTTTCAATGTTTCAATATTTTTTTCAGAAAAATATTTTCTAATTTTGATTAGTTTTTTCATTTTTAATCAACAAAGACTTAGCTTTCAATTCATTCTTAGGATTCCTTTTTAAATATCTATCCTTAGAAGCATAGCCATAAATAGTCTTTATAATAAGAATCAAAGAAATAAAATTCAACCAAATCTTAAAGCCTTTGACACTAAACCATTCATAAGGAACGCTAACCTTATCCACAAAAGATAAAAATGATAAGAAAAACGCAAACAACAAGTAATAATAAGTCCTATTACGTAGTTTCTTCCAAAATTCTTTCCTCTTAGGTCTAATGATAATAAGCATCATCAAACAAGCAATCACCACCAAAGAAGCATATAACTTATCCATAATATAGGTATCAATAAAACATACCGCAATCATGATATGCATCAAAATATATATTAAAAAACTAAATATTCTTTTCATTTAAAATATTTAAAACCCCATGTAAATCATCAAAAATATAATCAGCTTCACTTTGATCAATAAAAAATCTACTAGTATCCCTAGCCAAAGTACAAATACCCGCATTCTTACCAGCCTTAATACCCGTACTAGAATCTTCTATAACCAAAGTTTCATCTCTATTAACACCAAGCCTTTCAATAGCCTTTAAATAAATATCAGGACTAGGCTTAGGATTTTTTACATCTTCATCAGATAAAAGTAAATCAAAACAATTTAAACCAGTATCGGAAATAAACTTATTCAACATATCTCTAGAAGATAAAGTACAAATAGCTAGTTTATAATCAGAAAGCTTAGAAAGAACATCCTTGACATCATCAAAAAGATAATCATTATAATCCATTGGATGCATACTAAAATACTCATCATAACTCTTTTTAGTTTCATCATAAGACAAACCACTCAACAAAGACATCGTCTTATAAGTATCATCCATATTCAAACCAACAATCTTGTAAATCTCTTTTTTATCTACTACGTTATATTGGCACAACCATTTATAAGACATTTCAGTATAGTAGCGCTCTGAATCTACCAAAGTACCATCCATATCAAACAAAATCGCCTTAATCATTTCTGCATATACCTTAATTCATACTCGATATTCTTCTCAACTTGTTTAAAAGTAAAAATAAACATTGGAAGTAAATATACAACACCACCAAACCAAGCTAATTGGTCAGTGAAAGTAATCGCATCAAACTTATAAATAGGCACAAAGACAGACGCAAAGACGCTCCTTAAAACCATCTCAATAATACCAGCCAACATGGCCCTATTAGAATAACCAAGACCCTGTAAAGCCATTCTAGACACCATAAGCATACCCAACATTGGATAGAAATAACCAAGTCTTCTCAAATAATCATAAGAAGCATCTAGTGCCTCAACTTCTTCTAGTGAAATAAACAAAGCACTTAATGTTCTACCAAAGAAGAACAAGATAACACCCGCCAATACACCATAGACAATACCAATCTTTAAGCCAACGCTAAAGCCTTCCTTGATACGCTTAGCCTTTCGTGCTCCATAATTTTGTGACAAGAAAGTAGAAGTAGCGATACCAAAGGCATCAAAAGGACACATCATCAATTGTTTAATCTTAGCACCAGCCGCAAAACCAGAAACATAAGTTGTACCCAATCCATTATTTGCAGACTGCATAACCATGGAACCTATAGCTGTAATAGATAACTGTAAGCCCATAGGTAGTCCCATATTCAATAAATGTAGACAATGTTTCATACTGATATGTCTATCTTCTTTATCAACATGTAAAACCTCAAACTTCATGATGATAAGACCAAGACATAATAGACCACTAACTGCTTGAGAAAAGATAGTCGCAATGGCAGCACCAGCACAACCCCATCTTAAAACTAAGATACAGAAGAAGTCTAAGAAAATATTTAAAATAGCTGAAAAAGCTAAGAAATAGAATGGTGTCTTAGAATCACCGATAGATCTTAAAATACCGCTCAAATAGTTATATAAAAGTGTAAACGGAATACCCGCAAATATCACCACGATATAGCTATATGAGCTACTATAAATCTCACTATTTACCTTTAATAAAGATAAGATTTGTGGCGTAAACACAACTGTTAATAAGGTAATAATTACAGAAAAAACAAGAGTCAAAACAATTCCATTAAAGACATATTTCTTCAAATTTTTTAAATCATTAGCCCCAAATCTTTGGGCAACTGGAATCGCAAAACCTTGTGTTAAACCCTGACAAAAACCTATTACTAAAAACTGTACACTAGTAGTTGAACCAACACCAGCCAAAGCTACTTTACCTAATGTTTGGCCAACAATGGCAGTATCTACAATATTATAAAATTGCTGAAAAAGATTACCTAACAAAAGCGGTATTGAAAAAGCTAATATCAATTTAAGAGGATTGCCCTCAGTCATCTTTCCCGTATTCACGTTTTATTATTATACTCGTAATAAAAAATATGTATACCCCCAAGTAGGTGAATTAAGCATACTTATATAGGTGATATAATTTCTAAAAAGGAGGTAGCCATTATGCTAGACTATCGATACGATACTCAATTATTAATTGAAGGAAATAACTTAAATGAAGATGAAATAAACGATTACTTTAACCAAAACTTTGAAGGTGATTGTTTATTAGCTGTTGGTGATAATGAACTAATCAAGATTCATTTCCATACTAATGAGCCATGGAAAGTATTAGAGTTCTGTGCCTCACTTGGCGAAATCTATGACATCGTTGTTGAAGACATGGACAGACAATCTAGAGGACTGAAAGGATAATAAGTGGAAAATAAACCAGTAAAACTTACTACTATTGAAGAACTTGACACTTTCTTTAAAGAAAAAGGTATTTCTAGTGAAAAAACCCGTTTCTTTATTAATGAAAATAGAAGTGATCCTAAATGCTTCGGCATTTATAAAGAAGGAGACGAATATATCGTCTACAAAAACAAAGCCAATGGTCAACGTTTCACAAGATATAAAGGAAACAATGAATCTATTGCGGTTAATATTTTCTTTTCTAAGTTAGTTGATGAAATGGATCTAAGAACAGGACTAAAAAAAGAAAAAGAAAAGAAAAAGAAAAAGCCAAAAGACATTGCTGCCTTTACCATCTTCTTTGCGGTTATAGGACTATATTTAATCCTATACTTCACAGGTCCTAAAAAAGGCTATTACATCATCGAACAACAGCCATATTATTATTCAGACAATGTATGGTACTTCTTTGATGCCATCTTGGATGATTGGGTAATCTATTCAGGAACTCCAGAAGAATATGAAGAGTATTATGTTGGAAAAGACTATAACAGTGAATATGACTTTAGCGATGTTACCAAATCAAAAAACTACACTTCAAATACTCATTCAGACAGTGACTTTGATGACTATGACTTTGATTCATGGGACAGCAGCGATACTGATTGGGATTCAGATTGGTAATGTAATCGTTTTCTATTAAAAAGATATTGAATTTAAAATAGGCCGTATTAAACTATTTAAGTATGAAACTATTTGACAAGAAACTACTTAAATATACTTGGCCTATTTTTATTGAATTAGTATTACAACTTCTAGTAGCCAACATCGATAAAATCATGGTCAACCAAGTATCAAATACTGGAGCCAGCGCTATCGCCAACGCCTCTAGTATCATGGACCTATTGATTATTGCCTTCACAGTAATCTCCTTATCAGTTACCATTCTATGTTCCCAACTATTTGGCAAAGGAAAGACGGATAAAATTGAACAATTATATGCCTTAGGAATCATCGTGAATGGAGCCTTTGGCTTTATCATCTCTATTATCCTATTATTATTTGGTAGAAACATTTTCGCCCTAATGAAAATACCTGCTGATTGTATGAATGAAGCACTAATCTACTTAAATATTTGTTCCCTAGGACTTGCCTTTCAAGGAATCTTCTCAACCTATAGTGCAATGTTTAGAAGCAATGGTTGGATGAAACAATCAATGTTGGCATCAACCATCATGAACGGTTTAAACATCATTGGTAACTACTTCTTAATACCACACTTAGGAGTAGCCGGTGCTGCCATCTCATCAGTATTATCAAGAATTATCGGTTTAACATTCCTAATAATCATCTTTAACTTATTAAGTTCAATTAAAGTTAACTTCAAATGTTTAAATCCATGGCCCTCTACCTTATTAAAGACCATGTTGAAAATAGGACTACCAAGTGGTGGTGAAACTGTTTCCTACAATGCATCACAAATGGTCATCCTAACAATGGTTAACATGCTAGGCAATTCTATTGTCAAAGTTAGAACCTTTGCCTATATGTATGCCATGATTGGTTATTTGTTGGGTTGTGCCCTTTCACAAGCATCCCAAATAATTATTGGTTATATGATTGGTGAAGGAAATAAAGACTTAGCCTATCAAGAGGCTAAGAAAGCTACCATCTTATCAGTTATCCTAAATGGTACAACAGCTTTATTGATATTCTTATTCGCGGAACCTTTATTCTCATTATTTATTGATGAAGAATTATTACACATTGCGAAAAGTGTAATGTTTGTAGACTTTATCCTTGAAATAGGAAGAGCCATCAACATGACCATGGTTAGAAGCCTACAAGCAGTTGGCGACATCAAATTCCCTGTAATGTGTGGCATCCTTAGTATGTGGTTTATATCCATCCCTATCGCCTATTACTTTGGCTTTATCCAAGGTTTAGGACTTATGGGTATTTGGATTGGTATGGCATGTGATGAATGTCTAAGAGGCCTAATTTTTATTATCAGATGGGAATCTGGTAAGTGGCGTAAGAAAGATTTAATTAATAATTTGTAGACTAAAGGCCACATTTGTGGCCTTTTTAAATTTCATCAATTAAACAGACAGCCTGGGCAATTGCACCTTCGCCTCTACCCACAAAGCCCATCTTTTCAAAACATGTCGCCTTAACATTAACAAGCGAACTATCAATACCTAAAGTATTCGCGATATTCTCTTTCATAGTATCAATATAAGGAGCCATCTTAGGCTTCTCGATAATGATCAAACTATCAATATTCACCACCTTATAACCATGTTCCTTAAGCATATCCTTAGTCTTTTCAAGTAAAACCAAAGAAGAAATATTTTCATACTTAGCATCCTTATCAGAAAAATGAGTACCAATATCTTTAAGTCCCATAGCTCCGATCAAAGACTCAATAATCGCATGAAGCAGTACATCCGCATCACTATGACCCAAAAGCCCTTTATCATAAGGAATCTTCACGCCACCAATAATCAAATCCCTGCCTTCAACTAAACGATGCACATCCTGTGATTGACCTATTCTCATAACAATACCTCTCTAATATCATCATATACCCTAAGGCCACTTTGACACAAAACATCTTTAGATTGATGACCTCTGGCAACCAATACACACTCAACACCCATGGCCCTAGCTACCTCACCATCATGTAAAGTATCACCTATCATTAAACAATCCTTAGGATTTTTATCCTTAATGAATTCTAAACCAATTGGCAACTTACTTGTAGCATAGATATTATCAATGCCAAGTACCTCATCAAACATATCAATAATACCCAACTTACCAAGTTGACCTTTTAACATATCCAACTTAGAAGCACTCAAGACAATATTTTTATTGCCTAACAAGTGATTCTTAATAAGCATTTCTTTAATGCCATCATAAAGCTGACACTTATCAAAACCAGCCTCATAATAATCCATCCATTTACGGCCAACTTCTTCCCAACTTAAGACATCAAAGTCAAAACCAACTTCTTCATAATAATGCTTAACCGGGAAAGTAAAGATATTACGATATTCTTCCAAACTTAAATGATCTCTATCTAAAAAATCATCAATGCATTTATTGATACATTCAAGTCCTAAACCTGTATCGTTTAATATCGTTCCATTAAAATCAAAAATTAAATACTTCATTTCTTAATTATACAAAAAGAAAAGACGCAAAGCGCCTTATTCATCATCCTCAGGTTCTTCGATGATGTTACCATCATCATCATAAACAACACCCTCATCATCATCAACTTCCAATTCTTCCAAATTAATTTGAGTATCCTCAAACTTTAAGTGATTCTTTAAATCCCACTTGTTACCATCAAGTTGTACAAAACGTCCATCGATTGATAAATCAGAATAAAAAGACGCTACCCTATCGCCACTTACTCCAGTTTCCTTAGATACCTCAGTCCAAAGTTCCTTGAAAGGAATTGCCATTTTATGAGCTGCGATATAATCATATGCTACATCAGCCATTGATCTTTTTGCTGTCATGTTTATATTAATCTCCTATAAATTCTATCTTTATTTGCTTGTAACTATCATTTAAATAATAGCCAATAGATATAATATCATTGTTTATTGATAATGCAAGCTCTTTAATAGAAAAAACAATACTACCCTCAGATGACTTTACCTTGATATAAGGTTTATCCCTTAAGACCACAAAAGTCTCATGATCTTCATCTTTGCGAAATATCGTAATTCCATTATTAAAAATGCGTACATCATTTAAAACGTCCAACGAATCAGCATAAGAAAAATGCTTCTTATTAATAATATTTTTCTCTCTAACTACTTCTTTATAATTATCTTGCTTATCTTCGATTGTTATAATTACATCCACAAGAAATATATTAACAGTACTTATCAATCATTTCAACAAGATTTTCAATTTTAAAAGGCTTAGATACATAATCATTCATACCAGCATCCTTAGTCTTTTTAATGTCCTCTGCATAAGCATTCGCACTTAAGGCGATAATAGGCAAATTACTATCAATTCTATTAAGTCCCCTAATAGCACGTGTAGCATTTAAACCATTCATATTAGGCATCACAACATCCATTAAAATCAAATCAAAATAACCAATCTCAGACTCTTCAAAGACTTTCAAGGCATCAAGACCATCAACAGCCTCACTAACCAAAACACCCTCATCTTCAAGTAAAGTCTTGGCAATTTCTCTATTCAAATCATTATCTTCAACAAGTAAAACCTTTTTACCCTTAATAGACACCTTAGAATCCTTGGTATTCTTAACAATCTCAGGAGCTATCTTAAAAGGAATCATAACCTCAAAAGTACTTCCTTCACCCTTTTTAGATTTAACCGAAATAGAACCCTTCATAAGTTCGACAAGACCTTTGACAATAGACATACCTAAGCCGGTGCCTAAACGATACTCATTAAAATTTTGATTCTCTTGACTAAAAGGTTCAAAGATATGATCTAGATATTCCTTATCAATACCTAAACCATTATCCTTAACCTCAAATATATAAGTAATCAAATCATCCTTATGTCTTTTAACATTTACATTTAACGCAACAAAACCACCAGTTCTATTATATTTAATCGCATTATCCACAAGATTCAATAGAATCTGTTTCATATGCAAAGAAGAGCCATAAACATATGGACAAGTTAAACCATCCTTATAATTGCAAATTAAATTAACATTCAAAGACTCAGCCTTTAACTTAGAAATAGTTTCCACTTCATCAAGAACATCCCTTAAATCAAAAGGTTCCTCAATCAAAACAGCTCTTTGACTATCAAGCTTGCTTAACTCTAAAACATCATTCAACAAAGACAACAAATGATTAGCAGCCACCCTAGCCTTATCACGACTTCTTTGGTTTAATTCGACGTCATCGGGATGATTATCATTGATATCCAAAAGTCCAATAATACCATTTAGTGGTGTTCTTAAATCATGAGACATCTTGCTTAAATAAGAATCCTTAGAATCAAGAGCCTGCTTCAAATTATTTCTAACTGCCAAATCTCTGGTTAAGAAAAGTAACCAGCCACTTATCACAAGTGATAATATTTGAAATGGAAAGCCATAAAAGAAAGTTTGAATAAGGGTACATACACTTGGTATAACTACATAACAAAGAGATGCATAATATTCATTTTTCACCATCTTATTCTTATTCTTCAATAAGAAATGTCCATAACAGAAAATACCTATAAAAGAAGTAATTTGAGATAAGATATATAAGTTTGTTCGATGATATACATTAAACTCATCAAAATAATAGATAATATCAAAGAATTGAGATGCTACTAGCATTATTAAAGAAATAATAATACAAATAAATACTACACAAAACACATATCTTTGTTTCTTATTTGGCTTAACATAATCAATTAAACATTTTCCAAACAACATCAACAAAGTATAGTTACATGCATAAACCAAAAACGTAGCTAGTTTATTAATGATAAAGCCTAAATCTGTTGTTACTCCATCATAAAAATAGGTCATACTATCACTAATTAAAAGTAAAGCACCAAGAGAAACAACATTCATAATATCTCTATCGATTTCATCCTTATTCTTTTGTGAGAAAAAGAAAGCACCTAACATTAATGAAACAAATGCCCCAAACAATTCAAGAGAAATCGCCATCGATTTAATATCTAACATACTTTTAATTATAAACTAAAAAATTATATTCTTTATAGATTTTTGTATAACACAAATACTTTATAACCAGTTACTTGCTTAAAGCTTCCTCATATAAACAATAATTGTCAATATAACTGCCAGCATTCCAAACAATATAACCATTATCTAAAATACCCGCATCACTCAAACCATTTATTTGATCTAATAACTTCTCATTATCATAAACAACATATGGTTTTCTTATAGAATTATAGCCTTGGATAAAAGTTCTTACTCTTGCCTTATTCGGGGTAATATCTTGCATATTTTTAGTTTCTTTACCCCAAGCTAGTAACAACTTATAAGGAACTGTCCAAACAACTTCTTCGATATTATAGGCATGGTTATTAAAATGATCAGGATAAGGCATAGGTGAAATAACATCCACTACACTTGAGATAGCTGGCCAATATTGTCCATAAGCCGTTACATAATTATTACTAGTCTCCCCAAAGACATCAGCTGAAACATAAGCACCAACACCATGTAATTCATCAACTGCATACATCAAAAATCTTTGAATAGCTTGTGACCTTGTCTCATCATATTGATTTTGTAAATCAAGAGCATTTAACTTATCAGCATAATAATCTATTTGTTCAGGAAAACGCACATAATCAAATTCTATTTCATTGAAACCTAATTTAGTTACAGCCTCTTTGGCAAGCTCTACATTATATTCCCATACTTCTCTTACAAAAGGACTAGGCCAATAAGACCCTCCATACATAAAAGGCTTACCATCATCAGTCAAATCTAAAATCGCATACTCAGGATGATCAATCATATAATTCTTATCCTTAAAAACAGTTATACGGCCAACCATATAAATACCAGCCTCTTTCACCTTATCAAGTTGTGCCTTAAACTCTTCCATAGTAAAAGTAGCTGCATCATAAGAAGAAATAGAACTTTCCTTCATAATATCTGACTTATAAGAAACAATATGAGCATCTCTAATATCAATCACAAAAGTATTAACCGCAGTTCTTTTAGCTAGTTCAATATAATCTTCTATATCCTCCATTGCCTCTCTATTAATATATAAAGACTTACAAACATCAGGCATCACATTACCTTCTATTTGCACCTTTTCGTTGCCTATATAATCAAGTTCACTAGCACTACCTGCTCCATATGGATTATTTGTATCATTTGAAAAAGGATTAGATATATTCAATAATTCCTTATCGCTTGTTAGATATTTACTTAATATATATCCACCATCAAATTGATAACGATCAACGCTACCATCATCTTTCAAAGGACTATGGCCAATAATGTTAACCTCTTCACCCCTCTTAATCAAACCAGCAAGTTTACTACCATCTTTGTCCTCGTAGACACCACAAGTACGATAAACATATAAAGACTTCTCAAGTACTGATGATTCTCTATCTAAAACTATATTATCTTTATAAACATAATAAACAGTGTCACCCAAATAAACCTTATGATATTCATTTCCATTAATTTCCTTAGTTTTATCAGACACTGAAACAAGTTGTCCGCGTATTAAATTAATCTCTTTATCATCTTCATCATAAACAAGGATATTACTTGTATCACTGGCCAAATAAGCATCAGATAATTTCTCTTTATTAAGAAACGAATAAACTAAACCAAAGAACAATAAAATAACAATTATAAGTAATAATAAATCTACTCTTTTTCTTTTCATATTCTCATAATAACAAACTTTTTACTTAAGCATAAAGAAAAGACTCTTTCGAGCCTAATCTAATTATTTCATATCCTTTAAGAAAGCCTTATAAGCTAGATAAGCTTCATAGATATCTACCTTACTTGTAACTTCATAGCAAGCATGCATATTTTGAACCGCAACACCTGCATCAATTACTTCAACATCCTTATTAGCTAAGATATAAGCGATAGTGCCACCGCCGCCTTGGTCAACCTTACCAAGTTCACTTGTTTGATAATTAACACCATTCTCATCTAAAACCTTACGAATCTTAGCGATAAATTCAGGATTAGCATCATTACTGCCACCCTTACCTCTAGAACCAGTATACTTATTGAACACAATACCCTTACCGAATTCAGCATTATTTTGATTTGGAGAACTTACACTTGGATAATTAGGATCATGAGCTGCACTAACATCACTAGACAACATCATTGAATTTCTTAAACATCTTCTGATATTTAATTCAGAATATTGACCACACTTATCCATTAATTCAGCTAAAGTATTCTCAAATGCACTTGAATGCATACCAGTATTGCCTTGAGAACCAACTTCTTCCTTATCAGATAAGATGCAACAACTTGTTCTTTCAGGATTTTCTTCTTCAACAATAGCTCTTAAAGAAGTATAAGCACATACATTGTCATCTTGGCCATAAGCCATAACCATGCTTCTATCAAAACCATAATCTCTTGCCTTACCAGCAGGAACTACTTCAATTTCTGCAGAAATGAAATCATCTTCTTCAATATCATATTTTTCTTTTAATAGATTCAAGATATTCTTCTTAACAAGTTCTTTCTCATCTTCCTCAGTTGCAGCAGGAATTGAACCAAATAAAACATTTAAATCTTCACCTTCTACTACATTAGAACCTGTCTTCTTCATTTGATCAGCAGCTAAATGAATTAATAAGTCGCTTACACCAACAACTGGGTCATCTTCACTTTCACCAATCACAACCTTAACTAAGCTGCCATCTTTCTTACAAACAACACCATGAAGAGCTAGAGGTTGAGCAACCCATTGATACTTCTTAATACCACCATAGTAGTGAGTATCTAATAATACTAGACCTGAATCTTCATATAAAGGATGCTGTTTAAGATCCAAACGAGGTGAATCAACATGGGCACCTAAGATGTTTAAGCCCTTAGCTAAATCTTCTTTACCAACTACAAATAAGAATAAAGACTTACCACGGTTGTTGAAATATACCTTATCACCAGTCTTTAATTCGCTAACAGTATTTAAATCCTTAAAACCAGCCTTTTCAGCGATTTCAATTGAATTATCTACAGTTTCTCTTTCTGTTTTTGATAAAGTCATGAAATCAATGTAATCTTTACCAAAATTCATTACTGGATCTAAATTACCAGCATATTTCTTCCAAGCATTTTCCATATATATACCTTCTTTCACTAAGCAATATGATATAAAAAAAAGAGTTATCAATCAATAACTCCAATTCTTACAAATGGCGGTCACGATGGGAATCGAACCCACGATCTCCTCCGTGACAGGGAGGCATGTTAACCGCTACACCACGTGACCACTTAATGGAGCAGATGAAGGGAATTGAACCCTCGTGTCGACCTTGGCAAGGTCGCGTTCTACCATTGAACTACATCTGCATATATTCTGGCGAAGAAGGAGGGATTTGAACCCTCGCGCCGGAAATCCGACCTAAGGCCTTAGCAGGGCCTCCTCTTCGGCCTCTTGAGTACTTCTTCATCTCAACACTGTGTTGCCACTTATCAGTGCCTATTTAATATACCATATACTTTTTAGCTTTGGCAAGCATTTTTTAAATTTTTTTATTTTTTTTGATTTTACTCAATTATTTTTGATATTTTCGCTTTCTTCTTATTCTCACTTATATTTTCGTTTTACATAAACATAGCTTTTT
>CAKVAL010000001.1 GCA_934725085.1 uncultured Erysipelotrichaceae bacterium | reverse complement strand
TCATAGAAACTCACAAGAATCAAAATATTTAATTCCCTAGATAATTCAAGAGCCATCTTAACAGCGTCATTATCTAAAGTTTCCTTAGCATAAGCATAATACTCATATCTTCTTTCTTGACAGAAATACTGTCTCTCAAAAAGTTCTGGCAACAAGATGATATTCGCGCCATTTCTAGCTGCTTCTCTTATCTTTGCCTCAACCTTGTTTAAATTATCTTCTAAACAATTTGAAACCTGTATCTGAATAGCTGATACCTTAACTTTTCTCATTATCTAACCTTGATACGAACCCACATATCAGACAATACTTTCTTTAAAGTATCATTATGCTTAAACACTTCATTCTTAGGATTAGAAGCATCAAAAGAATAAGCTTCATTACCATCATATAATTCACCCTCAGAAGATAAAGTCTCAACAACCTTCTTATTAGCTGAAGTATAACCAACCGCAATTGAACTATCCATAGCCTCATCATAATTCAACATGAAATTAATGAATTCATTAGCCAACTTTGGATTCTTAGCGTTAGCTGGAATAACCATAGAATCAGTCCAAACATTAGTACCCTCTTTTGGCATATAGTAACCCATATCCTCATTTTGAGAAATGATATAAGCAGCTGCACCACTGTAAACTACCGCAATATCCTTTTCATTATTAATCATCGCATCATTTACTTCATCAGTTACATAAGCTGGATGCATTGTATCATGTAGTTCACATAACCATTCATAAGCCTCATTAATCTCATCCATATTATCAGTATTCATAGAATAGCCTAAAGCCTTTAAAGCTACCATGAAAGAATCTCTCTCAGAATCATACATGAAGATTCTATCGGCATATTCTGTATCCTTTAAAATATTCCAGCCTAATTCCTCAAGCTTATTAACATCAACATTCTTCTTATTATAAACAAGACCAACAGAACCCCAGAAATAAGGCATAGAATATACACCATCTGGATCATACTCGTCTCTTAAAGCTACAACGCCTGGATCTAAATCATCTAAATTAGTCATATAGCTATAATCCAATGGTTGTAACATATCTTCTTCCATTAATCTTTCAATCATATAGTCACTAGGCACTATAACATCATAAGAAGTACCACTTAATAACTTTGTATATAAAATCTCATTTGAATCAAACATAGAATAGTTAACCTTAACACCATATTCTTCTTCAAAATTTGCGATTACATCCTCACCAATATACTCACCCCAGTTGAAAACATTAAGTACATCACTTCCATACTTTTCAATTGGATCATCATCAACTGTTGTCTTAGAATCAGAACAACCAACCAAACACAATAATGCTAGCGCAAAAACAATTATCTTTTTCATTAATACTCCCTCCCAATTCATAAAAAAGACAGGCATTTATATACCTGTCTATCAATCGAAAAAAAGTAGTAAGTCCTTCCTGCAACAGAAATCGCTTCTTATTGATTCAAAGTATATAAATACATCGTCAATAAGGGTGAAACCCTTCCATGTTCCACTAAACATGGTTCTTGTCTCCTAAACAAGTCTCGGTCTTTGACCCGGCATTCCGTAGCCTTAGCGCATTTCTTAGCGGTCAAAATTCTGTTACAGATTTGCAACGTTTTTATATTATTAAAAATTAAAATAA
This sequence comes from uncultured Erysipelotrichaceae bacterium, assembly GCA_934725085.1. GTDB lineage: Bacteria > Bacillota_I > Bacilli_A > Erysipelotrichales > Erysipelotrichaceae > Colivicinus. The sequence continues at coordinate 189,597 of CAKVAL010000001.1, read as the reverse complement.
ATTACAAGTAGAAATTTTTATATCAACAATCTGTTTTGCACATACTTTACATTTAACCCTTATTTTTAAGCTAGCTTTTAAATTGCTTGTACCATATAACGGACTTACTGAATAAAAGTATTAAAACTGAGCTTTTAAGCTTCTTTGATTTCTCAAATTAGCCCTTCAAGCTCAGTTAAATCTTTTATTAATATTCTAGATTCTTCTCATCTTCCTTAGAGAATAAGTTAGCTACATTGCCTGAGAAAGTTAAATGAATTTCTTGACCAGCCAATTCAACCTTTCTACCCTCTGTAGGAACAATGGCGATAACATCTCTACCTAGTGCAGTTACATGTAGATGAACAGATGTACCCATAAGTTCACTAACATCAACCTTAGCCTTAATACCCTTATCAGCTAAAACCATATGATCTGGTCTTACACCAAGAGTAATATCTTGTTCCTTAACACCCTTAGCCTTAAGTCTATCTTGTTTTTCCTTAGACAATTCAAATTCTTGATCATCTACATCTACAAAATAAGTACCATTCTTAATAACTAACTTTGCATCAAAGTAGTTCATTTGAGGAGTACCAATGAAACCAGAAACGAACAAGTTAGCTGGATGATCAAATACTTCCTGAGGGGTACCGATTTGTTGAACAAAGCCATCCTTCATAACAACAATTCTATCACCAAGAGTCATAGCCTCTACTTGGTCATGAGTTACATAAATGAAAGTAGTATCGATCTTTTGTCTTAACTTAATAATCTCAGCTCTCATTTGGTTTCTTAATTTAGCATCCAAGTTTGATAGAGGTTCATCCATCAATAATACCTTAGGATTTCTTACAATAGCTCTACCGATGGCAACTCTTTGTCTTTGACCACCTGACAAGTTCTTTGGCTTACGATCTAAGTATTGAGTAATATCTAGAGTCTCAGCAGCATCCCTTACCTTCTTATCGATTTCCTCTTTTGGAACCTTAGCTATCTTTAGTGGGAACGCAATATTATCATAAACAGTTAAATGTGGATAAAGGGCATAAGATTGGAAAACCATTGCGATATCTCTATCCTTAGGTTCAATATCATTACACAATCTACCATCAATATAAAGTTCACCACCTGAAATATCTTCAAGACCCGCAACCATTCTAAGCGTAGTAGACTTACCACAACCTGATGGACCAACAAGAACGATGAATTCATTATCCTTAATATCGATATTGAAATCTTGAACAGCTACTACACCCTCATCTGTAATTTGAAGATTAGTAGACTTCTTGCTTGTTTCCTTTTTCTTACCAAACAATCCCTTTTTATTTTCTTGAAGAGGATAAACCTTCTTAATATTTTTTAATACAACCTCTGCCATAATTATGCCCTTCCATATACATGCGTTAATTCTTTCAAACGCTCTTTAATATCATCTGTGAAACAACCATCTTCCGCCATCCATTGCCAGTTTCTTCCAACTGTACTAGGTGCATTCATTCTTGCATTCTCATCAAGACCTAATAAATCTTGAGCCTGCACAATAGCTGTATCACATACAGTAGCCATCAATTGTCTAATCATTACCCAATTGAAGTCATCACCCTCTCTATAGCCAATATATTCTTTACAGAAATCTGAAGCTTCAGGTGATAATTCCTTAGTCCAACCCATAACAGTTTGATTATCATGAGTACCTACATAAGCAATTTGATTCTTCTTTAGATTATAAGGAATATTATCATTTCCATTACTATCACGACTATCAAAGCCAAACTCTAAGACACCCATACCAGGATAAGTGCTATATGCAAGTAAGTCTTTAACATCATCATCCATATAGCCCAAGTCTTCCGCAATAATATTAGAACCAACATGTTCTCTTATAGCCTTAACCAAAGCCTTACCAGGGCCTCTTACCCACTTACCATCCTTAGCGGTAGTAGCACCATAATCGATAGTATAGTAAGCACTTAAGCCTCTAAAATGATCTATTCTTACATAGTCATAAATACTACATAAGTGTTTTAATCTCTTTATCCACCAAGCATAATCAGTATCTAGATGATGATCCCAATCATAAATAGGATTACCCCATAATTGACCATCAGCCGCAAAACCATCTGGTGGACAACCTGCAACCTTCTTAGGAACTAACTCCTCGTCAACCAAGAACAATGAAGGATCAGAGAACACATCACATGAATCACTTGATACATATAATGGACAGTCGCCAATAATCTTAATTCCCTTAGAATTTGCATATTCCTTTAATTCAAACCATTGTTTAGTAAACAAATATTGAACCACACGCCAGAAATCATATGTATCCTCATATTCCTTCTTTAAAGAAGAAATAGCTTCAGGATCCTTTTCCTTATATTCCTTTGGCCAATCAATCAAAGATGCATAATTTAACTTCTCTTTAATAGTTTGAAAGAGTGCATAATCTTCCAACCACTCATTCCCTTTCTCAAACTTCTCGAAATCCTCAAATTCACCTTTTTCAATAAAACGCTTGCACGCAAGTCTTAAAATTGGATAACGCTTATTATATAAAGCACCATAGTTGATACGACCATTAAATTCCCAGTCAACATCAACATAATCTTCTTTCTTTAATAAACCTTCTTTCTCCAAATATTCCAAATCAATGAAATAAGGATTACCTGCAAAAGCCGATACTGATTGATAAGGAGAATCTCCATAACCAGTTTGAGATAAAGGCAAGATTTGCCAATAAGTTTGATGAGCCTCACTCAAGAAATCAACAAACTTATAAGCCTCATCACCAAAACTTCCAATACCATACTTAGATGGCAAGGAAGAAATATGCATCAATACGCCAGATTTTCTATCCATAAATTATCCCTTAACAGCACCAGCTGCAACTCCCTTAATAATATACTTTTGACAGAACAAGTAAATAAGCACAACAGGAAGTAGAGCTAAAATAATTAGAGCCATACTAGCGCCCATATCTACTTGACCATATGAACCTCTTAAGTATTGGATATGAATTGGAATAGTACGATACTTGTTAATATCAAGTACAAGATATGGTAACAAGTAGTCATTCCATACCCACATAGCTTCCAAAATACCAACAGAAATTAATGATGGTGACAACATTGGAAGCACAACCTTAAAGAAAGTCTTAACAGGAGTACAACCATCCATTACAGCAGCCTCTTCAATTTCAAGTGGAATTTGCTTAACAAAACCCGTAAACATGAAGATAGCCAAACCAGCACCAAATCCTAAATAAACAACCGGAATAGTGAATGGAGTGTTTAGATGCAACATAGTAGCAGTATTTGACAATGTGAACTGTACCATTTGGAAAGGTACAATCATTGAGAAAGTACATAGTGCATATACAAACTTCGCAAATCTAGAATTAACTCTAGAAATATACCAAGCTGCCATTGATGTACAAATTAGAATCAAGGCAACTGATAATACAGTAATAATTAATGAATATTTAACACAGTCCCAGAAACTATAGTTACCACTAGTCATACCAGTAATGTAGTTGGCAAAACCAACATAATTCTCATTTGTTGGTAACTTAAATGTCTCAAGGGCAATAGCACCCTTTGTCTTAAAAGAGTTTATCAATACAATGACAATAGGCATTACCCAAGCCAAACTAGTTAAAGTTAAGACAATAGTAATAACCCAAGCCTTCGCTTTTTCTCTTTTCAATGAAGATTCCTTTTTCATCATTGTTGAACCTCCTTACTTCTAGTGAATTTTAATTGTAATAAAGAAATAGCTGCAACCAAGATAAAGAAGATAACAGCCTTCGCTTGTGCTGTACCCTTAGCCCAAGTATTAATCTTACCGAACGAATTAGAAATATTTAGAGCCAACATTTCAGTCATCTTAATTTGACCAGCAGGAGTAGTAACAACCGGAGCACCACCTGTCAAAGCCAAGTTTTGATCGAACAACTTGAATGAATTTGTTAAAGACAAGAACATACAAATAGAAATAGTAGTCATCATATTAGGCACAATAACCTTAAACAATGATTGCCACTTATTAGCACCATCAATCTTAGCAGCCTCTAGGATATCCTCAGAAACAGATTGGAAACCCGCAATATAAATAATCATCATATAACCAATTTGTTGCCAAGCCATAAGGATTACTAAGCCCCAGAAACCAAACTTAGCATTAGCTGTTAAGTAAGTGTTATATCTAATCAAAACACCATTGAAAATTAATTGCCAGATATAACTTAGTACGATACCACCAATCAAGTTAGGCATAAAGAATGTAGCTCTAAAGATATTACTTCCCTTAATCTTTAAAGTTAACAAATAGCCTAAGAAGAATGACAATACATTAATCACAACAACACTTACTACCGCATACTTTGCAGTATAAATAAATGCTTGTTTAAATGATGGATCAGCGAAAGCTCTAGCATAGTTAGAAAAACCAGTCCACACATCCTTAACCTTATCTAGTGGAATAAATAAAGCTTCTCTAATAAGTCTAAATTGACAAAAAGACAAGTAAACACCACTGGCAAAAGGCCAAACAAATCCAATCACAAAACAAACAAAGGTTGGAATTAAAAAAAGCCAAACCTTACGTTTGATTGGATTGACGATTAGATCGCTACTAAGAGCATTCGGATCTCTTTTCACATACTTCTTTTTCTTTTTCATAAGAATCGTCCCCTCTTTTATCCTCTTTTAAATAATCAAAGAAGATTATTTAAAACAAAATAATAGAAGAAAGAGGGACAAAGGATTGTCCCCCTTTTTTAAAATCAGCTTATTATAGATTATTCAGCTTCTTGAGCTAATAAGTTATTCCAACCGTCAACAAATGCAGTCTTAACTGGTTCCCAGTTTCCATCAACAGCATATTGTTTTAAAGCACTTACAAGACCAGCACGGAAATCATCAACTGCAGGTGTGTAGTTGAATGCCCAGCTAACGTTGTACTTACCTTCAGCTAATAATTCATTAGCTTGAGCGAAGAATACGTTTTCAGGTTCCTTAGCATTCTTGAAAGGAATAGGACCAAATTCTTTAGCCATCATAGTAGTACCTTCATCAGAAGTTACAACCCACTTCATGAAATCTAAAGTAGCCTTTTGATCAGCTTCACTAGCTAAGTTACTTACAGCCCAGTGAGCTTCAGTACCAGAACATAATGCAGCATTTTCTTCGCCTTCATGACCACAGTAAATTGGAATCATTTGAAGATCATCAGCATTCATACCGTAGTTACCAGTTAAAGCAGAATATTCCCAAGAACCATTTTGATAGAATACAGCCTTACCTTCACCAAATTCAGCTTCAGCACCATCACCAGCTTCATTATTAGCAACTGGATCAGTAGCAGAATTATTTAGATATAAATCCCAAATATTCTTATATTCATCTAAGTAAGTACCCTTGATTTCAGTCTTAGAAGTAATACCTTCATAGTGTAATGGAAGAGTAATTAAGTGACCAGTGAATCTCCAAGAAGAAGAATCAGCTAAACCAGCATTAGTGAATGCATCGAAACCTAATTCAGCAGCTCTAGCATGAATATCTTCAGCAACAGCCTTTAAAGTTTCAAAGTTAGTGATTTCAGAAATATCATGACCAGCCTTAGCTAATAAAGCCTTGTTCACTATAATACCGAAACATTCGTAGCAATAACCAATACCTAATGTCTTACCGTCTTTAACTAAATCAAAATCATGAGTAGTCATTTCGTTGTAAACATCAGTACCAGCTAAATCCATAGCGTAGTCACCATAAGTAGCAACAGCACCATCATTAGTCATTTGGAACATTGTAAGTTCAGGTGTAGCCTTACCTAATTCATTTTGTAAGCTTACATCATAGTTACCACTAGCAGCAGTAACAACCTTTACTTCAACACCAGTTTCTTCAGTATACTTCTTAGCTAATTCTTGCCAAGCCGCATCTGACTCAGGCTTGAAGTTAAGATAGAATACTTTGCCACCAGCAGGTGTATCGCCACCTTCTGTAGTACCAGAATCCTTATTACATGCAACTAATGTGAAGCACATTAACACTGCAAGTAATACCGCAAAAAGTTTTTTCATCATCATGTCTCCTTTTCATTATCTCGATGGATGAAATTCATCTGAATTAATTCTACCACTATTTCATAAAGCGCTTACATATTTTTTTATAAATTTGTTAAATTTATAACTAATTTGATTTCCTCGTCAATAAACAAAAGACTACACAGCACTATGCAGCCCAATACTTAAAACGGAAAGAAGTCTCCCATATCAAAGAATAAATCAGTTGGCAAATCAAGACGATATTTATTCCCAAAATAATTAATAAAATCGCCAGAAGGTTCTTCTTTACTCTTCTTATATTCTTCCTCTAAATCTTTCTTCATCTGTTGACGCAAAGATTCTGCTTCATCAGCATTTGCATAAACAATTCCAACCATTTTCCCGTAACAAACATAGATTTCATAATCACCTACTTCAGACGAAAACAAACTCGCCTCTATCGTATTATCAAGAACCTCAGATATCTCTAGATATGTATCCTTATAATGTCTTTCCTTTTCTGTAAAATAATCTGTCTTATCTTCCCACATACACTTCTCCTTTACTTAACTGTTATATATCCTATCAACTATAAATAAGAACAATCTCTTAGGTAAAATCTTAGTCAACATATAAGCACATTTATACTCAAAACCAACAGATACCAAGGCCTTAGGATTCTTCTTATTAATTACTCTTTCAATCTCCTTAGCAACCGTTATAGGACTCTTACCATTTTGTTCATCATGTTCCATCCTAGCAACCGACTTAGTCAACTTATCACCATAATTATTATGACTATCTTCCTTAACCCTAGCACTTGTAAAACCGGTCTTTGTATCTCCTGGCATAATAGCTGTAACTTTAATGCCACTATCCTTAAGCTCTAATCTCAAACTCTCAGAAAACAAATTAACAGCTGCCTTACTTGCAGAATATGCTGTTTGATAAGGAATAGGCACAACAGATGCAATAGATGAAATATTGACAATATAACCCTTTGTTTCTCTTAAATAAGGAATACATATCTGACAGGTATTAAAACTAGCCAAGGTATTCACATCAAACAACATATCAGTCTTATTATTATCAATATACTCAACAGCCCCTGAAATACCCATGCCTGCATTATTAACAAGCACATCGATTCTTCCTTCTCTTTTATAGATTTCATCAATAACACTCTTAAAAGCTTCTCTATCAGTCACATCACACTTCATACTCGTAAAAGTACTGGCAACCTTTCTTCTAGACAAACCATAGACAATAAAATCTTTATCAACTAAATACTCACAAGTACACTTTCCAATACCAGAACTAGCACCAGTTACCACAACTACCCTTTTCATTTATTCACCTTCTCTATAATTAAATAATCCTCTACAACTTTAATTGCCTTTACAATATCTCCTGACTTTAAACCACCAACATAATCAAAGCCAATACCTGGTTCCTCATCATAATAAACCATCGTAAAAGCCAGCATCTTACCACCAACCTTACAAGTAACGAGTTCATAGTCTCCACTTGTAATCTTTCTTTGCCAAATAGTTACTTCGACCATACTTCTAAAGGAAATAATAGTCGTAATCATGAAGAAAAAGACTAGAAATTTCGATGTAAGATTAAACATTAAAAAAGCACAAAAACACCCCACAATACATCTAAGATATTGTTTCCACATTGGTGCTACAAGTTTCAGCAATTCTTTCTCATTCATATTTAATAATTATATATAATATAGCCATGAATAAAGAAGAATTATCAAATCTAAAAGTAAGCGAACTTAAAGAAATCGCCAAAGAAAAACAAATCGACATCACTGGTTTAAAGAAAGATGAAATCATCTTTAAACTAACCGAAAAAGAAGAAAAGAAAACAGAAAGTACATATCCAGTAGAAGGAATCCTAACTATCTTAGAAGATGGCTTTGGCTTTATAAGAAACGACAACTTCTCAAACGATGAAGAAAACGTTTATGTCTCACCAACCTTCATCAAAAAATTCAGACTAAGACAAGGTGACTACATCAGTGGTAAGAAAAGAGATCCTAAAGACAACGAAAGATATTATTCATTAATATATATCGACAAAATCAACTACCAAACAACTGACATGATTAGAAATAGAGTAGCCTTCGAAGACCTTACTCCTATTTTTCCAAATGAAAGAGTAAAACTAGAAAGACAAGGCGAATCTCTAGCTATGAGAGTAGTTGACTTAATGGCACCTATTGGTAAGGGTCAAAGAGGACTTATCGTATCTCCTCCTAAGGCTGGTAAAACTACTATCCTAAAAGACATGGCCCTATCAATCCTTAGATCATGCCCTAAGGCTCATCTAATTATTCTATTAATTGATGAAAGACCTGAAGAAGTTACAGACATTAAAGAAATCATTAAAGGTGACAATGTTGAAATCTTCTACTCAACATTTGATGAACAACCTCAAAGACATAAATATGTCTCTGAAATGACTATTGAACATGCCAAAAGATTAGTTGAAGTAGGAGAAGATGTATTCATCCTACTAGACTCAATCACAAGACTATCAAGAGCATACAACCTAACTGAAACTTCATCTGGTAAAACTCTATCAGGTGGTCTAGATCCTAACGCTCTATATATGCCAAAGAGATTCTTTGGAGCTGCTAGAAATACTAAAGAAAAAGGCTCTCTTACAATACTAGCTACAGCACTTGTAGACACAGGTAGTAAGATGGACGATGTCATCTACGAAGAATTCAAGGGTACTGGTAACATGGAACTTGTCTTATCAAGAAAACTTCAAGAAAGAAGGCTATTCCCCGCCATCGACATCATGAAATCAGGAACTAGAAGAGAAGATCTATTACTAAGCAAGAAAGAACTAGAAGCTACTAACATCATCCATAGAGACTTAGTATCTTATATGAGAGATGATCGTGTTGATTCTTTAATTTCATTGTTTATTAAAACTAGAAACAATGACGATTTAGTGGATCAAGTTGTTGCCAATAAAGGTTTTTAACTTTCGAACATTATAGTTACAAAAACATGGCTGATGTCCTTTGTTTATAAGGGTTTCAGCCATGTTTTAATTTGATTATTTTATGTAGTATAACACCTTAATTATTATCTAAGAGTATACGATCATCATTAAGTGAATCCTTAAATACACTCAACAATCCATTTATATCCATACCCTTCTTTGTGACTTCATCTAACTCCTTAATAACCCTGCCCTTATTCATAATCAAAGTACGATTTCCAGTAGCTAGTGCCATCTTAAGATTATGAGTAATCATCAAACAAGTAATCTTATTTTCTTTAACTATCTTGTTAGTTAAATCCATAATCTTATCAGCCATAATAGGATCTAAGGCAGCAGTATGTTCATCTAGAAGCAAGACCTTAGGAGGCACAATAGTTGCCATCAAAAGTGTTAAAGCCTGCCTTTGACCGCCTGATAATAAACCAACCTTAGTATCCATTCTATCTTCTAAATTTAAATCCAATTTCTTAAGTTCTTCTCTAAAGAATTCTTCATCTTTCTTACTGATACAAGAGAAGATTCTCTTATTCTTATCAGCCCTCATATAAGCTAAAGCTAAATTCTCTTTAATTGTCATATGAGGTGCGCTACCTCTTAATGGATCTTGAAACAATCTTCCAATATACTTACTTCTTTGATAATCAGCCCTTTTTGTAATATCAATATCATCAAGAATAATACTTCCCTTATCTAATTTAAAATCACCTGAAATTGAATTAAACAAGGTTGACTTACCTGCACCATTAGAACCAATAATTGTAATAAAATCACCAGTATTAACATCTAAATTAATATCACTTAAGGCTAATTTTTCATTAACAGTTCCTATTGAAAAAGTCTTACTTATATTATCAATCTTCAACATAAAGCCTTCTTTCTATCCTTAAATAAGGAAGCGCTATAGCTAATGTAATTATTAACGCCGTCATCAACTTCAAACACTCAATCGGAATAATATGCGTCTGTAAAATAAAGGCATAAATCAAACGATAAATAATATTGCCGATTAAACACGCAATGATATTTCTACTAATTGACTTCTTGCCATTAATAAGTGTTTCACCAATAATCAAAGTAGCCAAACCAATTGTCACAATACCATTACCTGCATTAATATCAGCACTCTTTTGAAGCTGACCTGCTAAAGCACCGCCAAGTCCTGTCAACATATTAGAAATTATTAGACCAATAAGAATACAAGCCTTAGGATTAATAGAAGATGCCGATACCATATCGATATTATCTCCTGTTGCCCTAATTGATAATCCAAGTCTTGTTGATAAGAAATATCTTAAGAGAATCATTGCTACAACTACAATTAGTACAAGTAATAACAATTTATTACCATTAAATATTGTCTTATTTCTAAGGATTGAAATATTAGAACTAAAACCCATAACCATTAGATTAATCGTATATAAAGCAGTATTAGTGATGATTCCTGCAAGAATTGATGGAACACCTAATTTAGTTTGAAGTAAGGCAGTAACCAAACCTGCCAAACCACCCGATACCATCCCCAAAACTATTCCAAGTAAGGGATGATTATTAAGGGTACATACAATAGAAACACACATCCCTAAGACAAAACATCCATCAGTTGTAAGATCTGCTATATCTAAAATTCTAAAACTTAGAAACAAAGCTAATGCTACAAAAGAATAAACACAAGCCAATTCTAAAGCTGTTTCGATAATATATGACATACTTAATCCTTAATAGTTGTAACTTCAACAATTTCACCAAAGTCAGAGAAGATGTCTGGTGAAATACCTAATTTCTCACATACATCAGTATTAACTGTAATGATGCCACCAGGCACTACCTCATAATCTTTAACTTCATCGCCAGTCAAAATACTATAAGCTAAATCAGCCGTTAACTTACCAAGCTCAGTATAATTAACACCACATGTCACAAAAGCACCACCCTTCACAAAAGAATCAGCACCTGTATAATGAGGAATCTTAGCATCCATAAAATCTTGAGCTATGGTTAATTCACTAGCCATAACAACATTATCAGTAGGTGTAAATACCGCATCAACCTTACTTGCGATAAGCGAAGTTGCTGCTTGTTTAATCTCATCATCAGTATTACCAGTAGCCTCAATAATCTTTATTCCCTTATCTTTCAAATAAGCCTTTGCCTCATCAATAGACTTCTTACTATTAGCCTCAGACATTGAATACAACAAACCAACCTTCTCAATGTCTGGATTTGCCTTAAACATCATCTCCATAATTTGTTTAGTATTAAGGGCATCAGATGTACCAGTTACATAATCAATATCGGTTAAACCAGCTGTTTCAGGATCAGATATTGCCGCAAAAACAACTGGAATATCACCATCAGAAACAAGTGCCATCGTTTGTGCTGCAAGAGTTGCGATAGGCACTATTACATCAACACCATCACTTCTTACTTGAGAACCAATTTGTTGAAGAACTGATTGATCATTTTGACCTGAATAAACATCACCATAATCAATACTTACACCATCCCTTTTACTAATCACATCAAATTCATCACAAATAGCCTTCGCAATTTCATCAAGAGATTCATGATCAAGTTGCTTAACAACAGCCACCTTATAACCATCATCAACCTTCTTTGAACAGCCAAGTAGTGTAACTAACAACATAGCTACAAAGAATAAAGAAATAATTTTTTTCATGTGATTTTACCTCCTTCTTATCTGCATTTCCTTAAGTGTTGATAAACAAAAAACGCCTATCCCAAAGGACAAGCGTTATAACCTGCGGTACCACCTTAATTAGAAGCAAAACTTCTCTCTTAATGAAAATGCAATCACATTTCCTGCCTTGTAACGCTAGCATCGCGTCTGGAAGTACTCACAAAGATGTTTTCATCCAGCCCTCTTGGGTCCATTTGCATAGTGCACATTCTGTCAATTTCCACCATCATGACTCTCTTTAAGCAGCTTTCTATGTTTGATTTCCCAATCAACGGTTTTGTTTATAATTCAAATATACGACTATTAATTTAATTATTCAATATCAATATAGATAACTTCATTATCTACATGCTTATATACTTCTTTTAAGTTACTTGTAGGCATTTCAAAACTCTCAGTAGGAATACCAGCACTACAAATATACTTATCGAAATTAAAGACTCTATTATCAACAATATACCCTACTTCCTTAGGATAAGGAAAAGGAGCGGCACATCCTGCCTCATATCCTGCAATATCCATAAGTTCTTCCCTTGAGGCAATGCTTGTCTTCTCACCTAACAATTCCTTAAAGAATTTACGATCAAAGTTAACACCTTCATAAGTTATGAAAGAATAAAACTTACCAGACTTTGACTTAATAAACAAACACTTTGATTCTTGACCTGTTAAATTAAACTGTTGATCAACTCTATAAGCAGCTTCATAATCTAAAACTGGCTCATGTTCTATGTATCTAAATTCTAAATTTAATGACTCTAATATTTTTCCACTTTTCTGCATACTATCACCTCATATGGTCTTAATTTATCGCTATCACTATTATAATTACTTAACACAACATCTTTAACTAATGGCTTCTTTAAAGTCTTATCAGTCAAATTCATTACTACTATAAACTCTTCATCATCCAATGTACGCTTGTAAACTAATATATCCTTTAAAGTAATAAGTTCAAAGTTTCCATATATAAATACTTTATTATCCTTACGTAGTTTAATAGCCTTCTTATAATAATTCAGTATTGAATCATCATCCTTAAGTTCAGCTTCAACGTTGTATTCCTTATAATCAGGATTGATATTAATCCAAGGATTAACACTAGAGAAACCAGCATAAGTATCATCACTCCACTGCATTGGCGTTCTTGCATTATCCCTAGAACCATATTCCAATCTCTTTAAGATATTCTTATCCTTTTTATTCAATTCATAAAAATTTAAAGTTTCGACATCACGATACTCACTCAAATCTTTAAAAGGATAATTAGCCATGCCAATCTCATCACCCTGATAAATATACGGGGTACCCTTTAAAGTCATCATCAAAGTAATTAACAACTTAGCCACTTCATCACGATACTTTAAATCCTTATCAACCTTAGACAACATCCTAGGATTATCATGATTATTCATAAAGACAGTAGGCCAAGCATGATTAGAATACTTCATCTGCCATCTAATAAGCTCAGGCATCATCTTTCTTAAATCAAAGTCATAAACATCAAAACGTTTCTTACCTGGATTATCAATATGATCAAAAGAAAATAATTGGCTTAATTCATCACTATCATCACCCGCAATAAACCTACCTAACTTAACACCAGCCCCAGGACATTCTCCTACTGTATAAGCCTTATGAGGTTTTAAACATCTTTTATTAAATTCCTTAAGATACTCATCTAAATGATTACCATGGAAATAATGTTCAATGCCCACAAAAGAAATCAACTCACCAATAGTCTTATTGCCATCCCTTAAAGGCCTATTCTTAGATATCATTGACACAACATCCAACCTAAAACCATCAGCACCCTTATCTAACCAATAATTAGCAATATCATACATCTCTTCTCTAACTAAAGGATTATCCCAGTTTAAATCTATTTGTTTATCCGCAAATAAATGTAGAGCATATTGTTTTCTTTCATCAAAATATTTCCAAGCAGGACCTGAAAAGAAAGAAGTCCAGTTAGTAGGCTTATCTTCCCAAATATAATAATCATCATAAGGTTTAATTCTCTTAAGTGATTTTTTAAACCATTCATGCTCATCAGAAGTATGATTCATAACCAAATCAATGATAATCTTGATATCTCTTTTGTGTGCTTCCACAAATAAATTATCAACATCGTCCATACTTCCAAATTCAGCCATTATCTTCTTATAATCGCGAATATCATAACCATTATCACAATTAGGTGAATCATAGAAAGGGCAAATCCATAAGGCATCTACACCCAAATCCTTTAAATAATCCAACTTGGAAGTAATGCCATTTATATCACCAATACCATCACCATTAGAATCCTTAAAAGAACGTGGATAGATTTGATAGAATATAGCCTCCTTCCACCACTCCCTTTTAATTTCAGGACTATCATCTTTATCTTCAATATTAAAAGAATTCAACAAATCAACAAACGCATCGATTGCCTCATCATTGAATTTATTAAACGTTAAATATTTCAAGGAACTGAGCTTAATACCACCAATCAGTTTCTTCTCAATCAAACTCTCATCCATTCCAAGTGAATAGAATAAACGAGCTAAAAGATCATGACCAGATGGTGTCTTAAACACATCAATTAATTTAGAGTTCCTTGTTACTAACATACTTATTCTCCTCTTTTATCAAGGATATTAAAAATCATAATACCAGCAGCTACTGAAGCATTCAAACTGTTAATATGACCCTTCATTGGCATCTTAACGATAAAGTCACACTCTTCCTTAACAAGACGACTCATGCCCTCACCCTCAGAACCAATTACCAAAGCTACATTCATGTTATAGTCAATCTTATTGTATAAATCATTACCAGAACCATCAGTACCCACAACCCAATAGCCATTGTCCTTTAGTTCCTTAATAGTATTAACCATATTAGTTACTTCAGCCACCTTAACATACTCAAGTGCCCCACAAGCAACCTTAGCAACAGTATCATTTAAATGAACGCTATTATGTTTCTTATAAACTAAACCATCAGCACCAGCACACTCACAAGTTCTAATAATAGCACCCAAGTTATGCGGATCCTTTAGTCCATCTAATAAGACAATAAGACCCTTTTCCTTTTTCATCATCGACTTAACTGTAGCTAGTTTATATTCTTTAGTGTAAGCTAAGCAACCCTGATGATTACCGTTCTTACTTAAAATATCTAATTTCTTTTTATCAACGATTTTATATTTAATATTCTTCTTTTCTAAATCTTTAAGATATTGACAATCCTTTGTGATCAAAGCTTCTTTAATACGATCACTTCTTAAAGCCTCTATAAAACTATTTTTTCCATAAATGATATCACTCATATCTTTACCACCTTAACATTGATTATTTTATCATGTATTACTTTTATTCTAATCAATCATAGATGCTTTTAAGCTTATCTATAACTTCTTCATTCTTTAACTCGTGTCTCTTTAAAGAATTATAATCAAATGGATTATCAGTAAGCGTGACGATAAAATTATCTATATCATTTTTAACCGAAATAGGAAGCTCCTTAGTTTTTCTTAATTCTAATTCACCTATTATACGCAAGATGTCTTTTTTGTGTTTGCCGATATCGCCAGAATCAATTTTCTCACCATTCTTTTTTCTTAAGTCTAGATCTAGATAAGCTTTAGCCTTAAAAAGAATTAAATATTCTGGTCTTAAAACAGATAAACCATCCTCAACAGTTCTTCCTTCTAATAAGATTTGATAATAATCTTCATTTAACAAAATAGCTTAAAGACTAGACACAGAATCGTTAACATGGATTGGCGTTATACCCGTCATTTCTCTTAGTTTGAAGTTCTCCCTACAAAACAATTCGATTGTTCTTGGGTAATTATCAGCCTCTGGTTTATCAAACCTGTAGAATTGCGGTTTTCCTTTGTTGGTAACCTTGTTTCTATATTTACCACCTTTTACAAATTCCCAAAATCTATCGCCAAATTCAGGCGTTAATGCTTCAACAATTAATACCATATCCAAATCTTTTGTCATTCTAAACTCAGCTTTTCGATTTTCAAACACAATATCACATGCAGCTCCACCTATAAGGACATATTGATCCTCAAATCCTTTAAAATACTCTCTAAAAATTATTATTCCATTAACCATACATACTCCTTTAACATTTTTCTAATAGAAAGGTCCACTCTTGGATCATCTAGATCTTCTTGAGACAAAGACAAGATGACGCTAAATGGATCTTCTATATTATTATTGTTAAAGTTTATAAAATATCCTACCTCTAATACTAAACTTCCTATATCTTCTCCAAAATATACAGGTTCCATTTCTCTTATTCCACTTTTTACGATATCTTTTTTTGTTACTACATATGTTGGATAATTATTATCCTGCAACATAGAATACTCACACAAAGCGCTGATACCACCTAATTTATCTAGTTTTACATCTTTAGAAAGTGCATATGTTTTTATTACTGGACTTCTTAATTTATCTTTTATATCTTTCCACAATGCTTCTATATCATTAGGAACACAAATCAATCTGGTCTTACCACTCATATCTAGAATATTGATACCTAAGTATTGAATTTCATCAAAGCATCTACTTGCAGACATTCTAGTAACTTCTAACCTTTTTGCCGCTTCAGTAGCTGAAACACCCTTCCATTTTTCATATATTGCAACCAATACCATTTTTTGAGTTAAAAAAGAAATTTTAGATACTGGTCTAATTCCAGTTTCTCTATAACTTGACAGCACAATAGCTAAAAAAGGTAAATATATTTGTTTATCTTTAATCACAAATGGTATTCCTTCATCATGCATTTTTTCTTTTTTATAAAAAGTAACTGAATTAAACAAAAAAACACAATTTGATTTAAAAGTGCTCACAATCAATTTATAATCAACTCTAATATCAACTAGTTTTATGTCATATTTTGGTTTTAAGCCTATCCACTTTGCCCCAACCATTTGCATATCATAAAAAATATACCTTCCTTTATACATTAAAGGAAGTTTTTCATAATATTTATCGGTTTCCTTCATCGAAACCTTTAGACATGTCTCTTCTTCTAAATACTCTTTCATAATTTGTAACCTAAATTTTAAATTTGTAACCTATTTTATGTTACATTTTTAAAATATCATAATATTTAAAAATACACAACCATCATAAAACCCTTTATTTATACGCAATATTTACATTTCTTAATATATCAAATTTTATGTTACAAATTGTTTTTATGCTATCGAATGGGGATTTGCGTATGTTCTGACATAAAATGAATGGGGATTTGCGTATGTTTAAGTGTTTTGCGAATGGGGATTTGCGTTATAATGTACTTATAAGAGGGAGAAACAACCATGTTAAAGCCATTTAAAAGAAAAATATACAATGAAATGCTTGAATGGAAAGAAAACAGAAGTGATAAATATGCACTTTTAATTAAAGGTGCTAGACGAGTTGGGAAATCTACAATTGCAGAGGAATTTGCGAAAAATGAGTTTAAATCATATATTATGATCGATTTCGCTCATACAACAAAAGAAATTATCGGCCTATTTGATGACATGTACAATCTTGATTTTTTCTTTTTACAATTACAACAATTCACTAATAAAACGTTATACAAAAACGAATCAGTCATAATCTTTGATGAAGTGCAACTTCTCCCCAAAGCAAGACAAGCAATTAAATACTTAGTAGCTGATGGAAGATATAAGTATATTGAAACCGGATCACTATTATCTATTAGAAAAAATACTAAGGATATTTTAATTCCAAGTGAAGAACATAAAATTTCAATGTATCCTATGGATTTTGAAGAGTTTTTATGGGCTGTAAATGACAATGTAACAGCTAATACTATAAAGATGCTTATAGAAAATAAAAAGCCGGCCGGAAATGCCTTACATAGAAACATAATGAAAATATTTAGATTGTATATGTTGATAGGCGGAATGCCACAAGCAATCGAAACCTACTTAGAAAAGAACAATCTTCAACTGGTAGATGAAACAAAAAGAGAGATTATTGATTTGTATGAAGAAGATTTTATCAAAATAGATGGTACCGGCCTTGCAGGTGATATTTATGATGCGATTCCTTCCAATCTATATAAAAACGCTTCTCGTTATATTTTATCTAGTGCAAGAGAAGGAGTACGTTCAACACAAGTAAGAGAGATAATACCAGATATGCTAAGTTCTTTTACAGTAAATATTTCTTATCGTTCTAACGATCCTAACGATGGACTTTCACTGGAAAAAGATACTGAACATTATAAACTTTTCCTATCTGATGTTGGGCTTTTTATCACTCTTGCGTTTAAAGATAAAAAATATACCGAAAATGACATATACAACAAGCTATTATTAGATAAATTAGAGGCAAACCTAGGCTATGTTTATGAAAATGCAGTTGCTCAAATGTTGGTTGCTAAGGGACATAATTTGTTTTACCACACAATGGAAAATGAGAACTCTAATCATCTATATGAAATTGATTTTTTAATTTCTAGTGGCAACAAAATTTGTCCAATAGAAGTTAAGTCTGGCAATTATAGGACCCATAAATCTTTAGATATTTTTGGAGAAAAATTCAAGAAACGTATAAAAGAAAAATATGTAATTCATACCAAAGACTATAAATATGAAAATGGTATACATTATATCCCGATATACATGGTGCCTTTTCTATAAAAATTCGTAGCTATAAGCTACGAATTTTATATTACACATTAGTAAATCTCATCAATATTAGAAAAGATAGTCTCAAACATTAAATCTAATCTATCTTTATCTGTAAGATACAAATATCCAACAATAGCTTCAATACCACTGGCACACTGATAAGAAATTAAATCACCATTCTTAGGAATATGAGTAATATGATTACGGCCCCTTTT
Organism: uncultured Erysipelotrichaceae bacterium; assembly: GCA_934725085.1. GTDB lineage: Bacteria > Bacillota_I > Bacilli_A > Erysipelotrichales > Erysipelotrichaceae > Colivicinus. Next base: position 170,959 of record CAKVAL010000001.1, on the reverse strand, counting down.
ATAGGCATCCAACTCATTCTCATTAAAGAAATCATGATTCTTCAAATACTCAAAAGCCTTCATTTGACCCTTAGCACAATTCAAAGAATTACACTTCTTCTGCAAATCCTTTGAAGATTGATACCTATTAGTCACAAAATGTTCTCTTACCCTTAAGGTATAAACCGCATCACCAATGAAACTCAAGGAGTTAGAACTAACTTCTTTGATATCCATTAAAGAATTCCCTTTTGTGATAACTGTGTTCTTAACTCATCAGCCTTCTTGAAATCCTTAATAGACTTAGCTTCCATCCACTCTTGATACATCTTCTTATCATCTAGAGACATTGTCATATCAGGTAAGACAATACCCAACACATTCATGCATCTAACAAGGGTATTAACTTCTTTACCTAAAGCTTCAAAATTAATTTCCTTAACTCTTACCAATTGATTAATACTCTTAACAATCTCAAAGATTACTGCATACGCATTAGGAGTATTCAAATCATCAGCCATCGCATCCATGAAACGCTTATAAGTATCCTCATCAACACCATCAACCTTAATATCATTAACTTCTAACTTAACGCAAGCTTGTTTATAAGCTGTAATAATCTTAGTCAACTCAGCCTTACTAGACTCGATAATCTCATCAGAAACATTCACATCATCACGATATTGAGTAGCTAATAAGAACCATCTTAGAACCATTGGATCAACCTTACTCAAGATATCCTTAGCAGTAATGAAATTACCAAGTGACTTAGACATCTTAACACCATTAATATCAATCATACCTGAATGTACCCAATAATTAGCTAATTCAGATTCATTAATAGCCATAGATTGTGCTCTCTCATTCTCATGATGAGGGAACTTTAAGTCCTTGCCGCCACCATGAATATCAATCAAAGAACCAAGTTCCTTATTAATCATCACAACACATTCTGTATGCCAACCAGGTCTACCAATTGAATATCTAGTAGGCCACTTAATGCCATCTTCTGTTTTCTTCCAAAGGGCAAAATCAAGTGGAGATTCCTTTAAATCATTCTCTTCAATACGAGCACCAACTTGTAAATCATCTAAGTTTTGATTAGATAGACTTCCATAATCAGCTACAGAACTAGTTCTAAAATATACATCACCATCTTTTTCATAAGCAGCACCCTTGTCTACCAAACCATCGATAAAAGAAATGATCTCATCCATTGTCTCAGTAACTCTTGGTGTCTTATATAAATCCGCTGCATTTAACTTATGTCTAATATCGTTATAAGCAGCAATCATCTCATCAGTTAATTCCTTTTCAGAAATGCCTAATTCCTTGCTTCTTCTGATAATCTTATCATCAACATCTGTATAGTTAGATACATACTTTACCTTATAACCCAACTCTTCAAAAGTTCTTCTTAAAGTATCAAACACAACAACTGGTCTTACATTACCAATATGAACATTATCATATACGGTAGGACCACATACATACATCTTAACCTCGCCCTCGGTAATAGGCTTAAATTCTTCTTTTTTTAATGACTTAGTATTATAAATTTTCATTTGTCTCTCCTTTTAAATAAAACCCATATATCGAATCACCAATTGACACAAACCTCTTCAAATCACGATTCTTAATCAAATCATCCTTAGTAAGTTTACCACTCTTTATCATCTCAATAAGCTCTTCGTCACTTACTTTTTCTTCTTTTCCCTTAATTGTCCAAAGTATCTTATTCATCTTGTACCAACCTTACAATAATTATAACTTACAGTAGCACCCTGTAATTCGCTTCTCGAATAACGTTGACCACTAGAAACACCATTAACAGCTGTTATCATACTTTCACTATCACTACATTCAATTTCGATTGGTGTAATATTACCAACACCCACTGACTTTAAATACTCTTCTAGTTCACTTGGGCTCATCTTCTTATAATCAAATTCTAAGTCAACAAAATCATCCTCACTCTCACCTGTTTGATAAGTAAAAGGTACTGTTAACTTTTCTGAATCTAAATAATTCTTGCCATCACCCAATGTTGTTATTTGGATATTGTATGTAGCCTCACTATGTAAGTTCTCCTTAGAGAAATTAATAGTCGCATTAGATGTAACACGATACTTATTGATTAAAGTACCATCTTCACTTAACATAGATACCTCATATCCAGAAGCATTCTCTACACTATCAAAGGATACTTCGATGTTATTACCTATACTTATCTTTACATTCTTTACAACACTTAGTGCGCTTCCCTTAAAGTAATTTTGTTCAAATTCAAAATTCACATTCACGCCAGTGCCATAGATCTTATTGCCATCATAGGCAATAAGATAATCATCACATGCAGCTATCGCTTTGATGTTTTTCCATGAAGTTGCGTTAGATACAAAGTTTGTATCATCACTTTTTACCACTAATACACCATCACTTCTTAGCCCCGCCAAGAAGTCATTACCACAAGCGATGTCGATAATATTGCGCCATTTATTAGTTTCAAAGATATTGCCTTCATTAGAAATTGTTTCTACTGTTTTATCTTCTTTTAGAACCATTAGATAGTTATCACTAGAGGAAATATCCATTGGGTTTTTAATGTTTTTTAGTTGGCTAGATCCTAGAATTTTGCCACAACTCATTAATTTACCATCACTTGTTTGAATGATGGTTGCGTATTTAGAACCATAAATCTTTATTACATTCTTATATTCAGAAACATCACATTGTCCATATTCATTATCACCAATAGCGTATACTCTTCCGTTATCACTTAGGGCAACAAGGTGTTTATCGCCTGCGGCTATATCAATAATGCGATTCCATTTATTTACTTTTTTTGTATCTTCTTCACTAAAACCTATACAATCAACCGTTCCATCTTTTTTAAGTGTTGCGACAAAGTCTTTACCATTAACTACCTTTAATAAATCTTGATCAGCAGTGTAAATTATATTTTCTATATCTGTTTTATTAGTTTGGTACAAATCACCAGTACCATCAATATAATAAATATCCTTATCACTCATACTTAAACAGTTGGTGTTAATAAGTTCTGGTGCTTTATATTCTTTATATGTTAGGGCATAGATGCCCATACATAGTAAAATAAACAAAACTACGATGATGCCACCAAATCTTAATGGATGAACCTTACGGAATTTATTAACTTTTTCTCTAATTGTTTTGTCTGGTAAGAAATAATATTCATCCTTGCCACTTGGTCCTTTGACATTATGTAAGCCAACACTTGATGAATTAGAAAACAATTCAATTACATTAATGCGATAAAAAGAAGCCAGTTTCTTACATTGTTCAAAGTTACATACAGCACCACCATTTTCAAATGCCATATAGTCTACCGCATCGATGCCTAAAACTTCAGCAACCTGTGCTTGAGAATAGTTATAGTGTTTTCTTAGCTTAGCTAATTTATTTGGTAACTTGTTCATCCTCATAATTATAAGCCATAAGCCAATTTCTTATGAAATTTTCATTTAATATTTGTTATTTATTAAAAATCCGCATAGATAAAGGACTTTCTTAATGTCCAATCACGAAAAAGCAAGTTTCCATTCTAGACTTTCAACATTTCCATAAATCGCTTAAAATAGAGAAGTAATAAATAGGAGAACTCAAATGAAAACAATCTTAGTAACTGGTGGTACTGGCTTTATTGGTAATTGTTTCTGTAAGCTATTACTAGATGAAAGACCTGAATATAAAGTAATCAATGTCGATGTATGCACATATGCAGCTAACCCATCTACTATTGAAGAAGAATTAAGAAATCCTAACTATAAGTTTTATAAAACAGATATTAGAGATAGAGAAGCTATTGAAAAGATCTTTGAAACAGAAAAGCCTGATATCGTTGTAAACTTTGCGGCTGAATCTCATGTCGATAGATCTATCACTAATCCTGGTATTTTCCTTGAAACCAATATCATGGGTACGGCTGTACTTATGGATGCTTGTAGAGAATATGGAATTGAAAGATATCATCAAGTATCAACAGATGAAGTATATGGTGACTTACCATTAGATAGACCTGACTTGTTCTTCCATGAAGATACACCAATCCATACATCGTCTCCATATTCAACATCTAAGGCTAGTGCTGACTTGTTAGTTCTTGCATACCATAGAACCTATGGACTACCTGTAACAATATCTAGATGTTCAAATAACTATGGGCCTTATCAGTTCCCTGAAAAATTAATTCCCTTAATGATCAACAACGCAATACACGATAAACCACTTCCTGTATATGGACAAGGATTAAACGTAAGAGACTGGTTATATGTAAAAGATCACTGTTATGGTATTCTAGCTGTTATTGAAAAAGGTAGAGTTGGTGAAGTATATAACTTAGGTGGCCATAATGAAAAGGCTAATATTGAAATCGTTAAGATTATCTTAGATAAACTAAATAAACCAGAAAGCTTAATCACTTATGTTGCTGATAGACATGGCCATGATCAAAGATATGCCATCGATCCTCAAAAGGCCATGGATGAATTAGGTTGGGCACCAACTACCATGTTTAAAGATGGTATCATCTTAACTATTGACTGGTATATGTCAGATGAAGGCAAGAAATGGACTAAGGAATGTACATCTGGTGAATATCTAAAGTGGATTGAAAAGAACTATACAGAAAGAAGCTAAATTATAGGCCTAATGGCCTATTTTTTATATAATATTTAAGTATGAAAGTATTATTTGTATATAACCCTTTTTCAGGGAAAACTCAAATTAAAAATCGTCTATACGATATTCTAAACGTCTTTGCCAACGCAAAATATGAACTAACTGTTGTCCCAACTACTAGAAGAGATGAGGCTAGTGAATATGTTAAAAATAAAGGTCATCTTTTTGATTTAATAATTTGTTCAGGAGGAGATGGTACCCTTAATGAAGTAGTCAATGGTTTATTAAATAATCCTAATGAAATACCGCCACTTGGTTATATTCCATCAGGCAGTACCAACGACTTCGCTCATTCACTAAAGATTCCTCGTGATATGGCTAAAGCTGCTGAACTTATTCCTTATGGTAATTATAAAGATGTAGACATGGGCAAATATAATGATAAGTATTTTGTCTCTGTTGCAGCCATTGGAGCTTTTACAAGCGTTTCTTATGCAACACCACAAGATATTAAAAATATCATCGGACATGCAGCCTATGTAATCGAAGGTATTAAGTCTTTATCATCTATTAAAGCCTATAGTGTTGATGTGGATTGTGACCAACTTCATACCAAAGAAAACTTTATCTATGGCATGGTAACTAATACTTATTATGTTGGTGGTCTATATAAGATGGACAAAAAAACCGTCAAATTAGATGACGGCCAATTTGAAGTCTTATTAATTAAAGAACCAAAAGATATCTTAGACTTAAATGACATTACTTCTTATTTATTAAAGAATACTGATGAATCAGACTTAATCTATTCATTTAAGACAAACCACATTACCTTTAAAACTGAGGAAGCTATCCCATGGACTTTAGATGGTGAATATGGAGATAGTCCAACTGATGTAACAATTGATAATATACATAAAGCTATAAGGATGATTTGTAAGTAATGTTATTTAATTCCCTAAGCTACGCCATATTCTTACCCTTGGTATTTGTCATCTATTGGCTACTACCAAACAAATACCGTTGGATATTATTATTGATTGCCTCATATTATTTCTATATGTCATGGAACGCCAAGTATGTGTTTCTAATTTTTATCACTACTTTCACTTCCTATTTATGTGCAATCTTAATCGAAAAGAATAGAGAACACAAGAAACTAATATTAACACTTACCCTACTTGTTTGTTTAGGGATTCTTTTTGTGTTCAAATATTTCAACTTCTTCTTTGAATCAATTAACTACCTACTAGGCAATAAACTGCATAGCATTTCATTAAATTTATTATTACCAGTAGGTATCTCCTTCTATACCTTCCAAACATTAAGTTACTGTATAGATGTCTATAGGGGTAATATCAAAGCCGAAAAGCATTTCGGTTACTACGCAACATTTGTATCCTTCTTTCCACAACTTGTTGCCGGACCAATTGAACGACCTGATAATCTATTACCACAACTTAGAAAAGAAAAAGAATTCGACTACAATAAGGCTGTATATGGTCTAAAGTTAATGGCTGTTGGTTTCTTTAAGAAAATAGTTGTTGCGGATAATTTAGCCTATTATGTTGATATGGTTTATAACGATTTATCTTATTACCAAGGCTTTGCCCTAGTATTAGCAGCCTTCTTTTTCACAATTCAAATCTATTGTGACTTCTCAGGCTATTCCGATATCGCCAAAGGCTCTGCCAAACTATTAAACATCGATTTGATGGACAACTTCAAGACACCATATTTCTCTACAACTATTAAAGAATTTTGGTCTAGATGGCACATCTCCTTATCATCATGGTTTAAAGACTATGTTTATATTCCACTAGGTGGTAATCGTTGTAGTAAACTTAGACATTACTTTAATTTACTCGCTACATTTTTAGTAAGTGGCTTATGGCATGGCGCCAATATTACCTTCGTGATTTGGGGTGGTATTCATGGTTTATTACAAATCCTTGAAGATATATTTCATATTAAGAAGAACACTAAAACCTATTCTTTTACATGGTTTATTAGAGTCATCTTAATCTTTATCTTAATGTCAATTACTTGGGTATTCTTTAGAGCTTCTAATCTACACGATGCTCTATATATCTTTAAACATATCTTTGATGGTATCACTAGCCCTAGATCATATATCGTCTCTGGTTTATATAGCTTTGGTGTAAAAGCCCCATATCTATTGACGATGTTAGCAATTTATCTAATTCCACTATTTATCATCGATTATATAAATGTTAAATACGATGCCCTAACCATCTTAAACAATAAGCCAAAGGCAATTAGATACTTAGCTTATTTCATCTTATTATTGATGATTCTATTACTACATTATGTAGGTGAAGTTAACTTTATTTATTTCCAATTCTAATTATGAAAAGATTTATTAAAAAAACATTATTCTTTGTTTTGATTCTAGCGTTAATATCTGTATCAGTATCGATATATATTGATCCTTTTAATGTGTTTCATCCTCTAGATATTAAAGACAATGGTGTAGAACCAAATAAGAACTTTATCAAGATGACCTATATCTTAAATAACCCTGATAAATTTGATACTTTTATCTTTGGCTCAAGTAGAGTTGGTAATATTCACGCTAATAATCTTTGGGGCGAGAAGGCTTATAATATGACCTATTCAGAAGGACTTCCTGTTGAAGCTTTAAATAATGTGAAAACTTTAATTGATAATGATATTCTTATTAAAGCTATCTATCTAGGTGTTGATAATTTATCATACACTATTGATCCAGCAAGCCATAACAGTTCATCTAACGCCTCATATGAATTATCAAAGACCAATCCTATTAAGTTCTATTCATATTATCTAGATCCAGCCATGGCTTTTAAATCATTAACCACTGTCATCTACAAACATAAAGTTGATGATTCTTATGCCTATCGTTTCTATGAATTTGGTTGGAATTCTGACTATGGAGCTACAAGTAATTATGACTTTGATCATGCAGAACCAAGTATAGGAAAAAGCTATCGTCTTAAGGAAACGATAGCTGAAATCAAAGAATTGAAGGAACTATGTGATGCCAACAACATTAAGTTTGTGGTGTTCACAAATCCTATGTATTATGTAACTTATGAAGCTGCACTAGATCAAGATTATTTAGAATTCTTAAGAGAATTAGCTAATATAACTGAATTCTGTAACTTCTCAGGCTATAACGATATCACTACAAATTCAGCATATTGGATTGATAATTCACATTACAACGCTGAAGTCAGTGATATGGTCCTTGAGTGTATTGCCTTCCATGCATATTATGGAGACCTATATGAACAAGGCTTTGGCTATTGGTTAAATAAAGACAATATCGATGACTTTTTTACTTCTCAATCAAAGCACTAATATCTAAGTGACAGATATTTCTCTTGCCACTACATACAGTATCAAATGTTAACATGTTACCCTTATCATCAAAACGAGGATGAAGGTCACATCTCTTATCATCTTGATACTTTTTATATGAATAGAACTTTCCAAGAATCTTAACTGTATTCTTCTTTAAATCAATCAACATTAATTTAGACTTACAAGTATAGTCAGGATAAGCATCGGTAACGATATAACGCTTATTTAAAACAGTAGGATGACCATCATCTACTAATAATTCATGTTTAAAATGTTTTTGGTTTCCATCTAAATCAACAAAGAAATAGCCATCTTGATTATTGTTTCCTCTTAAATAGCCAAATAATGTTTCATTATTGTACCAACACATATGTGAAACCATCTTATTATCAGCTAATACTCTTAATTCTTTAGTCTTAAGATCAACGCATAATAATCTTGTATATTTAACATTATCTTTAAACCAACGATGCAAGAATATAGCCTTAGTATTATCAGGCGATAAATCGATATGATTAATCTTATGAATCGCATCAATCATCGTATCAGTAGTCTTAAAGTTTTTAACTTCTTCAAGTGATAACCATAAGGTATGGGTATTATTTATAATATCCACATAATAAATACCATCATTATTATCATCTTCTAAGTTATTGTAAGGAAGATTGAAGTAACCATAGTCTTTTCTTAATTTGGCAAGCCTTGAGAAGTTTAAGCTCAAAGAAAAGCTTCCATCATTACTTACAGAATAGATAGGATAATCAATTATCTTAACTTCCTTAGTTTCTAGATTAATAAGCTTACTTATATATTTAGTACCATCAAAGTCATTATGGATGATGTGCTTATCACTGGTCCAAGTAGCCATAGAACCCTGTTGAAAGTTCCAGGCTTTTGATGAAGATATCTTTTCATCATCAACTAGAATATCAATTTCTTGTTTATAGTTAAAATTATCTTCATTTAAACGATGAGATAAAACCTTGCTATTATAAACACATGGTCTTACATAATAACCAAAGAAATGCACCTTATCATCATTAAATATTAAGTCACCCTTAACATCCTTATCTAGATACATTTTCTCATCATTACGAGTCTTATAATATTTGGCATGAAAATGATAAATAGAATATAACTTAGTATCAAGGATTCTATTTTTTAGTTTAGTCTTAAAAGAACCATTTACTCTATCATTAACTAGCTTGTTGAAGGTTTTAAGTGATGTATCACTACTTAACAAAGCTTCCTTTTGTTTCCTCATTTTAGGAGATTCTTCTTGGTATAAGTCATTATATTTTAAGATTAAATCCTTATGTTTAATTAACTTTTCTAAGAAACTATATAATAATTCATACTTGGCAAACTTAACATCCTTATCACCACCGATATTATCAATCTTATAGTAGATAGAATAAAATGATTCAAACATACGATAATAGAAAATATCACAAGGATTAGATACTTGATCCATTATTGAATTAAATACTTTAACCCAGCTATCAATAATAGTAGGTTTTAAGTCCGTTCTTGTATTACCACTTCTATTAATCAAATAATAGCTTAAAGCTTTTTCACAATATGTAACGCTCTTAACATTATTTAAAGTATAGAAATATAAAAGATTGTCAGTATAACTAACTTTAGTTGGGAATACGATATCTTTTACAATTAATCTTTTATATAACTTAGCATGAGGTGATGGTTCTAGGAAGAATAACATATCAAAATCTTTGTTTCCTCTTGTATATTTCTTACCATCAACAAGCTTGCCAAATTCAGCATTATAAGAAGCATCATATGTTTCTTCGTCACTATCTTCATATACCAAATTCTTAGCACCAACTACAAGATCAACATCATCTTTCTTTTGATAGCTAATTAATGAACTTAGAGCATCATCAGCTAAGTAGTCATCTGGGTCACATACTAAGATGTAGTCTGCATCACTTTCATTGAATGCCAATTGTAAAACACTACCATAACCACCATTTTCTTTAACGATGCTCTTGATGATACTTGGATATTTCTTAACATATTCATCAATGATTGCTTGTTCATTGAATGGTGAACCATCATTAACTACCAAAATATCGTAGTTACTATAATCTTGTTTAACAAGCGACTCTAAGCATTTGCCAATATATTTTTCAACATTATATACAGGGACAATGATACTTATCTTATTTTCCATTTTTCAACCTCTTTAGTGCATAATATAGCTTACATTTAATACGTGACAAATAAACATCATCACCCTTTTCTTCATTAACATGATAGATATCTTTACTGTTTTTGAAGTATTTATCTTCTGCATCGAAGATATCATCTATGAATTGATAGACAAATTTCTTATCTTGTAACTTCATTGATTTTCTTAATGATTGAATGAAGTTTCTTTTAATCAAATAGGCAAATTCATCAACATATTCATCAAAACAGTTTTCTGATATATAGTAGTCCATAACTTCTTTAGCCATATCAATAATATGATATAGTTTCTTATCGATTTGAGCTGTTATATTATTTGGTCTATCAATTAGATAGTTATATAAAGGTATATCTACATAAGAAATGCTTTTAGCCTTTAACAATAACTTAGGAGTAGTTCCCATGTCTTGATGACGATATCCATATGGATAAAGTATCTTATTATCTTTAAATAAAGAAGCCTTATAAGCCTTATTCCAAGCAGCATTTGGTGTATAAGCTAATAATTCTTTTTTATCTTTTAGCTTATAGACACCATTTTCAACTTTTAAACCAACAAGTTCCTTGTTACCATTGGCTAGATAATATTGGTTATAAGAAAAGACCATCATATCGCTCTTATCTTTGTCTAAGGTATTGATAATTGTTTCTACATAATTATTTTCTACAAAGTCATCACCATCAATAAAAGAAATATATTTACTATTACATCTCTCTATTCCATAGTTTCTCGCATCACTCAACCCACCATTAGTTTTATCTAATAATTTAAACTTCTTATTGTCTAAATAACTCAAGATGATATCTCTACTCTTATCGGTAGAGCCATCATTTACACAAAAGACTTCATAGTCATCACTTGTTTGATCAGCTAAAGAATCTAAACATTTCTTTAGATAGTTTTCAACATTATATATAGCTACTACAATTGTTAATTTATACATACTTAATAATTATACTATTGAATAGGCTTTCTATTGGCGTACTCTAATAAACTTAATGATAAATAAAGGGCAGAATTATAGTTTATTGCCGGTTCTACATTAGAATAGCTATCACTATTATCTACAAATCTAGTTGCGATTGGAGAATCTTCACTGAAGTACTTGCCTATTTCACCATCACTTAATAATTGGTCTACACCATTGCACATTGCGCCTTTAATCATCTTTTGTCCCTTAGCATAAGCTAAACGAGAATGGATTGATTGTGGATACTTATAACCATAACCCCAAATAAAAGACATATCTAATACATTTAAGCCAAGGATATAATCGATCATTTCACTTGCCTTTACTACATATCTTTCATCTTTAAAGTATCTTGATGCCAATAATAATTTGTTTATAGCTTCGCATACATGTTGGTTAGATCCCCAATAATATGCCAAATATGGATAAGCATAAACATTAGCGGCTACACCGTCACATGTATTGTTACATTCAGATTCAAACTTGTCTTTTACCTGATTATAAAAATCACTATTGTACTCTAGACTATCTAATAATATTACATATGCATAGGTGCGACAATTAGCAACTGAATCACTTTCATCTATTCCTTTGTTTAACAATTGCATACATAATTCCTTATACTTATTCTTTTTAGTCAACTTATAAGCTACACCATACGCAAAAAGTCTTTCATCGCTCTCATCATTCACATAATAAGTACCAACGTTAAAGCCATCTGGATTTACTTCATTAGAAGCGTTTTGGTTTTTTTCTAAGTATTCAATAGCCTTATTAAATGACTTTAAACATTTATCAGCAAGTTCCTTATCACTATCTTTAAAAGCCTCATAAGCCAATCCTGTAACTCCCGCAAAAGAAGAGGTTACCGAAGTCCAAGAACTTAATAAATATGTTTCTTGTTCATCTAATTCAGGTGAAATAAAGTTTGCGAAGTTTTTACTAGTAACTTTATTGTAGACTGAGCCATCTTCTTTTTGTAGTTTCAAAATATAATTTAAACCAAACTTAATTTCATCAACAAGCTTTTCATCCTTGTTGTCACCATATAAATAAGAGAATAATAAATCAGCAATTACTTTATCTTCAATAACACCATACTTGCCATAATCACCCGCATCATGCCAACCACCTGTTGTATCGATATATTCATCTTTTAGATATGTAAACACCTTGCTAGGTTTAATATGGCAGGCAGGATGACCTAAAACCCCTTCGGTAGTATGGCCACATCTTTGAACATAAATAGCCTCTAGAGCGCTGTCAAATAAATCGTTATAACTATCACCTATTTTAAATACTCTTGAATAGTACCCAAACTCACTCTTAATATAGTATTCACCATCCAGATCCAAATCAGCAAAATATCCTTTATGTAACCATTGATTAGTATCATTTTCAAATATAGCTTCTGATGTATTCCCTACATACACCAAAGAATCATCTAAGGCACTATAAACACCAAAGTAATTTCCTGGGTTATTATTGAAGACTACCTGTTTATTTAATTTATCTAAATAAGTTACTTGATTAATTAAAGCACCATATACTTTATTATCGCAAGAGATACTAAAATCATTTACTTCACTGCTATCACCAAAACTTAAACTAATTACCACTTCATAGTTTATTTCCGATAAATGATAGTCAAAAGAAACATTACCACTTTCAAAATCAGTATCTAAATATATTTCATCATTAGAAGCTATTTTAATATGTCCCTTAACACTGCTAGAAAAAGAAACATTATAATTACCATTTTTCATCATAAAAGGACTACTGTTTAAAGTAACAACACCACTATTAACAATAATGCTTTTCTTATTCACATCGGATACAAAAGTACCATCACCATCTAATGTCCAGGCAACATTATTATTAAATGTTTCCTCATATGGTTTAAAAGTTTCATATGGAAGATTATCATAGTTATAGACATTAACTATTTCATCTACTTCTTCAACACTATCATCTTCATCTATTGGTTCTTCTTCTTTTTCATTTATACTACAAGAACATAATAGAACAATCATTAAAAGTAAAAATATCTTCTTCATTTTACTCTCCTTTTAGAAAACTCGTTGAATTTTCAACGAGTTTAAAATATTTTTTATGCTTCTGGGGTAGGCTCACCAGATTGCTCAGGACTTTGGCTAGGTTCTTGAGTAGGTTCTGGGCTTGGAGTTGGTTCAGGGCTTGGCTCTGGACTTGGTTCAGGGCTTGGCTCTGGACTAGGACTAGGTTCAGGGCTTGGACTAGGACTAGGCTCTGGACTTGGGCTTGGTGTAGGTGTAGTTGCGGTATACTTAAAATATGTAATCGCAATAGTATCGCCAGTCTTAGCCTTAGCACCTGCAGCTGGGCTAATACTCTTAACAGTACCATTATTTGCCTCAGTTGCGCCATCTGCACTTGCAGCCTCTGAATACTTTAATCCAAGTTTAGTTAATGCAGCTTCATAGTCAGCTAACTTAGTACCAGCGGTAAATGATGGAACCGCAATTTCCTTTGTCCATAAATAGATTTCTAAAGTTGCATCTTTCTTAATCTTATCACCATTCTTATAGTTAGTGCCATTGAACTCGCCTTCCTTATGCTCGTTATTAGCATCGTAAACAGCTACTTTCTTATAGCCGATACCCTTAGCATTAGCGAACGCAATACAACTTGCCTCATCATTACAATTTTCAACAGTATATTCAGGTACAAAGTTAGGATCATTAGAGCCCATGAATGTAATAGAACCTGTTGGATATTCCTCAACAAGAGCACCCTGACGAGGATATTGATCAATAACTTGGCCATCTAGAGACTCGTTATATCCCTCACTACCTGGTTCAATATATTTGATATCCAAGTTGATGCCTTGAGCTTGGGCTAAACTCATCGCAGTAGCTAAATCCTTACCCACAAACAACGGATAGCAAGCAGGCATCTTCTCATGAACTTGTTCCTCATTAAAGTAATTTGAGTACAATTGACCTCTGCTATATGGATATTCCACAAAGAACTTCATATAACTTTCTTGTTTTATATCGCTAACGGAATAATTATTCATTACATCATTGATACGATCTTTACATTCTTGAATTGAACCATTATATAAACGATAAATCCATTGAGGAAGTCTCATAACATAACTATAATACCAAGAAGAATAACCAGTTACTCTCATGCTTTGCATATCAATCATATTAAATGTTGGAATGCCAATTGTGTTCTTATGATTGATGATGTAACTGAAAATGCCAGTTAATTGGTTCAAACTTAAGTTAGTTGTAAAGTTCTTACCAGCAGCTTCCATGACTTTTAAAGCCTTATTAACGTCATTCATACCAAGTAACTTTTCAGCAATACGAGCAATTACTTCTTGTTGATGCTTTTGACGATCGAAATCACCATTAGGCATAGCGTGTCTTTCTCTTGCAAAAGCTAGAGCCATTTCACCATCACAGAAAACATTTTCACCAGCTGGAACTAGAACTGTAAATTCACCTCTAATACCAGAAGCTGTTTGACCTACGAATTCAACCGGATTGTTAACTACGATACCACCAATAGCATCAACTATTTCAACAACACCCAAGAAATTAACTTCCATGTAGTAATCAATATCAATATCTAGCAATTCGCCTACAGTATCCATTAAACATTGTCTACTATAAGCTCTTGCTGCATTAATCTTTTGTCTTTCACTATTTGGAGCGCAAGCTAATTTTGTATAAGTATCTCTTGCGATAGATGTTAAAGATACGGTAAATGTTTGAGGATTTACAGTTGCTACAATAATAGAGTCAGCAAGACCAACAGTCATAGCTTCATCTTCAGGCGCAAAACCAATTAACAAGATATTAAATGGTTCAGTATATAAATCCTTATTAGCATTCTTGTTTTCACCAGTTTTTACTTTATCTTCAAACTTGTGGAAATCATAAACATGATCTAGATATTGAGCATAGTCAACTTCTTCATCAGCTAACCATCTTTGTCTATATGAAGAAGGGAAAACCGCAACATCAATTTCGTCGGTACCATTGCCAATTAAATTACCTAGCAGTTCTTCACTACTACTATATGTAGTAACAGTTGCTTTGATGCCTTCATCTTCCATTAACTTTTGAGCAGCAGTAGCCACACCGATACCATCATCAAAGACAACACCCACTTTTAGATTAGATGCTGATTTTAATGAATCTAAATCTTTATATTTAACTGTCCCATTCTCACTGTAATATACAAAGGAACCACTAATTGTTTCATATTGGTCTGTACCAGTATTTTCAATCGCATTATTAACAGCTTTATTGACTTTAGAAACATAATAACTGCCACCAAAACCAACAACCATCATTAGTACTGACAACACAATAATTACAGTTCTAGATATGATATCCTTGAATTTCATTCCATAGAAAAGAAGAATATCAATGATAATTAATACACAAACAATAATAACCAATAAACAAGCGATTATTTTAACATCTAAGTTAAAATATCCTCTCGCAAGAACAACAAACAAAATTACCGCAATATGAGCTAATATTGCTGTTGCCAAAGAACCTATACTTAAAGCTTTTTGCTTATTCATTACACTCTTCTTCATTAGTTATCACCATACGCTTGAACAATTTCAAAACGCCCATCTTTTTCGATAATTGTAAAATATTCCTTTTTAACAAACTTATCACTCTCACCATTTGTTGTTACATCCACACTATTAAAAGTATCTTCATTCTTATACGTCCATTCACAAGTTACAAAATAAGAATCATATTTCTTACCTTCAAATTCATATGTGCCAACCTTATCACCAAGAGTTGATGTTATATTCTCAACCTCCAACAAGTTCTTAGCACCAAATTGATTAATATAATAAGAAACATACTTATAGTATGTATTACGAGCTTGAGTATAAATAGTGGTTTTTTGTGGTGAATAAACATAATACATACCACCTACATCATATGTACCATCTTTATTTGACCATGTATAAAAATCCGCAACATAGTTTTCAGCAACTAATCTTGCGATCTCATACTTATCGCTTCCATCTTCAACCGCTTTAGTTAAATCTTTAAAAAGCTCAGTTTGATACTTAGTCGCATTGCTTCTTAGATGATAATCCATGGAATCAATAGAATCCTTATAAGAATCTTTTGAAGTCCCTTGGGCATTACCACTAATAGAACTAACAGACTTAAATGCTATAAAGCCACATATGCCAGCCACTATAACAAAGGGCAGAATTGCAAGAATTAAATTTCTCTTTCTTGTCTTAGGGTTCTTAAATAATTTTTTCATACCACGTTATTGTAACACCTTCCTTCAAATAATAACAACTCTGTATTATCTGTATCACTAAAAAGTTATTTATGATTGTAGTCAAAATCATAATAAGTATCCCACAACAAACCATTTGAATAAGACATTGTCTTAACTGTTTTACTAGAATAATCTTTATAAAAAATTGCCATACTCAAATCATTGCCACTCGATATTTCTTCTCCATCGAAATAAGCGCCATCGTAATTAAGCTCAATATGATGACCATCTAAATCATAACTTATTGGATGTTTGTCACAAGCCAAAATATCATTCCCATATATAATGGCATAATAATTTTCGCCTTCATTCAAATCAAGCAAACCCATGTCATTAAAGACATCTTTTAATCTTCTATTTAACACAGTTCCCTGATATCTAACCAATTTAAGATAAGGATATTTAACAATACGATTCAAATATTTATCTGGATTATGCTCACCATTGAGCAAAGCATAACTATAATAATCAATATAATAGTTATATAAGTCATTTAATAGTCCGTTATCACTATGGTTAAATTCATATCCATTTTCTTTAATAAAATTAGCTAAATAAGAAGTCGTAATACTAGCTCCAGTGACTCTAGAATGAAAACCATCATTATGAATAGGAATACGATAATCTAATTCATTACTCAAAATTGCAAAATCAACATACTTAACATTATTCTCATCACAATAATCCCAAACCTTATAACGATACTTTTGATTTAATTCATCAAGCATATCCATAGGCACAAAATACATTAAGAGTTCAATATCATTTTCTCTACATAGATTCAAAATATTATTCAAAGATTCTAAATCCAATTTATCTAGCTCTACATCACTACTTCTATCATTAAAGACACTATTATGCCACCAATTATCATATCTATAATCAGATTCTAATGGTATATAGCCAAATGATTGATCAATGCTCTTATCATCCTCTTCAAACAAGAAATCAAAAGATTCCTTAGTCCTCCAATCATTATGATAATTCATAAAATCATTACGATAAGAAGCAGCTTTTTCTTCAGGAAGATAATTAATAGTATTAATCTTTTCCATACCCCTCATTTGATACTCAGCCGTTACATAACAACTATCAGCCTCACAAGCACTCCTTAGTGGCGTGGCGGTATAAGTCTCTAAAATTACAAGCTTAGGACTTTGGGTCTTTAAAGCTTCTCTTAACATTTGATAAGAAACCTCTAGTGGCTGACAAGCACTACCCAACGTGTAAGCATATAAACCCGTATCTTCATAAAAGAAAGTAGGTGAAAAAGAATATTGTGCATGACTTGAACCAAGCACAATAACATCCATGCTATCTTCAAGTAAATTATGGAATGAATCGTTATAATAAGCATCAGGATTTCTGAATTTGCTACTCAAAAAATTATAACCAAAATAAAAAGTACTACATATTACACATACACCCATAGCTATTTTCAATAAATTCCAAATTGTTTTTAATACTTTATTCATAACTAAAACCACCTATAAATAAAATCATTCGCATCAAAACTGCCACCATACATTCCAAATACTAGGAACAATAAAATCATAGTTGCATACAACACAAATCTAATGACAAAGATGTGTTTACCAAAAAAATCTCCTAAATCAAGGAAATAACGTAGGATATCTGTAATCACTACAGTAGATAAGACAATACATAACCAAATTACTTCATTATGAGTTAAACCGATTGTTTCAAAACTCAAAGGTGATTTCATAAATATTCTTTGAATAGTAGCAATAGCATCACTAAAATCATATTTAAAGAAAATCCACAAAGTAGTTACTATTGTAAAATTAATAAATATTAACAATAAAGACACAAAGAAATTTGGCTTCTTATTCTTAAACAACTTCGCAATCAAATCTTCAACAACTCTAATAACACCATGGCCCATACCCCAAATTAAGAAATTTAATGTAATGCCATGCCACAAAGAAGACACAAAGAAAACAATTAGAACATTCAAATACTTTCTTAAATCACCTTTTCTTCCACCACCCAATGGGAAATAAATATAATCTCTTAACCAAGATGATAAAGAAATATGCCATCTATTCCAGAAATCTTTAATACTTGTTGAAAGATAAGGAACATGGAAGTTTCTTTCTAACTTAAAACCAAGCATCCTAGATGTACCAATTGCGATATTAGAAATAGAATCAAAGTCTAAATAGATTTGGAATGAATATAAAACGACTCCAAGTAATGTATTCAAACCACTTAATTCAACATTTAAACTCTTAGTTACAACACTTCCAATAAAGTCACAAAGTACAAGTTTCTCAAAAATACCACAAGCCACCAAAAAGAAACCTGTCGCAATATCTTGATAATCAAATTCATGTTTACTTCTAATTTCCTTTAAAAATAAATCAGCTCTATTAATAGGTCCTGCTGTAATACACGGAAAGAACATTACATAATCTAAATAATAAATAATATTCTTTTCGGCATTAATCTTTCCTGAATAAATATCACACAAATAAGAAATAATCTTGAATGAATAGAAAGATAATCCTAATGGGATTACAATGCTATTATCGGCAAGATTAATCATCTTATATCCTAATAACGCTACACCGTATATTAAAGAAGAAATAATGACAATATATTTGTTCTTGTGTTTATCATTTACTAATCCCAATAAATATCCAACAACTGAGAAGCCAAGCAGCCATAATAGATTATTTAAGCCAAAAGAATAAACAAATATAAAATTAGCTACAAGTAAAATTAAAGGCCTTAAGAATGACTTAAAAGGCCTAGACAAACAAAATACAACGAAACAAAATATCACAAAATATGCACTGGTAACAGTCAGTGCAGGAAGTGATCTAATCGGCTCATAATAATAGTTCCCTATAAACATTATTTAATTTCCTTAACAATATATTGAGGTCTTTTCTTAGACTCCATATAAGTCTTGCCCAAATACTCACCCATAATACCAATTACCAATAATTGGATACCACCTAATACACAAATAATCGCAATCATACTAGGATAACCAGCAACAGGATCACCAATAGTCATAGCTTTAATCACAATATAAAGCATATAGATAAAACCGAATAATGATACAAATAAACCAGAATATGTAGCTAAACGAAGTGGTGCAGTAGTAAAACCAACAATTCCATCAATCGCATAACTAAATAGTTTAAAGAAACTCCACTTCGTCTCTCCAGCTACTCTTTCAACGTTCTCAAATTCGATATATTTAGTCTTAAAACCAACCCAAGAGAAAATACCCTTAGAAAAACGATTATATTCAGGAAGAGAAATAATCGCATCAACCATCTTACGATTCATTAAACGATAATCTCTAGCTCCATCCACAATCTCTACATCAATCATCTTATTAATTAATTTATAGAATTGACGTGCAAAAAAAGATCTAATAGGCGGCTCACCCTTTCTTGTAACTCTATAAGTAGCAGCACTATCATATTCACCACTATTTACATAGTTATACATTTCAGGCAATAAAGCAGGTGGATCTTGCAAGTCAGCGTCCATGATAACCACATAATCACCCTTAGCCTCCTTCATACCAGCTAACATGCCAGCTTCCTTACCAAAGTTACGTGAAAAACTGATTACCTTGATATTAGGATCTTTTTCTTTCAATTTCAAAGAAACTTCAACTGTCTTATCAGTTGAACCATCATCAACAATTAGCAATTCATATTCAACATCCATCTTATCTAAGTTTTCTTTTAACACCGGATAAAACAATGGAATAGCTTCTTCTTCATTTTTACACGGAACAATAATACTCAACATATAAAACCCCTATTTATTAATAATCATAATAATGCAAAGTCCTAAATTCTTTACATTCCACTACTATTATAAACTATAGCTATTTTTAATAATGTATAATTTTAAATATGACAAGAAATAAAAAATATATATTAAGATTTACATCTATATTATTTTTATCAATTATAATAGCCATTTTATTTTGTTACCCCTTTTCAAACGGAATCTTACACAAAGGTGCAGATACCGGTTTCCATTTAAGTCGTATACAAGCATACAGGGACGCAATAGTTGAAGGAATTAAATACCCGTATATTTATTGGCACATGAACTTTGACTTCGGCTACCCAACTCCGCTTTTCTATTGCCAACTATTTTTATATCCATGTGTTTTTTTAACAAGTAAAGGCATTTCTTTAATTGTTTCATATAAAATTTATATTTGTGCATTAATATTTGCAGCCACATTTTTTATAGGCATTAATTTATATGTTGTCTCAAAAAAGAAACTAATTCCTGCAATTATTGCGATGCTAATTTATATTCCAAACATCCACCAAATCACTTCAATATTTAGAAGAAGCGCACTAGGTGAATTGACCGCATTAGTATTTATACCAGTAGCTATACTAGGTATTTACTACACATTATATGAAGATGAAAATAAGTGGATAGTTTTAACCATTGGCTATACGGGACTAGCACTAAGTCATAATATTACCTTTTATTTAATGTGCATTCTATTTGGAATATTCTTTTTAATAAACATCAAACACATAAATAAAAATAGAGTATTCTCAACCATTAAAGGTATTCTATTTGCCTTCTTATTGAGCGCCTTTTTCTTACTACCAATGGTAGAGGCAATGTTTAACAACAACCTACAAGTAAACGATTCTTTTAATAGCGTCTCAATTATGCAAGGCTTAAAAATAGTTGAACTATTTAACTTTTCGGCAGACTTTTCTCTTTATCAAAGTTCATCAATTGGACCATTCCTATTATTTTTACCATTAACATCTTTATTTATAAAAAATAAGAAAAGGGATAATAAATTCATTTTTGATTGTTTAATAATTGGCTATGTAACACTATTTATAATGACCGAATACTTTCCATGGCAATTGTTTAAATTCATGAATTTTATGCAATTCACAAACAGATTATTAGTAATAATCATCCCACTATTAGCTATATCTGGAGCTTACTATACTTCTATATTTATTGATAATTTTAAAAATAGCTTTTTAAAATACTTCATTCTTTCAGTTACATGTTTAATAATCATAGTAATTACTGCATTTGCATTATCACCAAATCTTACAGGTGTCTATGGTTATACCGACAACATGTCATTAGAAGAAGCTTATGAGGTTTTATACAAGCCATATGAAAATGAAACTTATTATGACTCACAAGCATTAAGCAGTGGTGACTATTTACCTGTCGCAAAAACAAATTATATTAATTATCCTTATGAAACACCTGCTTTCTCAAAAAGCCACTCAATAATCGATACAAGTGAAGAAATGAAAATAGATCCTAATGGTTTTGAAATGTATGAGTACTACCACTACAAATTCAATATCTTATCAAATTCGCATGATAACGCTTATGTCATTGTTCCTAAAACTTACTACAATGGATACAAAGTAGACATAATAAAAAATGGATCAATCATAGAAACAATAGATCCAGTTCAAGACAAAATTAGTGGAAACGTTAAATTTAATGTATATAAATCAGATGAAACCATAACTTATGATGTTTATTATCAAGAAACAAAGATACAAACATATTCAATGTTTGTATCTAAAATTTCATTTATTATATTTTTGATTGTATGTTTTTATGAAATCTTTAAAAAGAAATCATTTAGTAATTTCTAAAGCCTTTAAGACAATGGCATCCATATTATAATACTTATATTCAGCTAATCTTCCAATTAAATGTAACTTAGGATACTTGCTAGCTTCTTTTACATACCTCTCATATAAAGTTTGGTTCTCATCACTAATAATTGGATAATAAGGCACATTACCTATCTCAGCATCCCTTCTATAAGGGAAAGGATATTCAGTATGAATATAAGTTACACCATCAGGTTCTTCTTCCATAAAATGCTTATACTCAGTAATTCTTGTAAACTTCACATCATTTTCAGGATAATTCTCAGTAGCAGCACTTTGGAAAGTTCTATTTAATCTTTCAAGAATCAAATCTAAAGAACGATATGGCAATTCACCATGTTTATATTCAAATAATTCATCAATAGCACCTGAATAATAAACATCGCCTTCAAAAACTTCGCCATTATAATAAATAGTTCCATCTTCCAACTTCAAGATATCAGTAACATTTGTACCCAATAATACTTCAATATGTTCATTATCCAACATCTTCTCAATCAACTTTGTATAGCCTTCTTTTGGCATATATTGATAAGTATCATTGAAATATCTATCATCATAAGAAGTATTAACCGGGACTCTAGCACTAACCGCGCTATCTAATTCCTCAACCTTCATATCCCATTGTTTCATAGTGTAATACTTGAAAACATGTTCATAGATATAATTAGCTAAATAACGAATATCCCTATTCTCATTAGTTAATAGTTCCATGATAGGAACTTTCTTACCCTCGCCATAATTAGTCTTTAATAATTCAATTAACTTCTCAGCCTTTTCAGGTAAGCATTCCTCAATTGATTTAAAGTTAAAAGGAATAGGAACCAACTTATTATCAACATGCCCTAATACCTTATGTTCATACTTATACCATTCAGTAAAATTACTTAAGTAATCAAACACTTCCTTAGAATTAGTATGGAAAATATGAGGTCCATATTTATGAATCAAGATATCCTCTTCCATATAGTCATAGGCATTACCACCAATATGATTCCTCTTATCAATTATCAAAACATTCTTGCCCTTATTAGCCAACACATTCGCAACAGTAGCACCCGCAAAACCAGCTCCAATAATAATTACATCCTTCATACTACTCCCCTTTAAATATCTCATAATATCTATTTAAAATACTTTCATTATCATAATGATAATTCTCTAGATTCTTCTTTAATCTTAATAAACTAGCCTTATCATCTTTGATTTCATCTAACTTATTAAATAAGCCTTCTTCACCATTCTCTACAATCCAACCATTAGAATTATCAATTTGTTCACTAACACCAGCTACCAAAGTAGTTAAAACAGGTGTATCACTAATTAAAGATTCAACTGTCATTGTAGGATAACCCTCATATAAGCTAGACATCACAAACAAGTCACATTTTCTTACATAAGGGTAAGGATTAGACTTTAATCCTAACCAAGAAATATCATCAAAACAATTTAATTCCTTAGCTAAATTATATAATTCTTCTTTTAAACCACCATCACCAATAATAATTAGATTATAGTAATCCTTTAACTTACTATAAGCTCTAATAAGCCTATCAACAGCCTTCTGAGGATGGAAACGAGCTACTGTAATAATATTAATCTTCTTATCATCTAGCTTTAAATCACAAGGTTGTAAAGACATGTTTCTAATTCTATCTTCATCAACAAGATTATGAACAACACAAATTCTATTCACACCAAACAATTCTTGATAAGACTCTTTAACTTGATTTGAACAGGCTATATTCATATCAATATGCGTTAACGCATCCCTTACTAAACCCATATGATGACTAGAATAATTAGATTCCTTATAATCCACTTGAACCCAGTTAACCTTTAAATCAGAATCACCATAGCCTGTAAAGATAGTACAGAATCCTTCCTTAGCAGAAAATTCAATATCATAATGTTTATTTAGAATTTTATTTCGCTCACTTACTATCTTATTTTTAATAAGACCGGTTTTCATATAAAACAATAATCTTAGCTTATAGAACAATTCTTTTCCCTTACATTCACCAAGGGGTCTATCAATACAAGAAAAGAACTTTGAACCTTCAATAACATTTATATCGCTAGGTATTTCATCTAATAGTTCCCCTCTTTTATGAAGCACCAAAAGATCAACATCATATTGATCTCTATCAATCATCTTTAGGAAAGTGTTCAAAATACGCGCAACACCACCCATCGTCATTTCGTCATTCACAAACAAGATTTTCTTTTTCATTTGTTATATGCTCTTTCTACCAAACCAAACAATTTCAAATGAAGTAAGAAAAAGATTAATCTTTGTTTAAAATTAAAATCCCTTTCCTTCTTAACATCACTATACCAATTAGGATATTGTTTTTCTAAATGCTCAATATTCTTCTTATAATAATCAATTCTAGTTGCCTTATCATTAATCTCTTTAATACGAAGAGTTGTCATAACCAAACAGTTCTCAAAATATAAACCCCTAACCTCATAAGCACCTAGTTGTAACTTATCCTTAACCATAGAAATAGCTCTATAGATATCAAAGATTCTAATATCAGCCTTATGAGTAATAGAACCTTCTCTTTGAACATAATAATACAAAGGCTTATAAACATGGGCCATATTATTTGCCTGGGCAATCCATGTCGGAATCACAGCCAAATCCTCATACCACATGCCCTTAAAGAATCTCTTATCTTTCATAAAAGATGCTTTATATAGCTTATTATTAGCACTATTGTTAGAGAAGATAATCTCTTTATTGTCTCTATAATTAGAAACATTATTATAATTACAACCCCAAGAGTATTCTAATGAGCCATTATCATAAACATAATACATGTCAAAACATACGATATCACTATCATACTCTTTACCCATCATATATGTTAGTTCTAATAATTCTTCATGAATGTAGTCATCACTATCGATGAAACACAAGTATTCGCCAGTTGCCTTCTCTATACCAAAGTTTCTGGCATCACTAAGACCACCATTCTCCTTATCATAGAACTTGAAACGTGGATCATTACCAACGGCTTTCTTAGCTACTTCAATCGAATTATCCTTAGTACCATCATTGATTACCAAACATTCAAAATCAGTAAAAGTTTGATTCTGAATTGACAATAAACATTTCTCAATGTATTTTTCTACATTATATACAGGAACTATAACACTTACTTTCATCTTATTTAGCCCCCATTAAATCCTTCAACATTGTTTTTTCAAATAAACCACTTAACAAGAAAGTACATTTAATTTTTGATAATGCACCATCTTTTGGATAATTATCCAAAACATCTTTATTGTGCTTAATCAAAGTCTTAAAGATAATCCAATATTCATTAAAATACTTCACCTTGACATCTTCACTTCCGTGTTCTACCAATTGACTCAATGCATATCTAAACTGAATATATGTTCTTGCATATAACATCTTATTATTACCATCATGGGCATAATTAAATAACTCACTCATAATTACATAGTGATCATAGAAAGTCTTATCTTTGAAAGTAGACATACTATTGCCTGGTCTATCAATTAAATAATAAGATAGAGCATCTTTAATATAGATTGCCTTATCAGCATTCTCTAACGCATAAGTATATAAAAGTAAATCAGTAAAACTTACCTTATGAGGTAACTTAATGCCCTTACAAATACTTGTCTTGTATAGTTTGGCATGAGGACTTGGATCTAGATAATAGAAACTAGTTAAATCAGTATATACTTTATTAAATTCGGTATTGATATTTACTGAATGGATTACTGAATCGGTATAAATCTTTTCTTCGTTGTCGTTATAAACAAGATACTTACAACCAACAACCATATCAACCCCATTCTTGGTTAATGTATTTACCAATACTTCTACCGCATCATCACTTAGCCAATCATCAGGGTCACATACCATGAAATATTCTGATTCAATACGAGCTATAGCTGTTTCTAGAACACTGCCATAGCCACCATTTTCTTTTTCAATAAACTTAACTCTTTTATCTTTTTCAGCATACTTTAAAACAATTTCCTTACTATTATCTGGTGAACCATCAGAAACAGCTAGAATTTCAATATCAGAAAAAGTTTGTCTTGTCAGTGAATCAAGACACTTGCTTACATATTTTTCTACATTGTAGATAGGGACAATAATACTTACTTTACTCATTTTGTTAGATACCTGTGCCAAAAAGACATTGTGGCTTTATTATTAGTTCTTAAAAAGATTACATTCTTCTTACCTAAAGTCTTTATATATTTATTATGCATATAGTCTGGGAAATATTCTTTCACAAAACCAAACGCTTTTTCCATCAGTTCCTTATAATGTTCTGTTCTCAAAAACCTAAAGGCACCATAAACCAAGAAGTGTTCTATAAACAAATATTCAAGCTCATCATAGAACTCTTCATATTTATTTCTTTCTTTAAAATCTTTTATTACACCTTCAAAGATTGTGAAGATATCATACATCTTATCGTTATATGAAGAACCTAATATCGAGGTACTTCTTTGTAGGTAGTGATAAGCAATACCACTATAATAACCAACACTCTTAATGCTAGAAAAGAACTTAAGAGTTACCGGTATATCCTCATACCATAGTCCTACAGGATACTTACATTCAAGCTTATCGAACAATGATTTGCGATACATCTTATTCCAAGAAAACAACGGGGACAAGAACAAGCTCTTAATATCATTATCGTTCACCCTATTTAAGCCTTCCTTTACAAAAGGTTCTTTTGAATTGTCTTCCCAAACATATTCAAGATCCGCTACAACCAAATCATGATTACCCTTATAAGCAATATCCAACATATTCTCATAAGTATCATATTCGATATAATCATCACTATCTAAGAATGTTATATATTCACCACTAGCATACTTAATGCCATAGTTCCTAGCATCACTAAGACCACCGTTTTCTTTAATATAGGACTTAACAATATTAGGATAATCCTTAACATATTTGTCAATTATTAATTGACTATTATCCTTAGTACCATCATTTACCACTATTACTTCATAGTCATCTATTTCTTGGTTAACTAAAGAATCTAGACACTTGTCTAGATATTTTTCAACATTGTATACAGGAACTACTACAGAAAGTTTTTTTAACATCTTATTAATTATAACACGGTGATATTTATCAATATGGTAACAGTGGATTATTTGAATACTTAATTACTGCATAACCATCAATCATCCTAATTGAATTCTTCTTTGGCCAAACATTCATCTCATAAAATTCTTGACTTTCCATTAGCCTTAAATAGTCTTCATCACTAATACCGCCGGCATCTACCCCAAAACAATTGATTAAATAATTGTAACGATTACTTACAACCCCAGTCATATCTTGCCAAAAAATTACGTTTGGATATAACTCGATTGTATATTTATAAAGAGGCAAATTTTCTCTTAAAGTATAATCATTTGGAAATCCCGCAAAAATAATTGGTGTTTCATCCTTAACATAATCATCTAAAGCATAAACGTCCTTTAATGCCATTTGAACCTCAGAATTTATATGATTATATGACAAGATATAACATCTATATGTTGCGTTAGCGCTTAGTATATATGTCCAACTTAACGCTATTAAAACCAATAAACCAAAAGCATTAACTTGTTTATTAAATTTAACACCATTTCTTTCTAGTAACGCAAACACAAAAGGCACAATCAAATAATTTTGATTAGACATCATTAAATTAACATTATTAAAAGGAATTAAAATTCCAATAATACATGAAGATGGTGGTATTAAAATACAGCCAATCAACACAACAACAAAATCTAAATATCTCTTTTCTTTAAATATACTAATCAAAGAAACAACTAATATATATAAAGTAACAATCACAAATAAATATACTAAATAATTTCTCTTTAAAATATCATCGATAAAGTTATTAAGGAAAACTTTATACATTTCAATAAACTTAAAACCAAAGCTGCCAATTATTTCTTTAATGCTAAATTGTTGCATACGTTCTACAGTATCTAAACCAAATAACATTAAATCAACTTTATAGAACAAAAAGTATAAAGCCAAGGCTACAAGCGCCGATAGGATACTCTTAAATATAAAAGGCAATAATTCTTTAATATACTCACCATCAACTATTCTTATAATGATATACATCAAACTCAAGGCAACAGCTAAGCCAATATAACTTTGGTACAAGCCCATTGCAAAAGCTAAACACGATGAAGATAACAACGAAAATCTCTTATCTTCTAACGTATTAAAATATACAAATAAAGCTGTAAACAAACCTGATAAACAATAAGCCGCAGCAGTATACACATATGTCATTTGAGTAATGACGCCTGGTAAAAGAATAAATAAAATCGATGTAACTACAGCATTAAAAATATTTTTAACGCCCAAAACTTTAAAAATGGTTATTAGTGTTAACCATGTAAACAAACAATACTCTATTAAAGTAATAAATGGCACCACAATATTCGCATGAGCATAGTTAAAATATCTAATTAACCATCTACCACAACCTTGGCTTGCCCAATCAGCGGCACTATAATAATAAAAACCTTCATTAATACCATCGGGATTGGTAAAACCATATATCAGTATTAGGTTATATGCTAAGAAAGCACAAATAAATATGCTTATCAAAGAATACTTTGCTGTCTTATAATCATCATTAATTTTAAAAAATTGCTTAATCAATGCAAATTACACCTTTCTGTCAGAATATCTCTTCTCTTCAGCTACTTTTCTTAAATGCTTGCCATATTCCGACTTACCATAACTATCAGCGGACTTCAATAATTGTTCCTTATCAATCCAGGCATTCTTATAAGCAATCTCTTCGATAACACTTATGCCAACTCCTTGTAAGTTTTGGATTGTTCTCACAAAGTTGCAAGCTTCAGCTAAAGAATCCATAGTGCCAGTATCCAACCACGTATAACCTCTGCCAAAGATTTCTACATTCAATTTATTATTTTCTAAATACATTTGATTCAATGTAGTAATTTCCAATTCACCTCTTGAAGAAGGTTTTACTTCCTTCGCCATCTTACTTACGCCCTTAGGATAGAAATATAAGCCAGTTACCGCATAATTAGATTTAGGATTAGTTGGCTTTTCTTCAATAGATAAGGCTTTACCGTTTTCGTCAAATTCAACCACACCAAATCTTTCTGGATCATTAACATAATAACCGAAGACAGTGGCCAAACCGCTATTTGCCCTTTCTCTTGCACCAACCAATAAGTTAGAGAACCCATTACCATAGAAAATATTATCCCCCAGAACCATGGCACAACTATCATCGCTAATAAATTCTTCGCCAATTAAAAACGCTTGAGCTAAACCATCAGGGCTTTCTTGAATAGCGTATTTTAAAGATAAGCCCAAATCTTCTCCATCGCCCAATAAAGCTTCAAAACGAGGGGTATCAATAGGTGTAGATATAATCAAGATATCTCTAATACCAGCCAACATTAAAGTACTTAATGGATAGTAAATCATTGGTTTATCATAAATCGGCAACAATTGTTTACTAGTAACCTTAGTTAGTGGATAAAGCCTAGTTCCACTTCCTCCCGCAAGAATAATACCTTTCATAAATTAACTCCTCTTAAGCATCAAACTATCAACAATATATTTATAAATAATAGATAATATTAGCGCGATTACAAATGCCGCAATATTTATTAATGTATCAAAATTTATATTAGGTCTATATAACAGAGCATAATTGTTATATAAAACAGTAATAACTAGTTCGTGTAGAAGATAGAACTGATATGAGAATTTGCCTAAATATTTTAATGGCTTTTGAATCGGTTTTAATTTTTCAATCACAAAAGACAATATCAACAACATAGAAGGAGCAATCAGAATCATAGGATAAACATGTTGAATATCATTGCGGTAATAATGATACATGCAAAGCATCATTATCCACCCAATCACAAAAGAAAATATAATAACGATATTATTTACTTTTATATTATTATCATTTAAAAATGCAAAATAGATTCCTAATATATATAAACAAATATTAACTATTCCATATACCCAGTTTTCATTTTTAATAGCGAAACTTATAAATAAAATAAGCAATATTGAAATACAAGTCATTTTCTTTTCCTTGTTTTTAAAATTCTTTAAATAAACAGGAGTTAAAAGGTATAAAAACAATATAAGAAAAGTATACCAATTCGCTTTATTTATTCCCCTTAACCAATTAATTCCAAATGCATTTAAACAAGCATCAAAAAAGAGATCATGCCTAATTAACATATTCAATAAAATTAGAGGTATACAAAACGGTATGATTCTTTTAAATCTTTTCTTAATAAAAGATAAATAATTATTATCTTTCTTATATGAATAATACATGCTGAATCCTGATAAGAAAAGAAATAAAGAAACACCACCATAGCCACATCTAGCAACCGTAAAAGCTATCATTTTGCTGCCAATAGGAAAATATGAATGATAAAAAGCTACCCAAATAAGGGCAATAGCCATGAGTTCACTTCTGTGTTTACTGATTAATTTAATAGACATTAATTATCCTCATTATAAAAAATAATCTTATCTGCACTTTGTGGCAACTTATAATAGTCTTTAAATGTTTCAAAATGATAAGTATCACCAATTTCAATATCAGCCCCATGTACTGTATAAACAGGGAATCTAGGAATCCAAGCTTCCTCAACTTCTGGATGTTGTTGATAATACTTAATAATTTCTAATCTTTCGTTTTGTTTCATACCAACTAAACGATATTTATGAATATATTCTCTTGTTCTATCTCCAATTATTAAGATCAACAAAACTAATATTATTGTTTTCACATGATGCTTATTAATATTAATAAAATCTAACACAAGTATAGAAACAACAATCAAATAATAAACAGTATAGATCGCGCTTCTTGAGCCATAGATTGGTGAATATAACATTACTAATGCGTTACACCCTGCAAACATCAACATAAATATAGCTTTATTCTTACGATAATCATTATCCAAATATGTAAACAACACATAAAAGGCATTAATAATATAAATAGGCCAAAAGATAAATGAATAAATTGAATTAGGATTAATCAATTTATCTGTAAACACAAAAGAAAATACAGTTATAACACCAGTAATCAATATTAATAAAGGTAGTACTTTGTTTAACTTATTCTTTTTCTTAGAAAAACAAATCGAAAGAATTAAACAAATAGAAAATAAAGTAATCGCATAATTATTTTGAATAAATGTCATATTCAAGAAATTAGGATAACCATTAGATAGTTTCTCAAATAAAGTCAACTTAGCCCAAGCTGCATGTTCACCATTTAAGCGACTAGCACTACCTGGAGACATTCTCATAATCACAAAACTTGTAATACTAAATAATAAATTAGGGATTAAAAATTTAAGAGCCTTTCTCTTATTAAAGAACGCATAACCCAACACAAATACAATGCCAACTATCATAGTAGCCGCAATATTCTCCATCATTAGACCAATGATAAATAAAAATAAATTATCAATAATCGCAAAAGTAATCAATTTCCAATCATATACCTCATTCTTTAATAAATTATCAACTATCACAAAATAAACTAATGATAAAAATAAAGGTATTATATAAGTAGTACCCATAATCCAAGAATAAGTTTCCATTCTTAAATTATCATCAACACTTAGCATAATAGCTAAAATTAATAAACTACACATTATTGGCTTATTTTGAACATAAGCTAATTTATAGATACAAACAAAGATACCCATAAACAATAATGGATTAACGATATTCCATATCCACTTATGACAAGGTACTATCATTCCCCATAATTCACTAAAGAAACGCCCTGACCAAGAATTATAAAATTCTAAAGCTGTTTTAATTGGAGTACCAGCACTTCCATTAAGAGCATAGCCCCAATCATCACCAGCCAACGGTGTCTTACATGTAATATATGCGAAAAGCATCAATATGAATATTGATGCTAGTATGTAGAAATTTTTCTTTTTAAATAAGTTACTCATCTTATAAATTATAAAATAAGAGACCAATAAAAGCTATTAGTCTCTCTTATATAAATCTCTTGTATATACTTTTTCAGTTACATCATCTAAACAAGAATCGTATCTATTCGCAATAATAGCGTTAGATTGTTTCTTAAACTTCTTCAAATTATTGACTACCTTAGAGCCAAAGAATGTTTCACCATCTTCTAAGGTTGGTTCATAAATAATTACCTCAGCACCCTTAGCCTTAATTCTTTTCATTACACCTTGAATTGAAGATTGTCTAAAGTTATCTGAATTAGATTTCATAGTTAAGCGATAAACACCAACTACTACTTTGTGTTCCTTATTAACATTATATTCTTCACTATTACCATAAGCACCAGCCTTATCTAATACTCTATCAGCTATGAAATCTTTTCTTGTTCTATTTGATTCCACAATTGCCTCAATTAAGTTTTCGGGAACATCCTTGAAGTTAGCTAATAATTGTTTAGTATCCTTCGGTAAACAATAACCACCATAACCAAATGAAGGATTATTATAATGAGAACCAATTCTAGGATCTAAACATACACCATCAATGATTTCCTTAGTATTTAAGCCCTTAGTCTCTGCATAAGTATCTAATTCGTTAAAATAAGATACTCTCAATGCTAGATAAGTATTTGAGAATAATTTAACTGCTTCAGCTTCAGTAAAGCCCATGAATAAAGTATCAATATTTTCTTTTAAAGCTGCATCTTTTAATAAACTAGAAAACTTAACAGCTGCATCCTTAGTATTTTCATCACAACCAACGATGATTCTACTTGGATATAAATTATCATGTAAAGCCTTTGATTCTCTTAAGAACTCAGGAGAAAACATAATATGATTATTATTCTTTTCTTTTCTAATACGTTCTGCAAAGCCTACTGGAACAGTTGATTTAATAATAATATAAGCATCTGGATTATATTCCATTACTAAATCAATTACCTTTTCTACAGCACTTGTATCAAAATAATTTTGTTTAGGATCATAATTTGTAGGAGCCGCAACAATCACAAATTCAGCATCACTATATGCTTCCTTAGCATCCAAAGTTGCCTTCAAATTTAATTCCTTAGTAGCTAAATAATCTTCAATATAATCATCTTGAATTGGAGACTTCTTATTATTGATCATATCAACCTTCTCAGGAATAATATCAACAGCCTTCACTTCATTATGTTGAGCCAACAACACAGCCAACGATAAACCAACATAACCAGTACCAGCTACAGCTATCTTACTAGATTCTTTAATTAGTCTTTCTCTTTTAACTTCTTCTTTAACAAACAAGTCATCAAAATCAAAGTTAAGAATCTCACCTAACTTTTCTAATTGATCAATAGTAGGCAAATAATCACCGTTCTCAATACGAGACAGCATTGCTCTATTGATTTCACTTAACTCACTTAATCTATTCTGTGTAATATTTAATTCACTTCTTTTTTCCTTAACAATCTTTGCCAATAATTCTTTAGATATCTTTTTCATGCTATTCACCTCATACTTATGATATTTTAGATAACAAATATATTCAAGCGATTTAATATAAATATTTGTAAATGTTGTTTTTAGCGACATTATTAAATATTAAACAAAATAAACTATTTTTTAAAACCTATTTTTTTAAACTTGTTTTAATTGTTGTAACATTTAATTGTTGTAACACTAGAACAAATAATTCTTCTAGATTAGAATATATTATTAGGAGGGAATATGCGAAATAAAGAAAATATTAATAAAGTAATAGATATTCTTTTAATCATATCTATTACATTGATTTTTAGTATGCCAATGATGGCAGATGGTATATATTTTGAATCAACTGATGGCGCTTTCCATCTTAATCGTTTAATCGGCATTAAAGAAGCCTTATTAGATCACCAGATTATACCAAAAATATATCCTTATACAAATAATGGTTATGGATATGCATCACCTTTATTTTATTGTGATTTTTTCTTATATCCTTTTGCGATTATTTATTATCTAAGCCTTCCTTTGATAAAAGCCTTTAAACTAATGTATATCTTCTATACACTTGTAGGTTCTATTATTGCATTTTATTGTTTCAAGAAAATTTTTAAACAAGAAAAATTATACCGTACTGTAGCTATTGTTTTCTTGTTAGGTCAATATCGTTTTCTAGATGCATATACACGTTTGGCATTCGGAGAATATCTAGCTTTATGTTTCTTACCATTACTTTTATATGCTTTTTATAAAGTTCTAGTACTTAAAGAAGATAGTTATTTACTATTAGCATTTGGTTTTACGACACTAGTCTTAACTCACAACCTAACATTCGGCTTATATTGTTTTATTTATGCTGTCTTAATTATTATTTTCATAATTAATAATAGAAATTTAATAGCTATCAAAAACTTATTAATCACCAGCTTTAAAGCATGCATAATAGCTGTACTATTATCACTGTGGTTTTTATTGCCTATGTTAGAAGGCTTAATGAGTCATAATTTATGGATTAGTAAATTAACCACAATGTATTCTTTAAACGAACTACATATAGGAACAAATTTATTACTAAAGCCATTTATGAGTCTTGATATATGGACAAGTAATCCTATTGGATATGTTTTACTTATATTACCTTTCTTTATTTTCTTCATTAAAGATAGTGATAAATATTTAAGATACATCACTATAATTGGATATGTTGCATTATTAGGTTCTTTCAATATTATTCCTTTTTATCTAATCAAACCTTTTAACGGACTACAATTTGCCTTTAGATTTAACATTATCGCATATCCGTTTTTAGCTATTTCGGCATCTTATGTCTCTTATAAGTTACATAATCTATTACCATATGTGATTATAATTTACACATTGGTTGTAAGTTTGCAATTTGATTATCAACTGTTAACTGTTGATAGATTAGATGACTATACAAGCAGAGAAGTTATTTATGATTTTAACCACATTAAAAAAGATTATAACGAAAGAGAAATTGTTGGAGCTGAATATCTACCAATCACTTTATATAACGATTATCTAAGAGAAAGCACTTTTATTAAAAGAGTTAATGATGATGGCAAATATGAAGATGTTATTTATGATTTTAATCGCCATTTCTTAAAAATTGATTTCACCTATGATAGTGATAGACAAGAATTACTAATGATGCCACTTACTTACTATAAAGGATATGCAGGATATGCTTTAAAAGATGGAAATATGATTCCATTAGATATAATCAACATCCATAATTATGAGAAAGTAGGCTTCTATACTTTAGATGATAATTATGAATATCATATTTACTATAAAGGAACATTTATTCAACATCTATCGCTAGTAATTAGCGTATTGACGTTATTAACAATAATAACCGCTAGCAGAAAACGACACACATCACAAATTCACTAAAATAAAAGAGGGTTCAACATATAAGCTTGGCCCTCTTCTTTAAATTTAATCCTTATAGAAGTCCTTAATCATATCACAAACATATTCAATGTTTTCTTTGCCTAGTTTGTAATACATAGGGAGTCTTAATAATCTTTCAAATTCCTTAGTTGTATATTTATCTTCACCAAATAATCTACCAGCTTTTAAACCTTCTGGCGCACTATGTAATGGAACATAATGGAAAGCACTGCCTACACCCTTTTCTCTTAAGAAAGATTGTAGAGCACTTCTTTCTTCTAGATTCTTAGTCTTAATATAGAACATATGACCATTATGAACCACGCCATCTGGGATATAAGGTAAATCAATCTTACCAGCTTCCTTAAGTGGAGTTAATAATTCATAGTAATAATTGAAACTATCGATTCTATCTTGTCTCATTTCATCCATAATCAACAATTGTGGATATAAATAAGCAGCCAAGATATCACTAGGCAAATAGCTAGAACCCTTATCAACCCAAGTATACTTATCTACTTGACCATTAAAGAATTGAGTTCTATTTGTGCCCTTTTCTCTAATGATGTCACATCTGTCTAATAATGCAGGATTATTAATAGAAACAGCACCGCCCTCACCCATAGAATAATTCTTTGTCTCATGGAAAGAGTAACAACCAACATCACCAAAAGTACCCAAGTATTTACCATGATAAGTCGCATTAACTACTTGAGCTGCATCTTCTAATAAGTATAAGTTATGTCTTTTTGCGATATCAGAAATCTTTTCCATATCACATCCAACACCAGCATAATGAACAACCATAATAGCCTTTGTCTTATCAGTGATGGCATCTTCAATTAAATCAGCATTAATATTCATAGTTTTAGGATCGATATCTACAAACACCGGTGTGCCGCCAAAAATTACAATCGCATTAGCTGTACTTGAGAAAGTATAAGATGGAACAATAACCTCGTCACCCGGGCCAATATCTACAAGCATGCAAGCCATTTCAAGTGCACTTGTACCAGAAGTTGTTAAATGAACCTTAAGAGAACCAAACTTCTTAGCTAAGATTTCCTCATCCAATTTTGTATATTTATTATCACCCGCAATCTCACCTGATTGCATTACTTCTAAAACATATTTGTCAGTACCCTCAATATAAGGTGGAACATTAAACTTAATCATAGTAACCTCTTTTCTTTTTGTGTATTATACACCCAACATATAGTAAAGAATAACATAGTGGATAAATGAATAAGCATCCCAAGACACTTTCAAATCTCCATTTTCTTTGTCCAATTTATAATACTGTTCATTAAATATATAGTCTTCTATTCCCATTCTTTGCCAGTATTTGTAAATATAATCATCATAGCCAATAATAAATAAACCATCATCTCTATTTAAAGCATCAACAAGCTTTAAATAGGCTTCTTCACTGCCATCTAAGAAACCTAAACGATCAAACTTTAATCTAAAACCATTAAGATTTTCCCTGTTAAAATCAATCCCGAAATTAAATTGTTCAACGCACGCTATAGTCATTCTATAATCGTCAACAACATCGGTTTTTACTTCAAGGTGATTTAGTGTTTTTGGCTCCACAAATAAACATAAAAGACCTAAAATAATCATATTTTGATAGATATAATTATTAAATTTATCTATTACCAACATTAATGTTAAGGTAGTTCCAAAATACAAATAAGAAGTCATATAACGGTCAAATGATGCAAGATATGGTGCTTCATCGATTGTAAAAGCCAATGTATATAGAATTAACATAGCGATTGAATAACCGATTGCACCAATTAAATATGTACCCGCCAAGAAATAACCATCTTTTTTAAATCTAAAGGTGATAAAAACAATAATAATCATTAGACCAACATATACAAAGTAACTCATCTTAAAAGGATGTAAAACAAGTGGTCTATGTAATAAATTACTACAATAATTCCTAAACGCTGTATACTTCCATTCCAAGCCTTCAGGTGCATTGCCTTTAATGATATTAAAGAAATCACTAATACTTAATTCGCCAATCTTAAATTGAGCATCAATTTGATACAACTTAACAACATAATTCCATGAAATATAGAATAAAACAGGAATAACAACCAAGAAGAAGATTCCCTTTAACATCATCTTTAAATCTAATTGCTTGTCAATAAAAGTAACTTTAAAGAACGCATAGATTATGATAATCAAATAGAATACTAATCCCATTTGTTTCATTAGAATAAAAGTTACACATATTAAAGTTAAATAAACAAATCTAAATAAACCCCAACCTTCTTCCTTATAAGTTAAATAGATACCATATGTACAAAATAAAGCCAGACACCAGTCTACGTAAATCGAATTATAGACAAAAGCATAATCACTGGCCGTTTCTGTTTTATCTAATGTTAAACCGACTAAGACAATTGATATAAAGATTAATATTGATTTCAACCAATCCTTCCTCTTTAAGTTACTAAGCACTGGAAGTAACATCGAAAACATAAAAGTTTCTAAAGCAATATACGCAAAAGGTTCATGAAACTTAAAGCCATTAAAGCCTTGGAATAATACTTCTAATAAAGTGAAGAAAGGTGGATAATCCTTATGCATAATAAGTCTAGATGCATCTTGGGTATAGAAACCATCTAATCTTAATGTTTCTTTTAACATAGGACCCCAGTGTGTAAACTCATCACAATTACCGAAGCCTGTATATTTATACAAAAAGAAACAGTAGATGCTAAAGATTACAAAATATAATAATCCATAAGTAAAATAATTATTCTTGAATTCTAATAATTTATCATTTTTCTTCTTAACGAATAAATAAATCAACAAAATATAAAACAACAACACAAAAAGCCATGACAAATAATAGCCATAGCTAATATGATTTATATAACCAAATGGATACAACATCAGTGTCCCTAGAATCATTGAAAGGGTTAAAACCATTTCAAATTTTCTATTAAAGACAAGCGTTAATAATCCACTAATTGAAAGTAACCAAAATAAAGATAGAATATAAAACATTAATCTTCCTTATATTTAGACATCATATCATTCATATGACACTCAAATAGATATCTTTTCTCATTCTTAATCGCATCCAAGATAATGCCAACACTAAACATTAAGAAGGCATTTAACATAAGCGCAGCAGCCAAAACTGCACTAGGCACTTTAGTGATATAAGCAGTCTTAATAAATTCATTGATTACAGGAATACCAATTAATAAACCAATTATAAAGATAACAATTGATATAGAACCAAAGAACAAGAAAGGTCTATTATCTTTAAATAAATTAAATAAAGTTAATAATACTTTAAAACCATCAGAGAAGGTATTTAATTTAGATTCAGAGCCTTCAGGTCTATCTCTATATGTAATAGGTACATTAACTACTTGCATATTATTAGTTAGCGCAAAAATAGTCATTTCAGTTTCAATTTGGAAACCATCAGACATAACCGGCATACACTTAACAAATTTCCTAGAAAATGATCTATAGCCTGTCATAATATCATTTAAATCGGACTTAAATAAGAAGTTAATTAGACCTTTAACTAAGCTGTTACCAAAGTTATGGAAAGGTCTCTTATTTTCTGTATAGTAAGTTGAAGATAGACGATCACCAATTACCATATCAGCCTTACCTTCAAGTACTGGAGTGATTAAACCTTCTACCTCTTCAGCAGGATATGTATCATCTCCATCTACCATAATATAAACATCAGCATCGATGTCTCTAAACATTGAACGAACTACAGCACCCTTACCTTGTCTATATTCATCTTTTACAATAGCACCAGCTTTAAGAGCTAATTCTTTAGTTCTATCCTTTGAATTATTGTTATATACATAGATATCTGCATTAGGTAATACACGTTTAAAATCACTAACAGTCTTTTCTACAGTTAGTTCCTCATTATAACAAGGTATTAATACAGCTATTTTTTTATCTTTCATATCCACTCTCCGTTTACTGTTAATATTATAACTAAAAAGCTAATTACTATAAATGTTATAATGGTTTCGTTATGAAAAAGATTTATAAAAACATATTAATTGCCGTTATTATAAGCATTTTTTTAGAACTATGTTTCTTCAATTTTGACTCAATTAGATCAAAGAGCTATAAACCACTAGATAGTCAACCAGACATCTACTATGAAACAAATTTCGTAAAGAATAATGGTTCATATATTTTGAATGAGAACGAAACTTTTTCAACTATTGAAATCTACAATATTGATGATATTGTAAATAATCTTTATGTTGATTTCGATATCCAAGGTAAAACTCAAATCGCTAGAGTTGAATATTATATTAGCGATGATGGTAATGCTGATTTATATATAGCCAACGAAAGTTCGTCTTTATATTGGAATCAAAACGCACAAAACACAAAATATACAACTATCAATGCATATGGTAATACTAATACCTTATTAATAAAAATATATAAAGAAAAGGGTGAGACATTGACAATCAACCATATTTCATTAAACGAATCAAAACCATTTTTTATTTCTAAAATTAGATTATTAATGTTCACAACATTATTTTTTATAATATCTTTGTTTATTGGAAAATATAATTACTTATCTTATACATTTGAGAATACTTCTAAAAATTTTAAATATTTTACTATTGGCATTTTAATAATTATTCAACTAATTACTGCGTTCTCAGTTTCCAATATTAACACTTATTTAGTAGATGAAGTAAAAACAAATACACAATATAAATTATTAACAGATAGTTTTATAAATGGTAGGGTAGATGTCGATATAAAAGTGGATGAAAAGCTAATGAATTTAGAAAACCCTTATGATATTACCCAAAGATTAAAAGAA
Organism: uncultured Erysipelotrichaceae bacterium; assembly: GCA_934725085.1. Classification (GTDB taxonomy): domain Bacteria; phylum Bacillota_I; class Bacilli_A; order Erysipelotrichales; family Erysipelotrichaceae; genus Colivicinus. The sequence goes on along the minus strand of CAKVAL010000001.1, from coordinate 130,469 downwards.
AACGTTTCTTATGAGTTTGACACTGCTTACTATAAGGGAAAATACTATATCTATTTTGGTGCAGCACCAGTAGTTTTATACTACCTTCCTTTTAAATTGTTAACTGGAGCTTATATTAATGATTCGATTGTGAATGCCATCAACTTTACTATATTATCTATTTCAATTATTTTCCTGTTATATAAGATTATTAAAGATAATTTTAGTAAAACACCTATATTATTCTTTGGATTACTATCAATATTTGCGATAAATACATGTAGCGCTCTTATATTGTTGGCGGAACCACTAATCTATACAATTCCAATATTGTGTGCATTAGCCTATGCACTATTAGGTATGACACTGTGGACTTATTCAATCAAACCAGATAAAACCATAAACAGTCTATTGGCTTTCTTAGGCTCATTTGCCGTCAGCATCGCAATCGCTTCTAGACCTCAATTTGGCTTATTTGCCTTCTTTGCGCTTATTATCTTCTTTGAACAAATTAAAGATATCAAACATAATATTAAACCATTTGCATCTGCAATAATTCCTTTTATTATTGTCGGAAGTCTAATGATGTATTATAACTATGCTAGATTTGGATCACCATTTGACTTAGGTGCTAATTACAATTTAACATTCAACGACATGACCAAAAGAGGAATGAAGATTTCAAGAGTTGGCGATGGCATTTTCTTCTACCTACTACAGCCAATATCTTTAACAGCTATATTCCCATATATAACTCAAGTTACCTTTGTAACCAAATACGTTGGAATGTTAATCCATGAGTTTTCATTTGGGGGTCTGTTCTTTATTAACCCAATAACCATATCATCTTTATTCATCACAAAAGTTAAAAATTACTTAACAAATAAAAAGCTGTATTATACAGCTATGTTATCTTTAATATTTGGTTTTATAGTTGTTTTATTAGACACTCAAATGGCAGGGTTGGTTGAAAGATACTTCTCTGATATTTCAATTTACTTTATCATTTCAAGCATTATCGTGATACTAGCTTATATAAATAGTCACAACAATCAAAATGTCTTAAAACTATTATTCATCTTTATGCTATTTGCATTACTATTTAGTGTTTTAAGACTTTTTGCCCTAGATTATCAATCATTAAATATTTGTAACCCCAAACTATATTACAAGGTTTTAAATTTATTTTAAGATTTTAATCTTATACAAGAAACTAAAAATACTTGCGTTCATATAATAAGTACTCTTAGTGATTAAACTGAAGTACTTATTTTTTTTACCACCATTTTTTAAATACTTATTTTCTTTAAAAGTAGGGTAGGTACTTGTTAAATAATCCCAGCCCTTATCTAAAGTTTCTTTTTTAACTTGTTTATCTAAAATACGACAAGCTCTTAAGTAAGAACTGCCCAAGAAAAATCTAATTGTTAGATATTCAAGTTCAGGCTTATATTCTTCATATGCATTCTTCTCTACATAAAAGTCTTTTAAACCTTTAAAAACTTCAATCATGTCGTTGATATTAATGTTAAAAGTATGAGTAATAGATCCCTTTATTTGGTAATAATCCACAAAAGATTCATCGACATAAGCCACCTTATCCATATAATAAGCAAGTCTTATCAAAACCGATGTATCTTCATATCTTAAACCAGCAGGGAACATAATACCTGTATCTAAAAACCATTCAGTTCTATAAATCTTATTCCATAAAGTAGAAAACATCTTTTCAATGATTTCATGCTTATCCTTATAGCCGACATCCTTAGCTTCTTTTCTGCTTCCATCTTCAAATACCCAAGTAAAATTAGACATACAGATATCATTATCGCCAATTGCAGACAACATCTTTTCTGCCATATATTCTTTTACATAATCATCGCTATCTAAAAAACCAAAGAATTTAGTTTTAACCTTACTAATACCAAAATTCCTTGCATCAGATATACCACCGTTTTCTTTATAAAAATAATGAATATTACTATTTGAATAAGACTTAACAACATTCTCAGTGTTATCAACAGATCCATCATTCACAATAATAATGTCTACTTCTTCAGTCTGTTTTAGCAAGGAATCTATAGCTCTTTTAATGGTCTTTTCACCATTATAAACAGGCACAATAATACTTAATCTATTCATAAGAGTCCTTCTTTGTATGTTGAATTAAATAAGCACATAACAAAGTCATAAACATGTTAGTAGTAAATTGATCCAAACCATGTCCTGATAAATAAGAAGTAACTATTCCAAGTGATAAAGACATAAGAGTAACTATATTAAACATTGTCCACTTTTTATACCTAACACTTATTAAAAACTTATATACAACATACAACAATAATATAATCCATGGTCCCATAATCAAAGGAAAACCTAAATAGCCAAACGAATAAGCTTGTAGTAAGAAGTCTTGTTCAATATTGATTCCGCCCCACATAAATAAGCTATAGGTAAAACCAGTTAATTTTTGTGGAGTAGTTAAATATTGCCACTTGTAGTTATAGAAAATCTTTTCTACTTGTCTTGCGTTAGCACGGTCTTCTAATTCATAATCAAAAATCAAATCAACCCAGAATTTTGGATCTACATGATAATCATACCAATATTCATAATAAACCGATTGAGTAACACCCATTAAGAACTTATATTGTTCAAACATATAAACATAATAATCAGTCCAGGCAGGAGAGAATGGTTCAAAACCTTCAGCTCCTTCTTCAATTCCCTTTCGATAACCTTCTCTAATCGAATCATCCATCTTTAACGTTGTATAATCAGCTGCATCAAATTGTTGATTTTGATAAGCAGGACAATAAGGAATAATGCCCGCATTCATTAATGTTAACAACACACAAAATCCTGCAAACCACTTATTAAAACTTCCTGTTTTTATAATTATTGTAAAAATATGAACACACAATATAACAGCAGGGATCAGTAATGCACAATAGGCCGCAACACGAGTTCCAAGAATCATCATAGCCAAGCTATCGGTTATGATTAAAAAACCAATCAATATCTTCTTCTTTTTATCTTTTTCTTTTAGGAAAAAATAATACATTAAAGGAAGCACCATTGTAAACAAAATTCCAGTAGTATTACCCTTAAAGTAAAAGTTAGTCGCATAGTTTCTAGGATGATGCACAGTCGCATCAAAAGGCATAGAAAACCAATCAATAATATTACCAGCCATTTTAGTTCCATATGTTGTTCTACCAACTTTTAATAAGTTAGAAATAACAATTGGAAGCGAAACAAAAAACGACATACAAATAGAAATGTTTTCTAAACTTTTTTCTTTTAAATCGCAAAATTGATAAGCATATACAAAACACAAAGGAATTAATAAAGTCGCAATATAAAAGACTTCATCATATACGGTGAAATAATATAGATTAGTTAAATGAATATGGTCTTGAATATAAAAGCCCACCATACAGTGTGGAATAAAATAAGCTAATAATAAAACCGCATAGACACAAGAGAAGATGATTACTCTTTTTTTATTCTTTTCGCACAATAAGAAAACATCAAATACCAACAATGGATAAACAACAAAATTCACTAGTGTTGTAAATCTAAAAGGCAGGTATTTCGCAAACAAGTGATCCAACTCATAAAAAGGGTGCAATGCAATCAGCACAAAGATTAAATTAAATAGTCTTTCCCTAGTAAAATATTTTTTTAACATTATTAAGCCTTTTTAAAAACAATCTTATTAATAGTATTCACAACTGTAGGTTCCTTCAAAACATATAACATAAACGCATATACAATCATTCCACTTAATGCTTGTAAAGCATTTGAATAGATCTTAGCACCGAAAATTGTGCCTACAAAATAAATAACAACACCCATCACAAAAGCACTAATAATACTCTTAACAGTAGTATCGAAAGCACTTAATTTGATTTCATCCTTCATATATAACCATTGAACTAATGTAACCGTAAATTCTGCACAAACACTACCAATACAAGCACCAACAGCTGCCCATCTTGGAATTGTATATAAATTGATTGCCATATTAACTACAGCACCCGCAATAATTGACTTTGTATACTTAGCGGTATTATTTGTCGGTACTAGGTATTGAATACCAAAAACATTTGATAATGAAATAAAAATAATAATCGGACTCAATAATCTAACCAACAAAATCATATCATTAGCTTGTTTAGGTGTATACCAAGGATAGAAGAATTCAGATACAACTTCTAAAGCTACAAAAATTGGTAAAGATAAGATAATAGCTAGCTTGAATGTTGTATTAATATAGCCGCTTACTTCATCTTTGTTACTGCCCTTATTGAACACATTGGCGATTCTTGGCATAACCACAGCACCAATAGAAGTTACGAAATATAGGAACATCTTAACAAAGCTTTGAGATGTCTTGTATAGATTTAATTGACCCTTATCATCAACAAAAGTTCCAAGTAATGTTTGGTCTAGTAGGGTATATACATTAATCGCAATTGTAGGCACAAACAAGGCAAAAGTACCTGCGAAATGCTTCTTATATGCTTCTTTAATACTAAATGGCACCTTATCAATATGTTTCTTTAACCCAAAGAAAGTAGCTATTTGTCCTAAGAAATCAGTACCAGAATTAATCAATGTGAAAATCCACAAGTCACTTGGATTCTTTACGAAAGAGAAAATCAACAATACACCAACCAACTTAACAATAATATTTCTAATAGAAACGATCTTAAAATCTTCAACACCATAATAGAACCATGAAATATCAAAGGCACTAGATAACATTGATAGACAAATTAAGTAATAGATAATCTTGTAATCATTCACAAAGAATGCTGTATACCCTAAGTAAAGAATAGTTACAATCATCATGTTGATAAATTGCATAGAAAGGATTTCAAAGAAATTTCTACTTAATTCCTCACGATTATCTCTTACCTTAGCAATTTCTCTATTACCATAGGTATTAACGCCTAATACACCAAGTAAAATGAACCACTGTGAAATATTACTCGCGAAGTCGTTAATGCCCAAAGTGCTTTCACCAATATGAGCATAAGTATACTTAACAAGGAAGAACGGCAAAAATAACTTAACAATTTGGTAAGCTATGTTGTATATGTAATTTTTAACTAGTTTTTTATCCATAAATATAATTATACTTTAATATCTTAGTTTTTTTCTACTTCCCTTGAGAAACAGCTTGGTATACACAAAAGACACCACATCAATGGCATAAGGGTTCTAAATTCTAAAGAAGGATGAGTATAAGAATGTTCCCTAAGCACAAAGTACCAAATTAGAGGTAATAGAGCCACAATTATTAAATTAAGTGCTTTATAAATGTTAAATTTTAATTTTTTATTCTTAAATGTACAAGCAACATTAGTAACTATTGTTAATAAGAATAATAAAAATGTAATCTTGTTATTAATATAATCTAAATTAACTAATGTCGTGTCACATAAGGTCACTTTTACATCGTCGGCAACATCACTTGATCTAATTTTTATCGCCTCATAGGCATTTAAAAATATATTATCTTTTAATATGATTGATGCTAGTAGCCACTTCATAACCCACATACCACCGTACCCAATAAACCACATAATAATATTTTTAATAATTATTGACGGTTTAATATCTTTATCTAAAAGGATTATTAAGATTAAATTAATCCCCAATGCCACAATCGGATATGTTAATAAATCAAAATACGAAGTGAAAATTCCAATAATTATGAAGAAATAATCTAATAAATTCTTCTTTTTAAAGTAATCATATTTATATAAAAGTATGCTTCCAAAAAATAGAGCTATATTAAAAATTTGTGAGAGTTGTAATGAATATGGCAACACAAAACACGCAAAAATCAAATATACCGCAAAGAAATTAAATGCATTTAAAGTTCCTGCTTTGTCTTTTAACAAAATACTAAACATAGACAACAAAGCTATATGTAATATAAATTGAAAAAAGCGAATCCACGAATAGTTACAAACCATCAACAATGGTCTTAATAAAGTTATATAACCGTGCCAGTATCTGCTATAAGACTTTATATTACATATAGCTTCTTCGTCATTATAATGCTCATAAAGATGAACTATTTGATCGTTACTCCAATTAACTTCAAAACGATTGATTCCTAACGCCTTTTCAGCTATAGAATAGCCCCCATAATCAAATGAAGCACTATTTATCATTATTGCATCTGTATAATTATCCATTTCAGTAGCTTTTATTCCTTCTATTTTTTTAGGATATAAGCCTTCATGTGTTAATAATATTGACGAAATACTCGCATTACTCTGAATAGTATCATTAGGCAAAACAAAAGATACTGTTAATAAAATTAAGCCTAATAAAGACGATATAATTAATACTAATATTGTATTTAATGATTTTTTTAGCATATCAACTAGTCTCCTAAAATATAGTTAAAATAATTACTCTTATCGGGATAATGTTCTAACATTTTATTATAGAAATATTCCTTCATTTCATATGTATATTCTCCAACTTGTTCATAGACATATACTTTTATATTATCCTTCAGCATAAATTCATTCACTTTTTCGAAATTAGAAGATGTTATTTCATCATGCATAATCGCATCACTAATGACTTTATACATGTGTTGATAATCTTCATTTAAATATAAAATCGGTTCACTCAAGACGAAGTATTTAATACTACCAAAATCTCTAGGAAAACCATCTCTAACATCAAAGATATATGAAACCATATTTGGAAAATCAACATCAGGTAATAATACATTTCTAATCGCATCATCACAGAAATTATTATCACCTGTAGCCACATAAGTATAAATGCCTTCATCTTTAGAAATGCCACATAAATAATCAGCCACATCGTATAATCCCTCTTTATATGGATTAGAATTAACCAATCTCTTAATGTTAGTAAAACCAGGTATTCTAGTTGGCATAAAGACTAGTAAAGATTGAATAATTACTAATAAGACAATCATCTCATTAACATACTTATTAGTAATATGTTCAGTACCATAAACAAACAAGATTAAAATTGGCAAACATATAATTAAATAATGATGCAAATCAAATGATTGTGTCATCCAAAAAATCATGGTAGGAATTGTTAACATAATAAGTAATTGAATTGTTAATAATCTATTATTCTTGAATAATTTAATTAATCCAAACAAAGATACAATGCAAATAATTATTGAATAGAAGTTGATAACCGCAAGTAACTTGCCAGAATGGTTATAGTAAGCATATGCCTCAGCATTATTTGTAAGCATTACATTTTGTACAAAACCATTAAAGAATACCAACAACATCACTAAAGCTAATAAACCTGATAAAACAAATTTAAGTGCATTATTTAAGTACTTTTTATTTTGATATGCATTATATATAGCCTTAATCAAATAAGCCAAATAAGCACCCACAAGCGCATATAAATACCATCTTCTTTCAAACATCAAAAGTAAAGTTAAAATATTTAGAATCAAAATATCTAACCAATTAATCTTTTCAAAATCTGTAAACAAAATAATGATATAGAAAATCAATGAAGGAAATAAGCCTAAACAATCAACTCTTCCATAGAATATAGTTATCCATAAAGGATAAAAACCAATAAATACAAACACAGGAGTTAGTTTATTATTAAAGTTTCTATAATATATCAACAATAATAAGAAAATCGTTGGAACAAGAAAAATCACAAAGTTAATTACACAATAAAATGCATATGAATTATTAATCATCAATCCATAAAAATTAAATAAAGATGGAAGATAACTATAATCGCTATTGTTAATGGTGTTGAATACCTTTGGGAATAATTTAGAAGGTTCTTGCCAAAACATTTGAAGCATCTCCAAACTCTTAACATAATAACCAGCATTATCATAAACATATACTGCATCCTTTTCAAAATGGAAAAAGATTAGAATCCCAACAATACCAACTAATAAAATAATTATTAAATTAATTAAGATATTCTTAAAATTCTTTTTAAAAGTATCCAAGTATCTGCTTCTTATTACATAAAACAGCATCACAAGAACAAATAGGGGATATATCATTATCGAAAGTAATCTAAATACATTATTCATCTTTAACCTCTCTTAGCCAAATATTTAAAGAAAAACGAATCTTGATAATCATACGCAAAGAATTGATCAGAAATCATCTTGATACTCTCTTCTCTATCATCTCCATTATAATGGGTATCTCCAAAACTATATATTTCATCTCTAATAATATAATCGTGCCAATTTAAAGTATTATCAACGCTTCTATATATTTCAGTAAATGGAGTATAAGCACCAATTAATAGAACAATTACAGTAATAATTTTTAACACTTTACCATTATCATATAGGCTTCTAATCATATAATACATAAGCATAAATAAGGCAGGAATAGAAGCTCTCATGCAAAAATTTAAACTTTCATCTTGGATAAAAGGAATTAACAACAAAGACAACAACGTTACATAATAATATTCATATCTATTTCTTCCAATCAACAAGGAATAAACAACTGCCTCAAGCAGTATCAACATCAGATATGCCTTATAACTACTATTAAAATACATAAAAGATATATGGAATGCATTGCTTCCTTTTTGACCACAAAAATAAAATGCACCAAAGATAACTAACATCAATAAACAAATTGATATATTCCCAAAATTAATTGAACCTTTAACATTCTTTATAAAAATATAGAACATATATGGCAACAAACCAAACATAGCCCATGGTGAATACGCAAAAGCTAATGCGCACAAACCTAAAGAATATTCATTAGAATTCAATAAAATAGACATCAGTAACCAAACAGGAACTGATTGGTTAAAAACCCAGAATAATTGAGTTGTATTAGATGAATACTGGTAGAAGAAATCACCATACCATTCTATATGTTCGATTGTAGGCAAATAATTATTTCTAATCACAAATCTAATAACATCCAAACCACTAAATAACATTAGAAGCAATAAAGCTACATACGAACATTTTTTCAACTTTCTATTTAAAAAATATAAAACTAACAACAAACCTAATACAACATAAAAATACAATAGAAGGTTACTTGCAAACCAACTAAGATTAAATATTTTAGAAATTAAAGATATAGGCAACCAAAAGATATAGTAATAAGAAAAGGCAACTTTATTCCTCCCTAATAAATTAACTACATAAGCAGGTTCCAACGATAAATCATAAATAACAGGCCAATCATAATTTATTAAGTCTCTATAGATTGCATTCCTAGCCCAAAAATCATCATTTTGATAAGCAAAACCACCTATACCTGATAGATATACCCAAGTCATTATCAAAAAAATAGCTATAATCCAATAAATAACATTATCCTTTTTAAACAAACCAATCTCTTTTCTAATTAAAGATAAGTATAGCTTATAGAAAAAGTAAACAAAAAATATTGAAAAAAGAATTCCCCATAAGTTTAGGAAAGTATTAAAAAACACTAATAAAGGAATAAATAAATATGTTAAACCTAGAAAAACAAGTATTTTATCAAACAACATGATTATCCTTTTTATCAAGCAAAGAAACTAAACCACAGGCAGCATAAGGAAGTAAATACATAAAGTATTGATAAAGATATATAGCTTTAACCTCCCAAAGCGTGTGAAATAAGAAACCACCTATCACAATAATCATCCCAATCGTTGAATATAAATTTAAACAATTTCTCTTTTTAATCACAAAAACAAACAATCCAATCGCAACAACACTAGATATCCCATCCCAAAACACATTTAAAACATTATTAATTTTTCCACCAACAACATTTTTTACAAAATCATTATTGTTTAATTCCCTAAACTGATCAAAAGCTTCATATTGAGGATTAGCCCAAGAAGATAAAAACTTTTGACTATAAAAACGTAGTGCTACATTAGGCTTTTCTTTAAAATTATCTAACACACCATCAATAAAAGTCTGTGCACGTTTTTCAGTAAATTCTGGCATATATCCATTCTCAACATGATACACTTCGAACTCATTAAAATAACCACCAGGTCTTTTTTGGTCGTAATTCAAACCATAAGCAAGCCAACAAATCGTAGGCAACTTGGTTTCGTTATAGTCAATATTTATTCTATTTCCCCAAAACTTTTGAAGCCCCGTTGTACCACCATAAACACCTAATAAAGTTAATAATAAAACAAATATTACTATTAGCTTTTTAGTATTGATCACATGCAAAATAAGCAATATAGCTTCCGCGATAAGAATAATTAGGCTATTCGCTTTAATCGAAATAGAACATATTATAAATAAACTTGATAATATCAAATTAACTTTTTTATTACTTTTAAAGTAATCTAATAAAAACATTACAGACAATAATGCCATGGTATATGAAAGACAATTACCATATACAAAGAAACTGTAGAATACAAATTGCATACTTCCAAACATTAAAAGTATTAATGTGCAAACAACTGTTCTATTATTAAAAATATTTTTTGTGATTCTATATAAAGCATAATAACCAATCAAAACAAAGATTAAATTAACAAACCTGATTGAATATAAAGCTTTTTCAACACCAAATAATTTAACATGAATAAAAAGGTATGTAACCAATCCCATATTATTAGGATAAACACTAATATATGATTTATAGCTTAACGGAGCCAAATTCCCAATTGCGATATTTTTTGCCGCCCTAAAACAATTGTAAGCGTCATCTAATTCTCTTAATTCAATATCATTTAAAAATATCCAAGCAAGTCCCACAGTAAAAGAAACTAATAAAAATAAGGCCAATAAATATTCTTCCTTAATATGAAAGAAATCTTTATTTATTAAATAATAGATAATAATCAGCAACACAAATAGACTTATAACATTAACTAACGTTATTCCATTATTAAAAGAAACTATATTGTTTACTAGCTCATTTTCCATACGGACAGTAAAGAAAATATTTCCAACTACGTATAACAAAGTAATTAAGCCAAAAAAGAACAACACTATATTTCTTGAAAACTTATTAATGAACTCAACCATTATCAATCACCTTTAAATTATTTATTAAACAACCCAAACACAAACTTATAAATAACGATGTTGTTAGTTCATCAAATGTATGCCCACTGACATATGAACTTAAATAACCCAAGCACAGAGACATTAAAGTAATTATATTTAAATAAGTCCACTTACCCTGTTTGTAACCAAGCAACAATTTAATACCACAATAAGCCAACAATACAATCCATGATCCCATAATCAAAACAACACCAACAGGACCATAACTATAATATTGTTGAACAAAATCTCTCTCAATAAGAATGCCACCTCTCATGAAAGTACCATATCCAAATCCAGTTAGCTTTTGAGATGTAGATAATTCATCCCATTTATACTTAGTAAATATAGTTTCTATTTGTCTACCATTCACTCTTTCTTCTAATTCATAATCAAAGATTAAATCAACCCAAAACTGTGGATCATATTTATAACTATACCAAGCAGTATAGTAAACAGGGGGTGTAACATTCATTAGAAATTGATAATCCTCAAACATATAAACATAGAAGTCGCGCCAAGAGTCACTCCATTTTTCCATATCCTTAGCTTTTTTTAATTCACCCTTACCCTCAGTTCTCTTTCCCTCATCAACCTTGATATAACCATAATCCTTGGCATCAATCAATTGATTTTGATAAGCAGGACCATAAGGAATTATCAAAGAGCTCATCAAAGTAACCAATAATAAGAAAACAACATAAACTACTTGTAGTTTTTCTTTTTTTAATATCAACAAAAGAATATAAATACATAACATTGCCGCCGGTACTAAAGCACTACAATAAGTTGCAAGTCTAGTTGATAAAATAATCATAGCCAAACTATGAACAATAATTAATAACCCAATTAAAGTTTTCTTTGTCTTATCTTTCTCCTTATAAAAGAAATAATAAAGGAAAGGCAAAACCATTAACATTAAAATACCAATTGTATTTCCTTCTTCAAAAAAGAACTTTGTGGCATATTTTCTTGGATGATTTTCAACTGGATTAAATGGCAACGAAAACCAAGATAAAAAATTACTAATTGTATAACCTTGATAAGTAGATTTCCCAAAAACAAATAAATTAGATATAAAAATAGGTAAGGCTGTAACACATGACAAACAAATAGTTACTCTTTTTATTATTTTTTCGCCAATTTCAGTTAGATTAAATACATACACATACACCAAAGGGATTAATAAAGTAAGAGTATAAACAATCTCATCTTTAATATTGAAATAGAAATTATCAGTTAAATGAATACTTCCTTGAATTATATTTGCGTTTCTACAATGTATTAAAAAATACATGCCAAAAATAAGTATATATATTCCAAACAACAGTCCTACTTTCTTCTTATTCTTTTCATTAAACCAAAAAGCCAAAATCACAAGTAATGGCAATATTAAAAAATCAATTACTGTGGTTAATCTAGGTATAGGTAATATATCAGTAATAAGATAATCCAATTCAATTATTGGATGTAGGGCAACAATTACAAATACAAGAGTAAATATATTCTCTTTTTTAAATAACTTTTTCATCCATTGAATTATATCATTTGAGGTTTTTTATGCCATATTCAGTAGCTCTTATATTAAAAATTTCATAAAATAAAGTAATGAAAAACAGTAATTTTATTAAAAAACATAAATACCTTATAAGTTTATTGGCTTTATTAAGCATCGCCACCATTTTAATGTTTCTACCTAGTTGGATTAAAGGAAACTATTTTGTTGGAGGGGGAGATGTTAAAACACAGTGGTATCCGTTTTATACTTTAAATAGAAGAACCACAATTAACGCATTAAGAGACCACACCTTGCCATTTTATTCCTTTGTCTTATTCCTAGGAAATAATATATGGGCATCCAAATCCAGTTATGGACTATTTGATATCTACAACATATTCACTTACGTAATAGACAATAATTATTTCTTTATTTATAACTTACAATGTTTCATCAAAATCCTAGTTTCTGGCATTTCTTGTTACTTGTTAATAGATAGTATTTACAAGGATAAAAAAACTTCTTTATTAGCAGGCCTGTGCTATGGTTTATCTAGTTTTGCCATATACTTTACATCACAGCCTGGTTTTTTATCATTCTATTCGTTAGCACCGTTATACTTCTTGGGAATGGAAATATATTTAAAAAATAATAAAAAGTTTTTATTTATAATCACTGTTTTTACTTTATTATTAACAAATTATTATCTATTTGTTGCTCTTTCTTTATTCAGCCCCTTATATTTTTTATATCGTTATTACAACATCAATAAATCATTTAAAAACGTAATAATTTCAACGCTAAAACTAATAGGATATTACTTTATTGGTGTTTTATTATCCGGAATTGTAATCGTTCCAGCTTTCTTTTATGTTATTCAAAACGAAAGAGTGGGTGGCTTAAATACTTCTCTTGCTTACAAAGATTTAAGTGTTTATTTCCATTTATTTACATCCGCTTTCGTTCCAAATCACACATATATTTATGGAAACAATGTTTTTGAATTAGGTGAACATACCTTAAAAGAAATCTTATTGTACTCGGGAACGATCGTTGAATTATTAACCCCTCAGTTCATTACGGATAAGGATAGTATATTTAAAAAATCAACTATTATCGTTTATATTGTTTTGTTAATTTCCACATTTGTTCCAATGATTGGATCTATAATTAATGGATTTAGCGAGCCTTGTTTCAGATGGTTTTTCATCTTTATTATCTTAAATATTATTGTTTCATCTAGATACTTATCTGATTTAGAAATTATAAATTTCAAAAACCTTAAGATATCATTAGTTGTTGAAATTGGTATTATTCTAATCTCTTATTATGGATGTTTATTCTATAGGAATTATTCTTTTTCTGATTACTTAATTCAATTTTCAATATTTATCATTACTATATTATTTATAATCTTTAACTACATAATTATTAGTAAACATAAAAAAGTAATAGTAACATTATGTTTTATTGAATTAGCATTATTCTCATGTCTTTACGGATACAAGTCTTTAATAACTTCAATTTCTAAAGAAGACATAAATGCTGTTACAAGCGTTTTAGCTGACAACGATAATTATCATAATTTAAAAGATTACTTAAACTCATTAGATGATGATAATGTAAATCAATACTATAGAACATATATTTCATATGAGGATTTATATTGGTCTTTTTCACACGATCTAGGAATTATCTACAACATTAACGATTTAATGACATATGATTCTACATTTGCACCAAGTTTCGCTAAAATGCGCAGATTAAACCATGAACAAATAGTAGATATCATTGACTGGGAATTTAACATTAAAGATCCTTATATAATGAATTTCTTAAGCACTAAATATTCAATCACCGCAAACGAAGAAAGTATTCCTTTTAACAATTACAAAATCGTTGATAACGAGTATAGAGGTTCTTTAAAAGTTGCTCTAAATTTAGATTATAGACCTATAGTTAGCTTGTATTCAAAATCAATTAGCTATAGTGAATTTGAAACAAAATATTCAAACGATACTGCACTATTAAATGAATATGTAATTACTGATTCAAATATCATCAATTTAAATCCTTCTGAAGGAAAATGTACTAATGTTGAATATTATGATAATTACTTTGGGTGTAACCTTTACTCTTTAAACAACAGTTTTGCGGTACTAGGTATTCCATACGATGAGGGTTGGAAAATAACTATAAACGGTAATCCTATTAAATATATCGAATGCAATGGTGGCATGATTGGTTTTAACATCGATGAAGGAAACAACGAAATTAAAATGTACTTCATGCCAAAAGGATTTAAGTCTGGCTTACTTTCAACAATTATAGGTACAGGACTGTTTATTATATTAATAGTAATTGATATTAGAAAAAAGAAGATTATTTAAGTTTAATAACTGCATATTTTGAAGTTGAATATTCAGATTTTGTAAAACTTCCGTCTCTACAAATATATTCGGATAAATTCTCATATTCTCCATCAATATTGGTATAGAAACCATTATCCACAATAAGAATGTCGTAGTCACATTCCTTTAATAATTCAACAACCTTTCCATATTGAGGTGTGTCTTGAGGCCTAAAATTATCCCATCCATCAGAAGGAAAGAATATTAAATACAAATTATAAGAAACCTCATCATACTGATCATAATTATATCTACGTTCTTTACCAATTAAATAAGAACTATTTTTAATATATGGGCCCATATAGAATGTTTGATTAATTATCTTAGGATTTTTAATATCGTAATCATTAATCATTTGTCTTACATTTCTTATTAATTCAAGTTCACTATTTTCAATCTTATATATAGGATTGTAATCATCATCAGGAATAAAAGTTTCATGATAATAAATTGGAATTTGGATAACAGATAAAGCAATAGACACAATCAAAACAACAATCGTTCCAACTTTCTTAATAGCTTTGTTTTCTTCCAAGAAATAATTAATGAAATATAGAATTGTAAAATTATTGATAATAATGTCATAAGTACGATAATAAACCCAATTAATTTTATTCATGAAAGTACAAGTAAAAGGATTATAAATCACTACAATCAACACCCAACAAAGAATAGAAAATTTTGAACTTCTATTCTTAAACAAATAATAAAACATCGTAAACAACACTAAAGGATTAAATAAGTAATGTCTAACATCATTAAACATAAAATAATCAAAAGACATATCTTGTATTTCACTATAGTTGTTTGTAAATGCATAGAAATCAAATAAATTATGAGTAATATTAAACGATAATATAAACAACACCAAAGTCATTAAACCAATAGTCGCATATCTAAGCTTTTTGTTTCTAAATAATTTAGTAATAAAGTCATTTAAATACCACAAAACAACAAACAAGATTAACACGATAATTGGCACATACCATTTTTGTCCTAGTTTAGTAATTAAAACATTAACTATCGGAACATAACATACAACTACATAATACTTAATTAGATTATCTTCATAATCAACTAGTGCGAAGAACAATCCAAACAACAAAAATACAAGCGCAAAAGTACCAGTAGAAGAAAAACCACACATTCCAAGCATTAAAATGAAACTTATAAATAAATCATTTTTATCTTTATTTTTAAAATATCTAAACAAATATATTGTGCTTAGTGCATGAATTGGCATTCTAAAGTTATTGCCGATAAAACCAAAGACATTATTGTAGTAAAGATTACCCAAGAACAACACTATTAAACAAATAAACGCAATATTTAATAGTTTGTTCTTACTATTTATTTCCTTAATACAAACAATAGTAGTTGCAATAAAGAACATTTCTTGAAGTATTTCGAACACCCATACAATACCTGGCATTATTTCAAAAGTAACACCAACTAAGCCAAGAACTTTTTGAACTCCCCACAAGAAAACACCCATAAAATAGTAATAAGATTGGAATACATAAGTAATCCATTGAACATCTGTATTTGGATAAGTGCCAAAATGTGGATGCAAGGAGTTTAATTCATGATTACCAATATTAAAACTAATTGTATTTATATAATACAAGGGGTCAAAACCATGGGGATCACCTAAGGTTCTGTTATATGAAACATATATTTCAAACCCTAACAAAACAAAAAATAATATATATAGTTTATAGTCAAATTTACATGAAATCGTTTTAATGTTTTTGAATATAAAAATAATACTTAGCAAGAATAATATTCCATAAAAAAATGCCAAAAGATAAAAGTCACCATTGAATGCCGTAATTGGCCAAGAGAATACATATAATATTGCCATTGCAAAAGTAAGACCAATCACAAAAGAAAAATCCAATGGTTCTTTTTTTATCTTTAAAAAGAATAAACGACCAATTAATTCAAAATAAACAAGCAATATAAAAGTTAAAATAAAATAAATCATAATTTAATCAAAACAAAACAATTCATAACTATCATTGCTATAGATAGAATACCCATAGCCACATTCAGAAACTGCATAAATTAAATATTCCCATTCTTTTGTATCTTCATTATAGTAATCAAGGCTTTTATCTAAAACCAAATAATCAACCTTTGATTCTTTTAGATACTTAGCTATATTTTTATAATCAGCTTTAACCTCTTTACATCGTTCACCTAAATAATTTGGTGGATAAAACATCGCATATACTTGCTTTTCGGCATTTGACCATTCTTTATTCAACAACAATTCTCTTCCATATAGATATCTACAATTAGGTATCACACTTTCTGTATATAGATTTGTAGAAACTATATATTTTTCTTCACCCGAATAATCTAACTCATTTTTTAATTTATTTAAAACATCAAACTCATCATTACTCATCTTCATAATAGGATTATAGTCATCTGATGGCATGAATTTTTCATGATAATACAGCGGCGATTTAAAATTTGTATTTTTCACAAACATCAATAATAAGATTGTTAAAGTCGTATAGTAAAAATATTTATTATTAAGTCTATCATACAACATACTACTGAACAATAAAACATTGAACGGATTTACAATAATATCAAGAGCACGATAATATACAACATTTAAAGTATTCATGATTGTGCAATTAAATGGTGAGAAAAAAACAAAAAATATAATTACAAATATTTTTATTAATTTATTATTGTGTTCAAATATTAATGAGTATCCTAATAGGAACAATATCAACATTCTATATGATGATTCATTTTTTCCTAAAAAGCCATAAAAAGTAAAATAATTAAATGTCATATCTGCCTTTTCACTATGGTTATCAAAAAATGCTCTAAAATTAAAGATATCTCCAGTTATTTTGTATGATAATAAAAAAGTAATTAAAAAGGAAACGATAAAAACAGTAAGCAATATATATTTCTTATTAAACAAAGAGATTAAATTGTTGTTTAGTAAATAAAGTGCAGTACAAATAATCAAAGAACCAATACTAGCAAACATTAATTGCATACCTGTCACTGCACAAGCTAAGTTAATTAAAGGCACAAATAATATTAATGCATACCATTTAAACATCATCTTGTTTGTTTTTACCAGCACAAAGAAAGATCCGAATAATAAGAAAACAATTGTAAAAACACCAGTTGAAGAAAAAGCACAAGCCGACCACAAACAAATAGAAAATAATGTCCAGTTTTCTTTTGTATCTTTATTTATCAACTCATACAAAGCAATTATTGAATAAGCAATCGCAATTGGTCTATAAGTATTTCCATAGAAACCAAACACATTATTCCAATATATTTTTCCAATATAAAACAAAAATATAAACACAAATACATATTTAAGATACTTTTTTTCTTTACATATATACTCAGCGCTATTTATCACAATAGATGCAAAATAGAAATTGAATAGTATTTGAAAAATCCAAATAATTACTGAATAATTATTTACTTCAGTAACGTAAGATAAAATCTTAACAGCTATAAATGTAAAACATGATGCAAAATAATAATAAGATTGAAATATATATTGAATTGTTTGACCACTCACATAACCACCATAATATAAATTAGTTGTGTTCATGTGATTAGCTTTTATATTAGTTGATATAAGGTTTAGATAGAATGTTGTATCAAAACCACTACTATCTCCAAGAGCAGTGTTGTAAGAATAATAAATCATTACAAATACAAAAAATAACACCAATATCCAATCAAAAATAGATATTTTCCATTCGATTTTTTTTCGATATTTTATTATTGCTAATATTGAAATTATAAAATATAAAGCATATATGCTAAATATCAACCAAAACGAACAATTAGAATAAGTTAAAATACTGGTTGATATATAAGCAAAAGCCATAAACAACATTAATCCAAAAGGAAAGGCTAATTTAACTTTATTAAAATTAATTAGACCTAAAAATAATTTACCTGTAACTTCAAAATATCCTACAAGTAATAATGCTACTAAAAAATAATAAATCATGCTTACATTATAATTCATTTATGCTTCACACCCTTTACAACAATCCATAGAAATAAAACGCCACCCAAAAAGCTTAATAATAAACCTTGTTTTAGATAAGGTGTGCCATAATAAAAATTAATTTCATTAGAATCTTCATTGGTGATTACACCTAAAAAACCCCCATTAATATTTATTGTCTCTAACTTATTTCCATTTTGATCAACAGCATTCCAGCCACTACTATAAGGAATAGAAACAAATAACAAAGACTTTTCATTTGAATCCATTTTGCCTTTAAAATACTGTCTGTTATATTCAACTACTTCAAGTTGGACTCTATTATTATTTTTAATATCTTTTAATTTCTTATAATCATCATCTTTTACACGAGCTACTTCTAAAATGCTATTTTCTTGAACATCGCTTTCTTTCGCAAACTTTTCATAAGTAAAACCAACATGATTATAATTTTTTATTTTATAAATGTTAAAGTTATTTAAATTAGAAACTAACTCATAGTTATCATCTAGTTTAGAAGTAGTTATATAATACTTAACCCCCAATAATTTTAATGATTCTAAATCATTTAAATTAATCAACCAATCATTTATTCCTTTTGAATTTAGGAAATTACTTAGAACACTATCATAAGTTGAATCATAAGTTGTAACAGACATATAAGAATTATTTATCGAATCATTTAAGTTTAACCAACTATATGGCCATAATTCTTCAGAATCAAAATGTATTCTAAACATTTTGTCTTCATCATTTTCAATAAAATATTGTAGATATTCTTTATTATAAGAATCTTCGCCATTACCATAGATTCCATAAGTTGCATAAATTGAAGAAACATAAAGAAGCATTATATTCACAATTATAATAACACTCATTAACGCTCTATTTTTTACGTATAAATATGAATATAGATATAACAAGGCAAAAGATAATATGTTAATCAGTATACTAGGCAAATAATATTTAATATCAATCTTGTATGAAAATATAAAAATCAAATATAAAACGACATATATTACATATAAAACGTTAATCTCAGAAAAATAGTATTTATTAACTTCGTATTTCTCAAAAACATAAGCAGTTACTAGTAAATGATAAAATTCTAAAAGGAAAATAAAACGTAAACTAGGAACACTAAAACCATGAATAATACTATTTATTGGTTTAATTAATAGACATAATACTATCAATATCTCGCCAATATACCATATCTTTTTTTCTTCTTTGTTTCCTTGTCTATATAAAATGATGAAAGCCAAAATAAATAAAATACTTGCATATACACCAAATTCACTACCATAATGGGTATTTTCATAAAACATATATGGTGGGTTTCCGGATCTATAATTAAAAGCCGGTACAACAATACTACTAATAATACTTACTATAGTTTTATAGTTCCAAACTATCGAACCTAAATTAATACTTCCAACTCTTGGATTATTTTTAATATATGCATATAAGGGCAATAAAAAGGCACCACATAACATTATTCCAATCAAGAAAGAAATAATTAATGGAATGGCTTTCTTTAAAATATCTAAGATAGATAATCGATATCTTAATTTATATGATTGGATAAAATACAAAATTAAAAAGAAACAAGTTGAGAATAAAAGCTCATAACTTTGTAAAAAAAGAATAGCTACAATTAATGTAAAACCAGTTCTTTTATTATCTTGAATATATCTCTCACAAAAATAAAATAATAGGGGCAGTAGACAATAAAAACGATGGAATGTATATGTACCTGTATAAGTCATCGCAAAACCACCTAAGGCGTATATTATTGAAATAATAATTTGTAGATAGTTTTTTTTAATACCATACTTATCTAAGAAAATAAGCATCGTTATTCCGGATAGAACAATTGTAATAACTGTTGTTATCGCAAACAATATGTCATAATTGATGTTTCCGTTATAAAAAATAAAAAATGGAGTAATTAAAAAATCACCAATACCATACATCAGTTTAGATGCTAAATAATCATTACCTAAGAAAGTATTCCAAGAATAAACAGCTAGTGTATGACTACTTATAGATTCTTTAATAATTTCATACCATTCTTTATAAAAAACATTGTGTTGAAATAGTTGATCATTATACCAAGCAAATATCGTTCCTTGAAATAATGTCTTATAAAAAACAAAGACACTAAAAAACAACAATATAGTTCCAACAATTATAGTGTTTCTAAGCTTTTTTGTACCATTCATTCTTAAATTATTTTATCACAGTGTTATAAATCGCCTTATATTTAAAGTGCTTTCTAGGGTTTAAAATATGAATATTTCAAGTTAGTTTATTTGAAATGTTAAATAGAGATTATATTAATGTTATATTTTTAGGATAAGCACAAAACCAAAAAGCCCATTAAATTTAAATGAGCTCAATTTGAATTTGTTTAAAAATACATTTCCTAATAATTCTGAAAATATCACAATAAACAACGGTAACAAAAAATATTGCATAGTTATTCCTTGTCGTTATGATTCAAATAAGATTCAATATAATATCTAGGTCTCTTTTTAGTCTCAATAAACGTCTTACCTACATATTGCCCAATTACGCCAAGACACACAAGTTGCACACCACCGATAAACCAAATAGAAGCAAAAAGTGATGTCCAACCTTGAATTGTATGGCCACTTGCATGTTGTACCAAAGAATAAATCACCGCAATAATAGCTATTAGGATTGCGATAAAGCCTAAATAAAGAATTAGTGTTAGTGGTTTATCACTAAAAGAAGTAACACCATTAAACGCAAAAGAAAGCATCTTCTTTAAAGGATACTTAGATTCCCCCTTTAATCGAGGAGATCTCTTATAATAAACACAATCAGTCTTAAAACCAAGTTCTGGAGCTAATCCTCTTAAGAATAAATGGGTTTCAGAATATAAAGATAATTCATCTAGAGCTCTATTAGACATCAATCTAAAATCGGCACTATTGTATACAGTCTTAGCACCCATGTAGTTCATTAATTTATAAAAAGCTTCTGCAGTAAACTTCTTAAAACCACTATCGCTTGTTCTATCATTTCTAACTCCATATACAATATCACAGCCTGAATAGTATTTCTCAACCATCTCTTCAATAACGCCAACATCATCTTGTAAGTCGGCATCGATTGAAATAGTTACATCCACTTCATCTTTTACTTGCATCAAGCCAGCTAAAAGAGCATTTTGATGTCCCTTATTACCAGCCAAATTTAAACCGTGTACATACTCACTATTTTCATATGCATTTTTAATAACATCCCAAGTCTTATCCTTAGATCCATCATTAACATATAAAATAAAACTATTTGATTTAATTACTTTTCTTTTTACTAAGTCTTTCATTAAATCATTTAATACTTTATCAGTATCTGGTAGTGCTTCCTCTTCGTTATAACAAGGAACTACAATTGCTAATCTTTTAATCATCTTATTTTTCCTCTTCAATTTTTAAACAGTTATTATTAGATTCTAATTCAGACAAATCATATTCATGAACATACTCATTATTAATTAAGCATCTAATATTTTCTTTAATACTTTCTTTAGTATAACCAACAGTATTGTATCCATATTCATTTAATATTCTATAACTTGGACTGTTATCACAACAAATCCCTAAAATATCTTTCTTTAATAATAAATATTCTACTATTTTGCTAGGAAGATACGGTTGAACCTTAGCGTTGGGCATAATAGTGTCAAATAAGACTAGGATATCTGCATTTTTCATTATATCAATTGCTTTACCGTAGTTAACTTTATCATGTACAACAAAAACATCTTCTAAATTGTTTTCTTTAATATAGGCTATATCTTCTTTTTGAATCTCACTATATTGATGGAATACTATTTTATCTTTTAAACATGCATCTTCTTCTTTAAGTTCTTTTAACGCTTCTAAAAAAGTATCTATAGTTCTTAAACCATACAAACGCCCTAGATGCACAGCTTGCTTTGGGTGATTATGTTTATGTTTATGTTTATAATCTATTAAATCTTTATACATCTTCCAATCATCTATATAACAAAGAGGTAAGATAATTGACTTCTTTTTTAACTCATCACTATTAGGATATTGATTTAATGTAAAATCGCGTTGTTCCTCACAAATAAAAATTAACTTATCGGCATTTTTAATCGCAACTTCTTCGTATTTATTGTTCATATAGATAAAAGAACCAACATTAAAAGCTATACGATAAAAAATACTTCTTCTTTCTAAATTAGGATCTTTTTTATAAGGTGATCCTTTTATAGGATCAGAAAACGATGCATACCATATCACATCTTTATTTCTTTTTTTAATTGCACTACCGCATATATGACTTATGCCAGGAACAGAAGAAGTAAAAATATACTTATAGTTTTCTTCTTTATATTTTTTTACTGCACTTTTTACATATCTATACATATTAATCAAGCTAAGTGGCAATCTCAAAGGATGATTAATACATATTGTATTTTCATATTCGGTTGTATATTCGATATTAAATTTATTAAAATCTCTATCTTTTTCTAGCTCTTTTTTTATACCAGAATCTTCTTTTCTCTTTAATGCCAACACATCAATAGGGATATTTAAATGCTTGAGTCTTTTATAAGTCAATAAAGTAACCGTATCATTAGCCGGAACAAAAGAACCAGGTATTATCAATATTTTATTTTTCATTTTTTTCTAATTCTTCAATTTTCTTCTTTAACATTGCGATTTCATAATCCAATGCAACAATCTCTTCGCTATGCTTACTAATAACAAAATAAACATAGAAAGTAAGACAATATAAGAAAAATATCATTAATAAAAACACAGCATTAACAGGTATTTGTATACCCATAAAATTAGAAACCTTATAGATAATACCAGGAAACATAGAAATAAGGACCATGCCTATGCCCCATACAATCCAAACTATTGCATAATGGATATTAATTTTGTTTTTTAAAACACTCTTAATAACAACATATAATACAAAAATAGATCCTACTAATAAACAAACTTGTAAAATTTTACTCATACTACCTCGTAAAAATAATTGACAGTGAAACACCAATCATAAACTTTATAACTTTAAAAGGATTAACAAAATAGCTAGCTCCATTTTGACGATCTAGCATTTCTACTTGGACTTCTTTAACCTTAAAACCTCTTCTAATTAAAAAACATAACGTATCAGGTTCTGCATAAAAATTCATATCATCTGAAAAACATTTAATTACATTTTTACTTAAAGCACGCATACCGCTTGTTGGATCAGACACGGTTTTTCCTGTCTTTAATTTAATTAAGAAACAAAATATTCTACTACCCAACATTCTCATGGTAATTGGCTTCTTTTCATCAACAAAACGGCTACCAACAACATAGTCATTTCCATTTTCTATTTCTTTTATTAATGTATGAACATATTTTGGTTGATGTTGCCCATCTCCATCTACACAAACTACACAATCATAATCATTATCTCTAGCATACATAAAACCAACTCTAGTAACACCAGCTAAACCAAGATTAACAGGCAAATTCAAAACATTAAAACCATTCTCTTTACACAATTCTTTAGTATTATCTGTAGAGTTATCATTAATTATTAAATAATCATAACCATATGACAAAATATCATCTATAAGTGACTCTAAATTCTTTGATTCGTTAAAAGCAGGTATTACAATAAGTGTTCTCATTAGGTATTATTATAACATTCATTTATTAGCTATTAATTACTGTGTTTGATACTTGCTTTTTTATATAGATTTTAATAGCTAAATTATGAAAATAGTAATACATAGTTTTAGGCAAAATATGTTCAAGCATCTTTTCAATCGACATTACAAGAGATAATTTTTGATTTTTTTCATATTCAGGCCATGGACTTAAAGACCTATAGTATTCAAACTGTGGTTTTGCTGGATGATTATTACCAATACTCCAAGGTCTTTTAAAAACACCATCTAAACAATGATAGAAGATAATGTTATGCTTAGCTTTCAACAATTCATCTTTTGAATAAAACTTTTTATTTTTAAGATCATAAATTGAATAAGAGCCATCTAAACCATAATAATCATATCCAGCAAACCAATTATAAGAAGGGTCTATTACTTGAATATTGTTTTTTAAGGCTAATGAGAGTAAGTCTTGATCAGCCATTGAAAAATTACTTCTAATATTCTTTATATAATCAATGCACTTTTCAGTTAATTTTTCTTTCTTCCACTTGTTTACATCAATAAAAATTGTTCCAGTATTATAAAAACAAAAATCTCTATCAACACCCATATATTGGTTGTAAATTGAGTGAACACTATCAATCACGCATCCGCAAGCTTTATCTTTGGTATCAAGATAATCAAAATCTTTAAAACATAAGATATCAGCATCTAGATAAATTGCGTTATTAACATTAATTAGTTCAGGTACAACAAGCCTCCAATAAATATAGTAACTTGAGCTTCCCCACTTATTCATTTCGTTCTGTTCAAAGACATAATCATATTTCTTTGGATCGATAAAAATAAAAGAAACATTTTGAAATTTAGAATAAAAATTTATAAGTCTTAAATAATTATCAGTCTTATCATCTTTTTCTGTGGCTATAAAAAAGTTTATTTTTTTATCTCTTATATTCTCTAATATCGATGAAATAGATACTCCAACAAGTGGCAAAAAAGCATCATCTACTGTATATATAAAATTTATCTCATTTTTAAAATTCAACATATTACAATTCCTGTTCTATTGATAACATTTTCATTACATTACTTATCATTTGCTGTTTCAATCGACTTTTTGGCTATTTGAGAATATAAAAATTCATTCTTCCTCGTACTCATAGCTTTTTGTTTCAACACCGAATAATTCTCATTATCAATAACATAATCCAACATATTTTTTATTCCACTATATGACACATCATCAATAAATAAGCAATTACCGCCAATATCTACGTGATTTGTTTTTGGTATCTTCCTAAAAACACAAGGAATTCCAGAAGCAACCATTTGTTCCCAAATAACAGAGTGTCTGCCAGGAAAAAAACCTATATCTGAAGCGCATATAACATCATATATATCTTGTTGACTTAACCAACCTGTATATATTATATTCTCCGATAGCAAATCATTAAAATTACCCTGTATTTTTTCAGCAACCGAACCAAATATTAACAATTTAATATTCTTCTTATTTAATTCATTAATTACTTTCATCAAGGATAATGTTTCGGTTTTATGATAGTCTATTTTACCACCAGTTAGAATCACAAAATCATCATGATTTAAATTATATCTTTTACGTGTTTGATTTTTATTTTTTAGACCTTCAGCCAAAAGCTCATCATCCGCACCCATGACTAATAAATCTATTTTAGAATTATCAATCCCATACATTTCATGTATAAAATCACATCTTAAAGGTAATACTCCATAGAATTTTTTAGTGTATTTATTAATTCTTTGTGCACAATATTTCCATAATGTTTTATGAACAAAATAAGCTAATTTGCTTTGAGCGCTATTTGTAAAATCTGCATGTCCATCAACTACACACTTTGTGTCAGGATGCTTTTTTAAATATTTACACACAAAAACAATATCGATAAATTGACAATTATGTATGAAAATAAAGTCGGGTTTTTCCCTTACAAGATTTTCATATAAGCGTTTATAATGTCTAAATAATATAGTTAATTTTTCACTAAGCCCATTTTTTAAACGTATTATTTTCACGCCATTATCTTCATATATACCCGGCTCTATTCCTAAATAGCCTTCACTATTTTTATCATTTATAAAACTCGATGTTATGGTCGTTACTTCGTTTCCATTTCTTAATTGATATTTTGACATTAAGTTATCTTGATAGCCCCAACCAATGTTATATGAACTACATAGACAAATATTCACAATTTTCATTAGCTAATCTCTCCACGTATATATTAGAATCAAATTTATTCAATGTTATTTTTGATAGGCGCGTCTTTTTACTAGACTATGAAATATGGTTATGTAAGTTTAATCGCTTTCTTTTCTCCATACCATTTTATTAACAACACCTGTATAAGATTGAATTATCTTAACAACTTTATCAGATACATTCTCATCAACATAATCCGGTACTGGAATACCAAGATCTTTATTTTTATTCATTTCTACAGCTACATCAACAGCTTGTAATAAGTGGTTTCCATCAATACCAGCCAAGATAAAATCACCCTTATCTAATGCTTCTGGTCGTTCTGTAGAAGTTCTTATACAAACAGCAGGGAAGGGATGTCCAATTGATGTGAAGAAACTACTTTCTTCAGGTAATGTTCCGCTATCAGATACCACACAAAACGCATTCATTTGTAGACAATTGTAATCATGGAAACCTAGTGGCTCATGTTGAATAACTCTACTATCTAGTTTAAATCCTGTAGCTTCAATTCTTTTTTTGCTTCTTGGATGACAAGAATATAAAATAGGCATATTATACTTTTCAGCCATTTTATTAATTGCATTAAATAACGATAAGAAATTCTTTTCGGTATCGATGTTTTCTTCTCTATGTGCACTTAATAAAATATATTTACCTTTTTCTAATCCTAATCTAGCATGAATATCAGAAGCTTCAATCTTATCTAGATTTTCATGCAACACTTCAGCCATTGGTGAGCCTGTTACATAAGTTCTTTCTTTGGGAAGACCTGTGTCAGCTAAATATCTTCTAGCATGTTCAGAATAAGCCATATTAACATCAGAGATAATATCTACGATTCTTCTATTTGTTTCTTCAGGTAAACATTCATCCTTACATCTATTACCGGCTTCCATATGGAAAATAGGTATATGTAATCTTTTAGCTCCTATTACACTTAAACAACTGTTTGTATCTCCCAACACTAATACTGCATCTGGTTTTATTTCTGCCATCAATTTATAAGAACTAGAAATGATATTACCCATTGTTTCACCTAAATCATTTCCAACTGCATTTAGATATACTTCCGGTTCTTTAATATTTAAATCCTTAAAGAAAATACCATTTAAGTTATAGTCATAGTTTTGACCTGTGTGAGCTAAGATAACATCAAAATACTTTCTTGTTTTATTAATTACTGCGGCCAAACGAATAATTTCTGGTCTTGTGCCTACAACAATTAATAATTTTAATTTGCCGTTGTTTTTAAAATTAACCATAATCCCTCTTTACCTTTCTATTATAAATTACTTCTTAAGTAAAGTTACTTTAATATATTCTCTAGTATTTTTATTTAATAAGATAATAAGTATATCAATTAAACATGTAATAATTACCACGATTAAAAACTTTTCAACAAATAGCACTATACTATTAACATTAGGAATTATCGTCTTCGAAATATTATTTATAAAAAACATTTCCAATCCAATAACGATACTAAAAATTAAGTATCTACTGATTACTGAAACTTTAAAATCTTTAAAAACACCAAATACAATGTAATAAAATTTACCAGCCCATTTGATTATTAAAGCAATAATTGTTGCATAATAAGCACCTATTAAGCCATATTTATTTAATAGTAAAATTGTTAATATGAAATTAGTTAATGCCGATATAATTAACGGCCATTTTTCTTTAAATATATAGCCTTCAATTATAAAGATTGAGTTAACTGGTTCAAATAAGCAATCCATAGTTTTCACTAGTAACAACGCTAGCATAATATCTCTAGCAATTATAAAATTAGAACCAATCCATAATCCAATAAAATTATCAATTAAACTATAAAAGCCAACCAATAATAAAGAAGAAACTATAAAATTAAAAGAGGAAACCACATCAAACATTTGTTTTTTGTTTTCATTATTACTTGCATTATTTACAAAATCAGCCATTATGCCCCTAATAGCCACCATTATAGTGATAGCAACTTGCCACCCAGTCGCAAAAAGCGAATTATAGTTTGTAGTATAAGCAACCGCATCAGTTGAAAGAACCATAGAAATAATAATGTTGTCCATAGAAAAGAAAACCAATGAATATATTGTGGCATATATATATTTTTTACATTGATGTAAAACTCTACACTCTTTAATTTCTTCAAAACTTGCGAATTTAATCTTCCCAATTTTATATTTTTTATTAACAATCAAAGATTGTATATAGTATGAAATGGATGGAATAAATAATTGAGCAAAGAAAAATAAGTATATATTTTTAAAAATAACTATAGAAATAAATTTTGTTATAAAAACTACAGTTTCAATAACTATCGATATAATATTTGAATAATACTTATATTGGCTAGCATCTAAAATAGATGTTTTATTAAGATAATGGTATTTAAACAAAACATGAACAATATTAGCTAAATAGATCTCATACACTAAAACCTTATCATCATAAGCAATATTGAATATATTATAAATAAAAGGCAATGTAATTAAAGAAATACCAACTATTATTGTAGATAAACAAGAATATATTGTCTTAAAAATTGATAATTGTTTTTCTATTTTCTCTTTATTATTATCCGCAACCGGTTTATATAAGTTATATATTAAGATGGTTCCAAAACCCATTTCCAATAAAAGCAAGGAATTAAAGAACGATCCAAACAAATCTACAACGCCATAAGCTGATAACGAAAATTCACTTAAGAATAAATTCTTAGAAACAAGTGAGTATATAAAAGTTAATACTTGCATAACAAGTATTATTACTATGTTAATAACTGCGTTCTTGGTTCTTGACGATTGCTGACTCATATTACAACAGTTTTCCTCTCTTTAATAATTTAACAATTTTAACAGCATCTTCTTTTGTAATTTGGTCTTTATAATTAATATAAAATTCGTATAGTTGATAATCTTTTTTACTATCTTTTAAGTATTTTATGTAGTTTAACACATCTTCTTTTGTATAATTAGCCAATCTATTTATAAAATACTTCAATGAGTTATCTTGAGCCCCTATTGTATTGTTTGAATGCTGTCTATATAAATTTAGTTGCTCATCAACATAAACAATATTTCCAAAATAAGAGGCAATAAGTCCTATATAGCAATCATGCATTCTAATATTGTTTATATTAGTGTATTTAATCAAATCCACTAATTTTCTATTTAACATTAAAGAACATCCTGGAAATACGCTTTTTCTTATTAAACTAAAAAAATCTGTTTTATATCTATCTATTCCTTGATAATCATAAAAACTTTTTGACAATACATCAAGCTTATCATCAACAACAAATAAATCACAAAAAAGTAGTGTAGGTTCATCATCATATTTACCGATTATATCTATCATTGTTTTGAGTTTTTGACTCAACCAAACATCATCTTGATCGCAAAACATTATGTAGTTGCTTGTTGATTTTTTTAGTAGCTCAAAAAAACTATTTTTAGGACCGATATTATTTTCAAAATACACCTCAATTTTCTCTTTAAATTTTTGTTTATAAGTATTTAATATATTAATGGTTTCATCTGTCGAACCATCATCTCTAACTATAATTCTAAAATTTTGATACGTTTGAGAAAAAAGTGAATCCAGTTGTTCACTTAAATATTTTTCACCGTTATATGTAGATAATAATATATCAATCATAGTTCTCCAATGGATATTTATTCATCACCTTTCTTAACACAAGCATTGAATGAGATATATTCTTTAATCTCATTTCATATACTTTTTTTGCATTTTTATAAGACGCATTGGTAGATACTCCACCTTTATGAATTATTTCTATGTCAGGATAATACATAATCAAATAATTATGACTTATTGCATAATAACGAAGAATGGCTTCTTCCATATATAAAAAAGTGCCTGGGTAAAAAGCAAAATCTTCTTTTTTAATATAATTTGGACTATATATAATAAACGACCCTTGTAATTGAGGATTTCTTTTTTCTTCCATCCAAGAATTGTTTTCAGACACTTGCGATTGGGAATAACTATTTAGCAAATTGTAAAAACCTATTTTAGATAAACAAAAGGCAACCATATGTTGAAAAGATTTATATAATAGTTGTTCTTTTTTGTATCTGATGATGTCCATAGGGTTTTGATGTGATACACCGTCTAATCCTATGATATTGGGGCCAGCTATATAATAAGAGTCTTTTTCCCATTTTTTTATAAGTATTTCAATTATATCTTTAGATTTAACAATGATATCGTTATTGATTACCGCAATAAAATCTGAGTTAAGATTTTCTTTTGCATATTTGTATCCAATATTATTAGCTGCTGCAAAACCTAAATTATTATCATTATCTATAAAAACAATGTTGCTTTTCTTATACTTATCTTTCAATTCTTCAAAACTGCCGTTGTTTGAGCCGTTATCAACAACAACTATTTCACAAGAATAATTTAAACTCTTAATAGATTCAATACATTCAACTGTATCTTGTAATGTTTTGTAATGAAGTATGGAAAATGTAAAAATCATAATTCCACCTTCTCATAAAAAGTATCTGGCTTTTTCTCATCAAATATTTCATTAGCCCACATAAGTGTTATTAAATCTTCTTCATCTGATAAATTAATAATATTATGCGTATAACCAGGAAGCATATGAATAGCCTCAATCTTTTCATCGCTAACTTCAAACTTAATCACTTTATCGTCATTAACATTTCGCATTTCAATTAACGCCTTGCCCTTAACCACAATAAAGAATTCCCACTTAGTATTATGGAAATGTTCACCTTTAACCATTCCTGGTTTTGAGACATTAACCGAAAATTGACCACAGTTATTTGATTTTAAAAGTTCAGTAAAACTACCTCTATTATCTGCTTTAGTATTTAAAGAAATAGCTATTTTATCTTCAGGTAAATATGATAAATATGTTGAATACAATTTCTTAGTAAATTCATTACTTAAATCAGGAATAATCAAAGTATTTCTTTGATTATAAAAAGCATATAAATTATCTTTTAATTCTTTTAAAGAAATATTATAAATAGGAAGGGCTTTATAGCACTTATCTATTTCATTATAATTTGGTCTATTATTGATTGCACTAATAATTTCACTAACTACATCATCAATATAAACAAAAGGAATAATTGCACTTTCATCATTTACTTGAATTGGTAAATCATGAGCTATGTTATAACACCAAGTAGCTACTACGCTGTTATAGTTTGGTCTACACCACTTACCAAAAATATTAGCGAATCTATAAACATAAACTTTATTACCATTTTCTTCGCTAAATGATTTTAAGTAGTCTTCAGCTTGTTTCTTTGATTTACCATAATCGTTATCTTTACTAGCTTGAATACTACTTGAAATTAGAATAGGGCACTTGTTTTTATTGTCTTTTAAACAATCACACAATAATTCTATTGTCCCCTTGTTGCCTTCATAAAATTCTTCAGTATTCTTTGGCCTATTAACGCCAGCCAAATGCACCACAAAATCAACTTCTTTAGCATAAGATTTTAGTTCTTCTAATGTATTATCTACATCATACTCATAAATTTCATCTACAGAAATAGGGAAAGACTTATCTTTCCCATCTCTAATATTCTTTAATGTCCATACTAAGTTTTTTCCAACAAAACCCTTAGATCCAGTTACTAAGATTTTCATTATTTAAACAAATCAAGCTTCTTCAGAAGCTCTTTCATCCCTTCAATATCTAATCTCTCAGTATTATGAGAATTATATTCATCGGCTTTTTCAAATAAAGTTGTACCTTTACTTATAAACTTATCATAATTCAAATCTCTATTATCGGCAGGTATTCTATAATAATTACCCATATCAACGGCCTTAACCATATCTTCTTTTGTGACTAATACTTCATATAACTTCTCACCATGTCTTGTACCGATATAGTTAATATTTGGTTCTACACCCTTAAGGTCACATACAGCCTTAGCTAAAGTATCAATTGTTGCTGCTGGAGCTTTTTGAACAAACAAATCACCTTGTTGACCATGCTCAAACGCATACAACACCAAATCAACCGCATCGTCTAATGTCATCATAAATCTAGTCATATCTGGATTTGTAATTGTTAATGGTTTACTACTAGCAATTTGTTCGCAAAACAAAGGAATAACACTGCCTCTGCTAGCCATAACATTACCATATCTTGTTAAACATAAAACAGTATCATTTTCACCTAATTGACGACTTCTTGCCACTACATTCTTTTCCATTAAAGCCTTTGTCATGCCCATTGCATTGATAGGGTAGGCAGCCTTATCTGTAGATAAGAAAATAGCTTTTTTTACACCGTTTTTAACACAAGCTGTCACTACATTATCTGAACCTAAAACATTAGTTTTAACTGCTTCAATAGGATAAAACTCACATGAAGGAACTTGCTTTAAAGCGGCCGCATGGAACACGTAATCAACACCTTTAAACGAAAACTCTATCGAATTATAATCTCTAACATCTGCGATATAAAATTTTAATTTATTCGCAAATTCTGGATAAAGCATTTGATATTCATGTCTCATATCATCTTGTTTCTTCTCATCCCTTGATACAATTCTAATTTCTTTAATATCGCTAGTTAAAAATCTTTTAGCAACCGCATTACCAAAAGAACCTGTACCACCTGTAATTAATAATGTTTTATCTTTAAATATTGACATAGCTTCTTTCTTCCTTCTATCACATTAAATTTTATCATATAAGCATTTTTATGTTTTTAACTAATAGATAGTTACTTCGTATACGTTAAACATATTTTTGTTGATATTTTGTTTAGACATAATTGCATTCTCTATTCCTTTTGTTTGTGATTTTAAATATTCAAACGCTTCTTCTTGGTTTAGTTCTTTTTGAACATATAATACAAAATTGTTTTCAATTGTATTTGGGAATTCTTTTCCAATTTGCGTGATAGCTGTTGCTGGGTACCATCTTAAATCCGTAAACAATTCATTAATTTCATAATCATGGATATCATCAGTCGTGATCACAAAAGCCACTTCATCTTGATGTTCTTTTGCAAATTGCCATGATTTATCAGTATTAATGTTATCTATAACTTGTTTAAAACTTAAATTCAACAACATTAACACAACACACACAAATACACATACTAAATCCTTATGTGTTCTATTTCTTAATATTTCATACAAACCAGTAACTAAGCCTATAAATAAAAAGGGCAAAGTAGGAATTATATATCTATTAGAAAACATATCGGTCGATTCTATTATCACTAAAAATGAGACAAAAAATGATATAAGGTAAATTATTGAATAATCTCGTGAAATATTTTTGTTTTTCTTTATCAAAATAACCAAGGTAATTAATGCTATCACGAAAAGAGTCACTCCCCCGCTTATTTGGATGTATTTATATACCCATTCTAATCTCATACTAAAATTATTAATATGTTCTATAGCACTACTTGCGTGATCGCTCTCAAAATGAAAGAAAGTTGCAGGAAAGAAAACAAATAGATTTAGTAACCCAGCAATACAAACAACAATGAATGAAATAATTGTTTTTTTATACTCTTTTTTTATAATCAGATAAAGCGCAATAACCAAAGATAGTGATCCAATAATAAAATAAAAATGATAATGAGTTAGTCCGCCAAGAATTGTTGCCACAAATAATCCAAAGTAATTTCTTTTATCATTATTACTAACTATATTTGTCGCAAAAAACATAAACATCAACACAAGCATAGTTAACAACATATACATTCTAATAAAGATAACACAATCTAGCACATGTTTATTTAGTCCAAACAACAACATAGCTAAAGCAGATAAATAATCCTTATTAGTTTGTTTGTATGCAACCAAATAAATAATAATCAAAGAAACTATAAACGACCCTATATTAATTGACAATCCAAACCAAATTGAGAATCTATATGGAAAAAACGAACAAATAGTGTGCAATATATAATAATACAAAGGCGGATGAACATCCCAATATTGATTACTATAGACCCCACTGTAATTGAAGGGTGAATCAGTTACCGCATAGTTTATAAAGAACGATTTTTCAAACCAACCAAAAGGTTTATAAGAAACCCATCCAGTTGGATGATTGGATAACGCAAAGCTTAGAGATTCATCTACATGAAAAGCTCTTTTTGATATACAAAACAATAGAGATACTATCACTAACAATAATAGAGACATCAAACCAAACTTATGGTTTTTACAATATTGTTTTAATTTTGCCATACCCTTTTAATACCTCATTAAACCTATACAAAGAAATTATTTTGAATTAGTTTTTCTTTTTTTAAATAAATCCACGCAAACAATTCCAATTAAACCACAAAAAGATATAGGAGATAAGATCTTAAGTGAATTATTTACTTCATAAACAAATTCAATGTTGTGTTCTCCTTTATCAATTCTAAATGCTAGAAAACCGTAATTTGCTTTTAAGATATCAACTCTTTGCCCATCTACATAAACTCCCCAATTTAAATCATAAGGAATATATGTATACACTAAAGAATTATCTTCATTAGCATTTATATTAGCTGAAATCATATTATTATCAAATACAACATTCTTGAAACAATTTTGACTTCTTTGATTATATACAAGCTCTTCATTATTTTTATTAGGTGTTGTCATAAATAATCTAATACCATAATCAACACCATCCACATCATCATATTTAACAATAATTTTATTTATAGGACTATCTACCTCAACATTACAAAAATCATAACTATAATAATGCTCTGTTTTAACTAAAACATCATCCATATACATTTCAGCATCGATAGTTGGAATACCGCCACTATTAATAACAAGTGTTACATCGTTTATTGGCTCCTCAAACTCATGAACTAATAAGCCCTCGTAAGTATAATCCTCTAACATTGTTAGATTGTAAGATGAAATTAGTTCATAATTAGTATTATCACTTTCTTTTAAAGCAACATATTCTCTTAATACTTTTTCCTGTTCAAAAAGACTCAAAGTACTTACAAAATCACTATTAATAGTTTTGTTATTTACATAGCCCAACTCAACAAAATAATCATTAATGTAATAATCTTTTCCATCTACTTTACTATAGTACGAAGGGCACTTTTTTTCAGAATCAGAACTATACCAATATTTTGTTCCAAATAAATTAAAGAAGCTTATTTCATTCTTATTAAAGCCCATGTATTCATTTGGATCATTTTTCTTATTTACTAAATCAATTATTTCCTTACTTTCTGGATTAAAATCACCAATATTATTCAATACACCAGGGATGTTATTTTCAACATCTGAATAAGTATAGCTCATTAAATAATATTCATCATCTTTATTAACATTCTTATCAGCCCCATCATCATTAATGATTCTATACAATCCTTTGTCATTGCTAGTTATAGCGGATAAACTAGAATAATTAATATTCTTTATAAATCTTTTGGGGGCACCAATTTCATTACTGATATAAATGTTCGTACTTAATAAAGCCGCAGTTAAAACAACGAGCGTAATAGACTCCAATGTATTGTTCTTTAAAATAATAATTGCGATTATCGAAACCACTACAAGAGCACATTGTTTTAGAACGATATCTATATCAAAATCATTTGTAAACAACCCAATTAAGATAAATACTACAAAGACAGAAAGTTCAATTAGATATATTAAGTATTTATCTTCTAAATCCGCAATTGATTCACTAACTATTAAACAAATATAGAAATAAGGAATAAACATTACTACGCTTTGAAATTGTTTTGTTAGTAACATTGAAATGATTAATATAAAAACAAATCCAACTCCATATCTGATTTTCTTTTGATTATCATCTACAAAGAAAATAGAAACTCCAAAACACAACATTGCACCTAATGCATAGTAGGTATTTGAATAAGGCAAGAACGTGCCGAACAACATACTAATAAATGATAATCCATCTTTCGAATTTAGGAACCCTATAGAAGGAATCATCACAAACGTTGTTAAGCCAACTGAACAAATTGTAATCATCACAAACTTAATCGTTTTTATATATTTATTTGTTCTAGACAAACAATAAATCACCAGAAACAAAGCTAATGGGATTGTATAAACACAATTTGTAAAGAACAAAACAACCATACTAGCAACCAGTCCAATAGATTTATCTGTTTCAATATAATGCTCAACAAAATATAAACATAATGGCAACAGCACAAAACAATCAAAGAAACCACTTTCCCAATACAAAACAACTATTCCCGAGAATGTAACCAAAACACTTATTGAAATAGTTTTAAAACAATCTTTAGTTATTTTTCCTAGCCATAAACAAGAAGTTAAACTTAAGAAAATAATCTTAAATATATTTAGGTATAAACACATTTGAGGAAGGATATCCTTACTAAAAGGCAGAATTAATAGATTAAATGGACTTAATAAACCTTCTTTTATTAAACTATAAAAACTACTTCCTAGACCCAAAGTCCAATCAAATTGAGAAAAAGACATACTATGCATTTTTAAATAATAATTTTCCATCAACGCATACTGTTTAATAATGTTTGTATTATCTGTTAAGAAAAACAAAGAATCATTATTACAAATAGTATTATGGAAAATCGCACAACATGCGAATAAAGAAATAAACATTGTTAATACATATCTGTTTACATATTCTTTTTCATCTTCTTTTTCAAAGTATAAAAAACCGTAAGTTAGTAAAATGATAAACACATTAAATCTATATTTAATAAAAGTGTTTTCCATAAAACAATAAACAAACATAAGAATCAATAAAACAACATAATGATACTGATTATTTTTAAATAACTTTTTAATTGCTAAATTATAGATTAACGCAAATAGTAAAGCTCCAACTACGCCATATATTAACGGAATCCAAATATAACCCATGTCCACTACATAATAAAAAACATCTTCATACCAAAAAGGTTCATTCGAAATAGTAGGATTATTCCCAAAAAGATTTAATTTGTATAAGTCTAAATAGTGTGAAGCTAGAGATAATCTTGTTGAAAACAATTGATTTAGCTTTATTCCCAATTGACTTCCGGTTTTGTAAATATAAATTAATAAAACACTAACACCTGTACATATTAAATATAAATTTCTAACTATAAATTGTACTAGTTTGAATTTCATAATATTTACTTTAAATTGCAATAACACAAAACAAACCAAAGCAATAGTCAACACAATAAAAGAAGTTCTGCTTTGGCACACAAAATAATTAACCATAAGAATAGCAATTGAAAATAAATATGATAAAAGGCTTGTAACTTTCTTTTTTCTAGAAACAGTCATAATTTCAACCGCAATCAAAGTCATCATCATGCCAAGACTATTAGGGTGCCCAAAACCCAATGCCTGTCTAGTATTAAAAAAGCTAGCATCAAGAGTCATTGTACTTAGCGCTTTATTGATTATTATTAAAGTAATTATTGTTTTTGTAATAGCATCTCTAATTAAAAAAGAATCGACATCTATATCCCTAAATGCCAATCCTATTATCAACATTAAATATATGTCCATTCTTTTTGATATAGAAGACATAATTAAAGATAGTATTAAAAATACAGTAATCATTATTATTGATTTTTTATTTAATTGTTTATAAATAAAATCAATTATTGTAAGAGAAACAAAAATAACAAACGCAATACTATATAACGCATTACATATTGTTTCAGACAGGATGTTTGCACTACCGATAAAGTAATACACCATCATTAAAGCAGAAGCTATACTAAATAAATTTACTTTAATTCTTGAATTCATACCTTATATTATATTGTACCTTCTGTTTTATTTTAAAGGTTAATCGTTCTTATATCACTTAATTAAAAGATATTTTCTTTTAAAAGTAATACCTGGTGTGATTTTTGTACACCCTCATCATTATATTAGTAAGTGTAAAAGGAGACAAAGATATGAAAACTTATATTACACTTACAGCAGTTAACAACTACATTGACATCAAAGAACTAACAGTTGGCGAAGAATTAATTCTAGAAAAAGATAAGGAAAATCAATATGATGATGAAGCTATCAAAGTACTGGGTACCAACCACAGCAAGAAAGGCTATGTAGCTAACTCAGTACACACTAAATGTAAAGGAACCCATTCAGCAGGATATATCTACAAC
Organism: uncultured Erysipelotrichaceae bacterium; assembly: GCA_934725085.1. GTDB lineage: Bacteria > Bacillota_I > Bacilli_A > Erysipelotrichales > Erysipelotrichaceae > Colivicinus. Next base: position 91,425 of record CAKVAL010000001.1, on the reverse strand, counting down.
ATGTTTGATGATACTTGCAAATGTGTTGTTAGATTTATTTATGACAAAGGAGCTATCGCTGAAATAGAACATAACTAGCATCTTTTTAGCACCATTAGAATACGATAAGTTGTATCATTTAAACATGTTACAAATTAAGAATATTTCTAAAACTTACAAGACAGGAAACTTCATTCAAAAAGCATTAGATGAAGTTTCTTTAAATTTGAGAGACAACGAGTTTGTCGCCATGCTTGGACCATCGGGTTCTGGTAAAACCACCTTATTAAATATTATTGGTGGCTTAGATAAATATGATAGTGGTGATTTGATTATTAACGGTATCTCTACCAAAGACTATAAAGATAAACAATGGGACACTTATCGTAACCATACTATTGGCTTTATCTTCCAATCTTATAATCTAATACCACACCAAACTATTCTATCTAATGTAGAACTAGCTTTAACTATTGCAGGTATTTCTAAGAAAGAAAAGGCTAAACTAGCACTAGATGCCTTGGATAAAGTAGGGTTAAAGGAACAAGCACATAAGAAACCTAATCAATTATCAGGTGGCCAGATGCAACGTGTTGCGATTGCTAGAGCTTTAGTAAACAATCCATCTATTGTATTAGCAGATGAACCAACAGGTGCTCTTGATACCAAGACATCAATTCAGGTAATGGATCTTTTAAAAGAAGTAGCTAAAGATAGATTAGTTGTTATGGTTACCCATAATCCAGAACTTGCTAAAGAATATGCTAATAGAATTGTTAATTTAAAAGATGGAGTAATCGTTAATGATAGTAATCCATATGATGGACACGAATGCGGGCTTGAATCGGACACGAATGCGGGCTTGAATCTTCTGGGCGCGAATCTACCTCCAGCTCACATGTCTTTCTTAACGGCCCTATCATTATCCTTTAATAACCTACTATCTAAGAAGGGTAGAACCGTCCTAACAGCCTTTGCAGGTTCTATAGGAATTATTGGTATCTCTTTGATACTAGCTTTATCAACAGGCTTTCAAAACTATATTGATAAGATACAAGACGACACGATGTCTTCTTATCCTTTAACCATCCAATCAGAAACAACCGATGTCTTTACCGCTTTATTACAAGCACATATGCCAAATGATAAAGAAGAAGTTGATGATGGACTAGTCCATGAACAATTAATGATTTCATCAATGATGGACTCAGTAGGTTCTAATGATTTAAGGAGTTTTATTAGTTATTTAAATGATAACGAAGACTTATATAAAGATGACGTTAAAAAGATAAGTTATGCCTATTCTATTACACCTAGAATCTATACCAAGGATATTACTGATACCATTGTTCAATTAAATCCTAGTACTTTAATGTCTTCTATTTATTCTGATTCTGCCGCATCACTTTTATCATCAATGTCTGCATCTAATGCCATGGGTATTTTTGTGGAAAGTGATAAAGAAACATTAGAATCAAATACCAATCTAATACAAGGACGCTATCCTGAAAAATACAACGAAGTCATGTTGGTCTTAAAAGATAAAGATAAGATTCCTGATTTATTAGTTTATTCTTTAGGTCTAAGAGACAACAAAGTCCTAAATCAATTAGTAAATGATATTATGACCAATCACGAAAGTGATATTAAAGATGAGGCTAAGACTTTTACTTATGATGAACTGATTAATAGACAACTTAAATTAATCAATACTAGCGACTTATATAAATACAATTCTAAGTATGATACTTATGAAGATATGTCTAATGATAAAGAATATCTAGAAGATGTCTACAATAAATCTGAAGACTTAATCATTACTGGTGTCGCTTATTGCAATGATAATTCATCATTAACAGGCATTATCTATTATGATTCATTAGTTGATCATGTGATTAATCTTGCTAAAGATTCTGATATCGTTAATAAACAATTAAAGAATCCTGACACAGATGTTTTCTCAGGAAATAAATTCGATGAAGACAAAGAAAAATCAGGTCTTAATTTCAATGATATGGTCTCTATTGACCAAGATAAGTTAAAGAATGCCTTTAAGTTTAATCTAGACACATCAGCTATTAAAGATACTGATTATGCATCTATCATCTTAAATAATTCAAATGATATTAAAGAAACTATTACTGCTACAACCGATAGTTTTGTAGAGGTAATTAATAATACTTATAAGTCATTTGGAACAACTTTAATTGATTCTTATAATAAGATGTTCACCCAAACCATCACTATCGCTACATCTTGTCCTAATGATAATTATGTTGATATTACAAATCCTAGTATGGGCTGTATCTTCAATGAAGGTGATGATTATGTTGAGATTAATGGTTATAAATATTTACCTGACAACTATATAAGTACCTCTTATGTTTATTATGGAGAATATTCACCATTAGATTCAAGCATCAAAACCACAGACTTCTTTATCAACAGCTTCGATTCTAATGATGATTTTAATAATGGTATTGATACTATTTGTCAAAGTCTAAAGGATAAGACATATATTAATTTAACTAAAGAAGATGTTAAAGATATTGCCTATGAAATGTTTAGAACTTATTTTGATGAAGTTAGAAAGAATGAGAACTTTGATTCAAATACCAATTTAATCAAAGTAGATGATTTAGTTGATATCGATATAGTAGAAAATGTTGTCTTAACAAACAACGCAAGCAGTATCTATGGACAAGCTTATAACAGTGCTAAGGAATTAATCAATATGTTGGCTGCTAAGGGTGTCGCAAGTGCTGTACAAGAATCTACAACGCCTCTTATAAAAGTATTTGAAGGAATGGATAAGGCTATTAGCTTTGATACCCAAGCCTTCGCTAGTGCTTTTAATTTCGATATGGACGAGGATGAATTATCTAGATTAATGTCATCAATGTTAACTAGTTCTAGCGCATCATATAAGAACAATCTTATTAACTTAGGTTATCAAGATAAAGAAGAACCAACTTCTATTTCATTCTATTTTAATGATTTTGAATCTAAGGATAATTTCTTAAATTTAATTGATACTTACAATAAATCAGTAAATGAGGAAAAAGAAATATCATATACCGATATGACAGGCCTATTAATGTCTTCAGTATCAACAATCATTAATGCGGTAACTTATGTCTTAATTGCCTTTCTCTCAATCTCATTGATCGTATCTAGTATCATGATTGCGGTTATTACTCTAATCAGCGTTATGGAAAGAACTAAAGAAATAGGTATCCTAAGGGCAATGGGTGCTTCTAAGCATAATGTTAGTTCCATCTTTAATGCGGAGACATTTATCATTGGTCTATTATCAGGCTTTATAGGAGTTGGTATTTCGTCATTATTAACCATTCCAATTAATAATCTAATTCATAAATTAACTGGTGTTTATGATATTAATGCCGTCTTAAATCTAAAACCAGCTTTGATACTAGTGTTAATTTCAGTGTTACTTACAATGTTGGCAGGTTTTATTCCAAGTAAAAAGGCTGCTAAACAAGATCCAGTTATAGCGCTTAGAAGCGAATAGAAATACTTTTGTTTATCATAACTTATTTGTGGCTAGAGATAGCCACTTTTAGTGTTATGGGTTTTATACACACTTTTAGCCAACAGTCCAAACCAATATTTAGTTATTAATAGTAACCACTAGACATTATCGATTGACTAGATATAGTTTTGTCTAGTAACTAGACAAAAGTTTGTCGAGTGACTAGACAAAACGTTGTCTAGTTTGTACAATATTGTCGAGGTGAGTATATGGCAATTCCAGTTAATATTAAAGAATTAATTAATCAAAACGTTGTTGAGTCTAATAGAGTAGAGTTTAAGGAAAGTTATAATCCTGCAACCATTATTAGAACTATATGTGCTTTTGCGAATGATATTGATAATATTGGTGGTGGTTATATAGTTATTGGAGTGAAGGAAGAAAATGGTCATCCAGTATATCCATTAAAAGGCGTTGATATAAATGAAATTGATAATGTTTTAAAGAAATTAAGAGAAAAGTGTCATTATATAGAGCCTTTATATGAGCCAGTAGTAGAGCCTTGTTTAGTAGATGATAAGTATGTAATTGTTATTTGGTGTCAAGGAGGTTATGGTAGACCTTATAAAGCACCTAAGGATGTAACTATTAAGGGATCTAACAAGTATTACTATATAAGAAAATTTTCTAGTAGTGTAATCGCTTCTAATGATGAAGAGAAGGAATTATTTTATGTTTCTAGCAATATTCCTTTTGATGATAGACCTAATTTATTAGCCGAAATAGATGATTTAGATTTAGGTCTAATGAGGGAACACCTTAAAGAAATAAATAGTTCTTTATATGAAAGATCTAAAGAAATGGATACCCTAAACTTGGCTAAAGATTTACAAATTGTAGGTGGTCCTGTTGAGCGCATTAAGCCTTTAAATGTTGGCTTATTGATGTTTTCTGAAAACATTGAGAAATATTTTAGATATGCACGAATAGAAGTGGTTGATATTCCAGATCCTACTGGAACAAATATGGTTGAGAAAGTATTTAAAGGTCCTATACAAAGACAATTAAAAGATGCTCTAGCATATATTAATAACTATGTTATAAAGCAATTAACGATAAAAGTTGAAGACCAAGCAGAGGCTGTTCGTATTTCTAATTATCCATATAGGGCAATAGAAGAGATTCTATCTAACGCCGTGTATCATCGTTCTTATCAAATAAACGAACCAATCACAGTAAGAATTACTAATGAATCTATAGAAATAACCAGTTTCCCTGGTTTTGACAGAAGTATCAGTAATAAAGATATCGAAAAAGGCGAAATAAGATCGATGATGTATCGAAACCGTAGGATTGGTGATTTCTTAAAAGAATTAAGACTAATAGAGGGAAGAAACACAGGTTTTCCAAATGCTAAAAAAGCTTTAAAAGAAAACGGATCAGGCAATCTTAAATTCATTATGGATGAGGAAAGAAGATATTTGTCTGTTGTTATTCCAGTTCATGAAAGCTTTTTGACCAAAAAAGGCAATTCTTATGAAGACAGAATTATAGATTTATTAAGAAAAGAACATCTTTCTTTAACTGAATTAGCTATTAAGATGGGTTATAAGGGAATAAGCGCTAAACTTAGGGATACCGTAAACAGTCTAATTAGACAAAAAAGAGTATTTTATGTTTTGGATGAAAACAATAAAAAGAAACTGAAAGCTAATTAAACCAACTCTAACATACAAGCTCTTATATTGATGGTCTATAAATAATATGTGACTAGAAATAGCCATTTTATTATATGTATTAAAAAATATGAGCTGCCTCTATATAGAAGTAGCTCATATCCATAAAACACACAAGACAATTAGGTTATAGTTGCCTAAATAACATACATCTTATTTAATCTCAGCTGTCTCAATAATAAAACTAACACTACTTGTCATACCATCAAGCTTCCCTACAAAAGTATCATAATCCTTATCATTATTCTTTAACATCTTAATATTATTCACAATATTCTTCATATCAGTACCAGAAAACTTATTTAAATCATCAGAAGAATCATCGATTGCTTCGTTCATCTTATCACTAAATTCACTTATTGCCTTTGTCATATTAGGCATATTCTCATTTAACTTATTAATTACCGACTTTAGAGATGAACTACCATTAGCTATCCCATTCATGCCACCAACTAACAATTCCTTATTAGAACTTAATCCAACGCATTCTTCTTTTATAGTTGTAGTATCAACATTTAAAGTATTAAAGCTACTTAAATCATTTTTAATATCATTAATATCGTTCTTTATATCGTTAAGCTTTTCTAGATCAACACCACTTAAATCAATCTTCTTTAAAGCCAATATTGCATTCTTAGTTTCCTCGTCATTTATTTGATTCACATCAATCTTATCAATGTTTTCATTATTAGAATCAACATCATTCTTAATACTTATAATTAGATTTAAATTAACTTCAATTGAATCCAAGATACTTGCACACATATTAACGTTGTCTTTTAAATTTGAAACATTAGCATCCTTTAATAAGTCATCAAGAGAAGTTGCTAATAAGGAAATACCATCAATCATTGAACCAATTTGAGAAATATTATCATTATATTTACTTATTCCCTTATCCAAACCATTAATCGCATCATTTAACTTATTAACTCCATCTTTTAGATTATTGCCCTCATCCTTTAACTTTTTAGAAGCATCCTTAATATCATCAATCTTTTCATTCAAATCACTCAAATCATTTAAAGAAGAACTTAACTTATTTAAATCATCATCCTCAATCTCTTTAAACAAGCCATTAGAAACAATAGTAGCTGTATAATCCAAAGTAAAATCTTCAACATCAGCTTCTATATAAGCACTATCATTCAATTTAATATCATCAAAAGTATCTACCTTATATAACATTAAACTATCTTTAAGACCAGGTTCCCCATACAACACTGCCATCTTGGTATCGCCTAGACTTAATAACTTACCATTTTCAACTTTGATATTAGAAAACCTATCGCTAAGCACCATCGTAGTTAAACATAGAAAAGGAACCTTTGTATTATTAATATAATCAACCACTATCTTTAAACGACCTGATTTATGTGCTAAATCTTCTACCATTACTTCCTTATCATCAAGATAATAAGTCAACTTAACATTAACTGGTAAGTCTTTATTAATATTTCCTTTATAAGTAATATCACTGCCATGATTCTCAAACACCAAAGTATCATCTTCAACATCATGATCTTCATCACCACTAGTATTAATCACATTATTTAAGACATTAACATCCTTAAGTTCACCATCTTCCTTAGCCTTTAAAGTAGTCTCAACTTCAATGTTTTTAATCTCACCATAAGCATCACTAGTCACATAAACAACCTCAACCTTGTCAGTTTTTAAATCAGATGCCTTATACTTATAATCTTGCTTATCTTCTACATATTCTTCATTAAGACCACTTTTTACAACAACTTCTTTTTCACCACTACAAGCACTTAAAACAACTATCATCATTAACACAAGTAACTTTTTCATAATACTACTCCACGTTTTTTAGTGCCTCATCCATTGGCACTTTATTAATTCTTCTATATTCAAAAATAGATACAAACATATAAACTACTATATTCATAAACACCATCTTCACTCCAATTCCCTTATCTATAATAAAAGGAATCCAACCAGACATTTGCGTATATAACATCTCATAAAACATTACAAGCAGCGGTTTATAACATATTGGTATCGAGATTAAAGAGGCAAAGATAACTACAATGGTAGTCGAAATAATATACAATCTTGCGATTTCTTTATTGGTATAACCTAGTATCTTAGACATCGAAATAGATAAGGTATTTCTTTCAATTATTAACTTAGACAATAAATATAAAACTATCACAAACACTACAATCGCAAAATAACAGAAAAGATTCATCATTGATCCCATTGATGATAATAATTGAGTTGAAATAGAAGCCATCGTACTAGCTGTAATCACCTGTCCTATATAATTCTCATCTATATCTGTAATCGGAGAACTTGAGAAATATCCTACAAAAGTATCATCACCAAGCTCGAAAATATCATTTAAAGTATCTCTATTTAGATACAACTCTAAGGATGCATTATTATCAGTAATACCCGTAATCTTAAAAGTATAAGTATCTTCCTTATAAGCCTCATGTAAGGTGATATAGTCACCAATATTGTAACCATACTTATTGTGTAGACCTTTTGATATATAACAATCATCACTCTTTAAATCATATTTAAAATAAGAACTATTTTTATTAATGCCATATAAAGCTACATCATCTTCCTTATAATCACCACTTGTATATTTAAGTTCATAATATGAAAACTTCTCAGCAGATTCGTTATCAGTTTCCACATTAGCCGCAAAATTCAACAAGTTGATACTAGCCTCTAACTTATGACTAGAATCACTTAAAGATATAGGCATATCTAATATTGTCTGATATGGTGCAATGATGCCCTCGCTGGCAATACCAACATAATCACTTAATACTTGTGGAAATGCTAATCCAAAGAACAACAACAAGTTCGCAAAAATAATTCCTACAATCAAAGTTAAATATGCATTCTTATTTTGTAAGATAATGCGGGTTCTAAAACGACTAAAGAAGGGAATATGATGATTTAGTTTTATCGCTCTTCTTTGTCTATGTTTACTTAAATCTTTTCTTAAAAATTTTAGAGGACTTAGTTTCAATGTCTTCTTAAGAATTAGATAATTAATAATAAACATAATTAGCATTGGAATTAAAGACACATTGATGAAAGTATCTACTTGAAAATAAGTATGGAAAGAAGCTAGAGAATAATTGTTATAATAAACAGATTTCATTGCGTTTAATACAAAGGTGTAACCAAGAATATTACCAACAATCACTGCTAAGATAGTAATAAGGCTTGGCATAAACATAAAATGCAATATCAATTCACAATCACTATAACCGCTAGCCTTTAAAGTACCTATAACCGTCGCATCCTTTTGGATCATATTGATGATAATAATAGAAAAGATATAGGCTGTCATAATCATCATTAGATATAAGAAAATATACATCGAAGCACTATCACCCTCAGCATCTTCTAAGACAAAAGTAATGCTCTTATTTTCTTCTCTAGGTACAAATTCTTCTAATTGTGAATTCGCAAGTAAAATATCTTTGAATTCATCATCTAATGTTTCACCATCAAATACATAGGCATAACGATACTTACAATCTTCTTTATTGATACGATTAAAACCATCATCAGTAACCAAACCAACTCCAAAAGTAATCGCATTTAGCATCATGTCACTATTACTCTTAAATAGACAACTATAATCAACCAAAGATACCTTACCAACTATCTTATAAGTTATACCTTTATAAGTAAGCTCATCATTGATATCCAGATTATTATTAGTTGCATATAGTCTCTCAATAGCTAATTCATTAGCGTTTTCAGGAAGTCTACCTTCCAATATTTCTTGTAAATCAACTTCATTTCTTACTTTATAAAAGCGAAAAGTTGTATCATTATCGATACTTTCTTCTTTATAGAATTCTTCATAGACTTTTAAATTTGCTTCCTTTTCAAACAAATCAATCTGTGCTTTATTTAATTTCTTTTTAGTCTCAAAATATCCTGACTGTTGTTTAAGAAGGACTTCATTATTGTGGATAGTCTTAACAACCGAATTGTTGGCGGCTTGAAAACCCGATGTTAAGGCCACCATAATTACTATCAATAGAAAGATAACTAAATATTTCGCAAAATCATTTTTAAGTTGTCTCTTAAAACGATTATTTAATGGATTTTTCATATTACCACTCCAAATCCTCAGCCTTTACTTTCTTATCATTTAAATAATTTTTTAAAATTTGACCATCTCTTAATCTAACAACACGATCAGCCATATATTTAATCGCATCATTATGAGTAACCATAATTACTGTTGAGCCATATTTTTGATTTACTTTTTCAATTAGCTTTAATATTTCTTTACTGGTATTATAGTCAAGAGCTCCTGTTGGTTCATCGCATAACAAGATATCGGGATTTTTTATAATAGCTCTTCCGATTGAAGTACGTTGTTGCTGACCACCAGATAATTGACTTGGCAGTTTATCTTGATGTTCTTTTAAACCTAAGGTTTCAATTAATTCATCTAGATTTAAGGGTTTCTTTGAAAGATAAGCACCAACTTCAATATTTTCTCTAACTGTTAAATCAGGAATTAAATTATACATTTGAAAGACATAACCAAGATGATTTCTTCTAAACATAGTTAGTTTCTTACTGTTTAATGAGTTCATCTTTTCGCCATTAATTTTTACTTCGCCGCTATCAGGATAATCAATGCCACCCAAAATATTTAAGAGGGTAGATTTACCACTTCCTGATGGTCCAAGTAAAACACAAAATTCTCCTTTTTCGACATTTAGTGATAAATTCTTTAATACTTCAATACGATTTGTCTTATCACCAAAGCCTTTATTTAAATCTTTTACTTCTAAAAACATAAATCCCCCTGTTAGCTATAACTAATTGGTTAGCTTTAGCTAACTACATTATAGTTTTATCTTTTGTATTGTCAATAATTATTTTTAAAATTATAATAAGGTTATATTTTGAGGTATTATATGGGAAATTTGATGTTTGATGATATGCAAAAGTTCTTTGAAGTAGCCAGGGTAAGTCTTTGGCGCTTAGAAATTGATGATGATGAATACTTTTTATATGGCAATGATTGTTTTGATGAATTAGCGGGTTGTGATTCAAATCTATCACCAAAAGAAAAGTTTGAATTCTTTGATGAGCATGTAAGTCAATTAGATAAAGAATTATTTAAACTTTATTTACAAACATTATTAAGTGATACATCTGAAATAATTTATCGTTATGATCATCCAATAATGGGGCAAATTTACATTAGATGTTGTGGTACTAGAGACTTTGATAGAAAAGATAAGATTGTTATTGGTGGTTATCACCAAAATGTTACTGATTTAGTTACTTTAGAAGACAACGATAAAATTAGTGATGATAATGTAAACCTTAAGAAAAAGCAGATTGAATTAGAGAACTTCTATAAACACTTATTAGATTCTGAGTCATGTGGTCTTATGGCTTATACCTATCCTGAACATAAGATGATTCATTTGAATAAGAAAGCTAGGGAAATATATAACATTAGCGAAGATGAGATTGATTGTACAAATAAATTATTTGAAATAGCTAAAGATACCTACATGCCAGATCCAGAGACTATTATTAAGCTTTATAGGCTTAAGAACTATGATGGTAGTGTTGATTATACTGAAGTATTAAATTATGGTAAAGAAAATGAAAAAGAAGTAATTGCTAGAACTACAAGTTTTTTAAGTGATGACAAAAGGGTACTTATCACAACTTTGATTGATACTTCTGAATATAACAGTATTCAAACAAATAATGCCATCTTCGATGCGATTGCCAGTGATTATATGAGTATCTTTAAAGTTGACTTATTAAATAATCTAGTTTCTTTAGTTTATAAAAACGATAAGTTCTTAAATAAAGTAAGAGAAAAGACTCTTCAAGTTAATACTTATTATGAAAGAATCAAGATTTTTAATGACAACTATATCGATAAAGAATTATGTCCTGATTTCTTAGAAATAATGAGTCCTGAATATCTAGTTATGAACCTTTCTAAGCATAATACTTTTACTTATGAATTTAAGTGTAAAACTAATGAAGATAAGATTAGAGATTATGAAATCAAGTTCATCAGATTAACTAATGAACAGGGTTATAAGCTAATTATGTGTTCAAGACTTCTAAGTGAGACTGTTTAAAACGTCTAAATCTACCTTATAAGTCATATTTTCTATGGATTCTGATTTAAGAAACATCGCCATATACCAAGGATAGTATGTTATTTTTTCTATACATTGAACATTATCCTTACAGAAAACGATAGCACTATCAGGTTTCCATTCTTCTATCTCTAATAATCTATCTAGAGTGTGATGTTTCTTATAATCATTACCTGATTTTATTTCCACAAAGTCTATTTTTGAACCGTTTTGTAGTACAAAGTCAATCTCACCGATTTTCTTTGTGTCAAAATAGTGAAGTGAATAATTATTTGCCACAAACATCTGTGCCATAACATTTTCTAGAATACTTCCCATATTAACAGTTAAATCATTATTTAAAATACTAAATTGGATGTTATCCATTGATAAAGCACATAAAAGACCTGTATCTCCAGCATACAGTTTAAATAAGTTTCTTTTTTCATTAAGTTTTAAAGCCCCGACTGGTTCACTTACATTAAAACACGCATTTGCAACACCAGCATCCAATAACCAATTAAACGAATCTTCATATCTTTCCATCCTGGCGCTAGTCTTTTGACTGCTGATGATAAAACGTCTATTTTTATCATTTAATTGAGATGGGATTGAATCAAAGATTGATCTAATTTTTGGTCTATCACTAGCATCTGCATATTTTGCGATATCTTGACGATATAATTCGATAATTTCATTTTGACTAGCAATTACTCTTGTAATGTCATGAGTATCGATATACGTCTTAACTACCTTTGGCATACCACCAACTACAATATATGCGTTAAACAATTTAGTTAAAGTGGTATGTACTACATCTAATATTGGTGTTTTTTCTTCATATGATTTTCTTAAACTATCAACGGTACTTTGTTGAAGGCCGTTAGCTAAAATAAATTCCTCAAAATCCATTGGATACATTGTATATAATTCTTCAAAACCAACCGGTAAAGATCTTACAATTTTATTTTTAACTCCTAATAAAGAACCGGTTTCTATATAATCAAATCTTCCATCTTCTACTAAAAATTTGATTGCAGTTCTAGCATTTGGACATTCTTGAATTTCATCAAATAATATTAGAGTATCACCAGGAATCAATTGTTTCATAGATAAAGCCGTAATGCCTTCGATAATAGTATTTGCATCTAAGTTACCATCAAATATTTTTCTAGCATCCAAATCTGATACAAAGTTAAATTCTACAAAACATTTATACTCATTCTTTCCAAATTCACGCACAACTGTAGTCTTACCTATTTGACGTGCACCTTGAATACATAATGCTGTTTTATTTTTATTTTGTTTCCATTGTAATAATCTATCGTAAGCTTTTCTATATAACATAATGATTCTCCTTGTAACCTTATATTAACCGCTAATTTTGATTATTTCAACAGTTTTGCGACAAAATTCCAAGGTTTTACATACCATTTTGCGACAAAATTCTTAACTTTTTAGGTATACTTTGCGACATTATTCTACTTTTTTACTGTTTCAGCACCATATATACACACAATTGATAAGACTACAAACATCAAACCTAACATGATTGAACCAGAACAATCTAATGATAGTGTTGATGTTTCTTTCATAATTTCATTAACAACCTCAGCTAATATTTAAGTGATTAATGGTATACAAACAGTTAGGATACTAATACCTTTTAAATTTACATTTTCCTTTTCCAACATTAGATACTGTTCAATGTCCACTTTTTTGTCTTGAATGTCCACTTTTCTATTCTCAATATCTACTTTTATATCCACAATGTCCACTTTTTATAAGAGTTTTTAATAGTATACTCATAATAAAAAGACCAATTCAAACGAATCAGTCTCTATAAATATTTAAGAATATCCATAGGTTCATCAACCAAGATATTATCATGATCAATTAGTTCATCCTTACTTCTAAAACCCCAAGTTACTGATAAACAATTTAGATGTGCATTGTGGGCAGTTTCTACATCGGTTAAAGAATCGCCAACATAAATAACATCATCCTTTTCAAGATTCATCTTATCAATAATATAGTTAACACCCTCAGGATCAGGTTTAACCTTCATACTATCAACATGACCCAAGACATATTCTTGATTAATATTTGGAAAATGTAATTCAATAAGTCTTTTAGTATAATTATCATTCTTATTTGAATTAACACCTACCTTAATACCATTATCTAATAATGTATCTATCAACTCTTTAATATTAGGATAAGGAGTAGAAGTCTTATCATAAACTTGTTCATACTTAACCAAGAATGTCTTGTATGCAACTTCTATTAAATCAGGATATTCCACAAAACATTGTTCAATTAAATTATGAATGCCGTGTCCTACTCTTTTCATTGTTAAATCTACATCATCTTGTTTATTGATATTCAATTCTTGATAAGTTAGATTAACCGCATTATTAAGATCACTGATAGTATTAATTAAAGTACCATCTAAATCAAAAATAATTCCCTTTTTCATTAGTTCTTGCCTACGATATTATCGCTGTCTTTATAGATGCTATTTGAAGGAATAACACCTCTAACTCTACTTAAAGGATAAATATTAGTGTTACGACCAACTACAGTACCTGGATTTAAAACTGAATTACAACCAACTTCTACATGATCGCCTAAGATAGCACCGAACTTTTTTTGTTCAGTTTCAATCTTTTCACCATCGAAATTCTTAACCACTACCAAAGTCTTATCAGACTTAACATTTGAAGTAATAGAACCAGCACCCATATGAGACTTATAACCCAAGATTGAATCGCCAACATAGTTATAGTGTGGAGTTTGAACATTATCAAACAAGATAACATTCTTAAGTTCACATGAATTACCAACTACACAATTAGCCCCAACTAAGGCAGAACCTCTAATAAATGCACAATGTCTTACTTCACTGTTAGGACCAATAATTAATGGAGCACCTAAATAAGCACTCTCGAATACAGTTGCTGTTTTATGAACCCATACATTTTCTTTTACTTCATCATATTCATTCTTATCTAAAGTCTTACCAATTCTGATAATTTCTTCTTTAATACCACTTAATGCTTGCCAAGGATATTTAAACTTGCTCAAATAATCCTTTGCCAATGTATGTTCTAAGTCTAATAAGTTATTTGTTGTATACATATCATTCACCTCTATTGATTGACCTATTATTATTAAAACCATCAGGAAAACGATTTTCAAGTTTTTTTATATTTTTTTCTAAAATTTCTGACAAATTAACATTCAAGGCCGTTGCAGCTTCCGCTAGATACCACGCTACATCACCTAGTTCTTTAATTAACTTTTCATCATCCAAATCATGTCCTTGAAATAAGTGCTTTTTAACTAAATCGATAACCTCTCCACTTTCTCCACATAAACCCATAGAAGCATTTAATATTAACTCCTTCTTTTCAATTTTTGGATTCAAAGTTCTCATCGCCAACTTCTGATACTCATTAATATCCATATCTACACCACCTTTGACTTATATTCACCATTCTCATAATAATAAATTAATTCACTCAAAGTATCACTTTCCATTATTTCTATCATACGATCTAAATCAAGTGATAATTCAACACTATCTAACTTATCCCTATCTAGCCAATATATCTTACCCTCATCAGAAGATTTAAGTTCTCCTTCAAATTCATTACACTTATAGAACAAGATAACATATCTATCTTCATCCTTAGTCTGTTTATATTCCTCTATTCCGCATAATACCGGGTTTAATAGGATTAGACCTGTCTCTTCTTTCACTTCCCTAATAATCGCATCATGGAAATTTTCACCTTTTTCCACATGACCACCAGGCAAGGTAATCCCAGGCCAATCAGTCTTGATTCTTTCTTGTACAAGTATCTTATTATCCTTGTAAATTAGACACATATTCGTAAAAATCGTCAATTCTTTAGTATGCATACCCTAATTATAATGTGGAAAAGTCCTTTATTTATGCCATATTTTTAAATTTAAAACTTTTATATAAACATAGTTGATAAGTTATCCACAATGGATGATATTTTATCATTTATTAACATATCTTATTAACATAAAATCCACAGCTCTTTTTTAAACTTTTCCACATTATGTGGAAAAGTGGAAAATGCATTAAAAGCCTCTATTTATAAGGGTTTTAACAATTCACAATTGTGTAAATTCGTGTTAATTATTAAGAGTTTTGTCGCTATTCCACACTTTTCAATCCTGTGGAAAACTTATTAACTTTTTATCAACATTTTGAATTATGTGGAAAACTGTGGAAAACTCATTAAACTTCAGTGTTTATAAGCTTACATCAATGTTGACAATGTGGAATGTGGAAAACTCAACATTTTTCTTCCTTGAATTGTGGAAAACTCAAACGTATAATTGGTTTTACTTAAGGAAATAGTGGGATATGAATGGATATGATTATTATTTAAAGAGTGTCTGGGATCAGACTCTTAATCTTATAAAAACAAACGGAATTGTTAATGAGCAAGTATTAGATATGTTTAGTACTGGTAGTAAATTATCTACTATTGAAGATAGTGTAGCTAAGATACAAACAAACAATTATTTAACTTTCTCTATCATGGATAAGTATAAAGGAGACATTGAGTTGTGTCTTCAAAGCATCTTAGAAGATAACGATATTAAGTGTGCAGTTTTAAATTCTGAAGAAGAAAAGAAACAAACTACGGTTACTTTATTTAAAAATGAATTCTTTGATAGGAAACTAGATCCAAATATGAACTTTGCGAGTTTCGTACTTGGCAAATCAAATAGTCAAGCTCAAGTAGCATCTTTAACTTGTGCTAAGAATCTAGGTTTGGTCTATAATCCTTTATTTATATATGGAAATTCAGGACTAGGAAAAACACACTTATTAAACGCAATTGGTAATGAAGTAACATCTAATATGCCAAATAAGAAAATTGGCTTTATTTCAGGAAATGATTTTATTGATGCTCTACAAAAAGCAAGAAAAAATGGTAACACTGATGAATTTAAGGCTTCTTTCTATGATTTAGATTTATTGTTAATTGATGATATTCAATTTATTGCCGGTAAAGAATGGACTCAAGAAGTATTCTTCTCAATTTTTAATAAACTTGTTAATAATAGAAAACAAATTTGTATTACAGCCGATAGATCACCTGAGGATATTAAAGGCTTGGAAGATAGATTATTATCAAGATTTAATCAAGGTTTAAACGTAAATATTGAATCACCAGAATATGAAACAAGTATTCGTATTTTAAAGATGAAAATCGCTAATAATATTAGTTTCCAAGATAAAGTAGACGAAGATGTTTTATCTTATATTGCGACTAATTTTTCAAAAGACGTTAGATCTCTAGAAGGTGCCATTAATAGATTATTGTTCTATTTCATAAACTTTAACTTTTCAGGCGAAGATCATATTACTATGAAACTAGCCTATGATGCCTTTAAAGGCGAAGTTGTTGAAAATAGTACCAAGAATGAATTAAATATTGCGAAGATTAGAAAAGCTGTTTGTGACTATTACAATATCACAAGACAACAGATATGTTCAGCTAATAGAACTAAGAATATTGCGATTCCTCGTCATATTGCGATGTATCTGTGTAGGGAAATGTTAGATTCTCCATATAAAGAAATTGGTAATGAATTTGGTAAAAGAGATCATTCAACTGTCATCAATGCCTGTGAGAAGGTTGAAAAACTTTGTAAGAGTGATTCAGCTTATTTAAAAGCGATAACAGATATTAAAACTAGAATATCTTAATCCACCTATCTCAACACATTTTTCAATACTAAAAATGTTAAAATATATTAGTAGTTATCGTGTTATTTGAAGTTTTCCACAACTTTCCACACCTTAATTATTATTAAATTATTATTATTTATATATAAAAGGAGCGACCATGATTTTTAAAATTAACAAACGCGAATTTCTAGATTCACTAACAACTGCCGTAAAAGCAATCTCAAATACTACTCCTTTGCCAATACTAAATGGTATTAAATTAATCGCAGAAAATAATACCTTAACATTAATTTCTTCAGATACTAATATCTCGATTAAAACCGTTATTAAAAACAGTGAAGATAAAGAAATTATTTCTATCTCAGAAGAAGGTGAAAATGTTATTGAATCAAGATACTTATTAGATATCGTTAGAAAAATTGATAGTGATACTATTAATGTAGAAATCTTTGATAACTCATTAGCTAAAATCTATGGTGGTAAATCAGAAGTTAAAATTAATGCGATGAATTCATATGATTATCCAAACATTAACTTCGATTGTTCAAATGCACCATTTAAGTTTGATACATATACATTCTTTAAGATTGTCAATGAAACAGCCTTCGCCTGCTCAGAAAAAGATACCCGTCCTGTTTTAACAGGTGTTAACTTTAAGGCTAAAGATGGTAAGCTACATGTTAATGCGACCGATTCATATCGTTTAGCTTCTAAGGTTGTTGATATTGATTCTAACTTAGACTTCAATATTACAATTCCTAGGAAATATTTATTAGACATCTATCATTCTATTTCTAATGTAGAAGAGGTAGAAATTGGCATTGATGCTCAAAAGATTTCATTTATGTTTAATAATTCAATTATTCAAACAAGATTATTAGATGATGAATTCCCCGATGTAGCTAGATTAATACCACCATCATTCACTCAAAAACTTGTAGTAAATGCCAAGGAATTAGCTAGTGCAATCGATAGATCTTCTTTCATTAAGGCTGATGGTAAGAATATTGTTAAGTTAACTATTAATGAAAAGACAGTTGATGTAACTTCTAATGGATCTAATGGTTCTTCTTTTGAAGAAATCAATGTAGTTTCATTTGAAGGAAATCCATTCGAAATATCTTGTTCAGGTAAATATCTAACTGATGCGATTAAGGCAATGTCAGCTGATGAAATTACTTTTTCATTCTCTGGTGAACTAAAACCATTAATTATCACTGATGCCAATGATCCTAGTATCACGCAGTTGATTTCACCAGTAAGAACATATAGATAAAATATACAAAATTCATCTATAAGCAATTTAAAGCCCAATTCTGGACTTTTTTGTTTTATTAGTATAGATATATTCGCTAAAAAATATAGGCCAAAAAGTGCTATAATTTATGATGTATGAAAAGAATTGAAATCAAAGATGAATACATCACATTAGGGCAATTTCTTAAGGTTGCCGACATTATCGCATCTGGTGGCGAAGCTAAAATCTTTTTAAATTCTAATATTATTTTAATCAATGATGAAGAAGATAATCGCCGTGGTCGTAAACTACATAAGGGGGATAAGGTAAATATCCTTGGAGTCGATTATCTTATATGGTAGTTGATTCTTTAAAACTTAATAATTATCGTAATTACAAATCTAATAGTTTTAAGTTTGAAAAAGGATTAAATAT
Source organism: uncultured Erysipelotrichaceae bacterium (assembly GCA_934725085.1). Lineage (GTDB taxonomy): Bacteria > Bacillota_I > Bacilli_A > Erysipelotrichales > Erysipelotrichaceae > Colivicinus. The sequence continues at coordinate 72,668 of CAKVAL010000001.1, read as the reverse complement.
CATTATAGGAAAAAATGGGGTTGGTAAAACCAATATTTTAGAGAGTCTAGTGGTAGTTTCTAATACAAAATCATTTAGAACTTTAAACGATAATGATCTTATTAGAAAAGGTACAGATTACGCCAAAATTGACTTACTTTGTGATAACAATCACCTTAAAGTAGTCATCAGTAACAATGGTAAAAGATTATATATCAATGATATTCCAGTTAAAAAAACTTCAGATTTTATTGGTAAACTAAACTGTATCCTGTTTAAACCATCAGACCTTAATTTATTTACGGACATGCCTCGTGATAGAAGAAGATTAATGGATCTTGAGATAGGTAAGGTAAGTAAGGAATACTTAAACGCATTATCTTCTTATAATTTATTACTTAAAGATAAGAATAAATTATTAAAAGAAGAAAAGATTAATATGGATTATTTAGATATTATCGATACTAAGATGCTAGAAGAAATGAAAGTTATCTTAAAACACCGCTATGAATTCTTTGAAGTCATCAATGAATCAATTAATGATATCTTCAATAATCTATTGGGAACTAATCATAAACTATACGTTAAGTATTTAGCTTGCAGTAATTTGAATGATTTAGAAAACATGATGAAAAAAAGTAGAGAAAGAGATTTGTTTAATCACTACGCAACATTTGGTACTCATCATGATGACTATGAATTTTATTATGATTATTCTTTGATCAAAACCATTGCCTCACAAGGACAATGTCGTGCTGCTGTTATTAGTTTTAAGTTAGCACTAGAAAAATATATCAGAAAGAAAACTAAAGAGTTACCAATAATTTTATTGGATGACATCTTATCAGAACTTGATAACGATAATAAGTTACGTTTATTAAGAAATATTCCTTATGATAATCAAGTTGTGATAACAGGAACTGATCTTAATAATATCAAAATTGGAAATAAGATAAATTTAATTAAATTAGAAGGAGGACAATGATGCCTGATACAAATATAAAACACGATGAATATACTTCAGATGATATTCAAGTCTTAGAGGGTCTAGAAGCAGTTAGAAAAAGACCTGGTATGTATATTGGTACTACATCTGATGCAGGTCTACATCACTTAATTTGGGAAATCGTCGATAATTCAGTCGATGAGGCTCTTGCAGGTTATGCCCACAGTATTGAGATAACAGTAGACAACAACGATATCGTTACTGTTAAAGATGATGGCCGTGGTATGCCAGTTGAAATTCATAAAAAAACGGGTATTTCTACAGTAGAAACAATTTTTACTGTACTACATGCTGGTGGTAAATTTGGTGGTGGTGCTTATAAGGTATCTGGTGGTCTTCATGGTGTTGGTGCCAGTGTTGTTAATGCACTAAGTGAATGGCTAGAAGTAACAATTCATAAGAATGGCAAGATTTACTTTGTAAGATTCCATAATGGAGGACATGTTGATAAGCCTCTATATGAAATCGGCACTTGTGATAAAAAAGATACTGGTTCTACTGTAAAATTTAAGGCTGATGGCGAAATCTTTAAGGAAGGAACTGTTTATAACTATAAGACTTTATATGATCGTATTCGTCAAATGGCTTTCCTTAATAAGAATATTAAATTTATCTTAAATTGGGATAAGGATGATGAACATAAGGGTTCTACTACTTTCTTATATGAAGGTGGTATTAAGGAATATGTTTCTTTCTTAAATGAAGGTGAAAACTTATTGTTTGATGATGTTTTATATGTAGATGGTACTGATGAAGCTACTAATATTTCAGTAGAAGTAGCTTTTGAATACAACACTTCTTATACTGAAAAAGTATATTCATTCTGTAATAATATCTTTACACCTGAAGGTGGTATGCATCTAGATGGTTTTAGACAAACCTTAGCTAGAGTTTTAAATGCTTATGCGAAAGATAAAAAGTTCTTGAAGCCTGATGATCCAAACTTTACAAATGATGATTTAAAAGAAGGTTTAACAGCTATTATTTCAGTTAAACATCCAGATCCTCAATTTGAAGGTCAAACTAAGGGTAAACTTGGTAATGCAGAAGTTAAACCAGTTGTTAATAAAATTTTCGGTGATTTCTTAAAGAGATGTTTCTTAGAAAATCCTGATATTGCCAAGATCGTGATTGAAAAGGCTAAGTCAGCATCAGAGGCAAGACTTGCTGCTCAAAAAGCTAGGGAAACAGTCAGAAGAAAAGATGACTTCAGTGGTTCTAATTTACCTACTAAATTAAAAGACTGTGCAAGTAGAGATGCTTCTATTTGTGAAATCTATATCGTCGAAGGTAATTCAGCTGGTGGTAGTGCTCAACAAGGCAGAGATTCTAACTTCCAAGCTATTCTTCCTTTAAGAGGTAAAATCTTAAACGTTGAAAAAGCTCGTATGCATAAGATTTTCGATAATGCGGAAATTAGAATGATGATACAAGCTTTTGGTTGTGGTTTTGGTGATGAACTAGATATTTCTAAGCTTCGTTATCATAAGATTGTAATCATGACCGATGCCGATGTTGATGGTCAACATATTGCGTCATTGATGCTTACTTTCTTATATCGTTACTTTAAACCTCTAATCGAGGGTGGTTATGTATATATTGCGATGCCACCTCTATATAAATTATGTAAGGGTCAAAAGACTTTACGTTATTGTTACTCAGATGAAGAACTTGATTTGGCAAAGCGTGATTTCGGTGATGAAAAGTATGATATTCAAAGATATAAAGGTCTTGGTGAAATGGATCCAAGTCAACTTTGGGAGACAACTCTAGATCCTGAAAGAAGAACACTTAAGAGAGTTACTATTGAGGATGCGATTGATGCGGATAGTGTCTTCTCAATGTTGATGGGTGATGAAGTAGAACCTAGAAGAAACTTTATTGTTGAGAATGCTCACTTTGTGAAGAACTTAGATATTTAAGGAGGCTTTATGGAAGAATTAGATAATCGTTTTTTCAATCATGGAAACATGAAAGAAGTTAATATCTCTTCAGAAATGAGAGAAGACTTCTTGAGTTATTCAATGTCAGTTATCATCGATAGAGCCTTACCTGATGTTAAGGATGGTATGAAGCCAGTACATAGAAGAGTTATTTGGGCTATGTATGATGCTGGTTTTACTCCTGATAAGCAACATGTTAAGTCAGCTAATATTGTCGGTGAAGTTATGGGTAAGTATCATCCTCATGGTGATACTGCAATTTATGACACGATGGTTCGTATGGCACAGCCTTTCTCTTATCGCTATCCTCTAGTTGATGGTCATGGTAACTTTGGTTCATTGGATGGTGATGGAGCTGCGGCTATGCGTTATACCGAAGCTCGTATGTCTAAGATTTCATTAGAGCTTGTTAGTGATATTAAGAAAGAGACAATTGATTGGCGTGATAACTATGACGCTAGACACAAGGAACCAGTTGTTTTACCAAGTAGATTCCCTAACTTATTAGTTAATGGCTCTATGGGTATTGCGGTTGGTATGGCTACTAATATGCCTACTCATAATTTAGGTGAGTCAATTGATGCCATCATTGCGGTAATGGAAAATCCTGATATTTCGGTTGTTGATCTTATGAATATTATTCCAGGACCTGACTTCCCAACTGGTGGTTATATTGTAGGTAGAGGTGGTATTAAGTCTGCTTACGAGACTGGTAAGGGTTCTATTATTATGAGATCTAAGGTCTTGGTTGAAGATTTACCAGGTAATAAACATAAATTAGTTATTAAGGAAATCCCTTATTTAGTTAATAAACAAGTTATGTATGATAAGATTCATGAACTTGCTAAGGAAAAGGTGATTGAGGGTATTTCGGATATGAAGGACCTTTCTAATGATAGAAACGGTATTCGTATTGAAATTGAACTTAAGAAAGATGTTCAGGCTGAGGTTGTTTTGAATCAACTTTATAAGTTAACTCCTGTTCAATCTTCATTTGGTGTAAACAACAATGTCTTGGTTAATAATGTACCAATGTTGTTGTCACTAAAAGAAATCATTAATTTATATGTTGATCATCAAATTGATGTCATTAAAAGAAGAACAGCATATGATTTAAGAGAGGATGAAAAGAGAGCTCATATCTTAGAAGGTTTAAAGATTGCACTTGATAATATTGATAGAATTGTTGAAATTATTAAGACTTCTAGAACTGACGAAGAGATTCTTGCTAAGTTTAATGATGAATTTGGTATCGATGATAAGCAAGGTGAAGCTATTCTTTCAATGCAGTTAAGAAGATTATCAGGTTTATCTTATGAGAAAATTTGTGCTGAGTTAGATGAATTATATAAGGAAATCATTGATTTAAAGGATATCTTAGCTAATCATTCTAGAGTTCTTGAGATTATTAAGAATGAATTAACTGCTATCAAGGATAAATATAATGATCCTCGTCGTACTGAGATTATTGATGGTGAAATTGATGTTGATGATGAAGATTTAATTTCAGTTGAAGATGTAATTATTTCATTATCAGGTAATGGTTATATTAAGCGTCTTCCTGTTAATACTTATAAGACTCAAAATAGAGGGGGTCGTGGTATTAAGGGTATGACGTTAAATGAAGATGATATTATTGATCAAAATATTACTATGTCTACTCATGATCACTTATTATTATTTACTAATAAGGGTAAGGTGTATCGTGTTAAGGGTTATAAGATTCCTGAATCAAGTAGAAATGGTAAAGGTATTCCAGTAATTAATATCATTAATATTGAAAAAGATGAGAAGGTTACAGCCTTAGTTCCTATTAATAGAGAATGGGAGATTAAGGGTTACTTGTTCTTTGTGACTAAGAATGGTTTATGTAAGAGGGTAGAGGCTAAGGAGTTTGAATCTATTAGACAATCTGGTAAGATTGCGATTACGATGAAAGAGGATGATGAATTAGTTACTGTTAAGCCAACTCTTGGTGATGAGGAAATTATTATTGCGGCTTCTAATGGTAAGGCAGTTCGTTTTGATGAAAGAGGTGTTCGTGCTATGGGTAGAAATGCCAGTGGTGTTAGGGGCATGAATGTTGATGGCTCTACTGTAATTGGTGCATGTACTTCTAAAGAAGGTGCCCAAATCTTAGTAGTTTCTAAGTATGGTTATGGTAAGAAGACTCCAGTTGAAGAGTATCGTATCACAAGTAGGGGTGCTAAGGGCGTTAAGACTATTAATATTAATGAGTCTAATGGTGAGCTTGTAGCACTTAAGGCTGTTAATGGTGATGAGGATGCTTTGATTATGAGAAATGATGGTGTCATCATTAGAATCTCATTATCTAATGTTTCTACTTTAGGTAGAGTTACTAAGGGTGTTCGTTTGATTAAGCCTGAAGAAAATACTTATGTTAAGACGGTTACTTTGATGGATCATCAAGATGAAGAGAGTGAGGAAGAGGGTGAATAATCCTCTTCTTTTATGTATAATGGATAAGATTGCATTAAGCATGTGGGGGTATATATGAAAGATACAAAAAGAATTACTACGATTTCAATGTTTGTAGGTCTAGTTGTAGTTTTACAAATTATTGCGACTTTTATTAATTTTGGTGGTTTCCCAATCACTTTGACTTTAGTACCAATTATCGTAGGTGGCGCTATCTATGGTCCTAAGGTTGGTGCTATTTTAGGTACAGCCTTTGGTGTTGTTGTTGCGCTAATGGTTATTACCGGTGCTGATCCAAGTGGTGCTGCTATGTTGGCTGCTAAGCCATTAACTACTGTTACTGCATGTGTTTTAAAAGGTACTTTAGCTGGTTTCTTTTCTGCTTTAGTATATGAAAAGATGTCTAGCAAGAATAGTTTAGCTGCAATTCTTTTAGCAAGTGCTGTTGCACCTATTGTCAATACTGGTACACTAGCATTCACTATCATCGCATTCTTCGATGGTGCGTTTGTTACATTGATCGCATTGTTTGTAACAGTAAACTTTATGATTGAGTTACTAATTGATGTCTTATTAGCACCAGGACTATTAAGAATCATTGATAGACAAAAATAATTTGTGTTATTATTAGATTAGCGTTAATTAAGGAATATAGTAGAAATACTTATTTATAAGAGAGGTATCGCTGGTGAAAGGTACTAATAAGCTTCTATGAATCTACCTTAAAGCTGATCTAACCAATCACGTTGCTCGCGTTAAGAGTTTAAGTTAAAAAGTAAGGTGGTACCGTGCATCTGCACCCTTGTGCTACCTTTTTTATTTTTTTAGGAGGCATTATGATTGATATTAAACTTATCCGTGAAAATCCAGAACTAGTAAAAGAAAATATTAAGAAAAAGTTCCAGGATCAAAAATTAGAACTAGTTGATGAAGTTAAGAAACTAGATGAAGACTATCGTGCTTTAAGAGTAAGAGCTGATGAATTAAGAGGAAGAAGAAATACTATCTCTAAGGAAATTGGTCAACTTATGAAGCAAGGTTTAAAAGAAAAGGCTGAGGAAGTTAAGGCCGAGGTAGCTAAAATTGCCAAGGAAATTGAAGAATCTGAAGTTAAGGAAATCGAATTAGAAGCAGCTATCAAAAAGATTATGATGGTTATTCCTAATATCGTAGATCCATCAGTTCCAGTAGGTAAGGATGATTCTGAAAATGTTGAAATTGAACAATTTGGCACAAAGAGAGAATTTGATTTTGAAATCCCATATCACGTGGATATTATGGAAAAACTAGATGGTATCGATTTGGATTCAGCTAGAAAAACAAGTGGTAATGGTTTCTATTATTTAAAGGGTGATATTGCTAGATTACATTCTTCAATTTTATCTTATGCTAGAGACTTCATGATTAATAGAGGTTATACATATTACATTCCACCTTTCATGATTAGAAGTGATGTGGTTACTGGCGTTATGTCTTTCTCTGAAATGGAAAACATGATGTATAAGATTGAGGGTGAAGATTTATATCTAATCGGTACAAGTGAACACTCAATGATTGGTAAGTTCATTGATACCATTATTGATGAAGATGAACTTCCTCAAAAGCTTACTTCTTATTCTCCATGTTTTAGAAAAGAAGTAGGTGCTCATGGTATTGAAGAAAGAGGCGTTTACCGTATTCACCAATTTGAGAAACAAGAAATGATTGTTGTATGTAAGCCAGAAGATTCTATGAACTACTACAATGAAATGTGGAAGAATTCAGTAGATTTCTTCTTAAGTATGGATATCCCAGTAAGAACACTTGAATGTTGTACTGGTGACTTAGCTGATTTAAAGGTTAAGTCTTGTGATGTTGAGGCTTGGTCTCCTCGTCAAAAGAAATACTTCGAAGTTGGTTCTTGTTCAAATCTAGGCGATGCTCAAGCACGTAGATTGAAGATTAGAATCAAAGGTGAGAAGGGCAACTACTTTGCTCATACATTGAACAATACAGTTGTTGCTCCTCCTAGAATGTTAATCGCATTCTTAGAGAACAACTTAAATGAAGATGGTTCTATTAACATCCCTAAGGCTTTACAACCTTATATGGGTGGTATGGAAAAGATTAGCCCTAAGAAATAGTTTATTAGAGAATGTTCCACGTGGAACATTCTTTTTTTCTTCTAATATTAAGTTAGGTAATACTTACTATATAATTTAGATGTTCCACGTGGAACATAGGAGAAACTCATGAATACAGTAATATTTGATTTTAATGGCACTCTATATTTTGACCAAGATTTAAATATTGAAGCTTGGAAAGTAATATATGAAGAAATTATTGGTCATAGCAATGATTTTATTGAACAAATTGAACAAATACTAGCAACTAAGGATGATACTAATATAAATAGATTCTTTAATAGGGTAGGTAAGCAAGTTGATCAAGCTACATTAGATAAGTATGCACATAAAAAAGAAGAGTTATATCAAACTCTAGCTAAACAAAAGAATAGAAATGAATTAGCACCTGGTGCAAAGGAACTATTAGATTATTTAAAAGATAATAACTATGATATTTATTTGGCCACTGCATCAATTAAATATAATGTAGACTTCTATTTAGATTATTGTGGTATGTCTAAATGGATTTCATTAGACCATGTTGCCTATGATGATGGCGTTAATACTAATAAAAAGGATATTTATTTGGATGCAATAAGAAAATCTAAGTCAAATCCGAAAGATATCATCGCTTTTGATGATTCATGTGGAAGTTGTCAAAGCGCCATTGATGCAGCTATTGAAAATCTTATTAGAATCAATCATTATAACTATAGACATCTAGATAGCCCTGTTATTAAGCAAGAGATTTATGATTTCACTGATTTTGACTATCAAATTCTTAAAAAATAATATATAATCTTATTTGCGCAACAGTTATGCACTAACTTGGTCAGGACAGGAATGTAGCAGCCATACGTACCTCTATCTGTGTGCGCTTTTTATTTATTAAAATTATGTACGATCAAAAATTTATGGATTTAGCGATTAAAGAAGCAATTAAAGCCGCATCGGAAGATGAGGTTCCTGTTGGTTGTGTGATTGTAAAAGATGATAAGGTACTTGCAAAGGCTCATAACAAAAAAGTAACTAAAAAGGATGCGACAGCTCATAGTGAGGTAGAATGTATCAAGAAAGCATCTAAAAAGTTAAATAATTGGCATTTAGATGATTGTGAAATGTATGTAACACTTGAACCATGTCTTATGTGTGGTGGTGCTATTGTTAATTCTAGAATTAAAAAAGTATATTATGCAGCTAAAGATCCAAAGGGTGGTAGCTTTGGTAGCAATTTTGATATAAAACAAATTAGAAATATTAATCATTATCCAGATAGTGAATTTGTAGAGAATAAAGAATATATAGCCTTATTAAAGGGCTTCTTTAAGAAAAAGAGATAGAATTCTAGGTGTAGAATCTAGGATTTTTAAATGAAAAATTTTTATGAAACAAATAGAAGAAAAAGATAGTCATTATCTTCCTAAAACCCTTTAAATAGGGCTATTTTGGTATAATATTGGTACTATGATAGATAAGAAATTAATTAAACAAACAGCGAATAATATGCTGGAAAAAGGTAGTATAGAAGGTAGTACAATCTAATATAAAAAGAGCTTCGATATAGTCCAATATCAAACGATTTTAAAAACAGTTTGTGCGTTTTCGAATAATTTTGATAAAAACGATTATGGTTTTATTTTTATTGGAGTTGAAGAAGAAAATAACAAAGAAACCGGCGATAAAGCGATTCCAATTAAACCAATCATCGGAATTCCTGAAGCTAAAATTGAAACAACGATTAATCAGTTAAAAGAATTAGTTAATGACGGACATCTAACTATCAAGCCAAAAATAGATTATTTAGATTGTATATACGGTGATAAACACTATATTCTAGTTGTTGTATACGAAGGTGATGATTATTGTGAGATAACCGATAGAGGAATTAAGTATATTAAGCGAAAATTAGAAGAAAATAAGAGAAAAGATGAGGTAAAAATAGAGGCAACTGCTTATATTAGAGTTGAAAGAGACTCAATAAAGGCTAATTATATCCAAATCGATGCACTTAAAAGAAAATTCTGTAAATATAGTTTTTTATCTGATGTGAATGATACAGCTACTGAGGATGATTTAAATCTTGCGATAATGCAAGAATATTGTATTAGAACAGGTAAGAATCCATCGTTTCAGAAGTTAGATAGAGTTGAACTTGCAGAAAGACTTAACGCATTAAGTTCTCATCTTAAAGATGGAAAAAGAAGGGCAACAAACTATGGGGTCCTAATGTTTTCATTAAATCCTGAGAAGTACATTGAAAATGCATACACTCATATTTTAATAGAAACATTTAATGGAGTTGAGAAAGTAAGAAAACCATATGATTTTTATGGTCCAGTTTGGGTACAAATCCAAAAAGTATGGGATATTTTTGATACTTTTGTCATCCAAGAAAGTTTTACTAAACCTGGATGGCTTAATAAAAAACTAAAAAATTATCCTCAAAAAGCGCTTCGTGAGGCTGCTGCCAATGCGATATTCCATAAACGTTACGATTTATACCGCCCAGTAGAGATTTATGTTACACCCAAGGATGTTTGCTTTACTAACTATAATAGACCTCTTTTACCAACTACTATAAAAGATCTAAATGAAAAGCCAAGAGTTCGTGCTAAAGATTATATTAATAATGAATTAAAAGAACCGCTATTCTTACTTGGATTCATAGAAAAAGAAGGTACAGGGTTAGAAGATATTAAAAACACTCTATTAGAGAATGGTAATCCAGTCATTGAATATGATTCTAATGGTGATGAGAGAGATTTTACTTCAGCTACTATTTGGGCAAATAAGGAGTTTGTGGAACAAATGAATGGCACAATTCAAACTTCAACAAATATAGAGGTTTCATATGACCCTAAGAAGTTACCAAAAATTCAAAAGATGGTATATGAGGCTATTGCAAGGAACCCAGGATTAAGATTACCTGCAATAAGAAATATTTGCGGCTTAAAGGATAGCACAGTAGATAATGCTATAAAAGCTCTAAGAAAGAAAGCTTTAATAAAATATGCCGGGACAAAAAAAGAGGGTGGTTATTATATATGTTAAATGTTTTATAAATATACGATCGCTAAATGAATATAATAAATAAAAAATAATAACTAAGGCACAAATTATTAAAATGTGCCTTTTAATAACTATTAAATATATAAATAACGAAAAAACACAGACTAAACAATGGAATAAATGTTTGATAAGACCAAGCATAAAACTCTTTTATGTAAAGTATCTTTTAAAAATGTTATAGGGAGCTAAAAAAGAGCTAAAAAAGGAGCCAAAAACCACCGATAAGACCACCGATAAGACCACCGATAAGACCACGGACTAAATTTCAAAAATAACATGAAATAAGATATTTAAGGCACAAATTATATATGAGAATTGCCTTTTTATAACTATTTTATATAAAAATACAACAAATAAGTAAATATACCACCCAATAAACCACCCAATAAACCACGGAATAAACCACCGATAAGAAATCACGCATTTATACAAAATATATTTGAAAAAGAACTTATCTATAGGGAGCTAAAAAGGAGCCAAAAAAAGGAGCTAAAAGGAGCCAATTAAGGAACAGCTAAACCACCCAATAAACCACCGAATAAATAACAAAACCACAGATTAAACCACGGACTAAAATACCGATAAGACTAATGGTAAATTTTTTAAAATTACTTAGATATTAATAATTTTGTATTAATATAATACTCAAAATATAAAGCCTTTAAAAATTGTATAATAGTACCAGTATGAGTTATCAAGTATTATATAGAACATATAGACCATCAAGATTTGATGAGGTAGTAGGACAGGAGTATATTGTAAAGATTCTTAAGAACACAATTAAGAATAAGAGAATTGCTCATGCATATTTATTTGCAGGTCCAAGAGGAACTGGTAAAACAACAATTGCTAAGTTATTCGCAAAAGCAATCAACTGTGAAGATTTTAATGAAGAGGCTTGTGATAATTGTCCAAGTTGTTTAGCATTCAAAGAAAATAATCATCCAGATATTATTGAACTAGATGCTGCTAGTAACAACTCAGTAGATGATATTAGAGAAATTATCGAACAAGTTCCATATTCACCAATTGTCGGCAAATATAAAGTTTATATTATCGATGAAGTTCACATGTTATCTTCATCAGCTTTTAATGCGTTATTAAAAACATTAGAAGAACCACCTGCACATGTTGTATTTATTTTAGCTACTACTGATCCTCAAAAAATCATTCCTACTGTTTTAAGTAGATGTCAAAGATATAACTTCTCAAAAATCTCTAATCTAAATATGGAAAAGAAGATGGTTGAGATTTTAAACAAGGAACATCTTCAATATGAAGACAAGGCACTAGATGAAGTTGCTATGTTGGCAGAGGGTGGTATGAGAGATGCTCTATCTATTCTTGAACAAGTGCTTTCTTACAATAATGATGGAATCTTCTTGGAAGATGTTCAAAGAATATTTGGTTTAAGCACAAAGGAAGAAAAAGTCGAACTATTAATAAAGATTCATAACGACTTAACAGGTTCTATTAATCTATTAAGACAAATGTATGATTCTGGTATTGATCCAAAAAGATTATGTGTTGATTTACTAGAAATCATCAAAGAAAGTCTAATTTATAGTGATGACCAAAATGAAACATTATTAAATAAATTATCTAAATTTGATTGTATGAATATCTTAGATGTAGTAAGTGTTAATGACCTATTATCTGATATTACATATCTTGAAGAAGCTTTAAATAAAGCCAGAAGCAATCAAAGCTTTTTAACATACCTTGAATTAGCTGAAGTAAAGATGGGCGGTAATTCATCTAAAAATGCTAATAAAACTAAACCTGCTATAACACAAACAGTTACTAGAACTGTTATGGAAGAACCTAAGGTGCAAACAATAGTTGAAGAAGTAAAAGAAGAACCTAAGGCTCAAGCAGTAGTTGAGAAACCTGTTGTTGAAGAAACAATAACTGAAGATATACCTAATGGGCTCGAATCTGGGCTCGAATCTTCTGGGCTCGAATCCGAATCTGATGGGGCTCGAATCTCAATCACTCCTGAGCCAATCATGGAAACATTGGTACAAGACCTTACTGGTGGTACTAGTGTAGAAGAAGAACATGAGGTATTAAATGAACAACCTATAGATATTGAGTATCTAGCTGCATTACTATTAACTGCCAACAAGAACGAAAAAGTATCTGACAGTATTATCTACAATAGACTAGAAATGTATAAACTAGATCCAGATAAGAGAAAGTTCTATGAGCTATTAAGAAACACTGACTTGTTCGCAAGTGGCAAGGACGTAATAATTGTTACTGGTCCTAAGTTATATATTGATAATATCAATGCATCTGAAAATAGAAATGAACTATATAGATTCTTCATGGAAGAATTTGGACTAGATAAGGTAATCTATGGTGTAGAAGACAATAAGCGTGGTGAACTAATTAGTATCTATAAGAATCTGATGGCTAATAAAGATAGTAAGTCACCAATAGTACAAAAGCCAGTTATTGAAAAAGAGATGACTAACGAAGATAAGGCTAAACTATTATTTGATAATGTGAGGGTTGAAGACTAATGTATCCTGAGAGATTTCAAAAAGTAATTGATATGTATGAAAGATTACCAGGAGTAGGTAATAAGACAGCACAAAGATTTGCGTTTACTTTATTAAACTTAGACAATGAAACACTAGATGCTTATGCCGATACTTTAAGAGATTTAAAAAAACTTAAAAGATGCAAAGTCTGTGGCTTTTTAAGTGATGATGATACCTGCCCAATCTGCAAAGATGAATCAAGAGACAAGAATATCATCATGGTGGTAGGTAGTGCTCAAGATCTAATCGCCATCGAAAAGACTAATACTTATAAAGGTACTTACCATATCTTAAATGGCCTATTATCTAGTTCTAAGGGCATTTATCCTGAGGATTTAAGTATTGATAACTTGTTAAAGAGAATCAATGATAATACCCAGGAAATAATAGTAGCCACACCACCGACAATGGACGGGGAAATGACAGCGCTATATTTAGATAAAATATTAAAGAACAAGAATGTCTTAGTAACAAGATTAGCTCATGGACTACCAATGGGAGCAAGTCTAGATTATACAGATGAATTAACTCTAATTAAGGCGATGACTAATCGTAAGAAAATAGAAGAAGAATGATATTACTAAAATCTTTTGATGAACATAATAACTTTAATAATGCGATAGTACCGTTATCATTAAATATTGATAAGCTTATTTTTGTATACCACCATCAGATAGATAGAAGCAAATTTGAATACTGTACCAAAGTAATCAATAAATACAAAGATATTGAAATTCATTTTACTAAAGTTGATGAACAAAGCATAAGACAATACTTTAGTGATGAAACAATTGTAGATGTTAGTGCCAACAAGTATCTTTCATTAGTGTTGTGTGAAATGGCATTAAAAAGAAATAATCGTATCATTTATTTTGATGAAGAAGAGAAGTGCATCAAGGATTATCGTAAACATGAAGTCTTAACTTCAAAGATTTTTAATTTTCAAATAGAAGACATTATCACTTTAAATGGTGGTCGTATTATATCTTCTATGCATAATCCTGTAAAAAATAGAGAAACTATAGAACTAATCTATAAGACTATTGAATATAGTAAGAATAATTATTCTAACTTCATTTCTTTTGTCTCAAAGATTAATAACTTAATTAATTATCTAGATCATAAAGATAATGATTATTATCTAGATGAAACAACAATCAGGAAAATAACAAGTGATGAAAATTATCGCTATTTTAAAGATTTAAACTTATTTACAATTAAGAATAATACTCTAAGTTTCTTCAACAACGACATTAGAAGAATCTTTATGGTGTCTGGCACTTTCTTAGAAAACTATATCTACAATAAACTAGTTGATAGTAAATTATTTGATGATGTCTTGATGTCTTGTAACATCGAATTTTCAAGAACCCAAAATCTTTCAGTAAGATGTGAATTAGATTGTTTAGTGATTAAAGATAATTGTTTACTGTTTACTAGTATTAAATCTAACAAAGTGGATCCAAGTGATTTAAATGAAATAAAGGTTCATAATGTAATGTTTGGTAATGAATATTCTAAGCCTGTTATCTGTATCTATAATGAGCTAAGTGAAAATAGACCCCTAGTATATGCCAAAGGAGAAGAGCTCGGCATCTATATAATTGAGAAAAATGACTTTGAAAATGATGTCGCAAGTAGATTTTTAGAGATAATTAACAATTCCTACCAGTATAATAATGGTATATGGCATCGATAGCTTATATTACTGATTCTAAGATGTTAGATCATCATCGTTTAAATGCAGATACAACGATGAATTTTTGGCGTTTATCTCCAACATTATCATTCTCTAATTTTAAAGTAGGTGATTTAATATTCTTCCTATCTAAAGACAAGATACATATGCGTGATGGAGAAAAGGGTATTGTTGGCTATGGTAGAGTAGAAAGTTTAATTGTTAATAGCGTTAATACCATGTGGAACAAATTTGAACAAGAAAATGGTTATAACACTTGTGATGAATTCAAGGAAGCAATTCTTAAAGTAAGCAAGGATCATAAGCTTCCATCTAAGATATCTTCTTTCTATTTAAAAGATGTTGTCTTCTTCCAAGCCCCTGCCTATTTAAGTGAATTTGGTATGCCAATATCTAACAATGTAGAATCATATGTTTACATTAATCCCGAGGAAATAGTAATTAAACTATTAGAGTATGCCAAGGATAATGTAGACTTATGGTCAAGTGTTGAGAATGTTTGTGACAAGATTGATGATGAAGAATTAAAGTATGCGATTAGATTAGCTCATAATAGGATCGGTGATTTTAATCTTCATGATAAACAAAAGAAGGCAATCAAAATCATGCATAAGGTTAAGCTTCTTAATCCTGAATTATCTTATGTTGGTAATTCAATTCTTGATTTAACTCTTGTGAATGAAAGAAATGTTTTGATTGTATTGTTTAATGACAACAACATGGATATAAGATTGTTAATAGGACAGTGCGAACTGTATCGTAAGTATATTGGTGAATATTATCCTAATGCGTTTAAGTTGTATTTTAAAGTAAGTAATAATGATAAGGAATTAGAATATCTATTAAATAAATTTATATGAGAGAAAATAATTTTGGAAAATATTTAGGCTTCACTTGTATCAAGAATACAAAGGAAGAAACCATCTATGAAGTAGTATTAAATGATAATATGTTAAATCCTTTTAATGCCGTACATGGTGGATTATTATATGCCTTATGTGATGAAGCCTGTGGTTATGCCTGTGCTTTAGCATATAAGATGCCAGTTACTGTTAATGCGACTTTTAATTATTTAAAGCCTGCTATGAATACATCTAAATTAAAAGCTGTTGTTCATCCTATTAAAGTTGGATCAACATTAGCGGTATTAGATGTAAATGTTTATGATGATAAAGACTTACACTTATGTAATGGTACTTTTACTTATATGGAGATTTATAAATGAATAAGAAGATAAAGTATATAATCCTTTTTGTATTAGCTATTGTGTTGGGCTTAGCAGGTAGAGTAATAATTAATCAATCAACTTTATTAGTTGATACAAATACACCAGTGCCAGAGGGTTTCTTGCCCATTAATGATTATGTTTTAGTTGATAAGAATACAAAGGAACCGGTTCAAAAGATTAAGACTTTGAAATATGAATATGAAAATGATTCATATGATTATAGTAGTAATTTAGAGACTACTAAGGGTATTGATGCTCATTCTAGTTTTGAGGAATTTGTGGATGCTTATGGTGATTATGTAGCTACATATATCTTGTGTCATAAGGTTACTAGTGATGATTATAATGATGATATTAATTTAAATAATATCAAGGTTAAGACTTTTTATGATGAATATATTAAGACTGAGAAGTGTAACTTAGATGATTTTAATATCAATATTAATTTCTCTTGTTATACACAGTTGAATAATGTTTACTATACTCAAAGAGAATATGAAAAGTTAATGGATAATGAGAACTTCTTTTGGAAGCTTAAGATTAATGAATTTAATTTATATTTCTCTTATATCTGTAAGAACTATGAATACAATAATCATGGTGTAGGTATCTTTGATTATGTGTCTTCATCAATGTGGTAATATGCGAGCATTTGCTCGCTTTTTTTGTTTGTATAATCAGTTTAATTCAACTCAATTTTCAATCTCTTTGAACATTTTTCATTAAATATTACGAACATAGAATTTAGTCCTTTAATTAGTCATATGCGTTTGACCAATTAATTATCAGCTAACATATGTTTATCATTTCAATCAGTTAGTAAGATAATTACTGTTAAGTAATACCATTTCTTTAAAATTATGTGTACAATCATTAATAGAGTGAGGGTTTATATGAAAGATAATTTTAAAAAAGGATTAAAAATAATAGAAACGGTATTTGCTGTACTATTTATCATATCGTTAGTATTTAACTTTATTGATAAGACAGTTATTAGTATGAATACTGCAAGAGTATTTGCGTTAATAGTAACTATACTTCATCTTGTTTCAATTGTTACTAAGAATTCAAAGGGTGATTATGCAATGTTGATTGTATTTGCCTTAGCAGTAGCTGCACTAATTAGTGCATCATCAACAGTAGCTATTCATAAGAAAGACTATTATGATGAAAGTCCAACTGGTGTATTAAAAAGAGAAATCTACGATCAAAGTGGTGTTAATGTTTATTTCAACTTTGATTTAATGGAAGATGAAAAGGTTAAGTTAACTTATACTAGTGACTATAACATAAGCGAGGAACAAGCTATAGAATCGTTAAAGATAATCAAAGAAGAATTAGCTAAATATGAAAAAGGACTTCCTTCTAAGATCTATCTAGTAAATGATTTTAAGATGAGGGGTGCTGATGAAAATGGTGTCTTTGTAGTCAGAAAGAATTTCATTATTCTTAATAATAATTCAGAAGATATTAGAGCAGAACTACATCACCAAATGGGCCATTCAATTGAAAACAAGTCTTATGACTTATTAAGCTTCTTTAAATTCAGAACTGTTAAATCATCATGTAACTTAGTATCAGATAAAGCCTGTGAAAACAATAATGAACTATTCGCTGAAACATGGAAGACTAAGGTATATGATAACAAGACTACTGATTATTCAAATGCTTTAAGTGCTATATTTGATACATATTTAAAATAAAAGAAAAACGCGATTTATTAATTTTATAAATCGCGTTTTTAAAAAAACATATTTAAATTTTATCTATTAAAGTTCTTTACCCTTACCACAGATTTTTCTAGTGATAATACCAACGATCATAGCTACAGCTAATGAAGTGATAGAGATAAGAGGCCCTTCAGTAACAGGATTGTAACCAAAGTTTAATACTAGGCCACCAATACCGCATACAAAGATTGCAGCTACTGGATATAGGTTCTTATTATCGCTAAGATCTACCTTAGCTAATAATTGAAGACCACTTGCTGCGATAAAGCCATATAGGGCAACACAAGCACCACCCATTACACACTTAGGGATTGAATTGATCAATGTGATAAATGGTGTGAAGAATGATAGTAGGATACAACCAAATGATGTATAGAATAGTGTGCTTACAGAAGCGTTACCTGTGATAGCTACACATGCTACTGATTCACCATATGTTGTGTTAGCACAACAACCAAAGATTGTACCAACAAATGAACCAATACCATCGCCCATTAATGTCTTATCTAGACCTGGATCTGTAATTAAGTCTTTGTTGATAATGTTACTTACATTTTTATGGTCACCAATGTGTTCACATAATAGAACTACTGATAATGGTGCGAATACTAAGATTAAGTTAATGATTGCAGTTAAGTCAATTGGAAGATATTCACCGTTTGTTTGGATTGCTCTTAGAAGGAAAATCTTTGGATAATCCACAATTGAACTTAATGTAAATGGAACAAATGTTTTAGTAAATACTGAGAAATCTAAGATTTGTAAAGCAGCATTACCAGTTGCGTTACCAATTAGAGTAAGTACAAGAGCTACTACATAACCAACCCCAATACCAATTACGAATGGGAATAGTTGCATAGACTTGCTTCCCTTAACTGATGCAACAACAATTGAGAAGAATGTAATAAGACCAATTGCGATAGTAATTAAACTATATTCACTACCACCATTAGTACTCATCCAGCTTGTAGCTGTACCTGATAAAGATAAACCAATTAATGATACAATTGGTCCAGCAATAACTGCAGGAAGTAGTTTGTTTACCCAACCAGAGCCAACAGCTTTAATAATTAGTGCGAAGATTACATATACTAGAGCTGCGATAGCAACACCGATTATGACACCCCAATAACCATAACCCGATGAAATAGAAGTAGCATAAGCACCTAAGAAGGCAAATGAGCTTCCTAAGAATACAGGGCTCTTTTTCTTAGTGCAGAAGATATATACTAGAGTACCAATACCAGCACCTAGTAATGCAGCAGCAGGGTCACTTGGCAAGCCATATTGTGTCATTAGAATTGGAACTAATAGAGTTGCTGCCATGATTGCGATCATTTCCTGTAACGCAAACATTAAATTTTGTTTTACAGTAGGTTTGTCATTAATGTCATAAACAAGTTTCATAAATATCACCTTTCTCCTAACAAAAAAACCTTGCCCTAATCTGATAGGCAAGGTTATATTTCCTTATTAAAAAATATCTAATTTTAATGCCCTTGCTGATATCTCGTATCAGATTAAAGATGCTTTTTATCTTTGCCATGTTACCACCGATGAGGGGATGTGTCAAACAATTTAATACTTAAGATAATCAATTAGTTCGAAATAATCTTTGCACGCAACCATCTTCATTAAATCATCTCTATTTGAAGTCTTATTCATTAATGTGTCTAATACATATCTAAAACCGGTATATCCATCTGATCTTAACGCAATGACTATAATGGCATTAACCATATAATTGCCCCATTTAACAGGCTTGTCGTTCAAAATAATATAAGCATTATTAAACATGGCATTGCCCTCTATTGCGTGAGGAATAGCTATACCATTTTCGAAACTTGTAGGAGTATATTTTTCTCTATCTATAACACTGTTAGTAAAACTTGTGTCCACAATCCCATTTTCAATCAACTTTCCAGAGATATAACGAATATATTCATCCTCATTATCTAGGTATATATTTTTCTCAAAGAATAAAGGGTTAAAGAATTGAGAAATAAAAACATTTGCTTTCTTTCTATTTTTGTTTTCTTCAATCTCTTCTAATTTGTTTTGAATAGTGTGAAGATCTTTTTTGTTATACATTGGATTGATTGTTATCTTATTGTTATAAGAAACAATATCATTATTTGAAAAAGGAGTAGTAATTAACAAATCAAACTTATAAGAAGGAATTGTTGAGTTCTTATCAATGTAATGAAAATGAATAGATGAACTTTCATATTTCTCTAAAGCTTCTTTTAAAAGATTTCCAAAACCATAGAAATCAAACATATTAACCGCAACATTTATTTCTTCAGATAGTAGATTCTTTTTAACAATAACAGACCCAATATGAAATGCTAAAAATCCAATTTCGGTATCAGGGATAGAAATATCGTATTTCTTTTCTAATTCAGAAGAAATAAATACAGCAATTTCATAGATGAAAGAATCGGAATTGAGGGTTCTTTCGAACAATGGATTTTCATTATACATACCGCTTTTACTTCGCTTAACTAGATTGATAATATGTAATGAAAAGAAACTAATAAATTCATCATCTCTTAAAGAAATACCAAATTTGTCTTTAACTTTTTTAACAACATCAACCACAAACTCTCTGTATTCTAAATTTGTCACAGTTACTTCTTTGTTGGTTGATTTTAAAGCTATAAGATTTGCTAATTTTCTTGCTTCTTCTTTAGGAACACCAACACCAAAAGTTGCATTAAGTTTATCAATAATATTAGAAGCGCATTTAATATCTTCGTCAGATATTTTGATATCGGGTAATTCTACATCATCAATATCTGCTCCGCCTCTAACTCTAATAAATTTAATAACCAAGTGAGAAAGAATAGTTAAAAATGTATAGTCATTAACATGAATGTTATATTCATCAAATATAGATGAAACAACCTTTTTAAATAACAGATAATCTATTGAAACTAGTTCGCAGTATGAAGATAAATCTTTTTCAACAATTGAATAGTCATTTACTTTTAGATTTCTTTTTAATAATTCTTTCTTATTCTTTTCATCACCTTTCAGTATTAAATTGCCATTCTTTCTTCCAACAGAAAGATCTAAACCTTTAATCTGACGATTGATTTCGATAATATATTTATCTAATGTTTTATCAGATATACATAATTCATCTAATGTATCATCTATTGAAAAACCATTATCATTAGTTAATAATCTTCTAATAATAAATGATTGACATTCTTGTGCAGATGAATATTTGTATTTATCAAGCAACAAATCAACATTAACACCAGGTTCAAAATAATATCCATCTTTATCCAATAGAATTAAATCTTTATCACAATTAATTTCATTAATGTAGTTCTTTATGGTCTTTTCAGAACAATTTAAAAATTGTGCTAATTCTTTAGCATTCATTTTTTGACTATTACTAGAGATTGCTCTAATTACTCCAATGATGCTTTTAGTTTCCATATCTGCTCTTTAACACTTATATTCTAAAATACAAAGAGCAAGATGTTTACCTATATTTTTTCCATGATAAGAGAAAAAACGTAGGTATTTATAATTGATGTATAAAAATAGAATGAAAGTGTAAAAAGGCAAAAGGCCTTAAATAAATCAAAAGTTAGGAAAGGAGATTTATGAAAATTTTATTGATGTGTGGCGCTGGCGCTTCTAGTGGTTTTATGGCACAAGCAATGCGTAAGGCGGCAAATGCTCAAGGTTTAGACATCGAAATTATCGCAAGAAGCGATTCAGAAATGATGGCTAATTTAAAAGGAACAGACTTAATCATGTTTGGACCTCACTTATCTTTTAAAGAGGATGCTCTTAAAGCTGACTTAGCTGGAACAGGAATTCCTTATACTTTTATCGATAAGGAAGCTTATGGAAAGATTGATGGTGAAGCAACTCTAAAGAAAGCTTTAGCTGTTTTATCTGAAAATGGTAAAAAGGTTGAGGAAACAGTTAAAGAAGAAGCAAAGCAAGAAGAAGTTCAAGATGAAAAGATGACTGGCTTTATGGGTTGGGTAATGAATACACTAACACCAGCGCTTAATAAAGTCACTGGAAATATTTATATCTATTCAATTCAACAATCAATCATGTCAATTCTTCCAATGATTATGATTGGCTCTGTATCTTCTGTTGTTGGTGTATTGAAGAGATTCTCATTCCTTAGTTGGTTACCAGATATTGGAATGGTAAATACTTTCTCATTTGGATTAATTGCAGTATTCCTTGCAGTGTTAATTCCAATGAAGGTTCTTGAAAAAGCAGGAAATGAAAAATTGAAGATTTCTTCAATGCTAACATCATTAGCATTATTCTTCATTATTGATATGCCAGAACTTGGAGATGGCACAATGATGTTTGTATCTGACAAATTAGGTACAGGTGGTATGTTGTCAGCAGTAGTGGTTGGTATTTTTACTGCATGGGTATTCAATTTTGCTTCTAAACATTCACTATTTAGTAAAGATACTGTAATGCCTGATATGGTTGTAAACTGGGTTGATGCACTAATTCCAGTTACTGTAGTATTATGTATCGGTTTAGCAATTATGGGCGTTGGCTTCGATCTTCCTCTATTTATTAGATCAGCATTTGAACCTATTGCCAACTTTGGCCAAACATTACCAGGCTTATTATTAATTACGGGTTTAACTTGTGTTCTATATTCATTTGGTTTCACTTGGATTTTATTCCCAATTGCTTGGACTATTTGGATGACTGGTATGGATGCAAACATGGCGGCTGTAGCAGCAGGACAGGCAGCAACTAATGTAAACCTAATGGAAACAGTAATGGGTATTACATATATTGGTGGTCAAGGTTGTACTTTAGCACTAGTTATTATGTGTATGATGTCTAAGGTTAAGAGATTGAAGACTATTGGTAGAATTACATTATTCCCATCAATCTTTAATATCAACGAACCAATCGTGTTTGGTGCACCAGTTGTTTGGAACCCAATATTAATGATCCCATTAATTCTAAATTCAGTAATTGTTCCAACAGTAATGTACTTTGCGTTTAAGATTGGATTTGTGCCAGTACCATCAGCTCCTATGCAAATGTGGTATTTACCAACGATTGTTCAAGGCTACTTAGCTACCGGGTCATTCACTGGTGTTATCTTAGTAGTAGTATTGTTTGCGATTAGCTGGATTATTTGGACTCCATTCTTCAAAGTATATGAAAAGCAAGCATACGTAGAGGAACAAGCTGAATTAGCAAAGAGAAAATAAAGAAAGTTAGAGGTTAAATATGAAGGAATCAACAGCATTAAATTCTATGCAAATAATTCTCCATGCAGGTGATGCACGTGAGGCAACAACTGAAGCATTAAATGCTCTAAAAGAATTTGACATTAGCAAAGCTAGAGAATGTCTAAAGAAAGCAGATGAGGAGATAGTAGAAGCTCACAAAGCACAAACTGTTGAACTTCAACGTGAGGCGAACGGAGAAAACCCTGAATTCACTGTCTTATTAACACACGCTCAAGATACATGTATGACAGTAAATAGCGAAATTAATATCACAAAAAACCTCTTAGAAATAGTTGAAGCCATTGATGCTAGACTAAAGAAATTAGAAAAATAACTTTAACGGAGGCGCTGCCTCCGTTAAGTATTAAGTGGAGACTAACTTATGAATTATTTTGACAATGAAAAAGTAAATTTACAAGTATTAAAGAAAAAAGCATACAACTATCGTTGGGCTGAAGTTGGGGAAAATATTATTCCCTTAACAGCAGCCGACCCAGACTACCCTTGTGCACCTGAAATTAAAAAAGCGATGCAAGATTATATTAGCGATGGTTACTTTTCTTACACCCCAAAAACTGGATTTGAAGATTTTAAGAAAGCCTTTAGTTCATATGTAAAAAGAAGAAAAGATGAAAATATTAATCCTGAATATGTGTTGCCAATAGATTCAGCTGCTAGAGGGATGGATGTTATAGCTAAGGCTTTTCTAAAACCGGGAGATGAAATGATTGTTTTTGATCCTTGTGATTATCTATTTAGAGAAGCATGTGTTCAATCTGGTGCTACTCCAATTTTTTATCCATGCAAAATGGATCCAGAAAAAAGAGAGATGGATTTAAGTGATTTAGAAGATTATATTACAGACAAAACCAAAATGATTGGATTATGCAATCCTCATAATCCATATGGACTTCTATATTCTGTTGAACAATTAGAATTCATTATGAGCTTATGTGAAAAGCACAACCTATATATTATGAATGATGAAATCTGGTCTGATATCATCTATTCAGACGCAAAATTTAATTCAATCTATTGTTTAGGAAATGATAGATGTAAAAATGTTCTTTCAGTATTTGGTTATTCAAAATCGTTTGGACTTGCAGGTTTAAGAATAGGCAACATCTATTGTACAGATAAAGAAAATTTCAAAAGAGTTTTAGAAAAATCGCAGGTATTATCAACAGCTGGAGGCGCAACATCAATATCTATGGTTGCAGCTACTGCAGCAATGAATGATTCTGAATATTATTTAGATGGTTTTATTAAACACCTAGAAGAGAATAGAAATTATGCCGTAGATTTTATTAACAAATTACCAATGTTGAAAGCTTATAGACCAAAATCAACTTATTTGTTGTATGTAGATATAAAAGAAACTGGAATGGAAGCAGAAGAGTTTACTGAATACTTAAAGAAAACAGTAGACTTAGCAATTATTCCAGGTGGAAAGAAATTCTTCGGAGATCAATCAGAAGGACATGTAAGAATTTGTTTTGCGACTAGTAGAGAAATTCTAGAAGAAGGATTGAATAGATTAAAAGAAGGCGTGTTAACTTTAGCTGAAAGGAATACAAATAATGACTAATTATAAATTTCCAGATGGATTTTATTGGGGTGGCGCAACAGCTGCATACCAATGTGAAGGTGCTTGGAGAGAAGATGGCAAGGGTTTTGCAGTTACAGATTTATTAACAGCAGGAACTAGAAGAGAACCAAGAAAGTTTGAACCGGATTTGAGTAAAGGATGCTATTATCCAGCTGAAGTAGCAATCGACCATTATCATCGTTATAAAGAAGATATTGCTTTGTTTGCAGAGATGGGGTTTAAGATGTATAGAATGTCAATCTCGTGGGCAAGGGTTTATCCAAATGGTGATGACGAAGAGCCAAACCAAAAAGGTCTAGACTTCTATCGTGATGTGTTTGAAGAGTGTAGAAAATATAATATTGAACCATTAGTCTCTTTATCTCATCATGATATTCCATATGCCTTAGCATTGAAACAAGATGGCTGGTTGTCAAGAAAGACAATAGATGCTTATGTTAAATATTGTAAGACTGTATTTAATGAATACAAGGATATAGTTAAATATTGGATTACGTTCAACGAAATCAATATGACTATGAATTATTTTGGTGATATTTTTGGTGGTGGAATTTTATCTAATGGTACAACTGTAGTTGATATTAATAATGCACCAGAGGAAGCATTTACTAAAGATAAACAAAATAAGCGTTTTAAGGCTTTACATCATCAATTTTTAGCTAGTGCTTTAGCAGTGAAATTAGGACATGAAATAAATCCTGAATTTAAGATTGGATGTATGATTTCATCTGATGCTCATTATCCATATTCATGTAACCCAGCAAATATTCTTGCTGCGCAAAATTCAATGCGTAAAATCTGGTACTGTGGTGATGTTCAAGTAAGAGGAGAATATGCTCCATTTACTAAAAAATATCTTGCAGATAAAGGCGTAGAACTAGAAGTTAGCAAAGAAGACGAAAAGATACTAAAAGAAGGTAAGGTTGATTTCTATTCATTCTCTTACTACACATCAGGGACTGATTGTGTTGACCAAGAAGTAGACACCGACTCAGGAAACTTCAATTTAGGAGCAGCAAACCCATATTTAAAGAAGAGCGCTTGGGGCTGGGGATTTGATCCTAATGGTTTAAGATGGGTGTTGAACGAAATATATGGCCGTTATAAAATACCGTTGATTATAGCTGAAAATGGTTTGGGTGCTATAGATGAAGTTGGTGAAGATGGTGTGGTACACGATCAGTATCGTATCGAATATCTAAAGGAGCATGCTAAAGCGATGAAAGAAGCTATAGATGATGGCGTTGATTTGATAGGTTATACATGGTGGGGACCAATTGATTTAGTTTCGGCATCAACAGGCGAAATGAAAAAGAGATATGGCTTCATCTATGTAGATAAAGATAATGAAGGAAATGGAACACTAAATCGTTCTAGAAAAGATTCTTTCTATTATTACAAAAAGCTAATTGAATCAAACGGAGAATGTTTAGGAGAGGAATAAAATGAACAAAGTAATTAACAGTGAAAAGGCGCCAACTGCTATTGGTCCTTACTCACAAGCAATCGAATCAAATGGTTTTGTCTATGTATCAGGACAATTACCAATTAATGTAGAAACAGGTACAATGCCAGAAAGTATTGAGGAACAAACAGCTCAATCATTAAGTAACATCAAGTCAATTCTTGAAGCTGCAGGTCTTTCAATGGATAATGTAGTTAAGACTACTGTTCTTATGACTAACTTAGGTGATTTCACTAAGATGAACGAAGTATATGGTACTTTCTTCTCTGGTGCATATCCTGCTAGAGCTGCTTATCAAGTAGTAGCACTACCTAAGGGTGCTATGGTTGAAATTGAAGCAATTGCTTCTAAATAATTAATTCTTATTAGCCATTATTTAGTGGCTAATTTTTATACAATATAGGTATGGCTATAAAACTACCAATTGGAATTGATGATTTTAAGAAAATACGTGAGTCAGATTTTTATTATGTTGATAAAACAAAACTAATAGAAAAGCTTATTAACAATTGTGGGAAGGTAAATATATTTACTCGTCCACATTGTTTTGGCAAATCTCTTAATATGTCTATGCTAAAGTGTTTCTTTGGAATAGGAACAGATACTAGCTTATTTGATGACCTATATATTTCGAATAATAAAGAGCTTTGTGAAAAGTATTTGGGAAAGTATCCTGTTATTTCTCTAACATTAAAAGATATTGAAGGTTTAAATTTTAATGAGGCTTTAAGCAACTTTGTTGAACTTATAGGACATGAGGCTAATCGTTTTGAATTTTTGCTTGATAGTGATAGATTATCGTCAAATGATAAAGAAAGATATGGCTCTCTAATTGTTTTAAACAATGGTAAATATTCAATGGATAAGAGGACGTTAGTAAACTCTCTTGAACTGTTATCTTCTCTTTTGCACAAACACTATAACCAAAGAGTAATTATTTTAATTGATGAATATGAAGTTCCTTTACACAAAGCTTTCAATAATGGTTATTATGATGAAATGGTTTCTTTAATAATGAGTATGTATGCTAATGCGTTAAAGGGAAATGAAGCGTTAGAATTTGCAGTGTTAACAGGTTGTTTAAGACTACCTCAGAAAATCATATACGGAGGATTTAATAATTTCAGATATCTCTCTATCCTAGATTCTAGATTTAATGATTCTTTTGGTTTTACCGAAAATGAAGTAAAGGAATTATTAGCTTACTATAACCAAGATGATTATTTTGAAGAAACTAAGAAATGGTATGATGGTTATCGATTTGGTGATGTTGATATCTATTGTCCTTGGGATGTGATTAGTTATGTGGACTTACTAAATATCTCTTCTAATAAAACTCCACAATCATTTTGGATTAATACTAGTTCTAACGACCTTGTTAAAAGATTTATTTATATGGCTGATAAAACAACAAGAGACGATATTGAAAGACTAGTGGTTGGTGAAGTGATAGAGAAAGAAGTTCATCTAGAATTAACTTACGATGAAATTGATAATAGTATAGATAATCTTTGGAGTGTATTGTTTACCACTGGCTACCTAACTCAAGTTGGTGTAAGCGATAATGGTTACTACAAATTAAAGATTCCTAATGAAGAAATAAGAACTGTATATAAGAAACAAATTCGTGAATGGTTTAACACTACTATCCAAGAAGATAGTAATAATCTTAATAAGCTATGGGACGATTTTAAAAATAGTAACTGCGAAGAAATAGAGAACTATTTAAATAAGACTCTAGATAACACAATTAGTATCTTCGATACCAAGTCACATGATGGTAAGAAAGAATATGCTTATCATATGTTTTTAACAGGTGTCCTTTCCACTAATCCTAATTGGATTGTTAAATCCAACATAGAATCAGGTGATGGTCTTGCCGACATAATTATTGAAACAGATAATTATGATAGTGGAATAGTAGTAGAAATTAAACACTCATTAACATATGACGGTTTGAACGATTCTTGTCTAGAAGCAATCAATCAAATCAAAGACAAACGTTATGATACATATTTAAGAAATGAAGAAAGAAACGATATCTTGATTTATGGTATTGCCTTTTGTAAGAAAAGATGTAAAGTTGTAGTAGAAAAGTTATGAAATAAATTAGCAGGCCAAGCCTGCTAATTCTGGCTCACCAAATAATCCGGGGGTTTGACAAAAACCTTGGGGGTTAAAGTTGGGGGTCTCAACTTTAGAAATGTAAAAAGGTGATTTAGGTATTTATATTCCTATTCACCTTTTATTATGTTCGGCACAATGTTTATATCATCTATTTACTATTTGTTTTTGTTATATGGTCCTCTAGTTTTATGAGTGTAAGTGTGAACTTCTTTCTCACTTTTAGGTATAGCCAGTATATGTGCATCTTCTCTTTCTGACCAAAGGATTCTATTTCTTGTGTATTCAAAATTATCTACACCTCTAGAGTTTCTTTTAAGGTTCTTAGGTTTAAGATTAAATCCCTCCATTGGACCGTTAGATAATCTTCTATGTAAATTCTTCTCTTTCTTTATCTTTTACAGGAACACCAAAGTCTTTAAATGACAGTATAATCTGCTCCTTGAAGTTTTTAAGATGATTCGCAAAATCAATAAAGATTTTAATATTTGATTCATAGTACTTATTTATTAGTTCTTCTAACTTAGATCTTACTTCATCTTCATCTCTGCCAAAGTATTCAGAATTAAAAGATATATACTCTTCTTTTAAATCTCTTATCGTCTTAAAGTTATCATCAAGCTCCATGAATTTGTTTTCAAGTTCTTGCGTGTTAAGATAAGCTCCAAATCTTTTTCTAAAATACCTATAGCTAGAGTATTCTATCTCATCATTATTTTTAAGTAAGAAGAAACGATAACTCTTAAGTAATTTGACTTCATCTGAATCTTTGATGGTTTTATTATAAGTATTATTTTGAATGTTCTTTTCTTTGCGTCTTTGATTATCTATAGCTTGATATCTTTTCTGTACCTCATTGATATAGTTATTAATACTCCTAAGTAAAAATGACACCACATGAAACGAATCAACAATGCACCTTGCCTTATTGAAATACTTATTTGGCAAGTTAAGATAAGGGCCATACATATCAGTGATTATTATTTCTGTCTTAAGTCTTTCTTCCCTTGGTATAGATAAGAAATAGTTTTCCATAGTTTGGCCATATCTATTTGGAAGAATATCTACTATACCACCAGTTTCAAAATCAATTAATACAAGGCAATATCTATCAGCTTTATTAAACTCAAGATATACTTCATCAATCGATAATATGCGAGGCATTGGTAATCTTTTAAAGTCTAAATAAGTTAAAACATAATTATGAACTTGTGTATCTGATATATGGAATTGAATAGCTACAGAAGCAGCGGTTCTATTTAAGTCTTTTAAGGCGTCAAGAACCATAAAAGGTGTTAGATTAGATAATTGCTTACCTTTATCAAAGAATGAGAAGCTATCTACTAAATATCCATCGCAGTTATCATTTTGACACTCCCATCTTCTTACAGATACTACAAGTACTAATTTATAACCATCTTGGAATATAGGGTGTCTTATACATCTTTTCCTTATTCCTTTAGAATGCATTCTATAATTACAATTAGGACAAAACACAGGTGATAGTTTCTTTCTAATATGAACGTATTTGGTATCACCGACAATTTCGATATTAGTAACTTCAATATCGTTGTCAGGCAAACATAAAAAATTTATGATATTATTCATTTGTACATCCTTTCTAAATATTATTATGCCGAACACATTAATGATAACTGAAAGGAAAAAACGTTGGAGATTCAGTTATTATCAACTGTTATCTCCAACGTTATTTTATTATTATTCAGACCCCCAAGTTTGTCCCCCAGTTTAAACCCCCAAGTTACAAACCCCCAGAAAATTTGATTAGCCCTAATTCTTTTAAACAAACATGATGTAATAAATAGGAAGATGAACAATCTTATCTTTAACAAGCACCTCTCTATCGTTAGATAAGACATAACCTTGTTTTATACGATAATTTTTATCTTCTATAAGTTTTGGTAAAGCACGATATTCGTATCCTTCTTTACCTGATTTTATTTCTAAAGGAAGAATAGATAAATTATCATAATCATTCACAAGAAAATCAACCTCGCCAACTTTTCTTCTATCATAATAGAACAAGTCATGTCCATGAGCTTTTAATTCCTGAGAAACAACCGTTTCATATATAGCGCCCAAATTAACACCAGTCTTAGATTTTAAGATAGCATTGATGTTATTGCGATATAGAAGATAAGACAATAAACCCACATCGTTCATATATAGTTTGATTAAATTTTTAACACTAGATTGAGCTAAAGGAAACTTTGGCTCGCTTACCGCATTACAAGCTAGGGCGATACCTGAATTAATTAGATAATCAAATTCTTCAGCATAATTAGAGAAACAGTCTTTTTTATTGTCGTTGATATCTGCATACTTAATTCTCTTAACCTTATTATCTATAGAAGAGATCATCATTTCATAGATTCTTTTAATCTTCAATCTATTCTCTAAATCATGTTTAGCTGCATCATCACTATAGAAATCATAAATATCTTTTTGAATTTCCTTTATCTTAAAGACATTCTTTTCTTCTACATAAGACTTAACCGCATCAGGAAGACCACCAACATATAAATAAGTAAGAAATAAATTTAATAAAGTATTATGTAAAGATTCATTCAAACTAGTTTTATTTTCATATGATTGCCTTACATAATTAATCGCATCTGATCCAAAGTTATTCGCAATCAAAAATTCTTCAAAATCCATAGGATACATTTCTTTTCTAATGATAGAGCCCATAGGAGTTAAACCAGTTTTAAGTAACTCGATGCCTAATAAAGAACCTGAACAGATATAACGATACTTATTATCAATTCTTAATTGCTTCAACAAAGAAAAGAATTGAGGATAGATTGAAATCTCATCAATGAAAACCAAAGTATCATCTCTATTATTTAATTTATTTCCATACAAAGCGCTAAGCTGAATATAGAAATCATCACATGTCTTAACATCTTCAAAAACTCTATCTCCTTTTTTATCGGCATCCAAGTTAATTGAAATAAAATTTCGATAATAATCCTTACCAATCTTTTCGATAATATAAGTTTTACCAACCTGTCTAGCACCATCAATAACGAGTATCTTCTCTTCTTTACTACTAAAATAATTCTTTAAATATTCTTCAATTTTTCGATACATAAAGCTTCCTCTAACCCAATTATATAAGATTTAAGGGAGTTTTCAATAAAATTTAAGGTCAAAAATAGGTAGTTTTCAATAAAAAATAAGGTCAAAAAAGGGTAGTTTTCAAAACTTGTTAATATACATAAAAATATATTTAAAAATACTATTGCACCGAAAAACAAAGAGTGGTATAAATTAGTTAAGGAAAGGATGGTGTACCATACCAAATGGACTATATAAGCGAACGCATCTGTGCAATGAATATACATTATAGGTTTTATCCTATTGAGTACTTCTTCTCTGAAATATCTAAAAATGGATTTAAAAATGCTGAGATTTGGCTTTGCCCTCAACATTTTGAAGTAACTTATCGTGGGTATGAAGATAGCAACAAATTAAAGAAGTTGGCTAAACAATATGGAATTAAATTGGCTTGCCTATGTGCAGAACAAAATAATCCTAAGCCTAGTAATATGGCAGCTAGAGATGAAAAAATTATTGAACACTCAATCAGCTACTTTAAGAACTTGATTGATCTTGCTTCTGAACTAGAAGTACCAAAAATTTTGTTAACAAGTGGATGGGCTTATTTTGATGAACCAGTTGAAAAAGCCTTCGAAAGATCTGTATCACACATGCAGGAATTAGCTGATCATGCAAAACAAAAAAATGTAACCATATGTGTTGAACCATTGCAAAAATTTGAAACAAGACTTGTAAATAATATTGATTCAATGGAAAAATATCTGAACGCAGTTAATAGAGAAAATGTGAAAATCGCATTAGACACAGGGGCACTAGGAGGAGCAAATGAATCTATCAAAATATGGTTTGAAAGGTTCGGGGATAGAATTGTTCATTGTCACTATGTTGATGGTACTCCAACTGGACACTTACCAATTGGTAAGGGAGATAGAAACATAAAAGAGGATTTGAAAACTTTCTTAGCAAACGATTATAAAGGACTATATTCATTTGAATTTACTAATAGGATTTGTTTTGAAAATCCTGGTCAAATCGATATAGACGCAATAAATGTGATGAGAAATAGTATTAATCAAATAAGGAAGGAGGAAGTGTAAAATGATTAAACTATTGAGAATAGACCATAGATTGATTCATGGTCAAGTAGCGGTTTCTTGGACACAAGAGTTAGGGGCTGATTGTATTCTTCTAGCTAATGATGATTGTGTAACCAATCAAATTAGAAGAACTGCAATCTCATTGGCAAAACCATCAAATGTAAAGCTTGTAGCAAAAGGAATAGAAGATTCAATTCAAGCGATTAATGATGGCAAGACTGATAAGTACAAATTATTTGTGGTTGTTGAGTCTGTTAAAGATGCTTATGAATTAGTAACGCATTGTGATTGCTTTAAAGAATTAAACCTTGGTGGTGCAACTCGTAAAGAAAATAGTACAAAACTAGGTCCAATATTCTTTGTAACTAATGAAGAAATCGAAATGTTAAATAAAATGGTGGATTTAGGGATTGATATTTATGTTCAACAAATTCCATCAGACGCAAAAGAATCATACAAAAAGATTAAAGGAAAGGAGAAAGTATGACACTATTGCAAGCTATACTTTGTGGCTTAGTTGCTGCATATGGTAGAGTTGACGCATTATTCGGTACATTGTACCTACAGCGTCCAATATTCTTATCTGCAATTACTGGTTTAATTTTAGGGGACTTTAAAACAGGAATTATAATTGGTGCTACTCTAGAATTATTCTTTATGGGTGCAGTTTCTGTAGGAGCGTATATTCCACCGGATGTTGTTGTAGGCAGCGTTGTAGCTACAGCGTTATCAATTATAAATGGTTATCCTATTGAGGTTGCTGTTACATTAGCTATGCCTGTTGCTTTATTCTCACTTGCTGTTCGTAATTTTACATCTGTTATAGAACCATTTTTCTTAAATAAAGCAGACATTTATGCTGATAAATGTGATGCAAAGGGTGTTGTTCGTATGCAATGGTCACTGGCTTTAATTGACTGTGCAAGAAGATTTGTATTAACATTCTTAGCCCTATACTTCGGTTCAGCAGCTGTTGAAACTATTATTAACGCTATTCCACAATGGGTTATCACAGGTATGGGTGCAGGTGGTGGTTTAATGCCAGCATTGGGCTTCGCAATGTTAATGAGAATGATTTTAACAAAACAAATTCTTCCATATTATTTCTTGGGGTTCGTATTGGCAGCGTACTTAGCAATGCCATCATTAGGTGTAGCAATTCTAGCGGTAATTATCGTTATGGTTAAATTTGACTTCTTAAATCCAAATAGAAGTGAAACTGGTGAAATGGTCAATTCTTCAACTTCAGGAGGTGGAATAGATGACGACTTCTAATGAAAACAAAACAAATATGTTAACTAGAAAAGATTTAAATAGGGCCGTAATCCATGGACTAGGAATGGAATGGGGGTGGACCTATGAGAAACAAATGAATTTACCATATTTCAACATGGTACGTCATGCATTGAAAAAAATTTATAAGGATCAACCAGAAAAATTGCATGAAGCAATGGTAAGAAACTGCGAGTTCTTTAATATCACACCACAGTTAGCTCCATTTGTCGGAGGAATCGCTTTAGCGATGGAAGAACAAAATGCTAAGAGTGACGACTTTGATACAAAGAGTATTACCGCAATTAAATCGGCTTTAATGGGACCTTTATCTGGTATTGGCGATTCTATATTCTTAAGTGGTATTCGTATCATCGCATTAGGTATTGGTCTTCCTCTTTGTTTACAAGGAAATTTCCTTGGCGTAATCTTATATTTCTTAATCTATAACATACCAGCTTTCTGGTTAAGATTTGCAGGAATGTACAAAGGTTATGAAATTGGAACTGGATACTTAGATAAATTAAAATCTTCTGGGTTAATTGATAAAGTTATGCAAGCTGCATCTATTGTCGGAATTACAGTTATTGGTGCTATGTCTATAAGCATGGTTAATACTTCTTTGATAATGCAGATTGGTTCAGGTGATACAGCAGCATCATTGCAATCTGTATTAGATAGCATTCTACCTGGAATAGTTCCACTTGCAGTAACATGGCTATACTATTGGCTACTTGGTAAAAAGAAGATCAATATTGTCTTGTTAATAGTCGTAACTATTATTGTAGGTATTGTAGGTGCATACTTTGGAATTTTAGGATAAAAAACAATCATGGAAAAAGTAAAAGATATACATAGATTAATTGATTATATTAGAGATCCAAAAGATAGCTTTGAGGAATATCTGGCAAAAGCAAAAAAATATAATTTCCGTTGTATCTTTGCTAATAGATTCCAATTTGAACAAGCAACTAAATATCTTGAAGGATCAGATGTAATTGTAGCAGGATATTGTGATTTCCCTATTGGTGCAGAATGCGTAGAAGCACAATTGGCAGACTTCGAAGATCAGTATCGTATTGGTTTTAGGGAAATTGAAGGTATATTGAATCAATACGCAGTAGAAAACAGACTATACGATTATCTTGAAAGACAAATGATGGAGTTATCTATTTTCTGTAGAGAACGTGATATTAATACGAAGATCATTTTAGAGACATGCAAAATGGATAATGAGTGTTTGAGCAAAATTTGTGAAATCGCACTAAAGTGCAAACCAACGTGCTTAAAGACTTCTACTGGTAAAGGTGCTAAAGGCGCTGAATTAGATAAGGTAAAGCTAATGAAGAGTATTTTAAAAGATGAAGTACAGATTAAGGCAGCTGGAGGTATCCATACATACGAAGAAGCTTGTGCATTTGTGAATGCGGGGGCAGAAGTTCTTGGGTCTAGTTCTGGAATAAGAATTTATAACGAGGAGCACGATATTGTCCTATGAGAAGATATATTGTAGCAAGCCATGGAAAAATGGCATCTGGATTAGTTGAAGGCTTAAGTATTATAGCTGGCAATTTCCCAAACTTATCAACCATAAACGCTTATGTTGATGGACATGAATATGGAGATTCATATAAGAAGGCAAAGGAGTTAATCGATAAATATCCAGACGATGAATTTGTAATAATGACGGATCTTCTAGGTGGATCAGTTAATACTGAATTGATGCCGCTACAAAGTGAAAAAATTCATATAGTAGCAGGCGCGAATTTAGCAATTCTATTAACGATGGTGACGTCTAGTGAAGATGAAAAAACTAAAGACTTGATAAATAGAGCAATCGAGGAAGCAAAAGAGGGGATTGTTTATTGCAATACCGCTTGTGCGAAAGATGAAGATTTTTAGGAGAAAGAAAGTGGAAAAGGAAAAAATTGAATTAATCAAATTTGATGAAGTAGGTTATTTTGAAAGTGCAGATGCAGTATATGCTCAAAGAGCAGAAGTAGAACAATTAGCTGATGAATTAGATAAAGAAGGCTATTCAAACATTTGGCTTTTAGGTATCGGTGGTACTGAATTTGAATTATACCAATTTGAATACAGTGTTAAGAGAATGAGTGACATTGATATTAAAGTAATTAATGCAGCAGATTGCAATATGGTTAGACCCAAAGGACTTACTAAGGACTCACTTGTAATTACAGCAAGTTCTTCGGGCGATACTCCAGAATTAGTTGAATGCGCTAAAAATTTAGTAGCTGATGGTATTCGAGTAGTAGCATTCACAAAACTAGATGGTATTCTTGGAGGAATTGTTACAAGGGCAATTCAATCAGGAGTAAAAACAATTGGCGGAATCGAATTCTCATATGTGTTAGAATCATTCTTAATCTATTCATTATTACATAAAAGGGGCTATTTCCCAGGATACTCTAAGTTTGCTGATGAATTAAAAAATATTTTTAAAGATTTAGTAGATATTCGTAAGGTATGGGAACCAAAGGCAGAAAATATTGCTAAACACTGTTGGAATGCTCCATATACAATTTTTACAGGATCAGGTGCTTTATGGGGTGAAACTGAATTATTTGCAGAATGTTTACTAGAAGAAATGCAATGGGTACGTACTAGACCAATCACATCTGCAAAATTCTTTCATGGCACATTAGAATTAGTTGAACCAGGTGTTCCTGTAATTATCATTAAAGGCGAAGATGAGTTTAGAAAACAAGATAATCGTGTAGAAGATTTCTGTAAGTTAATCAATGCTGAATATTATGTATTAGATACCCAAGAATATAAGGTAAACGTATCAGATGAATTTAGACCTCTTGTAGTTCCTTGGATTGCTACAGCTCTATTAACTGAACGTTTGACTAACTGGTATGAATGCTTCACAAAACATAATAAGAAGTATCGTCGCTATTATCGTCAATTTAAGTATTAAAAAATCAGGTACTCCTCAAAAAACCGTATGAATCTCAGCCAATCATACGGTTTTTAACGTGTTGTATAAAAATGATTAATAATCTTTAGTATACGAATTAAACGATATTCTCATCATATCGGTTCTAATATATGTTCTAACATATTCTATTACTCTTCCCTCCTGATCTCTTGCAATATCTTCACATAAATATACAGGAGTTAATGGTTTAATTTGTAGATATTGTGCTTCTTTTTCACTACATTTTACAGCTTTAAAAATTCGACTAAAATGAACAGGTAAATGATTTAATTTATTTAAATAATCATAGAAAGAAACATTTTCAAAATCAGTTGTAAAAATATCATCATCCATAATGCTCATTGGCGAATAAACATACTCTACAGACAATGGCATGTCGTCAGCATATCTAATTCTATGTAATACAAAAATATAGTCATGCAAATGAATTCTTAATTTTTTAGAGGCAAGCTTTAAATCAGAAGTTACCCCTTTAGTGATAATCTTGCTACTTGATTTATAACCAGTATTTTTTAGCTTTGCTGTAATTCCGGAATTTGCTAATTTATTAATAAATTGGTTATCAAATGATATAGATTCAGTATTTCTTTTAGATACAAAAGTACCCCTACCTTGAATTCTTTCGATATGTCCATCTTTTTCTAGCAATGTTAATGCTTTTTTTACAGTTTCTCTATTAACGCTATACTCAGATGCCATAGCTCTTTCAGAGTCTAACATTTGACCAGGAATATAATAACCAGATTCGATTTTTTCTAATAAAGAATTATATAGTTGAAGATACAGCGGAATAGAATATTTCATTTTAAAAATTCAAACCTTTCTATGCGCATAATGCATTCGGTGTATTCGATCTCATCACCTTCATCGGAGAAGGCATAACCATACTGTTTTATAAGTGGCGTATTACATTCGATATTTAATAATTTAGCCTCTTGTTCATTTGCCCCAATTACTTTAATTTGTTCAATACCTCTATCAACTGAAATGTTATATTCTTTTTTTAAAACACCATATAAGGAACTGTTAATAATATCAAATTTATCTAAACCAGGGCATATCGTTTTGCTAATATAATCTCTTTCAATGCATATTGGTTCATTATCCACGATTCTTAAACGTTCAAAATAATATACTTCTTCACCCAATGGGAAGTGAGTTAAATTTGCGATATTTGAATCTACTTTTAATTCTGAGCTATTAACCATTTGCTTAGATGAAGAAAAATCAAAACCTTCTAAATAAGTGCTAAATGATTCAAACCTATTAATATATTTACGTAAACGTGGTTTGTCAATTACATACCACCCATCACTTTTTTGAATTAAGACGTTTTCATTTTCTAATGTTGTTAAGGATTGTTTTAATGTGTTTTTTGAACAACCAAACTTTAAACATAATTCGTTTTCAGAAGGGAGCTTGCTTCCATATGTTAATATGGACTCGTCAAAAATCATACATCTGATTTCATCGGCAATGATAGTATCTGAAGATATTTTTCCTTTATTCATATAAATATTATACACTTTAATAACCGTTGTTTTGAGAGTGAAATATTCAAAAACACCTTATAAATAAAGGATATTCTAACTTTCTAGTGATATAAGAAAAATGATTGTAAAAT
This sequence comes from uncultured Erysipelotrichaceae bacterium, assembly GCA_934725085.1. Lineage (GTDB taxonomy): Bacteria > Bacillota_I > Bacilli_A > Erysipelotrichales > Erysipelotrichaceae > Colivicinus. The sequence continues at coordinate 34,429 of CAKVAL010000001.1, read as the reverse complement.
AAGGATATGGTAAAAAAGATAGAAAAAGTAATCGCTGAAAAAGTTAAACAAGAAGGAGGCAGAACCTTCTATGTTGGTGGTTATGTAAGAGATAAATTGTTAGGGATAGACAACAAGGATGTAGATATAGAAGTACATGGTATTGAAGCTGATAAACTATATTCAATATTAGAAACGATCGAAAAACCTTTAACTTATGGCAATAGCTTCGGTATCTACTCTTTAAAAGGACACAATATTGATATTGGCTTACCAAGAAGTGAAAAGTGTATTGGCAATAAACACACAGACTTTAGAATTGATGTAGATCCTTTCATTGGCTATAAGAAAGCTGCTAAAAGAAGAGACATCACAATCAATGCTCTTATGCAAGATGTTTTAACTGATGAAATACTAGACTATTATCATGGTTTAGATGATTTAAAGAATAAGATAATTAGACATGTCGATGATGAAAGTTTTATAGAAGATCCTTTAAGAGTATTGCGTATTGCTCAGTTCGCATCAAGATTTGAATTCACTGTAGCTAATGAAACAATCAACTTATGTAAATCAATGGACTTATCTACACTATCAAGAGAAAGAGTAGAAGAAGAGTTAAGAAAAGCTTTATTAAAAGGAAAGAAACCCTCAATCTTTTTTGATGTCTTAAATGAAATGAATCAATTAGATTATTGGTTCAAGGAAATAAAAGAACTAGAAAATATTGACCAAGATCCTATCTATCATCCAGAAGGTAATGTCTATATTCATACTATGCAGGTAATTGATAGGGGAGTTAAATATAATCCATCTTTTGAATTTATGTTGTTATGCTTAACCCATGATTTTGGGAAGATTGTGTGTACGACGGGCGCGAATCCGACGGGCACGAATCCTACGGGCTCGAATCCTCGTATACACGCCTATGGCCATGAAATAAAAGGACTACCAATTGTAGAAACCTTCATCAAAAGAATTACCAACAAGAAAGATATCATCAAATATCTTAAGAACATGGTACCTCTACACATGGCACCTAATAAGTATGCAAGTGATAAATCAGCTATTAAGAAGACTAATAAGATGTTCTATGATGCATATAATGAAATAGACTTAATTAAGTTTTCATATTGTGATAGAGGAAATGAAAACAATAAAGAATTCTTAATGGAAAGATATAATCATTATCTAGAAATGATGAAGAAGCCATATGTTAGTGGTGATGATTTAATTGAAGCTGGCTTTATACCAGATGATAAATTTAAAAAGTTAATTGAATATGCAACTAAATTAAGAATGGCCGAAGTAAACAAAGAAAGTGCTCTTAAACAAATAAAAAGTTACTACTTGAGTAACTTGTTATAAGCACTAGTCTTATGACTTGAATACATTATTAGAAACACACCCACCGCAATCATTAGAAAGAATAGGGCAACACCTAGTTCATCTAAATATAAAGGCTCAAAAATCATAACAGGCGTAAATGAGAAACAACACAAACCAACACCGATTGTTCTTAATTTAGATGCCTGTTTTTTAAGTGGATACAATTCATCATTTAAATAATCATGGGTTGCGCTAGTTAAAGAAGGTACTTCATCAATTGAATCTTTAAACATCTCGTTGGCATTCTTAATAAGCAAGACACCAACCGCAATCATCACAAACATTAATATAACTGATAAGTTCTCCAATAAATCAATATCAATCATAGAACCAAGCATCGGAAAGATTACAGATGATATAAAACAAGCTACTGCAGCAGCGATTTTAGTTTTCTTTAAACTATACGCCTCAATATATCTGTAAGCATCAGCTGTCATTACTTCCTTATTGTACTTATCATAAATATCTTTAAGAGTAACAACGGGTTCGTCTTCTTCTTTAATCAAAACTTTCTTTTCTGTCATGCAAATATTATAGAATATTTATATGCTTAAAGATAAATATATAGATGAAATTGATATAAAAGAACTTGCTGATTTACATCCATCAACTTATGTACTGGTAGATATAAGAGATGCAGTGAGCCATGACTATGGTGCTATGCCTAATTCTATTAGTAAACCCAATATCTTAGATGAAGAACTAGATAAAGATAAATCATATGTTTTGTATTGTATGAAGGGGATTGAATCTTTAGACTGGGCACGAATCTTACGTGAAAAGGGTTACGACTGCATTAGTCTAAAAGGCGGCTACAGCGCTTACTTAAAATCATGCTTAGGAAGAGCTGACAAAGACTTAAATGAGAAATGTGAACACTCAATTACTACAACCTATCGTAAACAATTATTATCACCATTCTTAAAAGCTATCGATACATATAAATTAATCCAAGAAGGAGATAAGATAGCTATATGTATATCAGGTGGCAAGGATTCGATGTTGATGGCAAAGCTTTTCCAAGCACTAAAAAGATTCTCAAGAGTAAACTTTGAGGTTGCCTTTTTAATCATGGACCCAGGCTATAGTGAATTAAATAGATTATTAATCGAAGAAAATGCTCGTAACTTAAATGTACCTGTTGAAATCTTTGAAACAAGAATCTTTGACATTGTCTATTCCCAAGCCAAAACACCATGCTACCTATGTGCCAGAATGAGAAGAGGACACCTTTACAACAAGGCTAAAGAATTAGGCTGTAATAAGATTGCCCTAGGACACCACTATGATGATGTCATTGAAACAATACTAATGGGTATGATGTATGGCGGACAAATCCAGACAATGATGCCTAAACTTAAGAGTGATAACTTTGAAGGCATGGAACTAATTAGACCTCTATATCTAATAAGAGAAGCTGATATTAAAAATTGGCGTGACTATAATAGCCTACACTTTATCCAATGTGCTTGTCACTTTACAGATACTTGTTCTAGTTGTAGAGAAGATGGAACAAGTGTTTCTAAGCGAATGGAAATTAAGAATTTAATCAAGGAACTAAAGAAGACTAATCCTTATATTGAAAAGAATATCTTCAAGAGTGTTGAGAATGTTAATTTAGATACTATTATCGCTTATAAAAAAGGTGATAAGAAGATCACCTTTTTGGACGAGTATTAACAACTACAAAGTCGATATTACGATTATTTAAGTCAACAGCTATCAGCTTTACCTTAACCCTTTGAGAAATCTTATAGGTAGTACCAAAATCATCACTTAAATTATTATTATGATCTAGATAGAAGTATCCATCTAGATTTTTTATATGCACCAATCCTTCAACACCATTCTCAAGTCTTACATAAAAACCATAGTTAGTGATTGAACAAATAGTAGCCATGAAAGTCTGTTTAATCTTATCAGACATATATTCACACATCTTAAGATCCACAATAGCTCTCTCAATTGAAGTAGCCTTCTTTTCTCTCTCATTTGCCTTCTTGGCAATATTCTCATTCTTGATATTATCTTCATCAATCTCATCACTATAATTAAAGACATACTTCTTAAGCATTCTATGAACAATTAAATCAGGATATCTTCTAATAGGAGAAGTAAAATGACAATAATGTTCAAGTCCTAAACCATAGTGTCCTGAACAATTATGAGAATATAGAGCCTTAGCCATACATCTTAGTAACATCTCGGATACTAGATAATAGTCATCTGAATCTTCAAACTTTTCTAGGCATTTATTTAAAACCTTAGATTCAATCTTATATGGATTGCCCTTAAAAGTAACCCCAAACTTTTCCATTGTGTTAATGAAAGAATCAATCTTTTCTTGTTTAGGATAATCATGATTTCGATAGATTAGAGGTAAACCCAAATAAGCCATATGTGAAGCTACTGTAGTGTTAGCTAGAATCATGAAGTCTTCAATCATCAATTCAGCCTTATCTTGTTTTCTAACTTGAATGTCAACAACCTTACCTTTTTCTTCAATAATAATAGGCTCATTAGATTCAAACTCAATACCACCCTTAGATCTTCTTACCTTATTGGCAATTCTTGATAAAGAATAAGCAGTATAAATCATATTAGTAATATCACGATACTTATCTAATAATTCCTTATCATGACCTAATATCTTATTAACATTAGAATAAGTCATACGATGTTTTGAACAAATTACAGATGGATAAATCTCATAACTTACAACTTCACCATTATAAGAAACATCCATTTGACAGGTGATTGTATATCTATCTTTTCCTTCCATTAATGAACATAGATCATCTGATAATTTAAATGGTAACATCGGAATAACCTTGCCTGGGTAATAGATGGACGTGCCTCTATTGTATGCTTCCTTATCTGGGCTCGAACCTTCTGGCACATAATGAGAAACATCGGCAATAGAAACATATAATCGATAACCAATATCCAATTGTTCAACATAGATGGCATCATCATAGTCCTTAGCATCATCACCATCAATAGTAATAAAGTTAAGAGCTCTTAAATCTTTTCTATTTTCTAAACTAATCTCATCACTAATAGAATCACAATACTTCATGATCTTATTAGAGAAAGGAAGTGGTGCATCATTTTGAAGTAAGATTGTTTCGATTAAAGTTTCCTCATCATCAATATGACCAATTACCTTATCAATTTTTAATTCTTTCTTTTGATAGTTAGAGACAAAACATCTTACTTTAAAGAAAGGCTTCAACTCCTTCTTAAAATCTTTTTCATTAACTACCTTATATTCCTTTAATCTAATATCATCAGAGAAGAAATAGAGCTTACCTTTTCTAAGTACCATGGTGCCATAGACATAGGCTGTTTTTCTTTCGATGATTTTGATTAAATCTACATCAAATCTATTCTCTTTATATAAAATCTTATCACCACTAAAAAGAAGTGTATTCAAGTCATTATTAACAGGTTTATCGTCAATGTATGGTTTGCCCTTATAGACATCGACAATACCTTCTAAATAATTATCTTTAATATAGATGATGCCATCTTTTTCAAAACATAGACCCTCATCTATCATCTTATTTATTTCTTTGGTTAATAAAATAAGTTGGTTGGTTTCCAACAAGTTTAAATGTTCAGCTATAGTATGGATATCCATACCTTCTTTTTGGATGCATTCTAGAATCTTTTTCTTCATACCTTTATTTTAAAGATATTGTTATAAAATATAAAGCATGATAAAAGCGATATTTTTTGACATAGACGGAACTATTTTAAACGGGAATAAGGGTATACCAAATAGTACCTTATTAGCCTTAGACAAGTTAAGAGAAAAGGACATTAAGACTATTATTTGCACAGGAAGAGGCTATAGTGAAACTAAGCCCTTAAACTTAAAGGATTTTGATGACTACATTTTGTTGAATGGACAAATATGTTACGACAACAAGGATAACATTGTATATAAGAAACCTATAAAAGATAAGGAAAAACTGATTGAATTATTCAATAGTAAAAAGTTTCCCTTTGGCCTTATTGATGAAAAAGAAACTTATCTTAACTGTATAGATGATTATGTAAAATCAGTACACGATTCTATTAATCTTACTATGCCTGTTGTAAAGGAATATGATGGCCAAGATATTTATCAAGCTTTAGCTTATGGTAAGGTTAAAGATTATATAGAAAAAGAGCTTCCTGATTTCTTGGCTGTATCATGGCATTTTGATGGCGTGGATATTGTGCCAAAAGATAGTGGTAAGGATAAGGGCATTATTAAATACTGTAAGCTTAGAAACATCGACATCAAAGACACGATGTCTTTTGGCGACGGTGATAATGACAGGGAGATGTTAAAGACAACAGGTATTGGTGTTGCCATGGGTAATGCGATAGATTCAGTTAAAGTGGTAGCTGATTATATAACTGATAGAATTGATGAAGATGGAATTTATAATGCCTTGGTGCATTTTGGAGTAATAGATGATTAAGACGATATTTTTTGATTTAGATGGGACACTATATTCACATACTCAAAAAAGAGTTCCAAGTACAACGCTTTATGCCTTTGAATTATTAAAGAAACAAGGAATTAAAAGAGTACTTTGTACCGGAAGACATGTAAGAGAATTAGAACAATTAGGTTTCTTTGAACTAGGACTAGATTTTGATGGCTATATTTTATTAAATGGTCAAATTATTTTAGATAAAGATTTAAATTATATTGATGGTACTCCTATCGATAAGGAAGAGACTAAGAAGATTGAACGTGTCTTTAATGAGAAGAAAGTGTCTTTAATACTAGAGACAAGGGAAGAACTTTTCTGTAACTTCTATGATGATTTTTGTCTGGAAGGCCTAAGATCTGTTAATACTGATCCTTTCCCAATTAAGGAATATCATGGTGAAGAAATTTTCCAAGTAAGCACTTATGTTAAGAAAGAGACTAAAGAATATTTGCGTAAAGAGTTTGATGGTTGTTTCATGACTTCTTGGAATGAATATGGCGCCTTATTTGTGAATAAACAAGGTGGCAAAAATAAGGGTATTGAAAAATATCTTAATTATGTAAATGAAACTCCTAAACAAACGATGGCCTTCGGTGATGGTGATAATGACTTGGATATGTTAGAGTATTGCGGTGTTGGTGTAGGTATGGGTAATGGTACAAAGAATGTAATTGAGCATTGTGACTATCTTACTGAGACAATTGATAACGATGGACTTTATTTAGCCTTAAAACATCTTGGTGTTATATGTTAATATAAAAATATACGAGGAGAATAATATGAATAATAACATTAAAATTTCTGCTCATGATATGAAAAATATCTTAAATTCAACTGATGAACAATTAAATAAGGCGATTTCTTATGTAAAGGAACATGGTGTTGAAATTGATGACAACACTAGTATCAAAGCTTTATATGAGAAGCTTAATGAAAAGATTATTAAATTAGCTGATGCTGGTAAGGATGAAGAAGAATTAGCTGATCTTAATGATATCTTCTATGGTCTTGTTGGTCTTATGATGTCTAACAAGGCTGATGATATGGATTTGCCTAAGGCTTGAAAGCATAATTTAAAAGTTTATTTTAATTATCATTCTAATGCGATAGAGGGAAGCAATTTTAGTATTGTCGAATTAAACCAATTAGCATCAAAGAATATTATTAGTGGTACACATCATTTATATGATGTATACGAAACTGTTAATTCTTTAAGGGTTTTTGATGTGCTCATGGATGAGCTTGGTAAAGAACTTGATAAGTTTATGTTGTTTGAGTGGCATCGTATTCTTAAGAAGAATTCTATCGATGAAGAGTTGGATATTACTGGTTGTTGGAAAAAGTTTGAAAACAGATTAAGAAAAACAGATATTAAATTAGCTAGTCCTGCTATGATTGATAATTTAATATTTAATCTTTTAGCTGACTGGAATGAGATAGATAATCCAACCATTGAAGATATCGCAAGGTTTCATTATAGATTTGAGATGATTCATCCTTTTCAAGATGGTAATGGAAGAATAGGAAGGTTCACAATTCTTAAACAATGTTTAGAAAATAATATTAAACCAATAGTAATAAAGAAAGATTATTCTAATGAATATAAGGAAGCCTTATATAAGGCTCAAAAGTATGAAGATATTAATGATTTGGTTGAGGTGTTTAAGAAATGTATAATCTAAAACTTTTCAATGATACTTTAATAAGATTTGATATGGACAAGGAACTTAATGTCTCTAACATAGAAATATGTAATGATGACATTAAGCTTTTTCCTGAGAATTTAAAAGATGTTAATAGTGAAACAATTAAATACTTCATTCTTAATAAGTTAGTTCCTAAGAACAGGGCTAATTTAGAATATTTTTTGAGTGCAGTCAATATTGAATTGGATGATTATAAGGCTATCTTAGATTATTCTAAAGGTTTATCTTTAATTGATGCTTATTGGATTGCTATGGATGATGGATTAAGGTATGAGGACTTTAATCTTTTTGACAATGAAATCAATAAAGAATTAGCTTTAAGTGTTTTTAATGGTACTAAGTCTAATGTTAATAAAGTACTATCACCAGAGTTTACCACCAATGGTGCTATTCCTAAGTGTTGGATTAAGAAAGATGATGGCTATTATTTGTATAAGAGTAGTACTGCTTATTTGGGGTTTGCGAATACTGGTAACGAACCTTATAGTGAATATTATGCATGTCAATTATTAAAGGCATTAAACATACCACATATCGATTATGATTTAGAAATGTACCGAGATGAATTAGTATCGGTTTGTAAGATATTCACTTCTAAGGATATAGCTTATGTACCAATTCATTTAGTAGCTAATATTGATGATCTTGATAAGGCTTATAATTGGTGCTTAGAACATAATCTAGAGGAAGCCTTTGGCGATATGATTCTTTTTGATGCCCTTATCTATAATCACGATAGACATCTAGGTAACTTTGGCGTTATTAAAGATAATCATACAGGCGATATCTTAGGCATGGCGCCAATATTTGATAATGGTGCCGGCTTATTAGCTTATACTTCTTTATCTAAATTTAAAGATTTAGCGATTTTTGAGGATTATTATAAGAATAATAATGATTTTAATATGTCCAATTATTGGATTGATTTTAGAGATTTAGTTAAGAAATATTGTACAGATAAACAACTGGTTAAGTTAAAGAAACTTGATAACTTTAAGTTTACTAAGCATCCTAGATATAATTTATTAGAAGGAAGATTAGAGTATCTTAATATCTTAATTGATTATCGTATTAAGGAATTAATGAGTATATTTTAGAAAAGTGGCAAATTAGGCAAAAATCTAAAGTAGAAAAAGAAAGGTTGATGATATGCGTATATTTTTAGTGGATACAGAAAATGTAGGATGGGCTGGTTTAACAGGAGCTAGTAAGCTAGACAGTAGTGATACTATCTATATCCTTATAGGCAAGGGTGTTAATTCTAGAACTGTTAAGGGTGATATTGTGGTTGATTTACTTAAAAGTAAAGCTCAATATGTAATAGAAGAGACTAAACATGAGGGCAAGAATTACTTAGATTTTCAATTATCTTTGATAGTTGGTAGATTAATCGAAAGACATGATGATGCAGAATTTATCATCATTTCTAAGGATCAAGGCTATAAGGCCGTCACTGATTATCTAGAAAAGAATAATAGAAAAGGTAGCGTTGCCCAAACTATTAGTGAATATTTAAGTCCTAAACCTAAAGCTAAACCAAAACCACAAAAGAAAGAATTAAGCTTAGAAGACTATCAAAGTGAATTAGCTAAGATTATTTCTAATGACTTCCCTAATAAGAAGAAGATGATAGTCAATGTACAAGCAAGTGCTGCTTCTAATAAGAAGACTAAGAAGGAACTTAAGGATTATTGTTTAAATAACCTTGGTGATAATAAGTTAACCACTTATTGTAAGATGTGCCAGATTTTTCCATATTAAGATAAATTGAGTTCAAATTTGTGAGAATTTCGTAAATAATGCATGGATAAATCTAAATTCTAACTTGAGATGTTTTCTTTTTGGATTTAAAAAAGAGCCATTAGGCTCTAATAAGCATCAATCACGAAATGTAATGATGCGGTCTGGTACATCTTGTTCATCTTAGACGCAAAGATATAGGCAGTACTGTAATTATTGAAAGTATCTAAGACTTTACAAGATTGACCAAACTCATTTTTATGTACTCTAATAACAGTGAAACTCTTCATTAATATTTATCAACAACCCAATTTAGGCTTTTATTCCCATACAAACGGTTTAAATTTGAAGAGAAAACACTTGCCTCATCATAAGTATTGAATGTGATCTCCACTGTACAAGATTGTCCATAATCGTGATTTCTAGAAACTCTAATAACTGAATACTTGTTCATACAACTTTCTCCTCCTTGACTAAATAATACAATGACATTTATTTTCATTTCAACATGATAACGGTTTCATCATCAATGAAAGTGGTTCCATAAGAAAAAATAGGACTAATATAGAGATATGGAAAATAAGAAACATCACTCAGATTCCCTATTTATAGGGATTATCCTCTTCTTCATTGGTGGTTTCCAGAATGTCTACACCTACATGAATTGTGGCAAAGTATTCGCCAATTTACAAACCGGCAACATGATATTGATGTCTATAAATCTAGTAGAAGGGAATATAGCTATTGCCTCAAGATACCTAGTACCATTATGTAGTTTCTGGTTAGGATGTGTTGTAGGAGCCACTGTAAACATTAAATATAAATATATTAGTAAGATACACTGGAGAGTTATCCTATTAATAGTCGAAATGATTAACACCATCATCGCAAGTATCTTACCTAATCCCTTATATAGTGCAGGACTAATTACTTTCAACTGTGCCTTAACACTTGAAGCATTCAAGGAAGTAGACCATAGGTCATTACCTACTACTATGATGATTGGTAATATGAGAAAGGCCATTGATTATCTAACTAAATATTTTTTAGAACATCATAAGAAAGACTTAAAAGAAGGCTTGTTTGTGATAGGATTATTACTTGTATTTATTGTGGGTGCAATTTGTAGCGCGTTATTAAGTACAATCTATGGAAATAAAACAATATTATTCTTAGTACCACTATATTTAACAGGCATAATCTTCCTACAATTTGAAGATTTTGAATTGATAAAAAACAATAAAGGATTATGATAGATATATGACTCAAATAAAACAACACTCAGATTCCTTATTCATAGGAATCATTCTATTTTTTATAGGCGGTTTCCAAAACGTCTATACCTATCTAAACTGTGGCAAGATCTTTGCGAATCTTCAAACAGGAAACATGATGTGGATGGCTGTTGCCCTAGCTGAGAAAGATATATTAGGGGCAGCTAGATATCTAATACCACTAGGTAGTTTCTGTTTAGGATGTGTCATCGGTGCTCTTGTAGACACCAAATGTAAATACAACTTCAAGATGCATTGGCGTACCATTGTCCTAATCATTGAAATGATAATCACCATTATTGCCTCACTTTTATCACACAAGATACTTGTGGCAGCCTTGATCACTTTCAATAGCGCACTATCTTTACAAGGCTTTAAGAATGTATGTAACAGAAGCCTACCAGCCATGATGATGATAGGTAACTTAAGAAAGGCTGTTGATTATCTAACAAAATATTCTATTAATCATGATAAGGAAGACTTAAAAGAAGGGTTATTGATAGGAATGTTACTGTTAGTATTTATATTTGGAGCCTACATCAGTGCTATCCTAAGTGATTACTTTATGAATAAGACAATCTTATTCATTATCCCTTTATATCTAGTGATGGTCATCTATTTACAATTTGACTCTAAGTGTTAGAATATGAAATTGTTAAAAAAGGAGACTTTATGACAAAGAAAAAGAAAATAAGACTTCTTGTATTCTTTATTGTCTTGATGGCTTTAGTTGGAATGGGAATCGTTCTAACCAATGGTCTAGTTTCAAAAAGTGAAACGATTCAAGAAGTCATGAAAGATGCGGTATTACATGATACTGGCAAAGTAAGTTTGTTTGGTATAAAGGATGTTAACCCGGCACTGATATCAGCATTCACAATCACTGTCATTATATTAATTATAGCTTTAGTGATAAGAATAGTTGTTGTGCCAAAATTTGAAATAGTACCAGGAAAATTCCAACTACTACTTGAACAATGGGTAGGCTACTTCAACAAACTAGCTATCAGTAATAGTCCTGAGCATCATAAATTCTTAAGTGTCTATCTATTTGTAGCTGGATCATATGTCTTTATAAGTACACTATTTGAACTATTTGGACTACAAGCTATCAATACCCATGGGGCATCAATCACATTACCTGCACCATTAGCTGACATTAATGCAGCTATTGCGATGGGTGTGATGTCTTATCTTGTGATACTTGGTGGTGGAATTGCGGCCAATGGTCTAAAAGGTGCTGGCCAAACTCTAAAAGATTTCTCATTACCAATCTCAATGAGCTTTAGATTATTTGGTGCCCTATTAAGTGGATTACTTGTAAATGAATTAGTATATTATTCAATCAGTTTAAGTTTTGTATTACCAGTGATTGTAGCAGTATTGTTTACATTATTACATGCGCTAATACAATGTTACGTCTTAACAATGTTAGTTGCCTTATTCTATGGCGAAGTAAGTGAAAAGAAGGAAGAAGTTAAAAAATGAAAAAATTATTATTAGTTATTGCGATTGTATGTTCATTAATGTGTGTAAGTACACCAGTATTTGCGGAAGATTCTAATACTACAAATGTAGTAAGTGTTGACTCAGACAAGGCTAAATCAGCTGCCTTTGTCGTAGGTATCTCATCAGCATGTGCTGCTATTGCGATGGGCTGGGCTATTTCTAAATCAACAGAATCAATCTCTAGACAACCAGAAGCTGAAGGTCCAATTAGAACTGCATTAATGCTTGGTCTAGTATTTATTGAAACTGTTGTTATCTATGCGTTAATTGTAGCAATCCTTGTAATCTTTGTGTTGTAGGTGATTTAAATGAATCTACCATTAAATATTGATTGGCAACAAATCCTTTTACATATGTTCAACCTAATCATCTTAGGATTTGGACTATACTTACTCCTATATAAGCCAGTAAAAGCTTTTATGGATAAAAGGGAAGCATATTATAAGGACTTAGATGATAGTGCAAATAAGAAAAATGAAGATGCTGATAAGCTTCTAAAAGAATATCAAGATAAGTTAGCTAAGGCTGATGAAGAGATCAAGGATAAGAAAAATATCGCAATGAAGGAACTTGATGAAAAAGTTAATTCTGAATTAAATAAGGCAAAAGAAGATGCGAAAAGAATCGTTGAGGATGCTAAGGCACAGGGTCAAAAGAAACACGATGAACTAGTTGAAAGTGCTAATAAGGATATCTGTGATCTAGCTATTAAGGCTACTAGTAAGTTAGTAGATAAGACGCTAGATGATTCTTATGATGAATTTTTAAAAAGTGTGAAGAAGGACTAGTGATGAAAGCTGTTTTATATAGTGCTAAAAAGCCTAGTGTTGAGATTAATAAAAAGTTTGAAGCTTTTTTAAATGAAAAATATGGTGAAGTAGAACTAGAATGGCAAGAATCTGATTTAAAAAGTGGTTTCAAATTATTAGTAGGTGATGATGTCTATTATTGGGATGCTAACTCTAAGCTTGAACAATTAAAGACTGAGTGGCAAAAATATAGAAACAACGACAATATCATTCCTTTACTTCAAGATTCATTAGATAATTGGACACCAAGTGCTATTGCTGATGAAGTAGGTAGAGTTATTTCGGTAGGTGGTGGTATTGCCAAGGTATCAGGTCTTAAGAATGTTAAGTATGGTGAGATCTTATTGTTTACAGACAATATTAGAGGTATGGTCCTAGATCTTAAACAAGATTCTATCTCTTGTATTCTTTTTGGTGATGATAGAAACATTATCCAAGGAAGTGTCGTTAAAAGAACTAATAAGACAGCAGGCATACCAGTAGGCGATGAATATATTGGTAGAGTAATTGATGCCCTAGGTAATCCAATTGATGATAAGGGTGTGGTTCATTCAAAGAAGTATATGCCTCTTGAACAAGAAGTACCAAGTATCATGGATAGAAGTCCTGTAAATAGACCTTTGGAAACAGGTATTTTGGCAATCGATTCAATGTTTCCAGTTGGTAAGGGTCAAAGAGAATTAATCATTGGTGATAGACAAACTGGTAAGACAGCTATTGCCCTAGATACTATTCTTAATCAAAAGGGTAAGGATGTTATTTGTATCTATGTTGCCATTGGTCAAAAGGCAAGTAGTGTTGCTGGTATTGTAGAAAAACTTAGGGAACATGATGCCCTTAAGTATTCAATCGTCTTAAGCGCTACAGCTAGTGAGAGTGCTCCTATGCAATATATTGCCCCTTATGCAGCTACTTCAATGGGTGAATATTTTATGCATGAAGGCAAGGATGTATTAATTGTCTATGATGATTTAAGTAAGCATGCCATTGCCTATAGAGCTTTATCATTATTACTTGAAAGAAGTCCAGGTAGAGAAGCTTACCCGGGTGATGTTTTCTATTTACATTCAAGATTACTTGAAAGAAGTGCTAACTTACTAAATGGTGGTAGTATGTCTGCATTACCAATTGTTGAAACACAGGCAGGTGATGTATCTGCTTATATTCCAACTAATGTTATTTCAATTACTGATGGTCAATTATTCTTAGAGAGTAATCTATTTTTCTTAGGACAAAGACCAGCTATTAATATTGGTTTATCGGTATCAAGAGTTGGTGGTGATGCCCAATATAAGATTGTCAAGAAGGCAACAGGTGCTATTAGACTTGATTTAGCTCAATATCGTGAGATGGAAGTCTTTATGCAGTTTAGTTCGGATTTAGATGATGCGACTAAGAGTCAACTTCATTATGGTCAAATCCTAATGGAACTACTTAAGCAAGAACAATATCATCCATATCATATGCATGAAGAGGTTATTATTCTTTTAACGGCCTTGAATCACTTGTTTGATGACTTTGATATTAAGAGTATTAAGAGTGTTAAGAATGATTTGTTGGCATACTTTAATAATAATAAGAAAGACATCGTCAATACTATTAATGATAAGAAGGTCTTGGATGATGAGCTTAAAGTAAGTATTGTTGAGAATGCACGTGAGTATTTAAATGGCAAGCACTAAGGAAATTAAAGATCGTATCGCAAGTGTTAAGGATACCCAAAAGATTACAAGTGCGATGTATCTAATAGCTTCTACTAAGCTTACTAAGGCTAAAAGAGAACTAAATGATACGCGTCCTTATTTTAATGAACTTAAGACAGAGATTAAGCGTATTTTTAGAACGCCCAACAATATCGATAGTCCTTATGTTTATCCACCTGAGGGTGAGCCTAAGGAAAGAGGTACTTATGGTATCCTTGTTATTACGGCTGACAAGGGTTTGGCTGGTTCTTATAATCAAAATGTAATTAAGGAGGCAGAACACTTATTGGCTTCATATCATGGTAGTAAGTTATATGTGGTTGGTGAGTATGGAAGAAGGTATTATGAGAATCATAATATTCCAATAGAGAAGTCATTCTTATATACCGCTCAAAATCCAACGATGGAAAGAGCTAGGGAAATTTCTTCTATATTATTAGAGGAGTTTCATAATAAAGCTTTAAGTAAAATTTTCGTTGTTTATACGGATATGGAAAATGCCTTTAATTCAAAGGCTTATTCAACAAGACTTATTCCATTACATCGAAAAGAATTTCAAACTACTAAGGAGGAGAAGGAGATTCATATCCCATTTGGTTTTTATCCAAATGAGGTTGAGGTATTGAACTCTATCATGCCTTCATATATATCGGGCTTTATCTATAGTGCCTTGGTTGATAGTTTCTGTTGTGAACAGAATGCGAGAATGAATGCGATGAAGAGTGCTAATGATAATGCGGAAAAGTTGTTAAGTAATTTGTCTTTACAATATAACACTTTAAGACAGGCTGAGATTACTCAGGAAATAAATGAGGTTTCAGCTGGTGCTCTAGCTTTAAGAAAGAAGCATAGAAAGGAAGCGAAGAAATGAATACTGGTAAGATAGTTGAAGTATCAAGTTCGGTTGTTGATGTTTATTTTGAACAATTGCCTAAGATTAAGAATGCCCTAAAAGTTACTATCGATGATAAGGAATACACCATGGAAGTTGCTGAACACATTGGTGATAATATCGTTAGATGTTTGATGTTGGGCAAAAGCGAAGGCTTATATAGAGGTCAAGAGGTAGTGGATACTGGTGATACTATTATGGTGCCAGTGGGTGAAGCAACCTTGGGTAGAATGTTTAATTGCCTTGGTGAAACTATTGATGATAAACCCAAAATCGAATCTGGGCACGAATCTTCTGGGCTCGAATCTAAATGGTCAATCTTTAGAGATCCACCAAAGTTTTCTGAACAAAAGCCTATTGGCGAAATACTAGAAACAGGTATCAAGGTAATTGATTTATTAGAACCTTATCCAAAGGGTGGCAAGATTGGCTTGTTTGGTGGCGCTGGTGTTGGTAAGACTGTTTTGATTCAAGAGTTGATGCATAATATCGCTACTCAAGCTGATGGCTATTCTATCTTTGCCGGTGTTGGTGAGCGAAGTAGAGAGGGTAATGACTTGTGGCGTGAGATGAAGGAAAGTGGTGTTATTGATAATACTGCCCTTGTCTTTGGTCAAATGAATGAGGCGCCTGGTGTTCGTATGAGAGTGCCTTTGACAGGTCTTACTATGGCTGAGTACTTCAGAGATGAGAAGAATAAGGATGTTCTTTTGTTTATAGATAATATCTTTAGATTTGTTCAAGCTGGTAGTGAGATTAGTACTCTTTTGGGTCATATGCCAAGTGCAGTAGGATATCAACCTACACTTGCTAATGAGATGGGTGCTTTACAAGAACGTATCGCTTCTACTAAGCATGGTTCAGTTACTTCAGTTCAGGCTGTATATGTGCCTGCTGATGATTTAAGTGATCCAGCTCCAGCTACTACTTTTACCCACTTGGATGCGACTACGGTATTGAGTAGAAAGATTGCGGAACAGGGTATTTATCCTGCTGTCGATCCTTTGAATTCTACAAGTAGAATCTTAGAAGTTGATATTGTAGGTGATTTACATTATCGTGTAGCTAGAAGTGTTCAGGAGACACTTGAAAAGTATAATGAGCTACAGGATATTATTGCGATATTGGGTATGGATGAATTATCTGATGAGGATAAAAAGACTGTTAATAGAGCTCGTAAGATTCAAAAATTCTTGTCACAACCTTTCTTTGTAGGCGAAAAGTTTACAGGTATAGAGGGTACTTATGTTCCTTTGAAGGATACGATTGAGGGCTTTAGAGCTATCGTGGATGGTGAGATGGATGATTATCCAGAGAGTTGTTTCTATAATGTGGGAACGATTGAGGATGTAAAAAGAAAGGCTTCTAAATGAGAGAGACTTTCATGACTCATATACTAGCTGCCGATAGGAAGTTCTATGAGGGACCACTTGAATCGTTAATTGTTCCTACTAATGAGGGACAATATGGAATTCTTGCGAAGCATAGAAATGTAATAACAGCAACAGTACCTGGGGTTTTAAAGTATAAATTACCTAATGAAGAGTTTAAGACTGCTGCGGTTTCTTCAGGCTTAGTTAAGATTGAAAATGGTGAAGTTTTAATTCTTGTTGACTCTTGTGAAAGACCTGAAGAGATTGATGTTAATCGTGCTAAGAAAGCTGAAGCTAAGGCTAAGGAAGAACTTCTTCAAAAGAAGAGTATTCAAGAGTATCAAAATGCTAAGTTACATCTAGCGAGGGCAATTAATCGTCTTAAGGTTAAAAAGAGATAGTATTCTTGTTGTAGAATAGATAAAGAGGGGACTTGTATGAAAAAGATAATTACGTTGTTGACTTGTTTGGCTCTACTTCTTTGTACATCTTGTTCAAAGGGAAGCGATGAGCCTACAGTAGAAGAACCACTTTATTATTCTGATGAGATTAGAATTGTTACTAAGAATTTAAATTCTATTGAAGATTTAAGTGGCAAGGTTTTAGCTGTTCAAGAATCATTCGATAAGGAATATTCTAATTATGTAATTGAACAATTAAAGAGTGAGGGTGTAGAACTAAGCGAAGAGAATCTACATTGGTTTATCACTTATGCGGAAATTAAACCAGATATTGATGATGGTATCATTGATGCTTGGGTAGTGGTTGGTAATCGTGAGGATTCTATTTCTGATTATCGTTCTGATTATCATCCTAGTGATTATAAGACATTAGCTACTTATAAGAAGCCATATTATGAAGAGAAGACTTATGATACTGCTGGCTTAGATATGGACTTATATTCAAAGCCATTTATGGTAATGCTTAATGGCTTGGATGGTTATGGTGAGGATTCTGTGCATGAGTGGAAGTATTATCGTAATGATGTTAACCACTTGTTGGTAGTTGATCCTGTTAAGAAGCATGTGCTTATTGTTTCTGTTCCTCGTGATTCTTTTATAAAGAATATTGTGACAGGTTATAGTGATAAGTTTACGCATTTCTGTCAAAATGGTCCTACCAATCCTGCTGATTCTTTGTCTGCTTTACTTGATATTGATATTCCATATTACTGCATGACTTCATTTACTTGGTTTGTGAATGGTATTAATGAGTTGGGTGGTGTTAAGGTTGATGTGCCAATGACTGCTCATTTGGATATGGATTCACAAAGAAATGTTGCCAATCCTCAAAGATATGAGAAGGGTGTAGCTAATTTGTATGGTGAAACAGCTTTGGCACTAGCAAGAAATCGTAAGTATGATGGTATTGTGAATAATGACCAGGGTAGAATTAGAAACCAAGCTTTGATCCTTGATTCTTTGATTAATAAGATTGCGACTCATCCTTATATCTTGAGTATGGTTGGTATGAGTTGGATGTTTGATATCTTGTGTGAAAATAATTTCTCTGATACTCAAAAGAAGACTTTGATTGCCCTAGCTCAAACTTTTGAGGATGGTTATACAATTGATAACTATTTCTTAGAGGGTAAGGGTGGTCTTCATTCTAATGGAACTTATTATGTAGACTTATATGATGAGAGTATTGAGATAGCCAAGGGCAAGATTGAACTAGTTACTACTGGTTCTATCTCTAAGGATAATCCTTATTATGATGAAATAATGAAGGGTTATGTGACAGGTGGTGCTGGTACTGAAAGTGATGGCGATAAGGGTTATATCGGTACTTATTACGATTTGTCAGAAGTATATAATTAATTGTTGAAGGATGTATCTAGATGGTACATCTTTTTTTAATACATTGCGTACTGTTGATGATTTTGAGAATTAATAGTCTGCGTACTGCTGGGTATTTTGGTAAATATTACTTTGCGTACTATTGGTAATAATTGGTATAATTACTTTGCGTATAGTGGAGATTATTATGGAAATTAAGAGAAAATTGTATAAAAAAATGTTGGATTGGAAGAATCAATGTAATGGCAGTAAGGCCCTTTTCATAGAGGGTGCAAGAAGAGTTGGAAAATCAACCATATCTAAAGAATTTGGTGAAAGAGAGTATAAATCATATATTTTCATTGACTTTAACAAAGCTAGTAAAAGAGTTAAAGATGCCTTTGATGATTTGAATAATTTAGACATATTGTTCCAAACATTATCATTAGAATTCGGTAAAAGATTGTATAATCGAGAATCATTGATAGTTTTTGATGAAATTCAAAAATTTCCAAAAGCTAGAGAAGCCATAAAATATCTAGTTGAGGATGGCAGATATGACTATATCGAAACAGGATCACTAATTTCAATAAAAGAGAATGTTGTGAGTATAACTATTCCTTCTGAAGAAAGAAAAATAAAGATGTATCCAGTAGATTTTGAAGAATACATGGAATATATGGGAGAAGGACTTCTTCTAGAATATATTGAGAGCTGTTATCACGAACAAAAGCCTCTTGGCCAAGCCTTTCATAAAAAAGCCATGCATTTATTTAAAGAATACTTATTAGTTGGTGGCATGCCTCAAGCTCTTGTTGCGTTTAAAGAAAATAGCAGAGACTTTTCGTATGCAGATATAGAAAAAAGAGACATCTTAAATCTATATAGAGATGATATTAAGAAAGCAGCTAAACGATACAATTCAAAAATATCAGCAATTTTTGAGTTTATTCCATCATATCTTTCAACCCATGAGAAAAGAGTTGTACTGAGTGAAATAGAAAAAGATGCTACATTTGATAAATATGATGAACCATTGTTTTGGCTAGAAGATTCAATGATTGCGAATCTATGTTATAAGTGTAACGACCCAAGCGTTGGTCTTGCATTAAATAGAAATGATTCATACGTAAAGTGTTATATGGGCGATACTGGCTTGTTGGTTAGTCTTGCTTTTAGCGAAAATTATTTAGCTGATCAAAAGTTATATAAAGCAATCATGGATGATAAGTTGTCTATAAATGAGGGGATGCTGTACGAGAATGTAATTGCACAAATGATAACATCCTGCGATAAGAAACTGTATTTTTATACTAGATATAATAATGAAAAAAAGAGGAATGATATTGAAATAGACTTTTTAATATCAAATGATAATAAAGTAAATTATAAAGTAAGTCCTATTGAAGTAAAATCTTCAAAGAATTACACAACAACATCGCTTAATAAATTTAAAGACATTTTTAACAAGAAAATTGGCAATATGATAATAGTTCATCCCAAAGGATACAGCATAGAAGGAAATATTATTAAAATACCACCATATATGTTAATGTGTGCAATTAAGTAAACTACTAAAAGTGGCATTATTAGTGGCATATCATAAATAGTGCTATAATCTTTTCATAGTTAAGGAGGAAATTGTTATGTATTCTTATAGTTATTATCATGGACCAAATCCAGTGGTTACTGTAATTTTATTTCTAATAGCTTTAGTGGGTGGTATTTGTGTATACCTTATGTTTGTAAAGTCTGATGAGGAGCCAAAGGATCCGCGTCTGCTTAAGTTAAAAGAATTCTTAAGTTTTAAGAAGATGATTATTGAAGGATTGTTAAAGGCCACTTATATCATCTTTGCGTTATTTGTTACTCTATCTTCTTTCCAAATCATGATTGGTACATCATTTATTACTGGTTTAATGATGTTGATTTTACTTAATATCATGTTACGTATCGGATATGAAGCTTCTTTGATTGTCTTGTTAATTTGGAGAAATACTAGTGATATTAGTAAGAAGCTAGGAAAGGTTGAACTAAAAGAAGGGGACGAATCTGAGTACGAAGCTACAAATGTAGAAGTCGAATCTAAAAACGAAGAGAAAACCACAGATGTTGAATCTGAAGTTAAGTTAGAGACAAAAGTCGAAGAACCAGTAGTTAAGGCTAAGCCTAGAACTAGAAAACCTAAAACAACTGATGAAAAAGAGGCTAAGAAGCCTGCTAAGAGAAAATCTTCAACAAAGAAAACTACTTCAAAGAAGGCTAATGTAGAAGAGGTTAAGGCTGAAGAACCTTCAACAAAAGAAGAAACTAAATAGTTTATGCGAAGCTCAAGATTTTATATCTGAGCTTTTAATTTGTCTAAATTATCTTATGTTTTTTCTCAATGTTTCTAATTGTTAATATTTAAAAAATGATGTAGGAATTTTAAAGTTTAACGGCAATTATATAGTAGAAACATGAATATGAGTGTTTCTTAGTAAGGATCTTTATATGAAGATACTTCTACGCTTCCTTGTGGTAAGAAAAAAACGGAGTTATGTATGAAGGAATTTAAAGTAGCTTTAGCTATGGCTATGATAGATGTTATTGGCCTAGCACTTAAGCTGCTACTAACATTGTTGCTTAAGTAGCAGTGTACGCCACAAGGAAGCAAACAAAAATGCAGCACGCCAATGCTGCATTTTCTTTTCTCTGTGGTAAGAGAAAACAGAGTTCATTATTATTCTAGCACCTAAATGTGTTTAAAAATAGTGTAGGAATTTATAAGTTTGATGACAATTATATTGCAGGATTTCAAATTATCTAACCCTTGATATACCTTTGGTTCTTATTGTTTGGTTTATCAGGTATAGTCATTCTAATATAGTTTCCATTTAATGCGGGTTTTAAGTAATTTCTTCTAAAACCTTCTCTAGAACTTAAAGAAAGTTTAGACATTAAATCAATGGTTGAATATTGTATTCCATACTCCATAACATCTAATAACTTCTTAATATCAAGAGAATTAATCTCGTCATTATCTTTAACTTGATTACTATAATCATCTAAAACATTGTTGATTTGTTCCAACATAAACTCGATAAAAATAGTTGATTCACCATCAATGTGACACTTGGAAATAGCAGAATAATAATCTTGTTGAAATTTTTCGATTTGACTTTCTAAGGGCAAATATTCAAAGATCTTATTCCATTTAGAAAGAAGTGCTGTATGCCAAAGCCTTGCCATTCTACCATTACCATCCGTAAAAGGATGTATGAAGACAAACTCATAATGAAAAATAGAGCTAAGTATTAAAGGATGGATGTTATCTTTCTCTTTTTTCATCCAATCAAATAATTCTTCCATTAGATTAGGCACAAACTTTGCAGGTGGAGCCATAAAGATACAACGGTCTCCATCAAATACGCCTTCTTCACCTTTTCGAAAAGCACCTGATTCTTGGATAAGATATTTGGTCATAATACCATGTATCTTTTTTAAATCATTATAATCATATGGATTTATTGAGCCAATCTTTTCATACGCATCATAAGCATTCTTAACTTCCTGTATTTCTTTCCTATCTCCCAAAACTAACCTACCATCAATAATTTCGTGTACTTCATCTAAAGATAAAGAGTTAGCTTCTATCTTTAAAGAAGAATGTATTGATTTAATTCGATTATTTTTTCTTAGATGTGGTCTTTTATCTATATTATTTGTAATATTAATAGAACCAACTTTCTCAGAAATAGAAGCAACCAATGAAATCATCTTATTTGTGATGGAATAGGGCGGTGAGTAATTTTCCATAAAACACACTCCTTTATCTTGCGTACTATCTTGCGTACTTTCTACTTAATTATACAATATTTTAAATTGGTGTAGGAATTTATAAGTTTAACGGCAATTATATAGTAGAAACATAACTATAAGTATGTTTCTTAGGAAGGATCTTTTTATGGAGATACTTCTACGCTTCCTTGGAAACAATGGAGACAAAGATGAGAAGCGAATTTTATTTGGCAATCATCCTAGCACCATTAGACATTTTAAATGCTCTAATAAAGCTATTAGTCGAACTATTACTTAAATAGGATAGGAAAATTTAACCAAGGAAGTAAATGAAAACGCAGCACTGCAATGCTGCGTTTTCTCTTGGAAACAATGGATCTCCTACAACTATATTAACATTAAACAAAATATAAAAATAGGGTAGGAATATTTAAAAATGCCATTACGCGAATATTAATTTTTTAAGCAATCAATAGGGACCACCAATACACCATCCTGTCTTTTATATGCATATTTATTAACACCAACTAGTACCATCAAGAATGATGGCTTCTTCATTTTTGTAGTATCAATCTTATTACTTAATTTAATTAAGTTGGCAGCTCCCTCATCAATTAAACGATCACCACCTAATTTAATTTCGATAAGTCCGTAGTTTCCGTTCCTTAAATGAATTACGGCATCACACTCTAAGCCATTACCATCTCGATAATGGTAGACTTGTCCATCTATTGCCTCACTATATACTCTTAAATCTCTAACGCATAATGTTTCAAAATATAAACCTAGAGTATTTAAATCAGAAACCAAATCGTTTGGTCCAATCCCCATTGCAGCAGAAGCGATAGAAGGATCACTAAAGTATCTAGTATCACTTGTTCTTATAGCAGTCTTTGATCGTAAATTAGGATTCCAAGCAGGCATATCTTCAACCACAAAAATCTTTTTTAAAGCATTTAGGTAAGAAAAGATAGTATCTGTATCTATATTTGCTGAATCGTTAGCGTAAATATCATCTTTTATTACCTGATTACTTACTTGACTTCCCTGGTGTCTTGATAAAGAACGCATAATACGTTTCATTCTTTCGGGATTTCTAGAAACTCCATCAACCCTAGAGATATCGGTGTTTATAACGGCATCAAAGTAATCAAACGCTTGATCTAATGCGATGTCTTTATAAAGATCAATGGCTTTTGGCCAGCCTCCTCGACATATTAGATAAGTTAACTTATCAATATCCATATAGCTATTTCCAAAGACATCATCATTGTGATTAAAAAGGCTCTCTAAAGAAACCTCGCCACTAGACTCATTCGACTCATATAAGCTCATGGTACGCATCTTCAACCAAGAGAAACGTCCTGTTCCCGTATGAACTATCTTGTCTCTATTTGCAGGAACAGCAGAACCGGTTAAAATAAATTGTCCCATTTCATCTCGGTGGTCAACCTCGAATCTAACCGCATCCCATAATTGAGGGGCAATTTGCCATTCATCAATTAATCTAGGTGTAGCACCCTCTAGCAATTTGGAAGGACTTATTTCAGCTATAGTTAAATTTTGTTTAAGAGAATCAGCATCAGCCATATATAAAACAGAATTTGCAGCCTGTTCACCAGTTGTTGTTTTCCCACACCATTTAGGTCCTTCTATTAAAATAGCGCCTTTTCCTCTTAATTTTCTTTCTAAAGTTTTATCGATAACTCTTGGTTAATATTGTTTCATTTTTCTATCCTCAAACATATTACAAACTATAATTCGGTAATTTGAGGCAAAACTATTCGGTAATTTGTGGACTATGAAAATTTATGTAGGAATTTATAAGTTTAACGGCAATTATATAGTAGAAACATAATCATGAGTATGTTTCTTAAGGAAAATCTTTATATGAAGATACTTCTACGCTTCCTTGTGACAAATGGAGAGGACATTTTAATGAAAGAGTTTAAAATGGCTTTAGCCATGGCGATGGTAGATATGATCGCACTAGCAGTTAAGCTGCTAATAACACTGTTAGTTAAATAACAGTAAAGTCACAAGGAGGCATTTGAAAGCCCGACATTGGCGTGTCGGGCTTTCCTTTGTGACTCATGGATAGGTCATTCACCTATAGTTTAACACTAAATAAAAATTTAAAATAGTGTAGGAATTTTTAATAATTAAGGTCTTAAGCCCATGCCGCCTTCAAGAGTAATAGTTTCACCACTCATGTACTTGAAATCAGGGTTAGCTAATTGAACACAAACTCTACCGATTTCAGTTTCAACATTACCATAGTGACCCATTGGAGGCATCTTAACGTTAGCCTTAAATGCTTCAGGATATGCCTTCTCAAAGTTTTCAAGTTGAGCAGTCCAAGCTAGTGGACAAACAACATTAGCATTGATTCCATCCTTACCCCACTCAGTAGCAGCAACTCTAGTTAAACCTCTAATACCTTCCTTAGCAGCAGCATAAGCACATTGGCCATAGTTACCAAACAAGCCAGCACCAGATGCGAAGTTAATTACAGTACCCTTAGTTTCCTTTAAGTATGGGTAACATGCTTGCATATAATAGAATGTTGCATATAAACCAGAATATACAGCTAAATCAAATTGTTCAGTTGTATGATCAGCGATAGTAACACCACTTGCTGAAGCTTGAGCATTGTTGATTAGAACATCAATTCTACCAAATGCGTCTACAGTTTGCTTAATAACATTCTTAACTGTCTCTTCATTGTTGCTACCAGCAGAAACATCAGCTTGAATTGGAAGAACCTTAACACCATACTTTTCTTCTAATTCCTTCTTAGCATCCTCTAGCTTTGTCACATTACGACCAGTGATAACGATATTAGCACCTTCCTTAGCATAAGCAGTCGCAATACCATAGCCAATTGAACCACAACTACCATCGGCTAGAGTAGCTCTACCTCCGCCTGTAATAATTACAGTCTTACCTTGTAAAAAACCCATTTTGTTTTCCTCGATCTTTCTTTAATTAATTATATCACTAAAAAATTCACAAGTTGTTGTACAAAAATTATGCCATATAATATAGATAAGAGGTATTTTATATGGATTTAATGGAATGTCGTAAGATGATCAACGAGATTGATGATCAAATGAAGGAATTGTTCTTAAAAAGAATGGAAGTAGTGTCTAATGTTGCGTTATACAAGAAGGAAAATAACATGCCTATTTTTGATAGTAAAAGAGAAGAGTCTATGAAAGAAAGACTATCTCAAGATACTGGCAATTTAAAAGAATATTATTTGAATTTCTTAGAAGCAATGTTGATTGAGTCAAAGAAATATCAAGAAGAGTTGTTGTATGGAAGAAAAGAAAACTAGTATTCTTGCCGTATATAAAGTATTAGAAGAGTTTAGTGATGAGAACCATCCACTAACAAGAACCGAGATAACTGACTTAATAGAGAAACAATATAATATATCAATTGATAGAAGAACCCTGTATCGAAACATTGAAATGTTGATTAACTTTGGTTATGACATTTCTGACTACAGTGAAAATAAAATTGGCTATTACTTAAAAGATCGTCTGTTTGAACATTCAGAAGTTCTTTTATTATGTAATGCGGTACATGCATCCCATTTCATACCAGATAGAGCTAGTAAAGACTTGGTTAATAAGTTGTTATCAAGTCAAAGTAGATATAAGAGAAATGATTATTTTAAGAATGTTTATTTGCCTAATAATAAGAAGAAAGATAATAGACAATTTCTTTTAAATATCGAACAAATAAGTAGAGCTATAAATGAAAAGAAAGTTATTAAGTTCACCTATACTCATTATGATATGAATAAGAAACTAGTTAATACTAGAAGCGATGCTTATTATCGTAGTCCATATTTCTTAGTGGTAAATGGAGATAGGGTCTATATGGTAGGCAAGGGTAAAAATCATGATAACTTATCACATTTTAGAGTAGATAGAATGAAAGATATTGAACTTGTAGATGAATACTATCTAAGACTACCTAAGAATCTAGATGCCTATACTTATGCCAATAATAAGATTTATATGTATAGTGGTGATGAAGCAGGAGTAACCCTTAGATGTAAGAAAGAAGCCTTGGATGTCATCATCGATACTTTTGGCAAGGATGTAATGTTGGCAGATGAAGGTGAGACTTTTACAGTTTATACAAAGTGTGGAAAAGAGGATATTGTGAAGTTTGCGCTTCAGTATGTTGAATCAATTGAATTATTAGAACCACTATCTTTAAGAGAAGAGGTTAGAAAGGTACTACTAGATGCATCAAATAGATATCAAGGATAATATGTTGTTGATATGTCCTAGGGACATTAAAGAGAAAATATTAAATGATAATAAGAGTCTTGTTGATATATCCTTTATGACTTTAGAAGAATATAAGAAAAGATATTATTTTGATTATGATTATCATACTGTTAAGTATTTGATGGATACCTATGATTACACTCTAAATAATGCCAAGGAAATAATTGAAAGCTTATATTTTATTGAAGAAAAGGATTATCATAATAACAAATTAAATTATTTAGTTAAGATTAAGAAAGAATTGTTAGATAAGAATCTTTTGACATTGGATCCGTTGTTTAATAAAAATAATAAGGATACTTTTGTATACGGTTATGGAGACATTAGATTAAATAACGCCGAGGTACTTAAGGATAACATCGTAGATAAACATTATGATATCTATGAGTTTGATACTATTGAATCAGAATTAGAGTATGTCTATGAATCAATTTTTGAATTAATTGAAAATAATATAGACATCAATAATATTTATATTATTGCGAGTAATGAATATGAGAATTACTTCAAAAGATATAATTCTTACTACGATTTTAAAGTAAATTATCCAAGTGAAAACAGCTTATATGGAACAGAAGTCGCAAAGAAATTTCTAGAAGATATTAAGACTAAAGATAGAGAGACTATTTATAATGAATTAAATAATAAAGATTTAATTAATATCTTGAATAAGTATCTTGATTTAAATGAAGCTTATGATTTTATTATTGAAGATTTAAAACACACAAAATTGAATAAACAATATAAGGATGTTGTACAAGTAGTTTCAAATAATTACATCTTTGATGATAATGATTATGTATTCTATTTAGGTTTCAATGATAAGGTACCAGCATATAAGAAAGATAATGAATATTTAGATAATGAGATGTGTCATCTTTTGGGTATTGATGATACTAATGATAAGAATAGAATTATTAAAGAGAATCTAATTTGTAACTTATCAAATATTAAGAATCTATATTTGTCTTATTCTAAGAATTCACCTTTTAATAAGTATGAAAGACAAATGTTATTTAATGATGTAGATTATATTACTTATACAAATAAATATTTACATAGTGATAAAGCTAATAGGAATAGATATGGGGAACTATTGGATAATCTTGATAAGTATGGTGAGCATAATGATGATTTAGATTCTTTGTATTCAACATATGATAGAAACAATTATGGTGATTATGATAATAGCTATAAGAGTTTTGATGTAGGTAAAGAAGCTGTTGAATTATCTTATAGTAGTATGCAAAGTTATTATGAATGTGCCTTTAAGTATTATCTAGATAATATCTTAAGACCAGATGAATCTGATGTTACTTTCTTTAATACTATTGGTACTATTGCCCATAATGTTTTACAAGAAATGGTCTTAGATAATACTAAGGATTTTGATAAGCTTTGGGATGATCAGGTTACTTTTACTAGTGCTAAAGATTTGTATTTTAATAAGAAGATTAAGGAAGAGATTAGGGAAGATTTTAATATCATTCTTAAACAAAAAGAATTATCTTATTTTGATAGTGTTGAATGTGAAAAGCGTATTAAGTTAAAGTTAAGAGATAACATATTCTTCAAAGGT
The DNA here is from genome assembly GCA_934725085.1 of uncultured Erysipelotrichaceae bacterium. GTDB lineage: Bacteria > Bacillota_I > Bacilli_A > Erysipelotrichales > Erysipelotrichaceae > Colivicinus. The sequence goes on along the minus strand of CAKVAL010000001.1, from coordinate 6,115 downwards.
TTTATCGATAAGATACTTAAGTGTAAAGATAATGTTTGTATTGTGGATTATAAGACTGGTAATACCAAGATTGAAGATAAGTATTTTGAGTTTGGGCTTAATTTACAATTACCTTCATATTTATACTTACTACAAGAAGATCATTCTAAGATAATTGGCTTTTATCTTCAGCATCTAGTAGCTCCTAAGTATATCTATGATGAAAAGAAAGACATAGAGACTCAAAAGAATGAGGATATGAAGTTAACAGGTTTTACTTCCGATGATATTAGTAGAATAAATATTTTAGAGGATTTAGATGGTAAGTCTAATGTTGTTTCCAAGTTGGCTATTACTAAAAATGGTGAATTGTCTAAGACTTCTAAGGTTATTTCTGATGAAGATATGAAAGATATGATTAAGCTTGTTGAAGATAAGATATTATCCGCATCAGAGAATATCTTAAATAATGACTTTAGTATTAATCCAAAGGTAATTGATAATAAGAATGTTTCATGTATTTATTGTCGATATAAGGATATCTGTTATAAGAGAATTAAGGATTATGTATATTATGAAACTAAGAAGGAGGAAGTAGTAGATGGAGATTAGATATACTGATGAACAATTAGAAGCTATTACTACTCCTGTATATAACACAATGATTTCAGCTGGGGCCGGTAGTGGTAAGACTAAGGTTTTAACTCAGAGAGTCTTTAATCATTTAGCTAATAATATAGATGTAGATAGACTGTTGGTTCTTACTTTTACTAATGCGGCTGCTGCTGAGATGAAACAAAGAGTTATTAAGCTTTTAGTGGAGGATAATTCTTTAGACCAAAGTATTAAGAATAATCAATTAAACAAAATAGATTCAGCCTATATTATGACCTTTGATGCTTATTCTTTGTTTTTGGTAAAGAAGTATCATCAATTATTAAATGTAGATAAGGATATTGATATAGCCGATTCTAATATTATTAATGGGATAACTGATAAGTATTTAGATGAAATCTTTGAGGAACAATATGTTTCTAATGATGTATTCAAAGATATTATTTCTAAGTATTGTGTTAAGGATGATGATGTTGTCAAAGGTTTTGTGAAGGATTTAAATAAGAAGTTAGATCTTATTTATGATAGAGATAGTTTCATCACCAAATACAATAACACCTTCTTTTCTGATAATCATTTAAATAATGAATTAGATAGTTATACATCAATACTTCTTCAAAAGCTTAAGCAGGTTGATGTTTTATTGAATGAGATAAGTGAATTAGATGATATTAACAGATATTTTACTTGTTGGGAAGGAATAAATAACTTAAATAGTTATGAAGAGGTAAGATCTTATGTAGCTAATATAAGTGCTGTTAGAAAGAAGAATAAGGAAGAGTATGATGAGGATGCCTTAATGTTAAAGGATAAGATTAAGGACATAATAAAGGAAATCAATGAATTAACTAAGTATGATAAGTCAACTTTATTTAATGATGTGCTTATAAATAAAGACTATGTTAATTGTTTATTAGAATTAGCTGAAGAATTAAATAGAAGAATTAATGTTTATAAGAAAGAGAATAATCTTTATGACTTTATTGATATAGCTAAGTTAGCTATTGAAGTAGTTGATAAAAATGATGAAATTAGAGAGTCTATTAAGAATAATTTCTATGAAATATTAATTGATGAGTATCAAGATACTAGTGATATTCAAGAGTTATTGATTAGTAAGATTTCTAATAATAATGTTTATGTAGTTGGTGATATTAAACAATCTATTTATCGTTTTAGATATGCTAATCCGGATATTTTTAAAAAGAAATATGAGGATTATTCTAATAATATTGGTGGTAAAAAGATTGATTTAACTAATAATTTTAGAAGTAGATTTGAAGTATTAAGGGATATTAATTTGTTTTTTAATAAGACGATGTCATCTAGTGTTGGTGGTGCTGATTATACAAATGGTCATCAATTAGTTGCGGGTAATTTATCTTATTTAAAGGACGAGAAGTACAAGTGTGAGATTTTATCTTATGAGAAGCAAAAGGGAATAGATTCTGCATATATTGAGGCTCAACTTATTGCGGATGATATTAAAAGTAGGGTTAATACTTTCAAGCTAAAGGATCACTTATGTGATTATAGAGATATTACTATTTTGATGGATAGGTCTAGTAAGTTTGATGTGTTTAAGGAAGTGTTGACAGCTAATAATATTCCTACTTTTATTGAGACAGAAGAGAAGATGTCTGAGTCTGATTTGTTGACGGTTATTAGAAGTATTTTTAAGTTGTTAGTTAATTATGACAAGCATGCTTATATCTCGTTAGAGAGAAGTTTCTTGTGTGAGACAAGTGATGAGGATATTTTTAATAATATTACCAACAATCAAATATTTACTTCACCAACTTATATAAAAATAAACGATATTAAAACAAATATCGATACCAAGACTATTTCAAATATCTTAGATGAGATTATGGAGTCTTTTGATGTTTATAGTAAGCTAGTTAAGATTAAGGATGTTCATGCCTCTAATGTAAAGATTGATTATTTATATCAATTGGCAAACAATTTAAATAATTTAGGTTATACCTATAGGGACTTTAATGATTATCTTGTTGATGTGTTTGATAGAGAGGATGATATTAAGTTTAGGATTGGTAGTGAAGTAGAGAATGCGGTTAGAATCACTAACTATCATAAGTCTAAGGGACTTGAGTATAATGTGGTTTATTATCCTTGTTTGTCTTATGATTTTAATCAACAAGATAAGAAAGGTGATTTCTTGTTTGATAAGAACCATGGCATTATCATGCCAACGTTTATAGATAATAGGGGCCTTAGAGATACTTTTATTAAAGAGTTATATAAATATAATTATGATCTTGAGGATATTGGTGAGAAGATTAGGTTGTTTTATGTTGCCCTAACTAGGGCTAAGGAGAAGATGATTATTGTCAATTGTTTTGATGATAAGATTGAACCTACTGATACTAATTTAGATGATATTACTAAGGCTTCTATTAAGAATTATTCTTCTATGTTGACTTACATTATGAATGATTTAAGTGATTTTATAATTAATAAAGATATTCCTGAGATTAAGGAGAATATAATCCAAAAGGATTTGTTTACAACACTTACAAAATCAAACAAGCTAACATTAAAACCTAACATCAAAGTTATACCTCAAGAAGTAGCAACTTCACATTTCTCTAAACAAGCTGGTTTAATTACTAAAGATATTTTAGATAAAATGGAACTTGGTACTAAGATTCACTATTATCTTGAAATGTTAGATTTTAAGAATCCTGATTATACAAGTGTAGATAGTAAATATATAAACAAAATACAAGCATTTATTGATTCACCACTTCTTAAAACCATTAAAGAAGCTAAAATCTTTAAAGAATATGAATTCATGGATGATGGTAAACATGGTTTTATAGACTTACTACTTGAATACGAAGACAAGATTGTGATCATTGATTATAAGACTAAAACAATTGATGATGTACACTATGATGAACAATTAAATGGTTATAGAACTTATATTGAATCACTATCTTCTAAACCTGTTTATTGTTACCTATATAGCATCATTGATGAGACATATAGGGAAGTTAAGAGGTAAAAAATGCTCTATCTATTAAATTAGGTAGAGCATTTTAATTAACAACTTCTTTATATTTGCTTAGATAATCTCTATAATTATCATCGCAAACATAAATATAAGTACCTTTGATACCTCTGGTTAGAAGAACGTAATAAATATTTTTAATAAAGTCTAATAACTCGTTATCATCTTTCAGAGTTCTCTTGCCATTTTTATCAAAATAATTATTTTTGTTTGTGTAAACTTGATGAGTTGAATTGTCGTACATCAAATCTTTGCCAATAATAACAAAGGCATAATTTAAGTCATAACCTTGGATAGAATGGATGCAGCCAACTTCATCGATAGCTTGTTTCATTGGCATCCAACCTTCAGTTTTGTTGTTCCACATACGTGAAACGCCATCGATTGTGATATCTTTTAAGCTTTTATCGTTTTTACTAATCCATGGCCATGCATAACCTGCAACCATTCTGCATAATCCACATTCGCTTTCTTTTTCATAAAGTGTTTTTTCAAATTTAGAAAAATCAGTAAACAGTTTTAAATCATACATTTCATTTTCGTATTTGTGATCCAAAACGCCATTGATCAAATCTTGTACGAATCGTATATAATCGTTGCCACCAGCAACTCTCATTTCGGTTCTTAAAGTAGTGTATTGGATTTTACCTAGATTATCTTCGTTGGCAAACTTTTCTTTTAATCTGTCACTATCGATTCCAGAAGGACCAACAACTTGATTTTGGTCATACATTAATACAGTATGTTTAGACTGTTTCAAAATCCAATCTAGTTCATCTGCAGTAGTATCAAGGCCAATTCTTTCACATGCTTCTTTGAACTTGCCCATGTAAGAAATGTTTTTATATTGGTGTAATCTATGAGCTTCATCAACAATTAAGATGTCGTATTTTTCTTTTGTAACATCAATAGGTGAAACAATTTGTTTAGGTGAAAGATTATTTATATCTCTAAAAATATTACTCATAGTAGTTCTCAAAGAAGTTTGAGGAACAACAAAACCTATTTTAAGGTTTTTAAATGGTTGATCATCTAGATTATTAGAAAGTGATGCATCAGTTAAATATTTCATCAAATAAACAGCTACAATGGTTTTTCCACTTCCTGGAATACCATTAACAATCACTCTTGATACATCATCACTTTTTAAACAATCGATTATAGTATCTACAGTTTCTCTTTGATCGTTATTTAATTCGGTAAAAGGGGAATATTTAAATAAGTCAGAATTAAATATTTCTTCTAGAGATTTCTTAGCTAAATCCTTTTTAACAAGTTTTCTCCATAGGTCTGGGAACTCTTTATCGTAATCCTTTTTACCAAAGTAATCTTTATCTGCAATACCGCCATTCTCGTTAGTAATATTAAAAACGTCATCAGCAGCAAGACATTTGATTAATTTAGATTCATAGTCAAAAGTAACTGATTGATTAAAATGATTTGCATAAATAAAATGGACTTTATTAAATTGGGCCTTTTTAGGGTCTTTGGAATGTTGAGACATACGTTATATCAAGTGATTGGATTGTCCAATATAAGCTTTCTTTCCATTTTCTAAAATATAAAGTCCTGGCCAGTTAGTTAAATACGGATCGTTGCCATAATCAACATCCTTGGAGAATTCTTTATCGATAACTACATATTGTTTAGCCATATCTATAAAAATTATATTATCTTCTTGATTCTAAAGGCAAACTAAACATTTTATATTAGTAAAGTATGCAATCAAATGATGTTTGTAAATCAAATCATTCGACTAAACTAAGTAAATTAATTTTGTTTAGTCAAATATTTAGACGGATATTTAGACAGATAAAGTACAAAAAAGCCCTAAAACACTAGATATTTTCATCCGTCTAAATTAAAAAAATAAAATTATTTAGACGGATATTTAGACGGATAAACTGCTAAAATGCACATAAACACTGGAAATTTATATCTTGCTAAATTAAAAAAATAAATACTATTTAGTAAGATAAATGGAATAAGGGCGACAGTTGTCGCCCTTAAGCAATTTTAGTACTTTAATAGGTATACCCATTTACCGTTATCATCAGCTATCCATTGGTTATCAGTTATTTCATACCATGTATAACCATCAGCTGATTGTGTTTGACCGGTGAATGATAACATGTCTCCTTTTTTAACAACACCAACTTTATCTGAATTTTTACTAGGAGAATTTCTAATTTTAATAGCGTCAGCTAGAACAATTAGGCTGTCTTTCTTTTCAAATAGAACTCTAGATCTAGTTGCTCTTATGTTTTCAAATTCTTCTTTTGATACTGACCTTAAATTAGTAAAAGGAGCGTTACTGGAGCTAGTGGTTTCATATAATTGTTAAACAATTCTTATAAGATAGAGTCTAGTTTATTCTAGATTCTTTTTTAATAAAAATATAGGAATGATTATCTATACTAAAACTTGCTGACATAGCAAACTTAACGGTTAGCTATAGAGCACCCTTTAATAGTACAGTGGTAATAG